>PSMW01000026.1:0-46959 GCA_040290295.1 Ignavibacteria bacterium
TCCGTGTCGCCCTCTGCGACACGAGACCTCGTCCCGACGAGTCGGGACGGGCAGGCAGGAGAGTCCACACAAACAAAACGGATGGTGTTGATGAGGTGAATGTTACGCGGGCGCGATCATCATCGAAAGCCTCGGAAACGTCCTGAGGCTTTCTTGTTTGTTCCTGCTGTTTTCGTTAAGTTAGTGATGAATTGTTCACTCCATGCGCGACACACTCGAATACGTACTCTTCTCGATCATCTATCGTCTGGCGCAGCGGTTGTCGTTTCGTTCTGCTGAACGGGTAGGCGCCATGTTGGGCGAGTTGGTGTTTGCATGCACGCAGATTCGAAAGAAAGTCACGCTCGATAATCTTGCTCACGCCTTCCCCGAAAAATCTCCCGACGAACTTCGCCACATCGCACGCGGAGCCTATCGCAATTACGGGATTGCGGTCCTGCTGTTCATGTGGTCCACGAACAAGTCCGCCGAGGTCTTGAAGTCGCTCGTTCGTTTCACCAATCCCGAGGTGCTGCACCACGCTCTCGAACGCAAGCGCGGCGTGTTGTTCCTTTCGGCGCATTTCGGCGCATGGGAGCTTTTGTCTGCATCGATCAGGTTGCACGTGGGCGCGACCGTTTCCGCTCTCGTCCAACGCCAGCGCAATCCCAAAATCGACGCGCTGCTCGACGCACACCGCCGCAGGTTCGGCAACGATACCATCCCGATGGGCGTTTCGTCGCGCAGAGTCTTGACTGCGCTGGCAGACAATCATGTCGTCATCCTGCTGGGCGACCAAAGTGGTCCCAAGGAAGCGGTGTTCGTCGAGTTCTTCGGTCGCCCGGCGGCAACACATCGAGGCGTGGCTGCGTTCAGCTTGAAGAGCGGTGCCCCGATCGTGATGGGCTTTCTCGTCCGTCAACGCGATGCCACCTACACGATGACGTTGGAGGAAGTCGAACAACATGACCTCGGCGCTTACACAGAAGAAAACATTCTCGAACTGACGCGCAGGCACGTCGCCATCCTTGAACGATGGATTCGGCACTATCCCGACCATTGGTTGTGGATGCACAAGCGATGGAAACATACTACCTACTACCAGGAACACCTCGCAGAGACGGAGCACTCGTAGTGGATGCACTCAACAGGGTTGTCGTGTTTCAAACTGCGTTCACGGGCGACGTCATCCTCACGCTCCCGATGATCCAGCGCCTCAAGCGGCACATTCCACATTCAGCCATCGATCTTGTGGCCACACCTTCGGGCGCCGCCGTCGCAGCTCACCATCCAGCACTGCGCCGTACACTTGTGTACGACAAGAAGGGCGCAGATCGAGGACTGGCGCCAGCGTTCCGTCTCGCACAGCACTTGAGGAAAGAGGCGTACGATGCAGCGATCATCCCTCATCGCTCGATTCGCAGTGCCGCGATTTGCTACGGTGCCGGCATCCCTCGCCGGATCGGATTCTCCACGAGTTCAGGGAGATTCTTGATGAGCGATGTGGTTCGTTACGATGCAGCGAGGCACGAAATCCTCCGCAATCTTGCTCTGCTCGCGCCGCTCGGTGCCGACCCATCCGCTCGAACTCCCGTCGCTGTATCCATCGCCGGCAGACATGGAAGCAGTAAACAGCCTGCTCGAACATGAGCATCCGCGGAGCGGCTTGCCCCTCGTAGCACTCGCACCTGGATCGGTTTGGGCAACCAAGCGTTGGCTGCCTGAACGCTATCGCGAGCTTGCACAACGATTAACAAGCGAAGGCTTCCGCGTGGTGATGATCGGAGGGCACGACGACCTCATGCTCGGGAACGCCATCACGGCGGGATTAGAGCCGGGCACGTTCATCAACGCGATGGGAAAACTCACCGTTCTGCAGGCGGCAGAGTTGATCCGCCGCTGCACACTCGCCGTCACCAACGACAGCTCGCCGATGCACCTGGCGACCGCGATGCGCACGCCGGTCATCGCCATCTTTGGCGCCACCGTGCCTGCTTTGGGGTTCGCACCAGTGGGAAAGTTCGACCGCGTTGTCGAGACGAACGGACTGCGTTGCCGACCTTGCGCGATCCATGGTGGCAATCGGTGCCCCATCGGTTCATTCGATTGCATGAAGAATATCACCGTCACGCACGTGCTCGACACGGTTCATGACGTGCTTTCTAGCCTTCGAACACAGGTCGAGTCGTCGTCCTAACATCTCAAATGCTCATCCGGAACAGTGTGCAGTCAACGACATAGACTCATGAAGAGACACTCAGAACACAACAAAAGATCGTTGAGGTGGGGGTGCATGCTTGCCTGGTGCGCGCTGTTGGCGGCAACAGCGGTCGCACAAGATGCAGGAGACCTGTATCAAGCATTTCTCGATCTCGCCAACGATGGTGTTGCGATGAACATCGCCGCCCACCCCGACGACGAAGACGGTGCAACGCTCGCCTACTATCGGATGAAGTACGGCGTTCGAACGTACTCGGTGCTCTTCACGCGCGGCGAAGGAGGGCAGAATGAAATAGGCCCTGAGTTGTATGAAGAGCTTGGTGTTCTGCGGACCGCCGAAACCGAAGCGGCGGGAAGGATCCTCGGAACGCGGGTGCGTTTTCTCAACCTATTCGACTTCGGTTACTCGAAGACGGCAACCGAAACATTCCGGAAGTGGGGCGGAGCGCAGGAGGTGCTCCGACGTTTGGTGTTCGCCATCCGCAAGTACAAGCCCGACGTTCTCTTCACCAATCACAACACCGTCGGTGGTCATGGCCATCATCAAGCTGTGGCGATCACCGCAATTGCCGCGTTCGACGCGGCGGCGGATTCGACGATGTTTCCAGAGCAACTCCGACTTCCAGGAGTATCTCTCTGGCAGCCGCGCAAACTCTACTTCCGCATCTTTGGACGAGACGATCAGCAGCCCGATGTGGTACATCGCATCGGCGACACGAACGCCGTCCTCGGGTGTTCGTATCTGGATATCGCCGCCGAAGCCATCGGCATGCACCGAACACAAGGAATGGACGGCGGACGCCTGCGCGCGTTCACACAAGGCAAAAGTTTGTACAAGCTCGTACGCTCCAACAGCAGCTACGAGCGCGACTCCACCAGCTTCTTCGGCGGCATCGATCTATGGAGCGACGCTTCGCTCGAACCGCTCATGCCCTTGAGAGAACGGCTTGCACTTCTCCATCCACACCTCGCGCTCGATTCGTTATTGGAGGTTGCCTCGTACGTATTTGGCGAGATCGAACGACTCTCGAATACGAACGTGAGTCCTGCTGGGCAACGCATGCTCGACCAGTGGGGCGAAGAGATGGAACATCTCGTTCGGCTTGCACTGACTGCATCAACTTCCTGGACGTTGAGCGACACGCTGGTCGTGCCCAACCAACGCGTGCCGAGCACATTCATATTGACCGTACCCAACCATCCGATAGCATGGTTCAAAGCCGTTCCCATCGTCCCGCAGGGATGGGCAATCAACGACGTTGCCGCGGAGCTACCGGCGCCTTCTTCACGAGTGGTACGCCGTACATTCGAATTGATCGTCGGCGACGGCGCGACATTCACGTACCCGAAGATTGTCGCGCAGTACAATCCCATCGAGGCTGAAGCCGTAGTTGCGATGAGAGTGTGGTTTACTGTTCGTGGTCGGACAGTGAGGCTCACTGTGACGCCAACGTTCGACGTCGCACCGTATCAACTCTTGAGCGTCACCCCACACATCACCCGCTTCGCTCGTTCGGATGTGGAGAACGGAAAGCGATTTTCCTATACGCTCACCAATCTTGCTCCGCGCAAAACTGCGGGACGTATCGTCGTTCAGATGCCGAAGGGCTGGCTTTCCGAAACGGCGACCTTCGTGATTCCCAACGAAGGGGGCACGGACACCGGCTCGCTCCTCGTTCGACCGCCGAGCGATGTTTCCGCAGGCGAATATCAACTCCGCTTCAAAAGCGAGTACGCGTGGAGCGACGTGAAGGCGAGAGTATTCGACTTGGCTGTGGACAAGCGCGTTCGTCTCGGCATCATCAAGAGCTTCGATAACACGCTCGAAGAGGCAGCACGAGAATTGGGGTGGGAGTACCGGTTGTTGACCTCACAAGACCTTGAACGTTCGCTTTCCTCCTACACGACTATTGTGATCGATATTCGGACGTACTTCGTGCGTGAGGACGTACGGAAGAACAATGCTCGCTTGTTGGAGTACGTTCGTCAGGGAGGCAATCTGGTAGTGATGTATCAGAAGGATCAGGATTGGAAGCCGGAGTACGCACCATTTCCGTTTCACGTCGGTCGCAAGCGCATCACGCTCGAAGAAGCGCCGGTGAAGGTGTTGTTGCCCGATCACCCGCTCTTCACAAGCCCGAATCGGATTACCGAGGAAGATTGGCGGGGCTGGGTTCAAGAACGCGGCGTGTACTTTCCGGAGGCGGTGTCGGAGGAATACGTGCGCCTCCTCTCGTGCAACGACCCCGATGAGCCGCCTCTCACCACAGGCTATCTGCTCGCGCACGTCGGGAAAGGCTCGTACATCTACACATCGTATGTGTGGTACCGTCAACTGAAGGAGTTCCATCCGGGTGCATACAAATGTTTCGTGAACATGCTCAGCTATCCGTTGTACCGAGCGGAAGCGACGAGACACGGGAATGGGGCCGGCGGAATCAAGGGAAAGCGTCCAGAATGACGAATCGCTTCGCACTCACACCGAGTCTGCGGTTCGCTACATCCGTGTTGGCTCTCGCCTTGTTTTGTTCTTGTTCGAACAAGAGCACGCAGACGCGCTTGGTGGTGTACTCGCCGCACGGCAAGGAAATGCTTTCGACCTTCGAGAAACTGTTCGAAGCGCATCATCCGGATGTGGACGTCCAGTGGCTGGATATGGGATCGCAGGACGTGTACGACCGCATTCGTACCGAACGCCACAATCCACAAGCAGACATCTGGTGGGGCGCACCGTTGACGACGTTCGCAAAAGCCGAAGCGGAAAGCTTGTTGGAACGATATATCCCAAGCTGGGATGAAGCAGTGCCCGCCGCGATGAAAAGCCCTCACGGCTTTTGGTGCGGGACGTTCTCGACGCCTGAAGTGATCATGTACAATAATCGATTGGTGAGTGAAGCCGATGCGCCCCACGATTGGGACGACCTGCTCGATTCTCGCTGGCGCGGAAAAATCATCATACGATATCCTTTAGCGTCGGGAACGATGCGGATTATTTTCTCTGCCCTCATGCAGAGGGAGGCGCGCCGCAGCGGGAGCGTCGAGACAGGCTTCGCGTGGTTGAAACGGTTGGACGCAAACACCAAAACGTACACCGCCGACCCGACACAACTCTATCTCAAGATTGCGCGCGAAGAAGGGTTGGTGACGCTCTGGAATCTGCCGGACGTTCTGATCCAAACGCATATCAACGGTTATCCTTTCGGGTATGTCATCCCGAAAAGCGGCACTCCTGTGATCACCGATTGTATCGCCATCGTGCGCGGCTCACGGCAACGCGTGCTCACCGAAGCCTTTTACGAGTTCGTCACCTCTCGAGAAGCGATGATCCGGCAAGCGGCGGAATTCTACCGCATCCCGACGCGAAGCGATATCCCCCGCGACCAATTACCCGAATGGCTCCGCTCTCTCACCATCGTGCCGATGCAGGTAGATTGGGAGGAGATCGAAGCAAACGAAAAGCAGTGGATGAAGCGTTGGGACGAGGAGATCAAAGGCAGAGGCAAAGCCGAACGATGAATAATGCATGCCCCACACAGAATCATCGTGTGCAAGCGTGTCCTCCGTAAAACTTGTTGACATCTCGAAATCATTCCATACCACGGACGCGGTGCGCGGCGTGAATCTCGCCATCCGCCCCGGTGAATTCTTCTCGATCCTTGGACCGAGCGGAAGCGGAAAGACGACGCTGCTACGATTGATCGCCGGCTTCGAGGTTCCGGACGAAGGATCGATTCTCTTCGATGATGTAGATGTGACCCGTCGGTTGCCACGTGAGCGAGGTATTGGTATGGTCTTTCAACACTACGCCCTCTTTCCACACATGACGGTGTTCGAGAACGTCGCTTTCGGTCTCGAAGCTCGACGAATCGCCAAACAGGAGCTCCGCCGGCGTGTGGAGAACGTTCTGGATGCTGTTCATTTGAGTGAGAAAGCGTACATGCTCGTCCCGCACCTGAGCGGCGGGGAGCAACAACGCGTGGCACTTGCCCGCGCGCTGATTATCGAACCTGCGGTGCTGCTGTTCAACGAGCCGCTGAGCAACTTGGATGTTGCGCTACGAGTCGCCATGCGCGAGGAGATTCGTACACTCCAGCAACGCTTCAAGATGACCACCGTGTACGTCACGCACGACCAAGCCGAAGCCATGAGCCTTTCGGATCGTATTGCGGTGATGCGTAGCGGGCGCGTTGAACAAGTTGGGACGCCACGCGAGGTGTACGAATCGCCCCGCACGGCATTCATTGCATCGTTTCTCGGCGGCGCCAATGTGCTACATGGAACGGTCGATTCCTCGACCAGAGAACTCGTGGTCGGCCGGTTACGCATTCCGTTGCCTCCCGACACGCTCGCGCACAGCGTAACTGCAACCATAGCGGTCAAGCCTGAAGCTCTTGCGCTCACACCTAAGCCTGCTGCAACCGACATTCTCGCCGTCGTCCGATTGCGGGAGTATCTCGGCTTCATCACCACATTCGTTCTGGATGCAGACGGAACCGAATTGCGTGCGACCGCGCTGAGTTCGTCCCAATGGGCGGAGGTCGTGCCCGGGACCACGGTCGGCATTCGACTCGATTGGTCACGCTGCACCTTTCTCTTGAACGAGTGAGCGATGCGACGCCTTCGCTTCGGTACAGCGTTGCTCTTCCTGTCCCTCCTCTTGATCTATGCAGGGTTTGTTCTCTACCCACTCAGTTCGTTGCTCACGGAAAGCTTGCATTTCGATCGGGAAGTATCGTTCGAAGTTTATCGACGGCTTTTGGATCCATCGAATCATTCGAGTATGGAAGCGGCAGTGAACACGGTTCTGGTTTCGCTGCTTTCCGTTGTGGGTAGCGGCATCGGTGGTGTGATCTTGGCGGTAACATGCACACAACTTACCTTTCCTCTCCGCAGAACGTTGAGTAAACTTGCCGTACTACCGGTTGCTCTTCCTCCACTCGTGGGAGTCATTGCTTTTCTTTTCGTCTTTGGAGAAAGCGGAATCCTTCCTCGCCTCCTCCGCCTAGCCTTCGGCTTTGCCACCCTCCCTCTTTCACTTGATGGCATGCCCGCTATCGTTACTGTTCACGCGTATGCATTTTCGGTGTACTTTTATCTTTTCGTTTCGACCGCGCTGGAAAGACTCGACGCGTCGGTTCTCGAGGCGGCAGAGTCCTTTGGAGCGAGCCGCTTCGCGATCATGCGAAAGATTGTTCTGCCTGAATTGAAGCCTGCGTTGCTCGGCGCGTCGATCCTCACGTTCATGTCCAGCATGGCGTCGTTCTCGGCTCCTCTGTTGTTTGCAGGGGAAAAGAGGTTTCTCACACTCGAAATGTTCAACGCGAAATTGAACGGCGAGTTGGATGTTGCCGCCGGCTTGGCGGTCATGTTGACGCTGCTTTCCGTTGCCTTCTATGTTCTTCTCCACGCGTTAACAACGGAGCCGTTGGGTGCTGCCAGCACGAAGGGAGCTGCACGCATGGGAAGGCTGTCATTCAGTAGAGGAACTCGTGTGGTGCTCCTGACGCTTGCCGTCACGATCGTTGTCGTTGAGATGCTGCCCCTCATCGTTATCGTTCTCATTTCGTTCACTCGCGAAGGTTCATGGACGTGGCAGATTCTGCCGACTGCCTACACGATCGAAAACTATATCAAACTTTTTTCTGACGATGCTGTCTTCCAACCCATCGTCAACAGTCTCGAGATGAGTGCCCTTGCAACTGCAGCATCGATCCTTGTCGGCGTGGGGATTGCCTACCTTCTGACGAAAGGATCACTGCGTCGTTGGCGTGTTGTGTTAGAGATCCCAGCGACGTTGCCGTACGCAGTGCCCGGCACCGTCATCGCCGTCAGTCTCATCCTTGCCTACAACAGGTCCACGATCTTCACCGGAGGGACGATCCTCGTCGGCACCTTCATCATTCTGCCGCTCGCGTATTTCATCAGGATGTTTCCCTTTGTGGTACGCTCGGCAACAGCATCGTTGGCTCAGGTGGACGATGCGCTGCTCGAAGCCGGCGAGGCTTGTGGTGCAGGGCCGTTTCGTCGGTTCCGGCGCATCCTTCTCCCTCTCATTCAACCAGGCATCGTTTCGGGTGGTATGCTGGTGATGATTACGGCGTTGGGTGAGTTTGTCTCGTCGATCCTTCTTTACACCTACGCGAATCGTCCCATCGCGGTGGAGATCTTCGCACAACTACGGATGTACAACTTCGGCGCGGCTGCTGCGTATTCGGTGCTGCTGCTCGTGCTCATCCTCCTCCTAGTGGGCGCGGCACAACGCATTGCACGCAACGAAAGCGGTGTTCGTGCACCAATGATGTAAGTTGAATGCAACGCCGGTTTTCGATACCTTTAGGAGCACGTTGACCGCACTCGTAGCTCAATTGGATAGAGCGTTGGCCTCCGGAGCCAAAGGTTTCGGGTTCGACTCCCGACGAGTGCACAAAGAACGTCATCGTATCACGATCATAACTGGAGGACGCATCATCCCCTATGCTCAAAGCCCAAAAGAAAATTACCAAGCGAGAGTTGAAGCAGGACGCGTTGTTGATGACGGTCGCGAAGGCGACCACATTCTATGAGAAACACAAGAAAAACATCGGCGTAGCTGTTGGTGTTCTTGCCGCCATCATCATCGGGTCCTACATTTACGCGAAGAATCAAGCCGACAACAACGAAAAAGCAACCACGGCATTGGGCAAAGTATTTAGTTACTTCGACGGTGGGCAGTACAAGATCGCCATCGAGGGAGTACCCGAGCGGAACATCATGGGCTTAAAAGCGATCGTCGAGAATTACGGCGGCACAAAAACCGGCAATCTTGCCAAACTCTATTTGGCAAGCGCGTATTATGAGTTGGGCAATTATGACGAAGCACTCGCGTTGTTCGATGACTTCAGTCCGAACGATCCGCTGACCACCGTCTCGCGTCTCGCCGGTATGGCTGCATGCTACGAGGCGAAAAAGGAATACGAAAAAGCCGCCGAGTATTTCGAGAAAGCCGCGTTGAGTTACCCGAACGGCATGGACGCCGCCGAACACCTCAACTCCGCGGCAAGCAACTACGCGCTTGCCGGCAAAAGGGAACGTGCGCTCGAGTTGTACAAGAAACTCAAAAAGGATTATCCCACATCCTCGTACGGACGGGATGCCGACCGGTACATCGCTCAGCTTTCTGCAACGTAGCCAGATGTAGCACTCCATGCTTGCGGCGATAGGGAGCGAACGCTCTCGGAGTCGCCGTTTTTGTTTCGGGCTGCACGGCTGCAACAATACGGCGGTTTTTTCGAACAACCTCATGGCATTGCAGCACTCGGTGGGATGCACGTTTACCGATTCACCTTCAGCCTCATGAAGCTTCGCCGATTTCTTTTTCTGGGTTGTTCCCTGCTCGCGTTCTTCGTGGTGTTTCTCATCGACATCATACGCAAGAACGTGGAGTTAAGTCTTGCCGGTCTGGGTACGACTCGTGAATTTTTCGTCATCGGCGGCTTCGCTCTCCTCTACATCTTCTTCGAAGAAAAGAAACTGCATCACGCGCTCACACCCATCAAGCGTGTCGGACTGGTGATGCTCTATGCGACCGCTGCCGTGGGTCTCTGCCTCGTCATCTCGACCATCGCGGATGATCAGTTCGACATCAAGGGGAAAACGCTGATCCCGTTGACGTACGGTCAGCTTTTCCTTGCCACCTTTCTGAGTATTGTGCTGGGGATTTTTGCGTTGCTGGTATTTCGCATCGTGCGTGGACTGGTGCTGTTCAAAGGAAAGCGCGAAACGCAGCGTAACTTCTCGATCTTCACCGGCCTGGTGCTTGCCACATCGGCATCGGTCGTTCCACTGGAAGCGTTGGAAAGCAGCATCCTCGCGAACGTCGTGTCGGGGTTTGCGGTGCTGTTCGCGCTGATCAATGCCTTCCGCCTCCCGTGGATCGTGTACTTGACAAAGCGAGAGAAAGTGTTCACCCTGATTTATGGCTTCATCTTGATCGTTGTGTTGATCGGATTGACCATCTACGTCGGTTCGGAAAGAACGTTGGTGGGTAAGTCACTCCTCTATCATTCATATCCCCTCAGCCGCTTTGTGTTTCTTACGACGCTCTTCAGCGCCATCTATTTCGGCATGGCGTTCGTCAGCACGCTGTTCCATCTCCCCACTGCCGAGGCGTTCGAACGAAAATCCAGCGAGGTCGCTTCTCTGCATAACCTAGGAAAGCTAGTGACGCAGGCATTCGACTTCGATCAACTGGTCGAGACGGTCACCACCATGACCCTGCAGGTGTGTGAGGCGAAAAGCTGCTGGCTCGAGTTGCTCCACAGCGCCGACGATCAGGAGTGGGCACGCAAGCAGACACATCACGTTGCATCGTACGCAGACGTGGTAGGCACTTCTCGCGTGACGTTAGCGGGCCGAAAGAACATCGAAGCCGCGACGATCAGATCACTGCTTGATGCAGGTGCCCGAACATTGCGCGAACACGTCATCCAGCACCGCCTGCCCCTTGTGGTCGATGACGTTATGCACGACAGCCGCTTCGCGCAGCTTGCAACACCCATCGGATCGCTTCTCGTTGTGCCGTTGGTTTCGCACACCGGCATGGTCGGCATTCTCTACGCAACGAAGGACACACCATACGGCTTCTTTCGTGATGATGTGGATGTGATTTCGGCGTTCGCCGACCAAGCAACGATCGCCATTGAAAACTCGCGGCTCATCGAAAAGTCGTTGGAGCGCGAGCGTCTTCTGCGCGAGATGACCCTGGCGCAAGAAATTCAACGCAAGCTCCTGCCGCAGTCGCTCCCCACCATCCCGTCGTTGGAGTTGGACGCAGTTTCTCTGCCCGCCTTGGAAGTCGGCGGCGACTATTACGACGTCATGCAGATCGACAACAACAGGCTCGGCATCGTGGTCGGCGACGTATCGGGCAAGGGGGTGTCGGCGGCATTTTACATGTCGGAAGTGAAAGGCATTTTCCAATCGCTCGGCCGGTTGTTTCCATCGCCGCGCGAGTTCATCATCAAAGCCAACGAAGCCTTGGCGAGTTCTATTGACAAACATTCTTTTGTTAGCTTACTTTACGCAGTAATCGATGTGACAACAGGCAGCCTCACACTCGCACGCGCAGGGCATTGCCCATTGTTGCACGTTTCCGGAAACAACGCCACCTACCTTCGCCCCGGCGGCATGGGGCTGGGGCTATCCACCGGTCCCACATTCAGTTCAAGCATCGAGGAATACTCCGTGCGCTTGAAGCCGGGCGACATTTGCGTTTTCTATACTGATGGTGTAACGGAGGCGCGCAACGGCAACGACGAGTTTGGCTACGAACGCCTGTTGCACGTCGTCGCGGCATCGCAGCACACATCGGCGCAGGACGTGAAGGACACCATTCTCCGTTCGCTCAGCGCGTTCGCAGAAAAACCGGACTACGATGATGATGTGACGATTGTCGTCGTTCAATGGCGGGGGAACTCAACCCACACATGATTTTTTGGAGGAAGAACGAATGAGCAACTTCACTATAGCTCAACGCGAATCCGATAACGTGAGCGTTATCGAGCTGAAAGGCTATCTCGATGCACATACCGCTCCGAAGCTCGAAGAAACATTTCAAGAGCTGCTAAAGGGGAACCGCACCAAGATCGTCGTCAACTGTAAAGACCTCTCCTACATCAGCAGTGCAGGGCTGGGCGTGTTCATGGCGTTCATCGAGGATGTGCGAAGCAGAGCAGGCGACATCAAGCTCTCCAACATGTCGCCGAAGGTATACAACGTGTTTGACTTACTCGGCTTTCCGCATCTGTACGAAATCTTCGACCACGAAGCGGATGCCATCAAGAAGTTCACCGACAGGAAGTGAGAGCGCGCCGATCGTGCCGTGAAGAAACAAACACTGAAAATAGACAGCCGAACCGATCAGCTTGTAACCGTGCGCGAGTTCGTCTCGCGCGCCGCCTCTGCATCAGGCTTCAGTGACGAGGAAGTCAGCAAGATCGCCCTCGCCGTGGATGAGGCGTGCACCAACGTCATCAAACATGCGTACGGATACGACAGCAAGAAAAAGATCACGATCACGGTGCAGGATCGGGACGGCGACTTCGAGGTGTTCATCGTGGACACCGGCAGGCAATTCGATCCATCGAAGATTTCCACCCCGAACCTCAAGGACTATCTCGCCAAGTACAAGCGCGGCGGACTGGGTGTGTACCTCATGAAATCCCTGATGGATAAAGTCGAATACGACATCGAACCCGGCAAGCGGAACCGCGTCCGTCTCATCAAGCATCTTCCTCGTTAGCAACTCGGTGCATGGCGCCCTCCCGCAAGAAAAAAAGTCCCGACGCATCGTACGGAAGCTACTTCGAGAACTCAGCACTCTTCGAGTTCAGCAAAGTCATCAACTCCTCCCTCGACACGCGGTTCATCTATAGCCACATTTTGCTCACCATCATGGGGAAGACTCTTTCCACCAAAGGGATGGTGCTCGTAGCGAAGAAGGTACCTGAATTCACCGTGGCGATGGCAAAAGGCTACCCGCCAGAAATTATCGGCAGTACGCTGCGGATCGACAAACTTCCCTCCTCCCTTTTCGCACTCGACGCAATCAATGCGTCGCGGTATCCGTGGGTGCGCTTCCTGAAGCAACACGGCGTCAAAATCCTCTTCCCAATGTTCATCGCCGATAAGCCTATCGGGATGCTCGCGTTCGGAGAACGGCATGCAAAGCGGAAGCTGCATGATCGCGAAATCACGTACTTACGCTCGCTTGCGAACATCTCTGCCACAGCCATCGAAAAGAGTCGAACGATCGAGGAACTCCAGCTCGTCAACCGTAAGCTGGACAGGAAAATTCAAGAGCTCAATACGCTCTTCGATCTCAGCAAAGAATACGGCACACTGCTGGATGCCGATAAACTCATTCGCTTGCTCGTCTTCTCTCTCCTCGGTCAGGTGGGCGTGAATCGCTACATCATCTGCCTCAGGCACGATGGTGATGTGCGCGTTGCAGCTTCGCGTGTCGAAGGGCCCATGCCGCAAGCAGAGTTGCTCAAAACACTGTTGACACTCAAAGCTCCCACACCGATCGAACGGCTCAACGCTGCGCACGTCCAAACTGCACGTGAGATCTTGACCGAGCTGAAGATGCGCCTCGTCGTGCCGATGAGCATCCAAGGTGAGAACAAAGGTTTGATGATGTTGGGAGAACGCTTGAGCGGGCAGCCATACGAAGAGAGTGACTACGAATTCCTCAGCTCGCTTGCTCATCTCGCCATCATTTCTCTGGAGAATGCCCGCCTGTTCAAGGAGACGATCGAAAAGCAGAAGATGGAAGACGAGCTGCTTATCGCCAGAGAAATTCAAAAGGGACTTCTACCCAACGTCCTCCCTTCAATTCCCGGCATCGATATCGCTGCGGCGAATATCTCCTCGAAGCAAGTCGGCGGCGATTATTACGATGTGATTGCCCTCGACAACGACCGCTACGTCATCGCTATCGGTGATGTCTCCGGCAAGGGGACGCCCGCTGCATTGTTGATGGCAAACATTCAGGCAAGCATCCGCGCGTTGGTGCCTCTCCACCTCCCGCTGAGCGAACTGACGGGAAGAGTCAACGATCTGATGTGCGAGAATACCGGCGGTACAAAGTTCGTCACGTTCTTTTGGGGAATCCTCGATGCATCTGCACGAACCTTGACCTACGTGAATGCAGGGCACAATTACCCGTATCTGATGCATGCGAACGGATCGTTCGAGCACCTTGATCGGGGAGGAATGATCCTTGGAGTCTTGAAAACCTCGACGCCGTACGAACAAGTCACCGTACAACTTTCACCCGGCGATGTGCTTTTCCTCTACACCGACGGCGTGAGCGAGGCAATGAGCCGAACGTCGGAAGAATACGGCGACGCACGCATCGAAGCTGCTTTGCGAAAGCACCACGCGCAGCCCGCACAACGTCTCCTCGATCTTCTCTACGAGGACATCCTCACCCATGCCGATGGCGCACAGCAATCCGACGACATCACCATGATGGTTGTGAAGGTCATAGGCTAAGCCCAGTCGCCTTCCGCGAGCACACGTACACACTCCCGTGGCTTTCCCACCATCTCAACCCACCTCCCCTCCCTGATGAGAAGCGAGGTGGCTGGAAAAGCGATCCTTCGATGGTATGTGTTCTTCGCCTCTTCGCACCCTCATGTACGATTCGCTTTCGGACTCGCGGTGTATGGGTTTGGTTGCTTATCGTTCTGCATTTCGATAGATTTTTGATGTCGATTTTTCATTTCTCTCATCATCCGGCAGATGCACGACGAACAACTCCGTTATCCCATTGGCAAGTACAAGCAACCTGAGGTGATCACCGAGGAGCAGGTGCAGCACTGGATCGAAGAAATTGCTGCGCTGCCGGCCGACCTCCGTCGCACCGTTGCCGGCATGTCCGACGAGCAACTCCAAACACCCTATCGGGAAGGAGGATGGAAGGTTCGCCAAGTGATTCACCATCTCCCGGACAGCCACATCAACGCTTACGTTCGTTTCAAATTGGCACTGACGGAGCAAAAGCCCACAATCAAGCCGTATCGAGAAGATTTGTGGGGGTCGTTGGCGGATTCTGAGCGGACACCGATCGACCTGTCGCTGGGGCTTCTGGAGCATTTGCATGCGCGATGGGTTGTGTTGCTGAACTCCATGACGGCGGAGGATTTTCGGCGGACGTATTTTCATCCCGAACATCTCAAAGAGTTCACGCTCGCCGGTATTTTGGGGATGTATGCGTGGCACGGAAAACACCATCGTGCGCAGATCGAGGCGCTGAAGGAGCGCAGGGGATGGTAGTCACAACGAGTTCGTGCCGAGTGCAACCATGACGGCGGCAGAACACGGCGTCGAGATGATCGGAACGGTGGTGCACACATGGATCGCTCGGTTTCTGAGCACGCTCTCGAACGCCAATACGCGAGGCACCTACGAGCGATCGTTGCGCGAGTTCCTCCGATGGGAGCGCAATGACGGCGGCTTCCGTTTCCGGAGAGAAGATGTCGAGCGCTATAAACATCATCTCGTTGCGGCGAAACGTCTCTCGCCTGTTTCCATTTCGACGTACCTGACCGCATTGCGCTGCTTCTGTCGCTTTCTCGTTGCCCACGACGCTCTTCCGTACAATCCGGCCGCAGAGGTCGAAGGAGTCGCTTCGCCACGGCAGCACCGGCGCGCATCTCTCTCGCCCGACGAACTGACACGACTGCTCGATACTCTCTCTGTGGAGAATGAACTGGCATCGCGCAACAGCGCCATCATTATGCTGATGGTAGAATGCGGTCTTTCCGAAGTGGAGATCGTACGCCTGAACATCGGCGACTACATCAAAGACGGTGCACGGCGCATTCTTGCCGTACAGGGAAAAGGGAAAACATCGAAGGACGACCGCATCGTCGTCACTGGTGCGGCGGCACACGCAATGGATCGGTACATCGCGTGGCGACGCAAGAACGCCGGCGACGAGCTCGATACCGCTTTGGCGCTCTTCGTCAGCGTTGGTCCGCGGTCACCTGGCGCGCGCCTCACGACGCGTACCATTTGCGCTATGGTCAACCGCCATTTGCGCAAGGCGGGCATCAAGCGGCACAACGTTACGCCGATCTCGCTTCGCCATACAGCAGCCCGACGCATGGCAGATGCAGGCGCATCCCCCGATGAGATTCGTACACGCATGCGATTAGGAACAGTACAGACAGCTCTCCTCTACCTACGATAATATGCCGTATCCATTTCATATCATCGAGCCAAAGTGGCAACAGTTTTGGGACGCACACAAGACGTTTCGCACCGAGGACTTTCTGCCGAAACCCAAGGCCTACATTCTGGACATGTATCCTTACCCTTCGGGAGCGGGTCTCCACGTCGGCCATCCCGAAGGCTACACCGCCACCGACATCTATGCCCGCTACAAACGGATGAAGGGCTTCAACGTTCTGCATCCGATCGGGTGGGATGCGTTCGGTCTTCCGGCTGAACGATACGCTATGCAAACCAACATCCATCCGCGCATCACAACCCAGCAGAATATCAACACGTTCCGCAGGCAGATCACAATGCTCGGCTTGAGTTATGATTGGGATCGCGAGGTCGATACGACCGATCCTCACTATTACAAATGGACGCAGTGGATATTCTTGAAAATCTACAACGCCTGGTACGACGTTCGCGCCGACAAAGCCCGCCCGATCGACGAGTTAGTGAAGGAGTTCGAGACCGACGGCTGCGCGCGCATCGACTGTGCACGCTATCGCGGCGACGACGCCCGATGCTTCACAGCAGCAGAATGGCGAGCGATGACGCGCGTGGAACGCCACGATGTGCTCAAAGATTTTCGCCTCGCGTACATCGCCGAAGTGCCGGTGAATTGGTGCGAAGGATTGGGCACCGTGCTCGCCAACGAAGAGGTTGCCGAATGGACGGAGAAGGGCTACACCGTTGTGCGCAAGCCCATGAAGCAATGGATGATGCGCATTACCGCATACGCCGAACGCCTTCTGAAAGACAGCAAGGAACTCGACTGGCCCGCCTCGACCATCGAGCAACAAACGAATTGGATCGGACGATCGGAAGGAGCGCAGATCAACTTCCCGATCAAAGGAAGCAACAGAACCATTCGCGTCTTTACGACACGACCCGATACACTCTTCGGCGCGACGTACATGGTGCTGGCACCCGAACATCCACTCGTGGATGCCGTGACGACCTCGGAGCAACGCGGCGCAGTTGACCAGTATCGATCGCAAGCAAAATTGAAAAGCGATCTCGAGCGCGGCATCGAAACAGAAAAGACCGGCGTCTTCACCGGCGGCTTTGCCATCAACCCAGCGACGAAGAAGGAAATCCCGATATGGATTGCCGACTACGTACTGATGGGATACGGCACGGGCGCCATCATGGCGGTGCCCGGACACGACGAACGCGATCACGCCTTCGCACGACAATACCGCCTTCCGATCGTCGAAGTCGTTGCCGGCGGCGACGTGCAACGCTCCGCATTTACCGACAACGAGCACGGCACGCTCGTCAACTCTGCAAACGACGAAGTCTCGCTCAACGGCCTCACGCCACCCGATGCCCGCAAGCGGATTGTTGCATGGTTGGAAGCCAAGAAAATCGGCTCGTTTGCCGTGCAATACAAACTGCGCGACTGGCTCTTTTCGCGCCAACGCTATTGGGGCGAACCGATTCCCATCATCCATCTTGAAGACGGCACGCTCAAAGCGCTCTCCGAAGATGAACTGCCGCTGTTGTTGCCCGATCTGAAAAAATTCCAACCGAGTGGCACAACGGAATCGCCACTCGCACTCGCTACGGATTGGGTCAACGTGGTGGACAAGGAGACGGGTCTGAAAGGGCGGCGGGAAACGAACACGATGCCGCAATGGGCAGGCTCGTGCTGGTACTACCTCCGCTACCTCGATCCGAAGAACGACAAAGAAATTTTTTCGAGGGAGAAAGAACGCTACTGGATGCCTGTCGATCTTTACGTCGGCGGGGCGGAACACGCTGTGCTGCATTTGATGTACTCGCGCTTCTGGCACAAAGTGCTGTACGATCTCGGTTACGTCAGTACAAAGGAGCCGTTCATGAAGCTGCGCCACCAAGGCATCATCCTCGGTGAAAACTCCAAGAAGATGTCCAAGTCGCTCGGCAACGTCATCAATCCGGACGATGTGGTCAAAGAATACGGCGCCGATGCGATGCGCATGTTCGAGATGTTCATGGGACCTTTAGAGGAGATGAAGCCGTGGAGTACGCGGGGGGTGGAAGGAGTGTTCCGCTTCTTGAATCGCGTCTGGCGGCTCTATGTGGATGAGGAAGGCAACCTCGACCGATCGCTGAACGATGCACCTCCCTTGCCGGACCTCGAACGTGTCTATCATGCAACCCTCAAGAAGGTGAGTGAAGACATCGAGCGGCTGAGCTTCAACACCGCGATCGCGCAGATGATGATATTCGTCAATGAGGTGATGAAAAGCGACACGCGACCGCGCAGGTTATTGGAACCGTTCGTCATTCTGCTTTCGCCTTTCGCGCCTCATCTTGCCGAGGAACTCTGGCAGAAGCTCGGACACACCGAGACGATTACGTACGAACCTTGGCCCTCCTACGATCCGGCACTGCTCGAAGAGACGACGGTCGAAGTGGTGCTTCAAGTGAACGGGAAGATCCGTGGAAAGATCGTCGTCAAGAAAGATACGCCCGAGGAAGAACTCGAGAAGCTCTGTCTGGCGGACGAGAACGTGCGCCGCCACGTAGACAGCAAGCAGATTGTCAAGAGGATTATCGTGAAGAATAAGCTCGTCAATCTTGTGGTGAAATAAACGAGCGCGTCGCATGAAGATTTTTCTCCGCATCGTCCGCTACATTCGACCGCACCTCGGCACATTGCTGGCCGCCAACGTCTGTATGCTGTTCTTCATCATCTTCAATCTCCTCTCGATTGGGTTGATCATGCCGCTGGTGGATGTGGTTTTCAACCCACCGAAAGCGGAAGTGATGCAAGAACAAACCTTCAGCATCCTCAATCTCGGCAAGTACGTCTCGCACACCCTCGCTCGGCTGGTGCTGCAATACGACCGCATGGATGTGCTCCTGTTCCTCACGATCGCCATCGTGCTGACGTTTATCCTCAAGAACACCTTCGCGGTGCTGAACCAATATCTCATGGCGCACGTCGAGCACAGCATCATGCACAAGCTTCGCGTGGATGTGTATTCGCACCTCCAGGATCTTTCTCTCTCCTACTTCACGGAGGAGCGCAAAGGCAATCTCATCTCCACCGTGGTCAACGATGTCCGCATTATCAACGACTCGGCGATGGCGGTTGTGAACAGCGCCTTCCGAGACCCGCCGCAGATTATCCTGTTTGCGGTGCTGTTGTTCCTGTTCGACTGGCAGCTCACCTTGATCGTTGCCGCGCTGCTGCCCATCGGAGGATTCGCCATCAGTCGTGTTGCCGACCGCCTCAAGAAACAATCCATGCTGATGCAAGCAAAGATGGCCGATATGATGTCGGTGCTGGATGAGACGCTGGCGAATCAGCGCATTGTCAAAGCATTCGGGATGGAAGAGTTCGAAGGCAAGCGCTTCGAGGAAGAGTCGTCGCGCTTCGCGCAGTTGATGAAGTCGATACAGCGAAGGCGAAACTTTGCCTCGCCGATCTCCGAGTTGTTCGGTGTGGTGGCAATTGCTGCGATTGTTTGGTTCGTGGGGCGAAGCGTCATTCTGGGGACCGGTTCGATGACACCGGGCGGTTTGATGGTGTACGTCACCATCATCTCTCAGATGATTCAGCCACTGAAGTTGTTCGGACAGGTGTTCAACAGCATTCAAGAAGGTATCGGAGCGGGCGAGCGAGTGTTCACGATTCTCGATACGAAGCCGCGCATCGTCAACCGGCCGGACGCCACGCCGCTCGTTGCCTTCCATGACACGATCCGCTACGAACATGTCTCCTTCAAGTACGAAACCGGGGATTGGGTGCTGCGCGATATTACGTTCGCAATTCAGCAGGGAGAGCGTGTGGCCATCGTGGGTCCGAGCGGCGGCGGTAAATCCACGCTCGTCGATCTTCTTCCGCGATTCTACGATCCCTTGCAGGGACGCATCACCATCGATGGGGTGGACATTCGCGACGTGACCGTCGAGTCGCTTCGCAATCTCCTGGGCATCGTGACACAAGAAACCATTCTCTTCAACGATACGGTTCGGAACAACATCGCCTATGGCCGCATCGAGACGCCGCTGGAGGATGTGATCGCAGCGGCGAAGATCGCCAATGCCCACGACTTTATCATGCAGCTCCCGCATGGATACGATACCCTCATCGGCGATCGCGGCGCCAAACTTTCCGGCGGGCAGCGTCAACGCATCTCACTTGCGCGTGCGATCTTGAAGAATCCTCCGATTCTCATTTTCGACGAAGCGACGTCCGCACTTGATACCGAATCCGAGATACTGGTGCAGGAAGCGGTCGAGCGCACGCTCGCGGGCCGCACGTCGGTGGTCATCGCCCACCGTCTCTCGACCATACAACACTCCGATCGCATTATCGTGATTCAACGCGGTCGCATCGTCGAGGAAGGCACGCATGCCGCTCTGCTCTCGAACCGTCACGGAACCTACAAGCGGCTGTACGAATTGCAGTTTCAGGTGTGACCGTGCGTGTCAGCGGCTTCTCGATTATCCGCAACGGCCAGATGTACGGCTATCCCTTCGTCGAGGCGATTTCTTCCATCCTTCCTCTGTGCGACGAGTTCATCGTCAACGTCGGCGTGTCGGAAGACGATACGCTCGCCATCGTCAAGTCCATCAACTCGTCCAAACTCATTGTTCTTGAACGCGCGTGGGATATGTCGCTGCGCGAAGGGGGCATGCTCATCTCGGTCGAAACCAATCACGCCCTCGCACGATGTACCGGCGATTGGTGCTTCTACATTCAGGCAGATGAAGTCCTGCACGACAAATACTATCCGATTGTTCGCGCCGCGATGGAACGGTACATGGACGATCCGCGCATCGAGGCGCTGCAGTTTGGCTACAAACATTTCTATGGTAGCTACGACTTTTATCAAGACAATTATCGCCGTTGGTATGTGAAAGAGTCGCGGGTCATCAAGCGGGATCCCAACATCGTTTCGTGGGGCGATGGGATGGATTTTCGCCATCGCGATGGAACGTTGCTGCGCGTGAAGCGCATTCCTGCCGAAATCTATCACTATGGCTGGGTGCGTCCTCCTGATGTGATGTCTCGGAAGAATCTCGGCTTTCAGAAACTCTATTTCCCGACCGACGATCATGCCGTTCGTGCGGCCCGTCCCCCTGAACAGATCTACAATGACCTTGGCAACCTCAAGCGCTTCACGGACTCGCACCCGGCGGTGATGCGAGAACGGATTGCAGCATCGCAATGGGAGTTCGAACCCCACATCGAGCAACAGCCACCGGATTGGCTGCGACAGATCATTCTTTTCTTTCAACCACTGACGAAGCGCCTCAAGCGCTGGTTCGCCACCTCATCACGCACACATGATCAGCTATGACAGGAACATCCTCCACCTATCAGAACCCGCTGCAGCGCTTCCTGTTTGGTGAAGATGCAGGCACACGTTCAGGCTTGGATGCGGCCATCATCGTGTGTTTGATGCTCTTCCTCTTCAGCAGCACGTTGTCGATCGCGGCCATGAACATTGCTTACGGTGCCGCTGTGCTGTTGTGGGCTGTACGCATGCTTTCCCGACGTGAGAACGACATGCCGCGCACACCGCTCGATCACTTCTTTCTCGCGTTCATTGCCGCCGAGGCGCTCGCAACAGTGTTCGCATACGACAAGCAACAGTCGCTGTTGTACATGTACCGACGCGTCACGTTGCTCCCCGTGCTCTACATTCTTCTCGCCCACATTCGCTCGCCACGACTTCTCCGGCTTCTCGTCGGTACGCTGCTTACATCCATGCTGTTTGTGTCGCTCTGGAGCTTGCGCGACATCGTGGTGCACTTCGAGGATTTCCTCCTGTTTCGTCGTCGCTTGCAAGATTTTCAGATGTACATGACCGCCGGCGGGATGATGATGTTCGGCATGCTGCTGTTGTTGCCCTTTGCCATCCATCCTCGGACGCCGGGAAAGATTCGCTGGTTGGCGCTGGCATCGCTCGTGCCCATAAGCATCAATCTGCTGTTCACCTTTACCCGAAGCTCGTGGCTTGGTTTCCTTGCCGGTGCGGTGGTTATCGGTGCAACGCGCGCAAAGAAGATCTTCCTCCCGCTGATCGCGACGGTCATCGTCGTGGTAACGATTGCTTCACCTGCGATGCGCGAACGTATGGCAAGCATGTTCGATCCCTCTCACCACAACAATATCAGTCGATTGCACATGTGGACGACAGGTGTGAAGATCTTTCTTGATCATCCTGTTGTCGGCGTGGGGGACATCGGCATCGAGAAAGTGTGGCACGACTACGCACCGCCTGATTGGGAGCCTGCAGGACATCTTCACAACAACATCCTGATGTGGGCGGTGACGATGGGAAGTGTCGGTCTTATCGCGTTGGTTGCGTTGTTCGTACGCATCTGGCAGGTGGTCGCACGCATCGAAAAGCGGCTTCACCACGATTGGTTTGGCGGCTCGCTTGCACTCGGTGCGCTCGCCGCCCTGGCGGGCTTTCACGTGAACGGCTTGTTCGAATGGAACTTCGGCGACGCGGAAATCATCACCGTCGTCTGGGCGATCATCGGATTCACGCTTGCAGCAGACAAGGTGCTGGCAGGAGAACGCCACCATGCATAGAGTCTCGGTCATCACGCTCGCCTACAACGAAGAGCACAACATCGCCGAATGCTTGGCAAGCGTTCGTTGGGCAGACGAGATAATCGTCGTGGATTCGGGCAGCACAGACCGCACGCTCGAACTTGCGCGCCGCTTTACCGCTACGGTCTTGGAAGTGCCGTGGCAAGGCTACGGCAAAACGAAGAACATCGCGCTCGAGCATGCAACAGGTGAATGGATCTTGTGGTTGGATGCCGACGAACGCGTCCCCGACGAGTTAGCCGCAGAAATGCAAGAAGCCATCCGTCGCAATGACCCAGTGATCGCAGGCTACTCAGTGGCACGGCGCGCGTTTTTCTTGGGACGCTGGATCAAACACTGCGGATGGTACCCGGGCAGAGTGACACGACTGTTCCGCAAGGCGAAATCACGCTTCACGGAGAGCAATGTGCACGAACAGGTTATCGTCGATGGCGCGATCGCTCCCCTGCGACACGACTTGCTGCATTTCACCGACCCGAACCTTCATCACTACTTCCAAAAGTTCAATCGCTACACGTCGCTTGCTGCCGAAGACTTACAGGCAGCCGGAAAACGCTTCTCCTTGTTTGACATTATCGTCCGCCCTACGTTTCTTTTTGTTAAGATGTACATTCTCAAACGAGGCTTCTTAGACGGCATGCAGGGCTTCATCCTCTGCGTCGTTTCAGCAGTGTACGTCTTCACGAAGTACGCGAAACTGTGGGAACGGCAACAACGATCATGATTTTTCTATGACAGGAAAGGAGCAACACGATGGACATTCCTGACAAGAACAGTCAACTGTTCCTTCAAATGATATTTATGTATCATGCAGCGTGCATGGAGCAACTCGGAAAAGTGAAAAGCTCCATCACCGGCAAGATCGAGCGCAATCTCACCGCAGCGCAGGGAACGATCGACCTGCTGGATATGCTCAAAGAAAAAACCAAGGGCAACCTCACGAAAGAGGAAGACCGCTTCCTCACCGAACTGTTGCGGGAACTGAAGCTCAACTTCGTGGACGAAAAAGTCAAACAGGAGCGAGAGAAAGCAGCGCAGAGCGCTTCGCCCTCATCACAAGAACCTCAACAACAGCCCTGATGCGATTCGGCATTATTGGAAATCTCGCCAAGCAAGCACTGCCTTCGGTAGTCGAGCGGCTCGTCGAAACACTCAGGCGGTACAAGGCGGACTTCGTCATCGACGCCGAGATCGTGCACTTGCTCGACACCAAGGGCATCACGTTGAAGAATGCGCCGGCATGCGCGCGCCAACAGTGCGTTCGGGATGTGGACATGGTGATCGCGCTGGGCGGAGATGGCACCATGCTCGCAGCAGCACGCGAGGTCGGCTCGAGCGGCATCCCGATCCTCGGTGTCAATCTTGGCAAATTGGGATTCTTGGCAGAGTTCGCCCCGGAGGAATTACAGGAAGAGTTGGAGAATGTTCTCGCGGGTAAGTTCGTCATCGAGGAGCGTTTGCTTTTGGAAGCGACAACCCCCTCGCTGCCTGGACAAGTACTCCATGCCGTCAATGATGTTGTGGTGGACAAATCACGGTCGGCGCGCGTTATCGACATTGAAACGTACATCAACGGCACGTTTGCCGTTACCTATCGCGGCGATGGGTTGATCATATCCACACCGACAGGTTCGACAGCATATGCGCTCTCCAATGGAGGACCGATCGTCATCCCTACCGCAGCAGTGATCGGCATTACGCCCATCGCTCCTCACACCTTGAGCGGCAGACCGTTGATCGTGCCGGATACCGACACGATTCGGATTGTGGTGTACGCCACCGCGAACGAAGTGCTCCTCTCGGCAGACGGTCAAGAAAGCGGCGTACTCGAACCGCCTCTCGAAGTTTTTGTCAGAAAGGCAAAGCACGCGTTACGGCTCATCAAGCGGGTTGACCGATCGTACTACGAAGTGCTGCGCGCCAAATTGTTGTGGGGGAAGGATACACGACTCGAACAGTGAAGGATCAGTTGCGCTGAGCGCCTTCGTTGATCCACGTACGGATACCGTCGATTTGATTCTGATTGAGAGGATTGCGATTGAGCGGCATGCGCGCTCCCTCTGCCCGCCCTTCGATCTTCATGACCAACTTGCTGTTTTGCGCATCACCCGGAATGATAACGGGAATTCCGCGTACCCCGTGCCTGAGATTCTCGTACGTGTCCAGCCGCAATTGGTCCGGTGCTTCTGATTGACTGTGGCACCCCACCAATGCGCACGTTTGATTGAACAGCACCTGAACGTGTCGCGAATAGCTGACGTTGGACGATGGAAACACAACATCGGAAGGGCTGCCGCCGGGACCTGAAATGCCGCTGTCTTTCGAGCATGCAGCGAGCATCACCAGTCCACCGATGAGCACCGACAAGAGAATCCGTTGCTTTGATCGTGCTGGATGGTTCATGACATGCCGCGCCTCCTCTCCTTCACCTCTCTCAACAGCTCATAGAAATTCAAGAGTTCTCCAAAAAGAAAAAGGGAAGCATCACTTCCCTAACCATTTCTTCATGTTGCTTCTCTTTTCCTCACTTCTTGTGGAGCTGAGGGGGATCGAACCCCTGACCTCGTGAATGCCATTCACGCGCTCTCCCAGCTGAGCTACAGCCCCGATAACGCATTGCCAATATACCAAGATCACTTCCGAAATGCAACGGAACGGCGGATCGCTTCGCCGACGGCGTTCTTCTGTTCTTCGTTCAAATCGCTCTGATAGATTTCGAACAGCTCGCGTTCTTCGATACGGATGTGCTGTTCGAGCAATGCACCGAGAGCAACCAGCGCATGTTCGAGTTGGTCGCCGTGTGCCTGCGCGAGCGCAGCGATGCGTTGTTCCAATTCTCGATGTTGTTTTCGAAGCGTCGCTACGATCGGCGCAGAACGTAGGCTGCGCGTTTCGAGTGCCGGGAACAGCGCTTCCTCCTCGGCTCTGAAGTGATGGCGTAATTCGTTTTCGTAGAATTGCTGCACGCGACGCGCCTGCTCGTCTCGATCGTGCGTCCAACCGTCGTTCAGCAACGCCTGATCGCCTTGACGCAACCTTAGCGCGAGCGCCAAGCCATGATGGTGATCGTGAGAGAGGGATACAAGACTTGCATGTCGCTTTGCCATTGTTTACTCCCATCGAATGCTATAGCGTGGTTCGATGTCCACAGGAATGTGGTCGAGTCGGCGAAGGGAATCGTTCACCTCGCGCGGCAACACAGCCCAACGAGCTAACCATGCTCCAGCCGCGTCATAGTCACCGCGTCCTTGGATCGCTAACAGCTCTGCCGCCATCGACGTCACGGCTGGAGCAAAGCGTTCAAACATCACCGACCACTTCGCTGTTACCGGATCGACTCTGATAGCCCCCTTTTGCTTCAGAAAGTTCAGAGCACACGCTGCCGCTTTCGCATGCGCTTCAGATGTTCCGAATCGGACAGCTCGAAAGAACGATGCGAGAGCCGACACGTAGTGCTCCTTCGCATCGCTTCTCGTCAGGACGCCTCGCTCGATGAGCACGCCGATGGAATGCAACCCGACAATATCCGCCTTCGCTTCTTCGATTGCCGTATAATGTTCCTTCAGTGCTTCGTTCACCGACACCGAATCGGTGCCGAGGACATACACAGGTCCCACTGCATGACACAACTCGTGCAGCAGTACGTCGTTGAAGAACGCCCGATGCGTCGCGAAAGGAATTTGGTCGGAGGCGATCAACGCTCGCGCAATCGGCAGAAGAACTGCCTCCACGCGCGCATCCATGATGTTCTTCCAAAATATCTTCTTCGTCCCTTTCACGGCTTGCACTTTCGGATCGTTCGGTAATGTTGCAGCCGCCGCCTGATAGCCCGTTGCACTATCGCCGCCTCAAAACACATCTCTCACGACGATCATAGGCAAAAGCAATGTGCCGACGTTCCGCCGGTCCCGTTCATCCATCGGCAGATGACGCTCTACCGCGTCGAGATGCCGAGCCACGTCGGCAAGCAACGCACTTGCCTCCGCGTCCTTTACCATCACCGATACTTCATACGAAGCCTTCAAGCCCATCAGCTTATCGTCATACACTTCGTCTGGCGAGAGGAGGAGGTCGATATCCGAGGCAGTCACATCGAGCCAATCCAGATGGCTCTGGACTTACTCGTCCGTTCGCAGTGCATCGCTTCGACTCAAGAGAAACTTCCTGAACGCAGGGTCATCGGCGAGTTCTGCCGCTTCCTCTCACAGTCGTGCGGCAGGCACCACCCATTCTGCGTATGCCGCATGGAATGGGATAGCGTTCAACGTTGCCCCATCCCGAACGACGATCGTGTACGGACTTCGAAGCTGGAGTGCTGCGTCGGGATTGTTGGCGCAGAAGCGTTCGAATTCCTCACGTGTCAGATCAGCAGGGTAGAATCCTCCGCCGGGTTGGCGGGGCTCATCCGACAGGAAATTCCTTTCATCGTTCAATTTGTCGAACGGTCCGCCGTTGCGGATCACGAGCCGAAGCGCATTCTTGCTCATCGCATCGGAACGAGAAGCCAACGAATCTCGGATGGCAACGCCGGGCGGATAGTACTGGCGCAAATATGCTTCATGCACCGACGCCCCCGCGTTGACGAGTTTGCGCAGCAACTCCCTCTTTCTCGACGGAAGCGCTCGTGCATCGAACTCCATGCTCACGGGTTGGATACGCGACAACCGCTTTTCGATATTCTCGGCGCGAGGGTCCGACGTTGTTCCGCGGCATGCTGACAGAAGCAAAAGAAACAGCAGCAGTCTGCACGCTGATGTCGCGTTCGGAACGATGCGATGAATTCGTTCTCTCTTTACGTATATTGGATTGCACACCATCACGCTATCTCATGGGAACATTGGATCTCACACTGGCGCTTCTTATCACGCCGCTCTCGCTGGCTTCGCTGGCGTTTGCCTTGTTCAGTTTCCGTAAAGCTTTGAGCGTTGCCCATACTCGAGACGGTGACTTCAAAATGTTTCTTTGGTCGGTTGGCTCGATGATCGGATGGATCATAGGAGGGATGACCGCCGCGTACATACTGCTCCCCATTCTCTTCCACTCCATGCAACGCTGAGCTACCGCACAATGCTGCCGCTGGCGATGTCTCCCGCCGGGGAAACCAACACCAACTTGCCGTCCGCGTCGGAAGCGGCAAGCACCATGCCGCGCGACTCCTGTCCCATCAGCTTCGCCGGTTGCAGATTGGCCACCACCACCACACGCTTGCCGACAAGGTCTTCGGGCTTGTAGTGCTTCGCGATGCCTGCGATGACCTGCCGGCGTTCGCCTCCGACATCGACGTGAAGCTTGAGGAGCTTTTCGGATTTCGGAACGGCTTCACACGCCACGATCGTCGCGACACGGAGGTCAATCTTGTTGAAATCGTCGAGCGAGATAAGTGGCATCACTTCAGGAGGTGTTGTGGCTCGTTCAGGTTCCCTTGTCCCTTGACCTGTCGTATCTTTGATCGCTTGTTCTATCACGGCATCCTCGATTTTCGTGAAGAGAATTTCCGGTACACCGAGTCGGTGACCGGGCGGAATGGTAAGGTCGGCGGCTGTATCCCAGCGTTGTTTTGCAGCGCTGCCGTCCAATCCTACCATACACCAGATGCGCTCGCAGGCATCAGGAATGATCGGGGAGAGCAAGATCGCCAGCGACCGTGCAAGGTGGATGCAGAGATTGATCGTTGTGGCGCATCGTGCACGATCGTTCTGTGCCGTCTTCCACGGTTCGCTATCGTTGAAATATTTGTTGGCAGCACGAGCGAGATTCATGATCTCCAACATGCCGTCGCGGAAGCGGTAGTGTTCGAAGTACTCGCCCGCAGCGTGCGGCACGCGTTGGAGCAACGAGAGAAGATGATGGTCGAGCTGGGAGAGTGTTCCTCGTTCGGGCATGGTACCGTCGAAGGACCGAACGGCAAACGTAAGCGTTCGGTTGACGAAATTCCCCAAGATGTCCGCAAGTTCGTTATTGGTCTTTGCCTGAAAGTCGCGCCAGGTGAAATCGGCATCGCGATACTCCGGGAGCGATGAGGTCAAGTAGTAACGCAACGGATCGGTGGGGAAGCGATCGAGGAAGTCTTGCACATCGATCCCGATGCCGCGGCTCTTGGAAAACTTCTCGCCCTCGAAATTCAAGAACTCATTGGCAGGAACGTTCTCGGGAAGCACGTACTTTGGATCGTGTGCATCGTTCCACGCCATGAGCATGGCAGGAAAGACGATGCAATGAAACACAACGTTATCCTTGCCGATGAAGGCAACATACTTGGTCGTTTCACTCAACCAATACTCCTTCCAGTGATCGGGTGCACCGAGGCTCTGCGCCCACTCCTTGGTGGACGAAATATACCCGAGCACCGCATCGAACCACACGTAGAGCACTTTGTTTTCGTAGCCGGGCAAGGGAATCTTCACACCCCAATCGAGGTCACGCGTCACCGCTCGGTCTTGCAGACCTTCTTTGAACCACGACCTACAATACTGTAGGACATTCTCCTTCCACCCGTCCCGTGCATGCCGCTCGGTGATATAGGCTTCGAGTCGCTGTTGAAAATCGCCGAGCGGAAAGTACAGATGACTCGTTTCTCGAAGGATCGGGGGTTCGCCCGAAATCTTGCTGCGCGGGTTGATAAGTTGTGTAGGATCGAGAAACGATCCGCACTGCTCGCATTGGTCGCCGCGCGCCTCGGCGTTGCCGCACACCGGACACGTTCCCTCGACGTAGCGGTCGGGAAGAAACATCTTTGCTTTAGGATCGAAAAACTGCTGTTCCTTCTTTTCTTTGAGAATGCCGCGTTTGTGAAAATCCAGAAAGAACTCCAGCGCGGTCCGATGATGGAGCGGGAGCGACGTGCGAGAGTAGTTATCGAAGCTCATACCGAAACGCTCGAACGCGTGCTTATTCATGGCGTGGTAGCGATCCACGATCGCCTGTGGCGTCGTTTTTTCGCGATCGGCGGTAATCGTAATCGGAACGCCGTGTTCATCCGAACCGCAGATGAAGACGACGTCGCGTCCTTTCAATCGCTGGTAGCGGACATAAATATCGGCGGGCAAGTACGCCCCAGCCAAATGACCGAGGTGGATGGGACCATTAGCGTACGGTAACGCTGCAGTGACAAGTATGCGACGATTCATGAACTTCTTTGCTTGTGCTACCGGAATGCAGGTGCAGGCTCGAGGATTGCCCGACGAAGTTTAACGGCAAGCTGGAGCAACACGAGATGAATGTACCCATTTTTGTAGAGAAGCGAAATAGCATGATCGACTGCCTCGAGCACGCAATGAAGATCGGCAGACGCGAACTTGGCGGTAAATCTCATCAAGTCCTCCTGCTGATCCACATTGACGATCGAACCACCGTTCAGCAGAACGAACGCGTCCCGAAACCAGAGCCCCATGAGGCGAAGATATCGAGCGACGAACTCACGGTCTTTTTCCGCCGCGAGCTTTTCGATATGGTTCACAAGGTTCACCCGATTGTTTCCCAGCACCGTTCGGATAAAGGCAACCACATCGTGACGGAGAGCCGTAAGGTCCGCTTCGAGCAATTCGAGGGCTCCCACGTAACTACCGCTCGCAAGACGTGCAACAAGGGATGCCCGTTCCTGGTCGATCCCTTCTCGCTCGATCAAGGCGGTGCGAATATCGTTCTCCGTCAGAGGATCGAATCGAACGATCTGGCACCGCGACACAATGGTGCTCAGTAATGATTCGGGTCTCGAGGTGGTGAGAATGAGCATCGTCTTGTGCGACGGTTCCTCCAACGTCTTGAGGATCGTGTTCGACGCCTCCGGACCCATTTCATCTGCATTCGAGATGATGAAGATCTTCTGTTTGCCGCTCTGCGTGCTCATCACAGATTGCCGCCGAACCTCGCGGATGCTGTTGATCTTGATGCGCGTGGCGCGTGGGATGCTGATCCGGTGATAGGGATTTGCACCCTTCTGTCGTAACTGCTGCTGAATCAGTTCGACATCTGCCGGAGAGAGCTTTTCTAACGGGCCATCATCCGCCCCCTCGTTTCTCCCTGTGGGTAAGGCAACGATGAAGTGCACGTCCGGATGTTGCAGGCTGTTCAGCTTGATGCACGACTCGCATTGATCACAGGATTCTTCTGCTCCGCGGCGGCAATGCAACACTCGCGCAAGCTCGAGTGCCATCGCATCTTTCCCGACGCCCTCGTGACCGACGAACAAATATGCATGCGCCAAGCGACCGGAACGCATCGCCGCAAGCAGCATGTTCTTGACTCGTTGTTGACCGATCACTCGATGCCACATAGAGAGTCCTAAAAGGCGTGACCAATCCCGAAATGAATCACGCCCGACCGAAGCGTTTCGCCCCAGAAGGAACGTTGAGTGATCCACACGTTCTTGCGCGGATCGTACAGTTGAAGTCCGTAATCGACACGGAAGGGCCCGAAGAAGGTATCATACCGCAAGCCGAAGCCCGCTGCGACGGCAACGCCCCGCAGTCGCACGTCGGCGGCTTCAGCCCACACATTACCGAAATCCACGAAGAGCACAGTCCACAACCGATCCCAGAAGTCGTCCTTCAACGCCTGCAGAATGTTGGTGCGGAATTCCATTCCTCCTTCGATCACGACATTGCCACCGAGTTGAGGATCGCCGCTTGCGCTCAGATCGCGATAACGCCAGCCTCGCACGCTGAAACCGCCACCGGCATAGAACCGATGTGTTTGAGGAATGGCGCGCGCCGGATCGCGCCTGCTCTCACCGTACTTTTCCTCGAACCCTGCCCGGAGCTTCAAAGCAAAGATGGAAAAACGACGATCCTCGCTCAGATCGAAGTACCACCGCCCGATCAGATTGGTTCGATAGAATTGTGTGAAAGGCTTGTTGACCCACTTCCATCGAGTCAGCAAGAGCGGCAGCACGCCCGACTCTTCGATCGTCCATGCATGGATGAATCCTCGTGAAGGCGAAAAGATATCGTTCGTCTTATCGCGTTGAATCGTGAACGACAAGATGGAGTTGAATTGCTCCTTCTGTGCTTCGAGTTCACGCAACTGGCGCAGGATGTCCAAGTCGGTCGAGTCGGGAAAGATATCCACCCGATTGTTCAGTTGAACGTACTGCATCGTCCATTCGAGAACGCCCGTGGTGAACTCGGCAAAGCGGAAACCGAACGCGAACCTGTTTTGGAAAATGCCCGAGAGATAGAGCTTTTGTTTGTCGCGAATATAGGAGAACGACCACGTTCCCCTGACCTTGTTCGAGAAAATATACGGCTGGATCAACTCGAACGTTGCATCAAAATTGGCAATGGAGCCGGTTTCGAGTTTGAAGAAATCGGGAAACTCACCGATCGTGGCAGTCCGAAAGCGGACGCGTGTCGTTGCCGTTCGCAATCCTCCGAAGAAGTTCCTGCTCGTGTACCCCAAGCCGATACCGAGATTGAAGTTGCCGTTCTCGTCGCTTATCGAAAGCTCGGGCGCCACCTCATGGCGATCACGAGGCCTCACCCTCACGATCCCGTCCACCGCCGTTGATTCGGGGTGATCCGATGGCGCCAAGCGCGTTTCAATCCATGCACGGTCGAAGGTGCCGGCGCGATTCAAGTTTCGCTCGCTGGACTTGATGTTCTCGAGATTATACACATCGCCGGGCTTCATATCGAGTTGGTGTAAAACATCCTCTTCGCCGATATCGTCGCGAGACGGTTGCAGTTCTTGCACCACGCTGATGTTGCGGAAGCGATAACGCTTACCGAGCGAAAAAGCAAGCACAATCGAGTAATTGCGGGTGCTGGTATAGTACGTCATTGACGAGCTGTCTCGTGCAAACCTTGCTTGTGCGTAGCCGTCGTTCTGCACGATGCGCAGAACACGATTCACCTCTTCTTCGAGAAGCGTTTTATCGAAAGGATCGCCTTTGACGATACGAGGCTCCCGCTCGATCTCCTCGTACACGACCGTGGGAGCGTTGATGATGCCTTTGTACGTGAGGGTGTCGATCAGCGAACGGTATCCCTCTTGAATCAAGACGGTGATGACGACAGAGCTGTCCGAAGAAGAGTAGGCAAGCGAAGAATCGACTCGTGCTTCTTGAAACCCGTGTTCTTTGTAAAAGAGTCGGAGGCGTGCGATGTCCTCACCGAGCGCGGCGGGATTCAGATACTCTTTTTTCCGCCCAAGTCGCTCGCTGATATGGTTATAAAGAAACTTGTCGAAGAAGCCGGGCGTCTCCCGCGTGCGCATCACTTTCATCAATTCGTAGTCGCTGAACGTCTCGTTCCCTTCGAAGCGGATCGAACGGATTTCGAAGGCGGACACCTCCGGCTGCTGCGATGCGTGTGCGATTACTTGTGTGGCTGCTGAGCCAACAAGCACCGAGAACACAAGAGCGTAAACACTACTACGCCGGTTGCGAGCGGGGTGATTCCACATGGTTTCAGGTCACAAAAAAGCCCATCCCGACTTCTCGGAATGGGCACAAGACTCCGTAGGTTGAGGTCAAGGAAAGCAAGAGCGACCGGTGTATTTAATATTCTCCCTCGTCCTCGAAGAAGAAATCTTCATCCGTCGGATAGTCGGGCCAGATTTCCTCCATACTTTCGTATGGCTCGTCGCTATCCTCCAGCTCTTGAAGATTCTCGATAACTTCTGGCGGCGCTCCTGTCCGCATGGCATAGTCGATCAGTTCATCTTTGGTTGCGGGCCATGGAGCATCATCGAGGTATGATGCGAGTTCCATCGTCCAGATCACGGTCGAATCACTTCCTTTCTAAAGGTAGTACAACATAATGACTGCCCGATCGGTTTACTGTGAGCTTGCGAGTTGGGCACGATACCTCGCAGCATCGATATCGTCGAAGAAATAGTCCACTGGATTCAACTTCCGTCCGTTGAGCTGGACTTCGTAATGCAAATGGGGCCCGCTCACCAAGCCAGAACGACCTGAGCGAGCGATAAGTTCCCCCCGCTTGACCTTCTGTCCCACCCGCACTAGAATCTGCGACAAGTGCGCATAGAGCGTTGTATAACCGTAGCCATGATCCAATTCCACAACAGCACCGTAGCCGCTTACCGTTCTGCCGGCAAACGTGACGGTCGCGTCACCTGTTGCAGAGACGGGCGTGCCGACGTCGGTGATGATGTCGAGTCCCTCATGCATGCGCCAAACGCCGAGCACGGGATGGATACGCATTCCGAACCCGTTGATCGAGTAGGTACCTTCGCACGGTTTGATCGCTGGCAGATGCATGAAGAAGGTCTTGTTGTACTCGTACCGCTTCGTGATCTCTTCGTAGCTCTTCTTTTGGAGTTGTACTTCGCGTTCGAGTTGGGACAACAGATCGTGCGAGGTGGCAAGCAACGACCCCGCTTCGTTGCTCAAGAATGGAAACGAAGCGGTGCCGACCGACCCGCCGATCGCCGCTTGCTTGGTGTCGCCATCGATCTTACCCAAGTCTACCATCAAGCGCAACACGTTATTCTTTTCGGCAAGCTCATCGATATTCTGCTGAACGGCCGCTGCCTTTTGTGTCAAGAGGCGGATTTGATCCTTGAGGTACTTGTTCTCGGCTACGATCGCGGTCGTCCGGGTAATGCCCAGAGGATCGCCCAATGCATAGTTCAAGAAGAACAAGACACCGAACATTCCTACCCCCAACACAAATGCGGAACCGATCGTCTTCGCGAGAAAGAAGCGAACCTCATGGAAACCTAGGGTCTTATCGGAAAAATAGAAGAAGCGTAACTTTTTGAACACACTCACCTCGCTTGCTTGTGCAACACGATATTCACAAGTCTCCCCTGACTGCATTCAGAAAATCTTAAAAGTGGAAATGCCTCGCTTCAGCAAGAACTGACAAACATTGCGCGGGATAGACGGTGCTAAAAAAGGGCACTAAATGATAAATAATCTCACCGCGTTTGTCAAGTTGTTTCTCAGCTATTAGAGTTTTTTAACGAAGCGATCGCTCTGAGCCGACCTACGAGGAATCCCTAAGTGTTACTCGAAGTCGTGTTCGAAATAATTTATGGCTCGATCACCCTTGCGCCGTTTTGCTTCGATTTGCCCTTCGAGCCGCTTGGCGAACTCTTTCGCCGCATCATAGCCGTAATGCTTCAGCAGATAGTTCAGCGCGATGACCTCCGTAATGACCGTGACATTCTTGCCGGGGAAGATCGGCAGGCGAACGTGGGGAAGTTCGACATCGAGAATGCATACCGGCTCGTCATCCAGTCCGGTGCGCGTGTAATCTTCGCCCGGTTTCCATTCTTCCAATTCGACCACCACCTCCACGCGCTTTTGGAAGCGAATGGCGCGGATGCCGAACATCCTCCGCACATCGATGAGCCCAAGCCCCCGGATTTCCATAAAGTGTTTCACAAGCTCTGTGCCCGACCCCATGAGAATGCCTTCTCCCTTGCGCGTCACATTCACCACATCATCAGCAACAAGACGGTGACCACGCTCCACAAGGTCGAGTGCAATCTCGCTCTTGCCGATGCCGGAACGTCCCATCAGTAGCACGCCGACGCCATACACGTCGACGAACGAACCATGGAGAACGATCTGCGGTGCAAATTGATCGTCGAGAAAGTCTGCAACGAAATAGGCGATCTTGGTCGTTTCGTACGGCGTACCGAAGATCGGAATGTTTTTCGCAGCCGCCGCGTCCAACAATGCCTGCTCGAGCTTGTTATCGTTCGTCAGAATGATACACGGTATCTTGAACTCCAGCAGTGTGGAGAACGCACGGAAGCGCTGATCGGCTGAGAGCGAATTGAGATAGTTGACCTCCGTGTTCCCGATGATCTGTACTCGATCATACGTGAACAACTCAACATATCCGGCAAGAGCGAGCCCCGGACGATGCAAGTTTTTGTCCTTGATGTGGTTCTCGAAACCGTTCTCGCCGTTCAGCTCGAAGAGTTTGAACCGTTCATGGTTCGCCTCGAAGAACTGTCGAACGGTAATGTACTTCTTCCGGGTCTCTCGGCTCTTATCGATTTTCACGGTTGACTCCTCATCGGCTACACTTTCTCTTTGATGCGGCGCACCTTGGACTTATCCTTTTCCCTCAATTTCGATTTGTACTTCTTCAGTTGTGACTCGAGTTTCTCGATCGCTCCCTTAATGGCCTTTATGTAATCGTCGGAGCGCTCGCGCGCAGAGAGGACCACGCCGTACACATGGAGGTTGATCTCGGCTGTCTTGACGCTGTTGGTACCGCGTTCGTAATAGAGGATGACATCCGCTTTCACGATACCGTTATAGAGTCGTTCGAGCTTCTTGACTTCTTCCAAAGCGTAGGCTTTGATTTCCGGATGTGCCCGAAAGCGTCGCGCGGTGAAGTTGATGTCCATGCGTTGTCTCCTTTCCCTTCATGATGGTGATCGGTTTATGAGGCTTTGGGATGCGCTTGAGCATACACCTTCTTAAGCCGCTCGACGCTGACGTGTGTATAGACTTGCGTCGTCGAGAGACTTTCATGGCCGAGCAGTTGCTGCACGGCTTTCAAATCCGCTCCTCGATCCAGCAGATGCGTTGCAAAGCTATGGCGTAACACATGCGGACTTTTCTTGTGCACCTCCGAGACTTTACCGATGTAATCATTCATGAGGATGTTCACACCGTTGGGTGACAGCCTCTTGCCCCGTTTGGTGACAAAGACAGCTTCGCCGCATGTGCCATCCACGTACGGAGGCACGACGATCATCGTGCGGACTGCCCGATACTCCCGTAACGCTTGCAGTGCCATCCCGCCGAAGGGCACGATGCGTTGCTTGCTCCCCTTGCCCATGACTTTGAGCGTGCCATCCGCGAAATTGATATCGCTCCAGTTCAATCGTATCAACTCACCGAGCCGAATGCCGGTTCCATACAGTATCTCCAACAATGCACGGTCTCGACATCCTTCCGGCGTCGAACGGTCAGGCTGCTCCATGAGCAGCGCCACTTCGTGTTCTGCCAGAACCGTCGGCAATCGTTTCGGGAGTTTGGGCGCTCGGATAGCAGCAGCGGGGTTAGTGGAGAGCATCTGCTGGCGACGGAGAAAGCGGAAAAACGACCTGAGGCATGCAAGTTTGCGTGCAATGCTGCCACGCGAGTACCCCTTCTCGATCAAGCTATGCAGGAAATCGCGCACGGTTTGATGGCTGATCGTTTCAAGACGTTCAGCGCCGTCGTCACCGGTATGCGAGAGGTAGGTAGCAAACTGGTTCAAGTCCTCTTCGTACGAGACGATAGTATAGGCAGAGCAGTTGCGCTCGTGCTCGAGATAGTGGAGGAATTTCCGAACGTAGTCCTGCATTGCCCTACGCAGTCCCAAAATTAGGATGCAACAGCGGCGCTCACCTCATCCTTCGTTACCTCAGCCTTGCAGGCCGGGCAGAGCAGAAACTCCCCGCGTGTCTGCGTGGACTTCTGCACCATGTACGGGTTGCCGCACGTATCGCATGTGCGTGCGACCGGCTTGTCCCACGAAGCAAAGTCGCACTCCGGATATCCTGAGCATCCGTAAAACACGCGTTTGCGTTTTGTCTTTCGCTCGATCACATCCCCCGTCGCGCATTTCGGGCATTTCACGCCGATACCGATGGGCCGTGTGTAGGTACACGCGGGGTAGTTCGAGCATCCGAGAAATGCACCGAACCGGCCGCCTTTCACCATCATATCCGCGCCGCATACCTCACACTTCACTCCGACAGCATGTTTCGTCGCGTCTTGTTCTTCCTTGAGAGGTTTGGTGTTCTTGCATGTCGGATAGCCGCTGCATGCCATGAAGCGGCCATTTCTCCCCCACTTGATGATCATCGGTTTTCCACACAGCTCGCACAGTTCGTCGGTCGTCTCTTGCAGGGATTGCTTCACGTCGGCAGCCGTCTTGTCCACGCGCTCCACATCTTCGATGAACGGATGGTAGAAGTCTTCCATCACTTGCCGATAGGTTTGCTCTCCGGTTGCAATGGTTTCCAATTCATCTTCCATCTTCGCCGTGAAGGCAACGTTGAAGATGTGAGGGAAACTCTTGACCAACACTCTGTTCACTGCGATGCCGAGTTCGGTCGGATAGAGCCGCCGATCACGCATCTCGACATATTTGCGCGCGAGAATCGTATCCACAATCAGTGCGTAGGTGCTCGGCCTGCCGATGCCCAACGCTTCCAGTTCCTTGATGAGCGAGCTATCCGTGTAACGCGCAGGTGGTTTGGTAAAGTGTTGATTCGGGAGAAGATTTGTCAGTTCAGCGCGATCGTCTGTTTTCAGATTCGGTGGCAACGCAGATTTCACATCCTCGTCGGCGTCGTTCTCTTTTTCCGCTCCGTCGAGAAGGTCGTCGTACACCTGGAGAAATCCTCGGAACGTCGGTTTGGTATCGGTTGCTCGGAACATATAGTCTCCCCCGATGATATCCACCGTCGTCTGTTCGAAGACTGCCGGCGTCATTTGACATGCGACGAAGCGATTCCAGATCAGCTCATACAGCTCGTATAACTCTTTGTCGAGATAGCGCTTGACAAGTTTTGGTGTAAACTTCAACGCCGTCGGGCGAATCGCCTCATGGGCATCTTGCGAACTCTTTCCCTTCTTGAATTGTCGAGGCTCCTCCGGCACGTACTCTTTGCCATAGGTATTGTAAATGAACTCTCGCACATCGCGCACGGCGTCGTCGCTCAATCGCGTCGAATCGGTCCTCATGTAGGTGATCAAGCCAACGCGACCTTCATCACCGAGGTCCACTCCTTCATACAATTTCTGCGCGAGCATCATCGTGCGTTTGGCATTGAAGCGTAATCGACGTGCAGCTTCTTGTTGCAAGGTACTGGTGATAAACGGTGGCGGTGGATTGCGCCTGACGGATTTGCGTTGAACATCCGCGATGCGGAACGATTGTTTCCGAATGTCCTGCACGTATCCTTCGGCCGTCGTCTGGTTGCCGATCTTCGGCTCCTCTCCGGCAACCTTGAAGAGTTTCGCGAAGAATGGCTCGCTTCCCACAACGCGAAACTCGCCGACGATCGACCAATACTCTTCGGGAATAAACGAGTTGATCGCTTCTTCCCGTTCACAAATCAAGCGTACGGCAACAGACTGCACACGCCCAGCCGACAGCACGCCGTAGAAAAAGGTCTTCCACAGAAACGGTGTAACTTTATAGCCGACCAAGCGGTCCATGGCGCGGCGCGCCTGTTGCGAGTCAACCAACCGCTGGTTGATGCGTTGAGGGTTTTGCATTGCCTCGGCGATGCCGCGTTCGGTGATTTCGTGGAAGAGCACCCGATAGACATTCGGGTTCTTCTGCTCGATCTCTTGTGCAAGATGCCACGCAATTGCCTCCCCTTCTCGGTCGGGGTCCGTTGCAAGGTACACCGCCGCAGCTTTCGCGGCATGCTGTCGCAGCTTCTCGATCACCTCTTCCTTCCCCGTAATCGTCTCGTACGATAAGGCGAAGCCGTTCTCGACATCGACGCCCAACTTGCTCTTGGGAAGATTCTTGATATGCCCGACGGACGCCTCGACGACGTACTCCTTCCCCAAATACTTGTTGATGGTTTTTGCTTTCGAAGGCGATTCGACGATGATGAGTTTGCTGCCCTGGGGAACATCGTCGGGAAGCCCAAACCGTCGGCGTTTGGGCTTCTCGGGTTTTTGGTTTTCAGCGTGCGCTGAACCGTTGGTCGGTTCAGGCGCCATAACCTTTTTCGTTCGTTTTGCCATTTAGTGGATAGTCTCGTTGCTATTGAACAAAGATTGCCCGCCTTGATCGCGTCGTGGCTTGGCGATGATGACCGACGCCGCGATTTCTCGAATATCGTCGAGTGTAATCTTCTCGTAGCCCGAGATCATCGCCCGCTCCATGACGGTTTCGAAATCGCCGGTATCCAGAAGCCCCAATTCGAAGAGCAGCATCATGAAGCCTTGAGCTTCCGTTGTGAGCAGCATCTTCTCCGCGGGATGCAATTGTCGGCGCGATGAGCGGGATGGCCGGGCTTGCAGCACCACGCCGCTATCCTCGATCAGCAGATTATCGTACAGCCAATTGAAAGCGGCACTGATTTCGGTTTGTGTGTATCCTCGTTGCGTCAACGTTTCAACATGGATATCACTGAGCCGTTTGTTTGCCTCGATCTCCGCCATCTAGTAGATAAGTATTTCGACAACGCGTTCTTTCATGATGTGTTCCTTCGGTCGTGGGGAAACCAAAACCGGACCTGTCGTTCCTGCACGCGGTGCATACGCTGCGCCGAGCGCTTCGTCCGGTCATCGTATCCCAAGAGATGCAGCGCACCGTGAATAACCAATCGTGCCACCTCCTCTGCAAAGCGTACGTGATAGTCACGTGCTTGTTGCTTCGCGCGGTCAAGATTCACGTAGATCTCGCCTTCAAGAGTCCTTTCGGTTTCGAGCGGAAACGCTATCACGTCGGGAACAAAGTCATGCTGGAGAAAGCGCCTGTTGATCGCCCGGCAACGCCGGGAGTCAAGGAGTACAACAGAAACCCACCCTCGTCTCGTTCCCATCACTCGTCGAACGTACGCTTGAATTGGTTTCTTCGGTACTCGTATGCGATGATGCGCATTGATGACAACCACGTCTGCCATCAACGAGCCTTTGCCGTCCGTTTTCGAGTGCGCTTGCGCGTGCCGTCTCGTTCTTTGGGTGAAGCGGCTGTCTCCTCCAAGATGGTGTCGGTCAGCGAAAGAGCAATACCCGAAAGCATGACTTCAGGACCGAGCTTCGTGAAGTCGCCCGACAGCAGCGCGCGATCCACATTGGCGTAAAGCGAGCATCCACCTTCACGTTCGACGATCAACCCACTGAGTCGCCCATCGTATTCACCCACAAACGTCACTTCCCCCAACATTTCGCTCGTGACGTAGCCCGAGCAGAAGTGGAGTTGCAAATGCGATGTTTCGGTGTACACCGAAATCAGATTCCCTTTTTCTTTCCCGATTCGAATCTGAGGATAGATCTCCAGAGCAAGCTTTCGGTGCGGCTCTTTCCCACCGACTTCGAGGCGGTAGTAGGTGCCCATCTCCCGCGGGACGGTCTGCAAAAGTTTCCCGATTCTCTTGAAGTCGGTCGACGTGAACGTGAATGCCATGGTTTTCCTAGAGTAAGACAACAAAACCCCGAGACGCTCCTTCGTTGGTACCGTCATCCGGGGTTCTTCATGTGTGCCGCCGTGATAAACGCGTCAGACCACAGCAACGTTTGTTGCTTGTGGCCCCTTTTTCCCTTCCACAATATCGAACTCAACCGCGGAGCCGTTGGGAATCGTGGTTGTCGCTTTGTCGCGCAAGCCCGAAATATGAAAGAAGATATCGCCACCCGATTCTCGTTCAATAAACCCAAATCCTTTCTTTGGATCGAACCACTTGACCTTACCACGCTCCATGTTGGCTCCGTTGAAGTGAAGAAATGTTTGAATGCGACTGAGAAACTGGCGGCAATATATAGAGCATTCGAGTGAGAGTCAAGCAACGTTCCCGATCACCATGTAAGCTCCATACCTTCTGCCGCGGCAAAACACTCGAAGCGATAACCGCGCGTTCTCACCTCCTTCTTGCACGTCTCCACGATCTCGTCGATCTTCTCGTCGCTGTGTGACGGATCGTGATGAAAGAGGATGAGTTTCTTCACCTGCGCTTCCGCGGCAACCTTCAGTGTGAAGAGATAATGCGAGTGTCCCCATCCAACGCGGTTGACGTATTCCTCCGGGGTATAGGTAGCGTCGTGAATGAGAATGTCGGCGCCGCGCGCGAAGTCGAAGATGCGTTGGTTCGGATCGCCTTTGCTCTCCGCATACTTGTCTGTGATGACCTTCTCGACGTTCTTCAGCGAGCGAGCAACCTCGCGATCGAACGGTTCATTGTCGCTGATGTACACGAGCGAGCGCCCCGCCGCTTCGAGACGAAAGCCAAGTGCAAACGCCGGATGATTGACGTAGATGGTCGAAAGCTCTCCGTCGTAGATAGGTATCGTACCTTCCCGGACGGGATGGAAATTGATCTTCGCTTTCAGCTCGTTCAGTTGGATCGGAAAGTACACTTTGTTCATTTGATCGGCGATCATTTGCCGAAGCGTGACGAAGCGGGACTGCGCTCCGATGATCGTCAGTTCATTGCCCGAAATGAACGCCGGCTTGAAGAAGGGAAAGCCTTGGATATGATCCCAATGAGGATGCCCGATCAAGACATAGGCGTTGACCGATTCGCCTTTGGCGATGAGCTCTTCACCCAGTTCACGAATGCCTGTTCCGGCATCGAAGACGATGAGGTTGTTGTCGCGCAACCGCACTTCGACACAGGGCGTATTGCCGCCGTACCGGACGGTGGCTTTCCCCGGCGTTGGAATCGAGCCTCGTGTTCCAAAAAACTTCAACTTCATGTGCGATATCCTCGTGCATACTGAACGTAATGTCGGGCAGACTCCCGGATGTGCTGCTTCTCACGCTCTGTCAGCGGACGAAGAATCTTCGCCGGGACCCCGGCAACGAGCATGCCTTCCGGCACAACGAAGTTTTGCAAGACCACCGCGCCTGCAGCAACCAAACAGAACGACTCGATGCGCGCATTATCCAAGATGACCGCTCCCATGCCGATCAAACAACAATCACCAATCGTGCAGCCGTGGACGATGGCGCAATGCCCAACGGTTACGTCAGCCCCGACACGAACCGGATACTCGTGCGTCACGTGAAGCACACAACAGTCCTGGATGTTCGTTCGCTCGCCAATCTCCACAGCGTTGATGTCGCCACGGAGCACCGCATTGAACCAGACGCTCGCCTCTTGCGCTAACGTTACCCGCCCAATCAGGTGCACGCCCTCAGCAACAAATGCTGATGGATGTACGACGGGGACAACACCGTTGTAGGCAATGAGCGCCATCGTTTACTCCCGCGCCCGCGGCGGTGACCAACCGGGTCGCGTCCATTTCATTAACTCGATCGTTACGCTGCCCAAAATGACTTTCATTTTTGCCACAATCGGCACACGAGCCTCATCGTTGCTGAACCATCCCTCGAAATCTCCGGTCAGCCCAAAGATGCCGGTGAACTCTAATGTTCCCTCGAAGCCGACAACATCCACTGGGTACTCGATGAAATCCTGCTCCACAGCCCTCCGTTTACCATCGAAGTCGATATCCGTGTACACCTTCCGCTCCTTGACGATCGCTGGAATGCGGTGCCGCCGTCTCGAGAACAGATGTTCGCGCGCATAGAAAAACAACGACAGTCCGTCCTGCGTCTTCTCTTCGAGTGCCAGCGTGTCCCGATGCTCGACGATCGTATCTCGCCCTCCGAACTCCAACAGCACGCGCTTGGTGGGATAATCGTACCGATACCGACCGAACGACCAATACTGACCATCTTTACTCTTGCCAAGAAAGTAGTGCGAGAACATACCGGTGTCGATGATGCTCTCGAAGACAGCGTGTAGGTCAACGAAAGGAATTTTTTTGTACGAATCGATGTAGGCGATCGTCTGATATGCCGGCGAGGAACTGACGGTGATGCGTTTGAGTGTTTTGATACGGACTTGACCGAGATCGACGAATCCGTATCGAACGTTGTAAATTAAGTCTTCCCCTTCGACAAAGACTTTCGAAGGGGACAACGAGGGTTGACCAAAGGTCACAAGAGTGAGGAACACGAACGACACGACAACGGCAGCGCCCCTTCGGACACTGCCGCTGATACGATGCATGTCATGTGGGGAAGAGAGAGGCAACGGTATTCGTTACTTCAGGCTTGTCAGACTTTTCGAGATCCTCTCCGCTTCCGGGAACAAGGTGAGCGCTCTTTTGAACTGCGGGTCGTCTTGTAAGAACACACGCACTTCACCTGCCTGACCCCACAATGCTTTCGCGAGCGCAGCTTTTGCCAGGAGCTTCACAAAGCGCAAGTCTTTCTCGAAGCTCTCCTGGTTGAACTCGACGCCTTTGGCTTTTGCCAAAGCATTGAGTGTTTCGAGCATGGGGATCGTAATCTGAAACTCTTCCGCGAACTTGCGAGCATTAGCAGCGTACGTTGCTTTGAGCTGAACACCGTTGCTTTCAAGATACTTGTTGGCAAAGTCTAGGTACACCTGTTTGCCTCTGAGCGTCACAGCGTACTCGCCGAGGCGGTCCGACTTGACGATATAATCCGGCGTGATGCCCCCACCGCCATAAACGATGCGTCCGCCGGCGGTCTTGAATTTTGGTCTGGACGTATCCTTCTCGGCCGAGTGGGTGAGGTTCTCGCCTTCCTCCTCGTTCCGCTCGAATGCCTCGCGCTGATAGCGCACGGGATCACCATGGTATGGTCGCTGAATCAATCTTCCGCTGGGCGTATAATACCGTGCCGTGGTGATGCGGAAGCCGGAACCATCCGCCAAATCGTATTGCCGCTGAACCAAGCCTTTTCCGAATGTGGTTTCACCGACAATAAGACCGCGATCCCAATCCTGCACCGCGCCCGAAACGATTTCGCTCGCCGAGGCTGAGGCATGATTCACAAGAATGATTAACGAGACATTCGCAATGCGACCTGAACCTGAAGAGATGTACTCTTCGTCGAACTCAGCCCGACGGCCGCGGGTGTACACCACACGCTTTCCGCGCGGCAATATCTCATCGGCCATCTTGAATGCTTGCTCGAGATATCCTCCCCCATTCGAGCGAAGATCGAGCACGAGGCGTTTCATCCCCTCCTTCTTGAGTTTGGTGATCGCCTCGACGAATTCCGTATGGGTGGTCGCCGAAAAGCGCGTACATCGCACATACCCAACATCATCATTGACCATGAATACCGCATCGATGGTGTAGAGAGGAATCTTGTCGCGCACGATGTCGAACTCGAGCAGGTTCTTCAAACCCGAACGCAGGATCGAGACCTTCACCCGTGTGCCCTTGGGTCCGCGCAGCTTCTTGGGAACCATATCCTGCGTAATCCCGATCGCGGAGGTGTCGTTGATCTTGATAATCTTGTCCCCCGCTTCGATACCCAATGCCTCGCTCGGCCCGCCGACAATCGGTGTTACGACGACGAGCGTATCGTTGAGCACCGCGAATTCGATACCGATCCCCTCGAAACTTCCCTGGAAATCTTCTTTGATGCGTTGCATCTCAGCAGCGGGAATATAGACCGAATGGGGATCAAGCTCACCCAACATCCCGCGAATCGCAGCCTCGGTCAGTTTGCCGGTGTCCACGTCCTCGACGTACACCTTCTGCGCCATGCTCAACACATCTTTGAACTTGTTGATCTGGTCGTAGATGGTATCGCCCGAAATCAACTGGTTGAGCACCGAGCCTGCGACAAGACTCAGCACAACAAGCATACTCACCGTCAATAACGAAAACCGCTTCCTCATAACGCTCCCCATGAAGTTTCGATCATGTACACCAAAGTCGGACACAACCTTGAAGCAATGTTCTTGACACGACTCTTTTCAATGTGAGTGTAACGAAAAGCTCATTGAAAGTCAATGAACGTGGACCCGGCGACGTTACCGAAGGAAAACCATTTTCCGCGTCTCGACCAATCCGCCCGAACGGAGACGATAGAAGTACTCTCCACTCGGCAGATTGCGTGCATCGAATTCCACTTCATACCTTCCCGCATCTTTCACGTCACGCACAAGCGTTGCGATCTCTCTCCCCAACACATCGAACACTTCCAACTGCATGAATCCGGGCGCGTACACAGAAAAGACGATGCGGGTGGAGGCTTGCCCCGCTGGAACCCCGAAAGGATTGGGATAGTTCTGAACGAGTTTGAACGTCGCTGCGGGTGTTGTTTCGGCAACTGAAGTCGGCGACAACACACGCACGAGAAAGTTCTGTGAGAAATTCCACGCGTCGCCATCAGGCAGCGTATCTAGATTCACTGCGTTGCCTACCGCGTAGAGTGTGTCGATGAATCCGACAAGCATCGGCGCAGTGTACGAGAAAACCCATGAAACGGTATCGCTCCCGTTGGCGAGTTTGGGTAAGGTGTGTGTCAACTCCAAGCTATCGATGCCGGGAGACTCGGTCAGCAACTGCGTACCGATGGAGTCGACGATGCCTAACGAGCCTCGAAACGCTGCGACGTTAAACCCCGCCGCTGCCGCGCCCTGCTTCACGACAAAGACCCGGTAGGTTGCGCTCGCCCCTGCACGGAGGGAGTCGGGCCCCGCTATCCAGACGCGTACCGTATCGTTGGGATTGAACCCATGACAAAGGCAGCCGTACCCGTTCTTGCGCGTGGCATGCACAATGCCCGTCTGATGATAGATTTCGAAACCACAAAACGCCGCCAACATGATGACGGCGGCAATGCCTGCTTGTTTTCGTGTCATCGTAATACTCCGCTTGTCCTCATAGGCGAGAAAGGGTGAAGTCCCGGCGATCGATCGTACCGGGACTTCGTAGAACGTCCATCCTTGTAGAGTAGGACAATAGTGCAGTAATGTACAGACTCTGTGAGCCCTGACCGTTTCTCTCCTTTTGGGCGAGTGTCCCGCTCAAGCAAGTCATCATCCTGTTAACCTATTGAACCCTCGTCAAACCGTACGTGAGGTTTTCCCTCATACGGCTTTCCTGAAACACAATACACGCCAGCTAAAGCCGACACACTCGATAGTCATAGTAGAGCCCGAGTGTGCCATAAATATAGTCGGAGGAGATTCGTCCTCCCCAACCATATCCGCGTTTGCCCTGCCGCCGTTGGAGCACTCGTCGCACACGCTTGTTGACATACTGCATAAGATCTCTCAGCGCGGCACTGCTGTGTCCACGACGAAAGTAACCGACCCAGCCACGTAAAAACCGATTCACGTTCTGTATTTGTTCTTTCGTCCGCAATGGAATCGAGTGATGAACGAGTGTGCGTATCTTCTCTCGACAACGTTGCCGACTCGAGCGGGCTTGGCGATACCAATATCAACCGTGTTCCCGTTTTCCTGCTCTTGGTATAAAAGAATCGGAAGCCAAGAAATTCCACACTCGCTCCTTGTTCCATTCTGAGCTTGCGTGTCTTCTCTCGGTTGAGGCTCAACCCTAACCGTTCCAGATATGGTTCCAGTAGGGCGATACCCGTCTCCAATTCCTTTTGTGCAAGAAGTATCATATCGTCCGCATAGCGCATTAAGTGTATCGACCCGTTGCATATCGCTCCGAGTCCCTTCCGCTTGAATGCGTGGCAGGCAGGATGCAGGTAAATGTTTGCCAGTAACGGGCTGATGACTCCTCCCTGTGGTGTGCCTCGCTTGCTCTGTTTATGCCGCGCCTGTTCCCCATAGCCTCTAGCTAAGCCAGAGTTTTATTACGTGGAGTATCTGCTTGTCGACGATACGCCGCGAAGGTCAGCTTCATCAGTTTATGATGCTCAACCGTGTCAAAATACTTCTCAAGGTCAACATCATAGACTTCCACACAGCCCCAGTTTAGATATTTGTATATCTCCCGCACTGCATCGTGCGCGCTCTTC
>PSMW01000027.1:0-44816 GCA_040290295.1 Ignavibacteria bacterium
AGAAAGTACAACACCGCAGTAAACACCAGCAGACCTCGTCAGGTTGAGCGTAGTGAAGCGAAGCGGAACGAAGTCGAAACCTGTTCATAGACAACCTGGACAAATCTTGTGCGCAGAGCTGTGGTTATGGATGCTTCGCGTTTGGAAAGCAACGCTCAGCATAACATGGTTGCCTTTTGGGTTCAGACTTCTGGTTCAACCTGTTGGAGCTAGGAGCTTGAGAACTGGAATGTGCGCCTCCGTCCGCCCGTCACCCTTCGACTCCGCTTCGCTACGCTCAGGGTGACGAACACCAGTATCACACGTCAGGTTGAGCGTAGTGAAGTGGAACGACACGAAGTGGAATGCGTTGGGTGTTCAGCGTTTGGAACTTGGAACTTGAGTATTGGAGTTTGCGCTAGCTTGAGTATTGGAACTTCGCCTCAAGCGTTGTAGGTCGGGACGCCCGTCCCGACCCACAACAGGGTGTAGGACGAGCAGCCTGCTCGTCCTACAGAAATAATCACCTGAGCACGATGAGCTTTTTCGTGGCTATGAACGGCCTGCTATTGGTCGAAGCTGTCGCATGCGCTTCGAGGCGATAGAAATACACGCCGCTGGATAACGTGAATGCATCGGTTGCGACACGCACCGTATATCGCCCAGGCTCGAGTTCTGCGTTGAGGAGGGCGGCGATCTGTTGTCCGAGCAAGTTGAATACGATGAGCGTCGCGTGTGCGCGCACGGGCAAGTCGAACGCGATGTTCGTTGCCGGGTTAAAGGGGTTGGGATAATTTTGGTGAAGAGCGAAATCCCGCGGCAAGGATTGTGCATCGGTCATGGCGGTCAACCGGCGCACGCGGAGGGAGACAGGCACCGGCACCGTTACACTCTGCGGGTCGTTGCTCACAACGAAGACGGTCGAGGTATAGGTGGTGTCGGCTTGCAATCCGTTTGAACGCAAGCGCACAGCTACGGAAGCGGTCATTCCCGAATCAACCGAACCGCCCAACGGCGAAACGGAAATCCACGGCGTTCCAGCAGTGTCGAGCACAATGAAAGCAAGCGTGCTTCCGCCAAAGTTGGATATGCTCAGCGCTCTGGTAACGCTGTCACCGAGGGCCACCGTGTCGCGAAGCGCTGCCGGCGACACCTGAATCAGCGGCGGCGATGGATTCGTGACATTCATTGTTATTGATGTGCTTACGGGTAGCCGACCTGCCGAACGGAATAAGAGTATCGCACGATATGTTCCTGCCGGCACTGCGGCGAGGGTCGTCGTTCTCACGTACGTTGATTCGTTGGTTGCGAGGGTGATGCTGGATGTGTTTTGGCTGAGCCACGAGACTCCTGTTTCGCCGCCGACATTGCCATGCCCGATTGTAGGCGCGAAGTCGGGAAAGGGATTTGCATTCCGCGTGAGACGCGTTGCAACAACCCCCAGATTCATCTTGCGGTCGGGATCGCTGAACCAATTCGCGTTGATCCCGCCTGTTGGCGTCTCGGTGGTAATCGTCAACACGCTGTCGCGCGTAACACCCAGTGCAAAGGGCAAGCCCACCAACGTCAATGTATCGTTCTCGGTGCTGAGCACGACACCAGCGGGGATCCTTCCGAACCCAAGCAGCGAGTCGATAAGAATACCGCTCGCGTCGATCAACACTTCTCGATCTGAACCGACATCGCGCGACGTTAGTCCAAGACCGAACGGCGCTGGAAACCGTCCCGTGCCGAAATCCTGATCCGTGTCGACCGACAACACGATGACAACGTTCGTATCGGGCAAAGGAGCCATCACGAATTTGAAATCGTGGAAATTGCCTAAGACGGACCTTCTGTACTGATACTGAACGCTATAAATATCCGCCGCCGCGATGCCTGTTTCGCCTCGTTCGTCGGTGATGATCGTCGTGTACGCATTCGGACTCTCAACGTAATGGTTGACGGTTTGGAGCGATGCTCGCGAAATGTTGGCGCGAGCAAACGTCGGGCGTAACTTGCGGATTGCTTCAGCGAGATCGAGCCGCTTTCCTGTTCGCGTTGGGTTGCTGCGCATAGCCGACGTGACGAGGGATTCGGCGAGCGTAATCGTTAGCGGCGCAGCGGTCATGTTCTTGACCTTGATCGAATCGACGAACACGCTTCCGGTTACTCCGTTGTACACGAACGAAGTCGGCTGTACCACGATCCCGGTATCGGGGGGTTCCGAAGTAACGTAGCCGTAGAGGCGAATGTCATCGACATAAAAACCGTCGCGCTGGTCGCTGCCATCCGCTGCCATGCGGAAGCGAAGTTTGATCTGACGATTGATGTAGAAAGAGAGATTGACTGATTGCTCGATCCACGATCCCCCCGGTGTGTAGCTGTCGTAACCCCACGAGCCGGCAGGTTGCACACTTCCGTTACGCGCCGACCCGAAATGCGAAAGCTCGGTCCGAAGCGTTGTCCAACTCGTTCCGTTATTCGTCGAAATCTCTACTGTGGCAAAATCCCACGTCGGTTCCACCGCCCATTTTGTCCAGAACCGAAGTTGCGCGTAGTTGTAGCCTGCAAGGTTGATTTGGGAAATCATCGTCAGTGCATTGTTCGCACCTGCGGTATAGTTGCCGGTTGGACTATCGGTGAACGCGTATGGTGGGGTGTGCGCGTTCGCTGTGAGTCCCCATCCCGAACCTGTTGTCCAATTCGACGTGCCGTTGCTTGCGCTATCGGCAAACAAAACTGTCGGCGTTCCGAGAAATGTGTTGAGCGTATCGACTTTCTGATAGCCATCCGCATCGGTTATCGAAAGATACACTTGCAGCGGGATGCCCTCGATCGCCAGAGCGGACACCATGCCCGTCAATGCAACCTGTACTTCCTGCTGAGGGGCGGGATTAATGACGACAGGCGTGCTCGACAGGTGGACGGTAGAGAGATTCGTCGTGGCGCTCACCGATACATTGCTTCCTGCCGTTAGTCCCTTGTTCTTCACTCGCGCGAACAAAACGAAACTTTCTCCCCGATTCAAGAAGCCATCGCCTCCGCCATCTTGGAGAGTGTAGGAAATGACCGTCGTGAAGTGGCCTGCGATATAGGCGAGATGCTTGTTCATCGGCAGCGTTTTGACTGCAAGCGGTAGAATGAGCGAGGAGTTGGGCCAAAACCCACCTTCCTCCGACGTGCCGACTTCGGGCGTCATCGTATAAGTGATCGGTTTGGTTGTGTCGCCAAACATATAGTCGTCCGAGTTGCCGCGCGTAGAATATGCGACGGTCTGTTGGTCGGTACCGTTCGTAAAGCGATTGAGCGCCGTCATATCGTACGCCCAGTCGCGATAGATGAGTGAATCGCCGTTCTCACGTGAAAGGTATCCCCACGGATAAATCAGATAGTTGCCATAAGTATGATAGTTAAGGCAACTCTTCACATTGTGTGAACGCATGAAAGCGTCGATCGCTTGAAGCTCAGGCTCGGAGAATTGCGCGGGTCCGCGGTATGTGTCGCTGCTGGGATTGGTGCTCGATCCTCCGTTGTTCGCATTCCACATGTAGTATGGCCCGTAGTTGCGGTTGAGGTCAACACCGTAGATGCCGCCCCCATTATCGCGTCGGTTCTTTCGCCACATCCCGCCGCCGTTCGGATTGGTCGAGCGATTGTACTCGTAACCGTCGGGGTTGACGACCGGAATGAACCACTGCTGGCGATTATTAACGAGGTAGGCAGCTTCGGGATTGGTTGCGTAGTTTTCCAGCAACCACCACATGTAATAGAGCACCGACATCATCCCTTGTGGTTCGCGCGCGTGATGCAACGCTGTGTACAATACCTCCGGCTTGCCTGCACTTTGTGCGCTCCCGATCTTCACCGCCCAGAGTGCTCTCCCTTGCTGCGACCGTCCGATCGAATCGCGCACCGTGACGAGGTGAGGATAGAGCAATCGCATAGTGTCGAGTTGGCGCAGCACTTCTTGAAATGTGTAGAAGCCTCCCATGCTTCCAAGGCCGAAGCCAAGTGCGTTGTAGGGTTCTCGAGAGAGCTGGCGAGCGTAATGCTTTGCCAGATCGTCGATCACGATTTCATAAGGAATGCCGTTGCGCGTGAGTTCACCCAGTGCAAATGCATCGGCAACGAACAGCATGGGTCCGCCCACTTTTCCTTCAACACCCTCGTGATCGATACCCGACGCCCACATGCGTTGCAGCGTCGTTACATCGGGCACGAACACGCGGATGTATTTGTACTGTTCAGCAGCCTTAGCGTCGAACGCCGTTAGAATAGAGAGGAGAATCGAGAGCAAAGAGAGTGACTTCTTCATAGATGTTCCCCGTCGTATAAGGATGGCCGTGCGGATGTTGTTCAATATACTGAATGCACATTTGATATACAAGCAGCATGGGTTGACTCTCAGCATACAATTGAGTATTTTTTTATTACATGAAATTACCCTGCTCGTCATTCATCGGAGAACGATCCATGTACCGCAACACAGCCCTGTTGAAGCGCCTCGCTCTCACTGAAGGCAGTCTTCTCTCGCACATCCTCTGGACATTCGCCTTTGCCGGTGCAACCGCAGTGGCTGCCCGTGTGGAGATTCCGCACGATCCGGTGCCGTACACGCTGCAAACCTTCGTGGTGTTGCTTGCCGGCGGCGTGTTGGGCGCTCGTCGTGGCGCGGTGAGCCAAGCGCTGTATCTTGTCGCAGGCGTTCTTGGTGCACCGGTGTTCGCTCTCGGTCATTTTGGGCTGATGACGGTGATGGGTCCGACCGGTGGCTACTTGCTTGCCTTCCCGTTTGCAGCCGCGCTTGTTGGTTCCTTGACGCAGCACTACCGTAGCTTCGCGGGCGTGTGGCTTTCGATGGTCGCGGGAACGTTGCTGATCTTCGCGTCGGGTATGTTGCACCTGTATGCGTTTTATCTGCACGATGTGCGTGCGGCGCTTGTTTCAGGGTTCGTTGTTTTCTCGTGGTGGGATTTCATCAAGCTGACTGCCGCTGCTGCAATCGTTTTTGAATTGCGAAGACCGAAGTCTCGGGAGTGAACCAGCGCTGTGTTGATAGCACGCTTCGTCTGAACGTGCCCGTTGAGATGTGTTCTCGCGAAGCGTGCTTATGTTCTTCAGTGAGCGTTCTCCCTTCTCACACACCCTCTCTACTCTTCAGGAATATTTTTCAAACGCAAGGCGAGCGCCTGCATTTCCTCTCGGATTGCATCGCGGACTCGGCGGAAGACGGCAAGCCGTTGATCAAGCGTGCCGATTGCGCCGGCAGGATCTTCGAAAGGAATATGCAGCGTCGCGTGTAAGCCAGGCAGGTAAGGACACTCCTCGCGGGCGTTGTCGCAGACCGTGATCACGAAGTCCAGCGGCGTGCCCACAAACTCCTCTACGGACTTCGACCGATGCGATGTCATGTCCACGCCTGCTTCTTTCATCACTTCGATTGCAAGCGGATGGACAAAGCTCGGACGTGTACCGGCGCTGTACACTTCAATCTCATTTTCCCCAAAATGTCGTAGCCATCCCTCAGCCATTTGGCTGCGGCAGGAGTTGCCGGTGCAGAGGATCAGAACGCGCTTCATAAGCACAGCTCCATGCACGCTGCGTGCGATGGGCATGCGCCGCTGAACTCGACCGACTGCGTGACGGGTCCGCTCACCGACTCTCGCGCAATGCGGACAAATCCTTTCTTGGCAAAATACGCTTCGGCCGTGTTGGTTCGTAGCAGAACACGTTGAATGTCTCGCCCGCGAAGATATGTCACGAGCGACTCGTACAACAGCGTGCCGATGCCTTGTGATTGGTGGTCGGGTCGTACGACAGCCGAACGCAGCAATGCCGTATCGGCGTACAGCTCTGCGCCGATCATCCCAACAATCCCCTCTGCATTTTCTGCGACAAGAAAGTTCTCGAAATGTTCACGAATCCCTGCCACAGGGAGCTGTGCCTGCTGGAGGAGATGGATGCCGGCGGCGTAGTCGTCGGCTACCGCCTGACGAATGCGGAGGCTCATGGCTTCACTGCTGTAAGTGTGATGCTGACCAAGCCGAATGGGAGAAGGGTATCCGGCGCGTCACGCTTTTCGGCTTTGATCGTGAGATTGAAGAACCCCGCTTCGCTCACGATGCTGAGATATTCTTGTTTATCCAGCGCGCCTGCCACACATCCTGCCCACAATTCCATGTCGCGACGTACCTCGTCGGGAATGCTGCCGACCGACACGATATCCGAAATCGTAAACTTACCGCGCGGCTTCAACACGCGGAACATTTCTGCGAACGCCTTTCGCTTGTCGGGTACAAGATTGATCACGCAATTGCTGAGAAGCCGATCAACGGAAGCCGACTCGATCGGCATGTTCTCGGTTTCGCCTTTGATGAACTGAGCGTTTTCGATGCCGAGCTTTGCTTTGTAGCGTCGTGCCAGCTTGATCATCTCGTCGGTCATGTCGATGCCGATTGCCTTGCCGGTGGGTGCTACCTTCTTGGCGGCAAGGAACACGTCGATGCCAACGCCCGAGCCGACATCGAGGACGGTCATTCCTTCCTTCAGGTCGGCGAATGCAGTGGGAGTGCCGCAACCCAAACCGAGATCAGCAGCTTGGACGATCTGCTCATCAACGTTTGTGTAGCGATCGTCCATGAGCAGTGCGAGCGTTTCGGATGACTCGCCCGAACCGCAGCCACAATTGGGTCCACAACAGGAACCTCCCGCTTGGGCAATGGTGCCGTATTTTTCGCGTACGATTTCTTTGACATCGGGCATCGACATAGCATCTTCCTCCATGATTTAGTTGAGGTCGATGACTGCACGCTTCGCTTCCGGTTTGAGAACGGTGACCGTCGCGCAGCAGCCTTTGTTGATGTTCTTGACAAGCTCGCGTGTATCCCTGAGAGCAACGGGGTTTGTTTCGAGAAGTGTCTTGAGACAGCCGATGAGTTTTTCGTGTTCGGGGTTCTTTGGGCGAGCCAGCGAATACAGCACCCAAAGTCCTTGCTGGCGTGTATCCACCAACCCGGCATTGCGCAGATACGCCAGGTGACGAGAGGTCTTCGTTTGGGTGAACCCCGTTATTGCTTCGATGTCGCAGACACAAAGTTCTCCTGTCCGAAAGATGAGGTTCAAGATTCTCAACCGCGCCTCGTCGGCGAGAGCTTTGAAGATGGCGGCAAGGTCTTTCATAACAATTGCTCTGTTTTACATTTGGCTCTACGAATATAGCAAACTTCTGTTTCAGCTATCAAGAGGTTTTTTTGCGGCGTGGTCCAGCGCTCCACAACCTTGCATCTGAGAGCGGAATGTAGTAGCTCTGTTCAACCGGACCCTGAACACGAAATTCCCCCACAAGATCATTCATCCAATTTATAGGAGTAAGTATGAAACAACGTACGCTCGTCGTGCTGGGACTCCCGCTGGCGACGTCGGTGCTCTTCGCATCGCAAGGGGAGAGAGTGGCGCCGTTGGTAGGACCCAAGGACGGCATTGCACCCGCTGTGGCAGTGCCGGTGCTGCATCCCGGTGCAACGGTTACGGTGGAACCCGGACGCGTGTTCGAAGTTCCATTCCGTTATGAGATCCCCGAAGAAGAGATGGGGAAGCGAAAAACCTATCAAGAGGACGGCGTCGATGCTGTACCGGATGGGTACGAAATCCAATACGATCCGAACGTCGGTGGAGGCGCGCTCGCACCGAATCAAGGGGTGAATTTCAACGGACTCGGTCAGAACGGGTGGATTCCGTACGATGCAGCCATTGCCGTTGGGCCGACGCACGTAATCGACATGACCAACTCGCAGTGGGGCGTGTACACGAGGGCGGGCGTCAATGTGAGTACCACGCAGTTTTCGACATGGTGGGGGACTGCTGCAGGGACGGCTTTCGATCCAAAATGTTTCTATGATCGCGCGGCTGGAAAGTTCGTGATGCTCGCGACTTCAGTAGGCAACGGGCTGGCGAATATGTATCTCTCCATTTCCCAAACATCCGATCCTACAGAACCGTGGTGGAACTATACGTTCGATTGGCGACTCGACGGAACGACTATGACGAGCAATTGGGGAGACTATCCGGGTCTGGGGTACAACGACAACGCCATCTTCATCAATACCAACCAGTACACCATCAGCAGTAATTCCTATCGCTACTCGAAAGTGCGCGTCTTGAGCAAAGCAGAACTTTATTCCGGTGCACCCGCCACATACACGGACTTCATCGACCTACGCAATGCGGATGGAACCTCGGCCTTCACTGTGAAGCCTGCACGCTGCTTGAGTACTTCTGCCGCAGAGTATTTGCTGAACACACGAGCCGGCGGAGGAAGCTCAGTAACCCTCTGGCGCATCGATAACGCACCTGCAAGTCCAACACTCACGCGCGTTGCGACCGTCAGCATCGGCAGCTATAGTGTTCCACCCGATGCTGTCCAACCGGGCACCGGCACTCGTATTGCGACGAACGACTGCCGCACGCAGGATGTGGTATGGCGCAACGGCTTCTTGTACACGGCGTTCAACGCCCGTGCGGGTAATAACAATCGAACGTATGTTTCCGCGATTCGCTACCTCAAACTCAGCAGCACGGGAGCGATCGACAAGAATATCACCTACACTGCGAGCGGTATTCATATGTACTATCCCGCCGTCACCGCCGATGCTTCGAACAATATGTACATGACGTTCTCACGCTCTAGCTCGTCGGAGTATGCTTCGATGTATCGAACAGGTATGCTTTCGACGGAGTCGACGATCCAACCGAGTGCGCTGGTGAAAGCGGGCGTGGCGGTCAACACATCGGGGCGATGGGGAGATTACAGCGGCGTGGACAACGATCCGCTCGACGATGGAGATCTATGGATGTACGCAGGTTGGGCAAACACATCCAACCGTTGGGCGACGTGGAATGCAGCGACGTCGTTCGGCACGCCGCCCGCATCTCCTCAGAAAGTTGTCGCGTCAGCAGGTGCACAAACGGCGCATGTCAAGGGCAACTATCCCAATCCCTTCAATCCTTCCACACTCATCTACTACACCTTGCCGCAACAGATGCACGTTCGGCTGACTGTGTACAATACACTCGGTCAGGAAGTTGCGACACTGTTGGACGGAACGGTGAATCCAGGCGAGCATCAGACGGCGTTCGTGGCGGACAATCTTCCGTCCGGACTCTACATCTACAAGTTGCAAGCGGGAAGCACTGTGAGTACGGGGCGGATGATGTTGATAAGATAGGAAGGAACGATCAACGTGTTCCGAAAAAGCCGGCCTGGGCAAAGCCGGCTTTTTTGTTTTGACGGCGCGTGTCGATGCTCATGAAGGAGGAGAACGGTCTCAATGCCGGCGCTCGAATCGCTTCGTTGCCTCACTCAGAACGATGCAAAGCTTACCGAGTAAACGATATACTGGTAGTTGATCCCGTCGTTGTCCTCGAACATGCTCGCGTTCGAGAGATGGCGGAACATGTAGAAGATGCCGACGACACCGTTTGTCCAGGGAATCTCCACTCCTATGCTCACGGTCGGGCTGAAGAGCACGTTGCTGCCCAGATGCCGCTGTCCAATTTCGCGAGAAGTGAGAACATTTACCCCAACACCGATTTCGACGGAGAGTTTGGGCATTTTGTATGGCCATTCCAACCGCGCCATGGGCGCGACACATCATGCAGACGGACGCTCGGGCCTACATCGCTGGAGCCGGCTGATATTCCCTCGACGTCGAATGCAGTCGAAAAACGGCGACAGCCACGCTGCGATCCTTGACGAGGACAGAGATATTACCGCGCTCAGCAATGACGAGATGGTGCGGAAACGCGTTCTTCACTGCTCGGAACGCACTTTCGGTGTTGAGATAGTCATTGCTCTCGAGCCGGCGGCGTAAGGTGTCGGGCAGAACATCTCCTCCGATAACTTGCCGAAGTCTCATAGCATGTTCCTTGAAACGTTGAGCGTGATTGGTCCACGTGATGAAACGTGGAAGAAGGGTTTCACGATTATTTTTAGCAATTCACTTGCCAGTCACTGATGTGAAGGAAGAGCGCACATCGCCGGATGAGGCTTTTGTCGAAACTCGACCGATTCTGCACTCTTTCATCGCCTGCTTTTGTCAGCAAGCTGGACGCATGTCTCTTCGTGTAAAGGAAGGGAACAGGTTACGTTCGCCGCGGCGTGAATCGATTACACACCTTAGCGAACCACAACGAGCTTTCATGTAGCGGTAAACGATCCTGCTGTCATGCGGTAGAAATACACGCCGCTCGCGAGAGTGCCGGCGGTGAAAGCCACCTTATGTGTACCTGCCTCGACTTTATCGTTCACGATCGTTTCGATTTCTCTTCCGAGAATGTCATAGAGCTTCAACGACACCCAGCTTTCCCGAGGCAAGCTGTAACTGATGATTGTGGTTCCGTACGCTCTACCCGGAACATCAGCGTTGAGAGAGAGCGGGTTCGGATAGTTTTGATGCAGCGCGAAGAGTGCAGGAATTCCCTGCATCGGCGGCTCCACACTCAAGGGTTGCTCGCCCAAATCCAACAACGCTCTGCCGACTGTTGCATGCGCTTCGACTTCACGCATGTAGTAGAGCGGAAAATCGAACACCACGAATTTGAAGTCACTCCCGATGTATCGCCAACCCACAGGCTTGGCTTCGAGAGCAGACCCGGGGGACCTCCCGCGATGCGTAAAGAGCCTCTGAACATTGGGGCTGGCAAACGGCAGCAGAACCGCATCGGTGTTAACCAACGCTCCGCCATAGACGGGAATCTTCATACTATCGACAGTGACATCTCCGTAGCCTGAAGTGGCTGCCTGTGCTGTCTTGAAATCTTGAGAGAGCACGCCGCTGACGATCATCGAATCGATGTTCAGATAGCGCGGAACGAAACTTCCCGTCGGATAGGTGATGATCGTTCCGAGTGTCGTGGTCAATGAACTCGAAAGCTTCCATCCCGAAAGGAAGAGTCTTCCTCCCTGTTGGAGGAATTTGCGCAGCGCGGTCGTGTCGTGATATAAGGGAGAACTGCTGCGCACATTGGAGTGCCACACCACAGTGGAGTAACGGCCCAGCTCTGCATCCCAAATGCGAATGTTTTGTGTAGCGCTGTCGGCGACGTCCCACTCTGCTGTGACGTTGAAGCCGGCGAGCAGTCTTTGGTAAGCGCTGTCCACGGCGCCGTCGGTGGGGGCGGTCGGTCCTCCACTTCCATCGCGCGTGCCGTCAACGATAAGGATGCCGCCGTCATGCGAAACACGTTGTCCGGGAACCACAGCCGATGGTGGACTGAGGTTGTCGTCGCTATCCACAGCGCGGATGGAGTAAAAGAACAAGGTGTGAAAGGGCATGCCTCCGTCGGTGTACGTGGTTGTGGAGGCAGAAACCGAATCGTAGATGGCGAAGCCTTCTCGTCGCTGTGTGCTTCGATAGATCCGATAACGAACCACATCGAGCTGTGGACTTGCGTTCCATGTGAGGACGACATTGTTCGCGAAGGAGGTCGAGCTGACATCGGTAGGCGCTGCAGGTGTGATCGAGGGAGTGGCAAGAGCTTCTTGCGAGAACAAGCTCTCGTTGCCTACCGTGTCGTATGCCGATACACTCAGCGCGACCTTCACGCCGGAGGTGAGACCTGTGACGGTGTATTGCAGCACATTGCCTACGTCGATGACTCTTGAAAAATACAACGCGCCTGAATCACGTACAGCAACGCGGTAACCCGCGAGGTCGATCACGGGCGTTGTCGGTGTCCAGCGTACTCTGAGCGAAGTTCCATCGCCTGGGTCCGCGATGCTTGGCTGTGCAGGCTTCTCAGGCGCCCAAGCAAGCGATGCGAGTCCCGTGGCGTTCACCTGCGCCACCCGTGCAGTGTAGGCAGAACTCATGTTCTCGACGAGATCGGTCGGTGTATGCTGGTTGGCGAGATTCTCATTCGGCTCGACGAAACGGACTGCTGTGTAGCCCCGGTTCTGAAACAAGACATGATCGCCGCTTCGACCCGGCCGGTCGATAGCGGGAATCAGATTCACCGTCATGATGGGATAGAACTGCCCGGCTTTTAACTTCATGTATCGCGCCATCTGCCGATGCGAAGTCAGGTCGGAGACCGACGAATAATGTCGTACGCTGAGACTGTCCACGATGCCGCCACTGCCGATGATGTTCCCCACGACGTCGTTCGTGATCATCCCGTCGATGCGCATTCCGGTGGCTTGAGCGAACGCGGCGTAGGCTTCGCTGCCGAAGAGTCCTTCATCTTCCCCCGTCACCGCCATGAAAATGATCGACGCGTCGAACCGGTAGCGGCTGAGCACGCGTGCAAGCTCGATGGACACCGCGGTGCCCGAACCGTCGTCGTTTGCGCCGGGAGAAAAAATGCCGTACGTACATGCATTATTCGGATCGCCGCGTGTGTCGAGATGCCCGCTCACCACGAAGTATCGGTTGGGCGTGACAGTGCCGGGGAGGATTGCCATCACGTTGCGATGAAGCTGCGTGATGCCGCAAATGGTTGCTACGAAATCGAAGTACTGCACCTGCAATCTGCCGCCGGATGCTGTGCTGAACTCCTGAAACTTTCTGTACACCCAACGCCGAGCCGCTCCCATGCCCGTCGTTGCCGAGACCGTATCGTCCATGGTGTGACGATACGTAAAGCCGACGAGCGTGTCGAGATACGATCTGATGTGTATTGCTGAGATGGAGTCGAGAATGGGTTGCATCTGGTGTGAGGCAATCGACTGCACGCGGCGCTCGAAGTCGCCTCCTCTGCTCTGCCCCGTCATCGTAAGGATCGCTCCTGCAAGAAGGAAGGAGTGCCGAAGCTTCATATGACCTCCGACGATAGTGTGACAAGAGATGTGTGGAAGAACGAGTGTGGGAGTAATGCTGCATGACGTGAGGCAAAAACCTCGTTGCATGCAAGCGTCTTGAGTCTACGCGATATTTTGGCGAGATTATCTCGCGCTGCTATGGCATGAACAAACCAAGCAATGCCTAAGTTCTCTGCTATCACCGTTGCTCTTCTCTCTGCCGGAGCGATGCATGCCCAGCCGTTCCACCGTGAGACGGAGGGCATTCCCGTGCGCATCAATGGTGCGATCGTGGACCTTCCCTTTGCCGGAGGAATGAACTCCCCAAACCATCAGTTCGTGGATATCGACTCCGATGGCGATCTGGACATCTTCGTGCTCGACACTGACCCGCCCCTGGAGTTCTATCGCAACGAGGGAACACGCAATGCACCACGCTTTGCATTGCGCAACGGCGTCATAACGTTACCCCCGATCTCGCGTTGGTTTTTGTTCGCGGACATCGACGGCGATGGCGATCAGGATCTTTTTGTTGGTAGCGGCGAGGGGCGCGTTGCGCACTACGAGAACGTAGGGACACCAAGCGCTCCCCAGTTCGTTCGCCGCACGAATCACTTCGCCGAAACGGAAGCGTTGCGAGAAGCCGCACCCGCGTTTGTGGATATCGACGCCGATGGCGATAACGATTTCTTCATCGGGTCACAGCGAGGCGGTCCGCACTTCTATCGAAACCATGCAGTGCCCAATGCTATCGTTGAGGCAGATCTCCCGTACACGCCGATGTTGTTTCAGAACTATCCCAATCCGTTCGGCACGACCGATCGTTCGGGACAATCGGCGACAACCATCGTATTCCGAATACCACGCCCCGGCTTTGTTACGCTGAAGTTGTACGACCTTCTCGGACGAGAAGTGCGCACGATCGTGCATGAAGTCATCCAAGCAGGAACGCATGTGTGCAGGCTCGATGCCACACCTTTACCCAGCGGCGTGTATCTCTACCGCTTGTCTGTGTCGCCCTCTGCGACACGAGACCTCGCCCCGACGAGTCGGGACGGGCAGGCAGACAACTTCTCCGCAACAAAGAAGTTGATCGTCATTCGTTAGGGTCGAGTGTACAGGTGCGACGCTTCCTCCAGAACGCCGATGCCGATCCCGCGGTGCAGGATCGGCATCATGCTGTGATGATTACAAATTCACTCCAAGCCCGACTCCTCCCACAAAATTACGGGGCAATCCCGGCTCGATGAACACCGGTGCACCGCGGACCACATCCGGGTTCAGCCATGCTGAACCGATGTACTTCTTGTCGAAGAGGTTGTTGATGCTGATGAACGCCGTGAAGTACAGCTTGTCGTTTGCGAACGTCAACCGCTCGATGCCCGCTTGTGCGTTGAGGATGGTGTAGGCGGGAACCGTGATCTTGTTCGCGTCGTCGGCAAAATACTTCCCGACATTTTGTACCGTGACGCCGATGTACGCGCCGTACCACTCCTTCGCCTGATACTTCATGCCGAGCGTAAAGTCGAGGTCTGGAATGCCGACAACGTTGTTGTTCGCGTAGTTGGCAAATACTCCCGGCTTGCCGTAATGCACCGAGTCAACGAGATACTCTTTGTACTTGTTGCTCGATGCCGTCACAGCAACATTCGCCGAGAGACCCATCTTCAAGTTCACGGTTGCACCCACTTCCAGTCCCATGCGTTCGGTTCGTCCTGCCGTAAAATAGAACCGGCCGTTGCGGTAGGGAATGATATCGTTCGTCACGCGCAGCCAGTACACCGCAATGTCGTACGAGAGTGTGCCGAATGGCTGGGCTTCTCCGAGTTCTATGATCTGTTTCGTGCCGACTTCGATTGTGGTGGAGCGGATCGCGTCGAGCAGCGGGTTGATGGCGTAGATCGTGTCCGCGCCGAACGTGCCGATGGGATCGGTTTCGTTGCCGGCGGGGACTTCCACGCCGCCGCCGAGGTTCGCGTACACGCTGTGTTGCGGGGTGATGCGATACGTGATGCCTGCTTTGGGCGTGACGCGCGTGAATGAACGCGTTTCGTGCAACTTCAGATTGATAAAGCTTTCAGAGTAGTACGTGATGTTGTCGTACCGCGCGCCGACGAGGGCAATCCACCGGTTGCCGAACAAGATTTCGTTCTGGACGAATGCCCCGAAGTTGTTGGCTCCTTCGCGTTTGTTATCGCGCAAGGGCAATGCCCGTCCCCCGGTAGCGGAGAGTGTGTAGAAAAGTATCGCACCGTCCTGATAGGCTTCGTCCATCCCGACCATAAAGCGATTCGTGATATCCGAGCCGAACTCCGCGGTGTTGTTGTAGAGGAAACTGCCGCCGACATGGTATCGGTTGAAATCGCGGAAGGTGCCTCGCTCTGAGCGCTGGAGGAATTTCGGTTGGACGAAAGCAGTTGCGGTGAACGAATTGTGTTCGTTGAGTTGATGGGAGAGATGCACGCCAAGCCGACCGAGCCGATTGTACCGGCGTTCATTGCGCTTGATGTACAACGAGTCGGCTTGCTGAGCCAGTGAATCGTACTGAGCTTGCGAGAGCGGTCCCGGGATGCGGAACAAGTTGCTAGTTGCTGCGATGTGAACGTCGAGCGTTGTGCTTTCGCCGAGACGCGCGGAGAGTCCTGTGTTCAGCAACGCTTGCGTGCTGGAGGACTGGTAGCGCCAGCCGTCGAAGTTGGTGTTGCTGAGCGAGAGATACATCTTGCCGCTCCCCACGATGGCGCCGGCATTGATCATCTCCTTCCGGAAACCGAAGCTGCCGAACGATTCGGTGAACGAAGCGTAGGGATTCTCGAACAGCGTGTTCGCCATGATGTTCACCACCCCACCGGACGCGTTGCCGTACACACTGGAGGCGTTGGAGCGCATCACTTCGATGGCTCCGGCTCCGGAAATATCCACCAAGTCGAACGACGTGCGGCCGTCAGGCTCGGTGTCGGGGAAGCCGTTGTTGAGAATACGGACGCCGCGCGTGGTGCCCGCGTTCGATCGTTCGCCCGCGCCACGAGCGCCGAATCCGCGAATGGTCAATCGAACATCTTGGTTGCCGTAGCGCGACTGGACGAGCACGCCGGGAATGCCGGCGAGAATTTCGTCGAGTCCGTACCCTTTCCCTTTCGGTAGTTCTTTTACGTCGAGATGCGTCAATGCCGACGGCACTTGAATCCATGGCTCCGCCATCCGCGTGCCGATGCTGATGACCGGACCGATATAATACATCTTCATCGTGTCCTTTCCTTCCTCATTTTGTGCATCAGCACGGAGAAGAGGGAAAAGACCGATCACGATGAGAACGAAGAACAGTGTCAGAGTGCGTTTCATAGTTTTCATACTCCTGTTGAATAATGATGAGGTAACGCAGTCAGCGACCGACCAGTGTAGCTGTTTCGAGTACCGCTGGATGAATGGTGTCCAATCAAAGTCGTTTGTCGACCGCATGCAGTTGTGATGCGCAGGTGTTGCACTCATGCAAGGGCAATACTGAACGGGCGTACGCATGCAACAAGCGCACTCGAGAGCGACAAACGAAAAATGACGAACGTGAATTCGCGCTTACGCTGGTGGGAAACAGCGAGGAGGGGGTGAGGGAACGTCTGCTGTGAAGAGAACGGACATGCCGTCGTTCGTTGGGAGAACTCGCGTTAGGATATCGAGCATGCTGGTGATAAGCGCTCGGGGAACGAGCGACTCTTTGAAAACATCCTTGAACGAATCAAGGCTCGACTGCTCGGATGATGCACCCATGTTACGGCGCACGTGCGAGTCGAGATCAGCAAGCACTTTTTCTTCCTGATCATCCCTCACACAAAAGATGTGCATCGAATCGTCGTCAGCCACGATGCGCACGACGTCGTACATCTTTCCCTCGTACCGGAACTCGTCGTTCTCGATCCATTGCATCGCATGCGCTCGATCCTGCCTTTCGTGGATGGAGAAGGAAAGCTGAGTAAGCTGCGACAATGGAAGCGCAGAGAGGAGCCTGTGCTTTACATCCTTCTTGATGCGATATTGCAGAACGGAAAAGACCGCGAGGTATCCGACGAAGTTGTACAGATACAGGAAGAGAAATATGAGCACGACAAATCGTTTCATCGAGGACGTGACCGTCAGCTCTGTAGGATTTGAACAGGCGTGGAATCGAGTCTTCCCGGCGTTCAATCTAATGATACCGCTGCTTAGTTTCAACCGAAACGGGTTGCAACTTGTCGGGTGATTGAGTATTGTACCATCGGCCTGGAGGACCTCAACGTGATGGTTGCAGCCCTTCGCGTTTTTCCGTTCACCCTCGTGTTCTGTAATCTTTCATTGATCGAAGAGGACTATGCACTTTGTTGGGAAATTCATATCAAGGTGTTCGTGCCGAGCACTGCTTGCGTCGATCGTTGCCGTCAGCGCAGCCCGAGGACAAGAGGCAGGGTTAGAGCAAGACTCGGTGAGGTACGAAATCGAACAGGTGACCAGCATCGGCACCCGCTCGACGGAACGCATCATCGATATTCCGTACTCGGTGTTCAGCGTGGACAAAAAGGAGTTGTCGTTCGGCAGAAAAGTATCTGCTAAGGATGTGCTTGCCGACGTGCCGGGAATGTTTTTGCAATCGCGTTTCGGCAATACCGACTTGAGGATCTCGCTGCGTGGATTCGGTACACGGTCCAATTCCGGCGCCCGCGCGGTTCGGATCTTGGTCGATGGCATTCCCGAATCCGATCCCGACGGCGAAAGTGTTCTCGATGCCATCGACTTCACATCGCTCGGTGGAGTGGAAGTGGCGAAGGGGAATCTCTCGTCGCTGTACGCGAATGCACCCGGCGGGGTCATCAACTTCATGTCGGACATGTATTTCCCGCAGAGTTACGGTGGAGCGATCGTGCAGGTTGGGAAATTCGGATTGATCCATCAAGGTGTCAAACTCGGCTTGCTCAATCCGCAGAACCGTCTCTTCGTTACGTACAACTATTCGAACCTCGACGGGTTTCGGCGGCACAGCCAGCAGTACCTCAACGTCGTGAATGTTGCATACGAGGCATATTTGCCGGATCTTTCAACGATCAGCGTGCTTGGGAACTATGTCAACGGTATCAACAAACTTCCGGGACCTCTGACGAAAGCGGAATTCGATGCCGACCCGTTTCAAGCCAGTCCCATAGCGCTGTCCCAAGATTGCAAACGCATCACGCGGAAGGGAAAACTTGGCCTCCGGTACAGGACGGAGTTCGACGAGCCGCGCAAGAATGAGTTAGAGTTGGTGCTGTATGGCGCATTCAAGGATTTGGAGCGTACCGACAACGAGTTCTATACCTTCGCCGAACGTCGGACGCTCGGGGCATGGGCGCGGTTCACTCATCGATCGAAGCTGGCAGGGCATAGCAACACACTGACGCTCGGCATCGACTATGCTCATCAAGCAGGACCAGTTACCGATTTCGAAAACCTCTACGGCACGAAAGGTCCATCGGTGCAGAATCAGTACACGGAAAGCCTCAACAATCTCGGCGTCTATTTGGTGGATCGCTTCTCGATCATCGAAGACAAATTGGACGCAACACTCTCGTCGCGCTATGACCACAACGTCTTCGATCGCAATATCTTCATCCCGTACGGATTCAGCGACAGCGCGCGTACGTTCAACAAGTTCGCTCCGAAAGTCGGACTGAACTTCAAACTGACTCGTTCGATTGCGCTGTACGGCTCGTACGGCTTGAGCTACGATATTCCTGCGTTGAGCGAAATAGGGAATACGCCCATCTCAACGAATATCCGCTACTCGCTCAATCCTGATTTGAATCCTCAAACGACGTACAACTTCGAGTTGGGAGTGAAAGGAAATCTCGTCGACCCGGATCGCGTCTTCATGCCGAAGCTGTTTTTCGATCTCACCTTTTTCCACTACACGATCAGAGACGAGATCATTCCGTTTGTGATAAACCAACGCACGTATTTCCGCAACGCTGCTCGTACCCAGCGAACCGGCGTGGAACTCGGCTTGAAGATGCACCCTCTCAAACATTTCGAGATGGTGGTGAACTATACATACACACATTTTCGTTACAAGGACTACCTTGTCACGGTGCCGACGCCGGCTGGTCCGGTTGTAGAGAATTATTCCGGGAACGTCGTTCCATCCATACCGACGAGCTTGGTCAACTTCATCATGATGTACGAGTTGGAACTCTCCGAAACTGCAGAGGCGATCTTCTTATGGGATTGTGATTACATTTCACGGATGTATGTTGACGACGCCAACCGCGAAACGGCGCCAGTGTATTTCTATGGAAATGTTCTCTTGGGACTGAATCTGAAGCAGGAAACATTCACCGCGATCGCGTATGCGGGCGTGCACAACATTTTCGATAGGCGGTATGCAGGCTACATCAACGTGAACGATTTCTATGGTCGCTATTACGAAACTGGCGAGCCGAGAAGTTTCTATGCAGGAATCAAAGTGAGCTACAAACCATGGGATGGGGAATGAACCTGCTTCGCTTCATGACCGTGATCGTTTGCATACCGGCAAGTACAGTCGTTGGCCAAAATCCTCCAACGAACTTTCGTATCTACCCCAGTGCTGTGACGCAAACCGAGCCGGTTATTGCCATCAGCCCTACCGACTCCAATCTCCTCTTCGTCAGCGCCGCAACGATCAACACCTCAAATGGATTCCGGAGTGAGGGTGTGTACGTTTCGACGAACGGTGGAATGACTTGGTGGGGCACGGATACATGTACAGGACAGTTGATATCGAATCATAACGGCTCACCAGGTGTCATGATTCATCCCGAAGGTCGCTTCATTCTCACGCACAACGGGCTGGTCTTCCCCGGTATCTACAGTCACTACTCAACGGACAAAGGGCTTTCGTGGAGCAATGCCTACACGATCTCATCCGATCAGGCGGAGGATAAGGGTAGTTCGGGGATGGATGATCATCCGTCCAGTCCGTTTTATGGAAGACTCTATGTTGCATGGGTGCGACTGTTGATTCCCTTTCCACTTTCGTTCGCGTACAGTACCAATGCTGGTTCGTCGTGGACCGCGCCTGCGGCGGTGAACGGAACGCCTCCTTCCCGCTGTTCAGGCGGATCGATTGCAATCGCCAGAAACGGAACGGTGTACGTGTCGTGGGCGGGGATGACTGCGACGACCCCTCTCATCGAGGATTTTGCAGGCTTCGCTTTCTCGACGGACGGTGGAGTGAGTTGGAGCGTGACGCAGAATGCGTTCGACATGAACGGCATCAACGGAACACTTCCGGAAAAGGGGAACATTCGGGTCAATGGGTTGCCGCAGATTGTTGTGGACAACAGCGGCGGTGCATGTGACGGGTGGCTGTACATTGTCACGACGCAGAAGAACCTTGCGCCTGCTGGAAGCGACCCCGACATCATTTTGTATCGCTCTACCAATCGTGGAGCAACATGGTCGCAGGGGATTCGTGTCAATCAAGACGCGCTCAACAACGGAAAGATTCAGTACTTCCCAGCAATGGACGTTGATAGTTTCGGTGGTATCAACATCATTTATTATGACGATCGCTTTACGACATCGGACTCGGCGGAGGTGATCTATGCGCGGTCGATGGACGGAGGCAACACGTGGACTGAACGTGTCATCAGCGAGCACCGCTTCAAACCCAAGCCCATCGTCGGCGGGGCATCGAACTACCAAGGAGACCACATTGCGCTCAAAGCGTCGGGGACAAAGCTTTATGCATTGTGGATGGATGACGACGCCGGGCTTTATCAAGTCTGGATGGCTATCCTGCGCCTCGGTCCGAGTGCGGTGTCGGATGTTGAACTCCCGCAGCGGTTCGAGTTGGAACAAAACTATCCCAACCCATTCGGCGCTGCCATCGCTCCGGGACAACACGCGACAACGATTCGGTTCACCGTTGCCGGTTCGACTTCTTCCATCCGCCTGCAAGTGTTCGATGTGCTGGGGCGAGAAGTCGCGACGCTGGTGAATGAAACGAGGCAGCCTGGCATCCATACTGCCACGTTTGATGGAAGAAATTTGCCGAGCGGGGTCTATCTCTATCGGCTGACCGCTGAAGGGCGATCGTTGACGCGCAAAATGCTCTTGGTCAGATAGTGACAGGTGACGCCTTTGCTTTTAGAGCTCGCGTGATGTTGCAAATTCCTGCAGAGAAAGGGGTGTAGGGGTGCCGAAGATTAAATAAGATAGTCGCTTGACAAAAGCCTTCTGAAGTGCTATATTGTAACCGCTTACATCGGCGAATTTTCAGATTCGCTTTCTTTGCGGCAGGCGTGTAAACGTTTACACCATCTCGAGTGTAGGGCTTGATTCATCGAAGCCACCCTCAAGCTTGCACCGTCAGCCCATTAGCCAGTGCAAACATTCAGTCTTATGTAGCGGCTCATCGAAATGACCACGATAAGAGATGTCGCTCGAGAAGCAGGAGTTTCCATTGCTACGGTTTCGCGGGTGCTCAACAACGTGGGACCTGTGGATGAGGAAACGCGCGAACGCGTACGGCATACAGCCCGGCGCTTGAAGTACGTTCCGAGCGCGTTGGGTAGAAGTTTATCGATGAAAAAGACCGACGCTATCGGTTTGCTTCTCCCTGATTTGTTTGGGGAGTTCTTTTCTGAGGTTCTGCGCGGCAGCGATCAAACGGCACAGCAGGCACATTATCATTTGGTCGTCTCAAGCTCACACAACAACAAGGAAGAAATTCGTGCCGCTCTCACGATGATGCGAGGGCGTGTCGATGGTTTGGTGATCATGTCGCCACATATCGACGCCGAGACGCTCAATGAGAACCTTCCGCATTCGTTGCCGGTCGTGTTGCTGAACTGTTGCGTTGAATCCGACAAATTCGACTCGTTGAACATCGACAATTATGGTGGAGCGTTTGCCATGACGCGGCATCTTCTCGAACACGGTCACCGCCGCGTCGCCATTATTAAAGGCACTGAGAACAACATCGACGCTGCGCAGCGATTACGCGCGTACTGTGATGCGATGCGCCAATATGGAGGCGAGCTTGACGAGCGCTTGCAAGCGTCGGGCACATTTAGCGAGGCTTCCGGCTATGATGCGGCGACGACTTTGCTCGAGCTTCATCCGCGTCCAACGGCGATCTTTGCGAGTAACGATTCGATGGCGATCGGCGCGTTGAGTGCTTTGCGCGATAAAGGCGTCGAGGTGCCGCAGGAGATCGCCCTTGCCGGATTCGATGACGTTCCCATTGCCGCCTACCTTACCCCGACGCTCACGTCGGTGAAGGTGGGCATCCATCGTCTCGGTGTTCGGGCAATCGAAACGTTGCTGCATGCGGTGAGAAACAAGAACGCCCATCGCAAGCAGCAGGTTGTGCTTCCTACGGAGTTGAGCCTACGCGAATCATGTGGTTGTCCCAATGCAACTCACCGAACCTAAATCTAACGATACCCAAAGGATTTGATCGTCGGCCAAAGGTCCATCGTACAATGTAGTAGAAGCACAGTCTTCGCTGGGGCGGACGACGATTGCCCGCCCTGTGTCCTCTGTACCAATTCATTATCCACTCACACATACAAGGAGACACACGTCATGAAAAATGTTCTCTTCATGATGTTCGCTGTTGTTCTTGTTGCGACTGTCGCACACGGACAGGCAACGCGAACAGATGTCATCTGGGCACGCACAACCACTGCCACGATGACAATTGACGGACAGCTCAACGAGCCTTCATGGGCTTCCGCAGAGTCGGTCAAAATCTAGTACGGTAATCCCACCATGCTGCCGATTCCGGGAAGCGGCTGGTTCTTCGAGAACGGACGGCGGCAGGTGATCGATTCGATGAAGGCAACCATCAAGTTCCTCGTAAAAGCCGATAGCTTGTACGTTGGAGTTCGCATCGAAGATAAATCGATCGGTGGCGGACCATTCAACAAGTTCGACGGTATCTTGTCGAACATCCGGCAGAAGCAACAGACTGCTCGCCCTGTCGGTGCGGGAGAAATTTTCTATGCTTGGGTAAAAGAACCGTGGGCTGATTCACTTGCCGACCAACCGGGACGCATGCCTGCCTACCTCGGTTTCTGGTGAAGTTCGCCGTATGCTCCTCGACCGGACTCGCTCAATCAAAGATACTGGGCTGCTGCGACAACGGTTCAAGGTCAGCAGAACGATGATACCCATGGCAACGGCGTAGGGTACATAATGGAGTTCAAGATCAATCTGCGCACGTTTGGTTACAATGTCTCAGCAGCGCAGGGAGACATCGTGATGTACAGCCTTTCGATCTACGACGCAGATTGGCAGTGGCCCCTCGATACCGTTCGTCAATCAGGGACGCGTGCATGGCTGCAGTGCCCGTGGGGTAATGCCTCGGCGTACCACCACATGCGTATCTATGCGCGACCGAACGTCGGTCTTACGGATCCCCTTCCTCCAGTCGGTCCTGAATTGACCGTGCCCAACGCGGGAACATTCGCTTCACCGGTGCTTGATGGGCGACTCACCGATGCGGTGTGGAACACACCCAACGTCGGTCGGTTGCAAATTCAGTTCGGCAATGCAACAATTCGCAATGCTTATCCGAGTACCGCGCCCTATCGAAGCGGTCAGTTCCAGCCTCCAGTCAACGGTGGCACGGCGGCAGTTACCGATCCGAGTTTGGCAACATTCAAGTACTTCTTCAAGAACGATACGTTGTTCGTCGGTGTCGATGTCAGCGATCAATTCGTTCAAGCATTTCCAAGCTCGACGCCCGATCGTTGGGATGGTTTCCGTGTCGTGATTTGCGATCGTGGAGCATTCAATGGCGACAACGTGCTCTTCCCGCGCATCCTGACCGCACGTATTGGCGGATCGGGAACAAGCGTGCAGACCGCTCGCGAGGATGACTTAGCACCCAACCCCGGCGCGTGGGATTCGGCGGGGACGAAGGTGCAAGTGGTGATTGCTCTCAAAGGCGGTACAACGATCGACACCGTTGGAGCGACACCCGATTCGGGTTGGACTGCAGAAATGAGGATCAATCTGCGCAACCTGGGGTATCCTGCCGGCAGAGGCGACGGCACACTCTTCTTTGCTGCACTGTTGTACGATGGTGATTCGTTTGGTTCAGCAACATCCAGCAGCTACGGCACGCGTACGTGGTTCATGCGTGAGGGCGGCTTCAACGACGGTGCCTCGTGGGCGTACATGAACCCGAGCATTACTGTTGCCGTGGATGAAGCGGGGAACACGGTCCCCGATGTATTCAAACTCCTGGGAAACTATCCCAATCTGTTCAACCCATCGACCACCATCAGGTTCTCGTTGCCACAGACGAGCGACGTGACGTTGGAAGTCTTCAACATTCTCGGTCAGCTCGTCGCGACACAGAACCTTGGCATGCAACAACCCGGTGTTCATAACGTGCGGTTCGATGCCTCCAATCTTGCCAGCGGCGTATACAACTACCGCTTGCGCATGGGCGCGACGAACGCGACGGTTTCCGGGAAGATGATGTTTCTGAAGTAACGATCCACTCTGCGCGCCCCGGTGTTGCTGTTGCCGGGGCGCTGCAGTGTTGTGCATGAAAGCAAATTCTTGAGTAAACTCTATCTGGTAGCTCGCAACGACAAACCTGTCCCTGCCCGACAACTTCGCGCAACGGTGAGTCTTTTGAAATGGGAATCACGCTCATGAAAACACGACATCGCGTTCGATGGCAGCCCGCTGCCGCGCTGCTTGTACTGCTGGCATTCGCATGCACGGCTTTCGGCGGCACTACCGGCAAACTCGCCGGTCGCGTCCTCGACAAAAACAAGGAGCCTCTTCCGAGTAGCAACGTCGTCATTGACGGGACGACACTCGGCGCAGTGACCGACGTCGACGGCTATTACAGTATCATCAATATCCCACCGGGTGCATACACTGTACAATTTCGTCTCGTCGGCTTTAGGACCGTAACGGTTCGGGATGTGCGAGTCACGGTCAACAACACGACGAAGCTCGACGCGGTGATGGAAGAAGATGCCATCACCATCGATGCCGTTGTCGTCACGGCACAGCGGCCAGTTGTGGATGTGAGCTTGACCAGCACTGTTGCTACGGTGACCGACAAGGAGATTCGAGCGCTGCCGGTGCAGGAACTCCAGGACATCGTCAATCTCCAAGCAGGCGTCGTCGATGGGCACTTCCGCGGCGGTCGCATCGGCGAAGTGCAGTATCAGGTGAACGGTGTGTCGGTGAATAACTCGTACGACAACAAATCGACGATCCGCATCGATCGCTCGCTGATCCAAGAAGTCCAAGTCATCACCGGTACGTTCGATGCCGAGTATGGCCAAGCGATGAGTGGTGTGGTGAATACGGTATTGAAGAGCGGCGGAGAGAACGTCGCATGGAATGCGGAAGTGCTTTCCGGCGATTTTCTTTACTCCAACGGCGGCGATCGCAACCTGCGCTACAAAGCTCGTCCCGCTTCGTTACAGAATTACCAATTTAGTCTCAGCGGTCCAACAGGCTTGCCGCAAACCTACTTTCTCTTCAACGGCAGACGGTACGTGTTCGGCGATTACTTTGACGGCGAGCGCCGGTTCAATCCGCTCGACACCAATGGTCTTGCCAACCCTGCAATCTGGCTTGGCTCCCCGAACGGCGATCGTGGGGAAGTGGCAATGAGTTATACACGCGAATGGTCGGGTCTGGCAAAGTTGACCAACCGTTCGCTTGCTGGAGTTGAGATCAGTTATCAGGCGCTGTTCAATTTCATCGAGGGGCGCAACCTCGGCAACGCGTTCGCGTTTCGCTTCAACCCCGATGGCAAGTCCAAGCAGAAGACTGTTTCCGTGGTGCACGGCATCGACTAAACGCACACACTTTCGCCCTCGACATTCTATACACTGAGCGTTCGCCAGAATTATTTCGACTACAAAGATTGGGTGTTCGATGACTTCTATGATAGGCGGTATGACTACGCGGGCGCTGCGCGCGCGATAGGCGACTACGAGTTCGGCGCGGTGGTTGCAGGCGTGGATTTCACCCGCTTCCGTCAGAAAACGAACTCCTTCGTTGGGAAGGCTTCGCTCACCAGTCAAGTGACGCGTGAGCATCAAGCGAAAGTCGGCGTGGAATTTCAGTACGCCGTCGTTCAATTCGGTACCCCCGGCACGCTCACCTACAAAGGTGATTCGTTGTACCGATACGTGGATGCTCCTCCCGACTATCCCGGCGTCCAAACGTATCAGCCGATCTCGCTTGCCGCGTACGCGCAAGATCAGGTGGAGTGGAACGACTTGACGATCCGCGCAGGCCTGCGCTTCGAGTATTTCGATGCGCGTGGCTCTTTGCCGAGCGACTTGAAGAATCCTGCTAACGCGATTCAAGGCGCGCCGACATCGTTGACGCGCAGGACAACAAAGAAAGTATCCTACGCGCCGCGCATCGGAGTTTCTTACCCCATCACCGAAACGTCTTCCATCTTCTTCTCCTACGGGCACTTCTATCAACTGCCGCCGATCGGAGACATCTTTCGCAATTCCAATTACAGCATTCTCGAACGCATCCAAGCAGGGACATCGAACTACGGTGTGTTGGGAAATCCCGACATCAAGCCCGAACGCACCGTGCAATACGAGTTTGGGTACAAGAACGCCATCACGGAGTTTTTGGGACTGAACGTCAATCTCTTTTTAAAAGACATCCGCGATCTACTCGGCGTCGAGTTCGTGGAAACCTATAACAATGCTGAGTACGCTCGCCTGACGAATATCGATTTCGGCAACGTGATGGGCTTTACCATTTCGCTCGTGCAACGGCAAATCGGCATCCTCAGTTCGACGCTTGAATATACATGGCAGATGGCGCAAGGAAACTCCAGCGACCCTAACGAGACGGCAACGCGAGCACAAGCAGGTGAAGATCCTCGCCCACGCCAAGTCCCGCTCAATTGGGATCAACGCCACACGCTCAACCTCACGGTACAACTCTCGCAAGCGGAAGACTACGCGCTTGCAGCCATTGTACGGTTCGGCAGCGGACAGCCCTACACGCCGGAAATCGGCTCGGGGTTTGGCGCTGCAATCGAGAAGAATTCCGGGCGCAAGCCCAACGGCTTGCTGGTCGATCTGCGCGCAGAAAAATCCTTCTCGCTGTTCGGTGTGGGGATGAGTTTCTTCGCACGCGTGTTCAATCTCTTCAATGCTTCCTACTTCAACGGCGATGTGTTTGCCTCAACAGGAAGTCCGACGTACTCGACCACACCTGCCAAAGATCGCAACCGTCTCGCCGACCCGACACGCTTCTATCCGCCACGGCGGTACGAAGTGGGCATCACTATGAACTCATCGTTTTGATTGGAACGGAGTACGCGTATGAACAGATTGCGAGTGTGGATTGCCTTAGCAGTATCGGTCGCTCCACTGATCGCGGCGTGGGGACAACTTCCGCCGCCGGTGCCGAAGGAAAAGCGAGGCAGAACCGACGCGGAGCGGTCGGGCTTTCATGATGCCAACAACATCCGCACGATCTTTTGGAATTACGGCATGGTGGGAGACTACCCGCGCGACCCGATCAACGTCGATCTCAGTGTGTTTCATTCCGTCGAGGTGCCCAAAGGAAGCGGGTTGAATTATAGCGACGGCATTACACCGTTCGTTCTTGCCAAGATTCACATTACGCCGACAGATTCGTTCTACATCATGGAGACCGGCTACCGCGAACGACAACAGCAGCATCCCCGACTGCCGATCGATATGCGTTACGAGCCGCGACCCGGTTACTTCGAAGCGGACCCAACGATTAATCGAGGACGCTCGCCCGCCATCAGCAACGATCCTCGCACATGGCCACGTACCTAGCCCGACAAAGATCCGACATGGGACGGCTACTGGAACGGCTATTTCGGCAAGCAACCCGCGGCAGATCAAGAGAGTTTTTGGGTGATGGATGATGACCTTTACGAGATGGGTCCGTACTTTCCCGACGAACGCGACTCTACGCGGCGAGGTGCGCGGCTTCCAGTGGGCGAACCCACAGTCGGGCAACGTCATCTTCTGGCACTATGATATTACCAACGAAGGAACCAAAAGCTATCCGCAAAACGGTCAGCCCGAAAACATCATCTTCGGTTTGTATATGGATTCCGGCGTCGGCGGCTCTGCCATCGGCTGCGATCCTGTTCCTGAGTCGGATGATGATAACGCCTACTTCGATCGATCATCGGGATTGAACCTGGTGTACACATGGGATACGTACGGTCACGGGCGGAGCCTTACCAACACCTGTGCGCCGACCGGCTATTTGGGCTATGCCTACCTCGAGACACCGGGCAAGCCGTTCGACGGCCAAGATAACGACGGCGATGGGATCACGGACGAGCGGCGCGATAGCGGACCCGGGACGCTCATCGTCGGGCAAACTGCCATCATGCAGTACGTTGTCACGCACTACGATACCGCGAAGTTCCGCAGCTTCTACGGACCGGTGACGAACCGACCTGCGTACAAAGCGGGGCGGTGGTGGACGGGCGATGAGGACATGGATTGGGTCGCGTTGTCTGATGATGTGGGCGAGGACGGTGTGCCGGGTACAAACGATCCCGGCGAAAACGACGGCATACCCACGAGCGGCGAGCCGCGCTTCGACAAAACCGATAAAGATGAATCGGATCAGATTGGGTTGACGGGATTCAAGATGAACCGCATTACGCGCGCCATCGACGATGTCGTGTTCTTCATGCGGGCACCACGCAATTGGCCCCAAGCACTGTTCAATATGTGGACGAGTCCGATTGTCAGCGCTCGGTTCGATACGGCGGTTGTCGAAAACTTGAATATCGGATTCTTGTTCGCATCAGGTCCCTTTACGTTGCGATCCGGGAGCACCGAACGATTCAGTCTAGCGCTTGCCGCGGGCGAAGACCTCGAAGAGCTGCGCAACACCATTCGTGTTGTGCAAGCAATCTACAACGCCAACTATCAGTTCGCTGTGCCTCCACCCCTGCCGACGGTCAAAGCCGAAGCAGGCAATGGGTACGTTCGGCTGACCTGGGATGATGTGGCTGAGCGGACTGCAGACCCGGTCACGGGCATTTTGGATTTTGAGGGCTATCGCATTTATCGCTCCACCGATCCCGATTTCCGCGATCCCCGCATTATCGTTTCGGGGAGAGGCAATACCTTCCCGAACAACGGCAAGCCGGTCGCGCAATTCGATTTGAAAGACGGCATTCGCGGCTATTCACAAATTACTGTCGAAGGCATTGCCTACTGGCTCGGCAGTGAAACAGGCATCACGCATACCTGGACCGACACGAGTGTGACCAACGGCCAGCAGTACTACTATGCGGTTTGCGCGTACGATTACGGTCCGAGCATCATCGATCGTTCGGGTGAGGAATTTACGTTCTATCCCTCGGAAAATTCGATCGCCGTTTCGCGTACGCCGCGTGGGGGAACGATCTTGCCTTCGAATGTGGTCGCCGTGCGACCGAATCCGAAAGCACTCGGCTACACACCCGCTGTTACCTCGCAAGTGACGCGTGTGTCCGGTATCGGAACGGGAACAGTTGAGGTGCGCGTGTTAGACTCGAAGCAGGTTCCGGACAATCATATCTTCAAGATTACCTTCAACGCACTGGAAGATGAGGTACACGCGAACTCGTACAATCTGATCGACTCGACGACCGGTCAGGTGCTGTTCAAGACAGGAAGAGATTTCGACGGACTCGGCACGGGTCTCTCCGGACTCGGTTTACTCCCGGTCATCAAAACGCTCCCGACGGTGGTCGTGGATACCCTCCGGAGTGGGTTTACGCCGAGCAGTCAAACAACGGCAAAGCTGAGCGTGACGTACAACCAGGCGATGCCGATCAACTTCCGGCGAGCGGGTTTTCCCTACGACATGACGATCACATTTGGCGACACCGTGCTCGATCAAGCCGTGTGGCTGTTCGATGGGTTCTATCGGCCTGTCAAATTCCGCGTCCTCGCACACACACCGCAAGGCGATCAGCGCTTGCTCTGTCGGTTCATCGATCTCAACAACGATTCGACGTTGAGCCCGAATCCGGCGAATCGGGAAGAAATCCAAATCCTGACCGGAGCCGACTCGCTTGGCTGGCGCGATCGCTTCACGTGGCGCATTCAGATCGCCAATGAAAGCGATACGCTCGTGCCGCCCAGAGGAGGTGATGTGTGCCAGGTGAAGTTGCTCTATCCGTTTACTGTCGGCGACGTGTTCACCTTCCGCACGACAGGGGAGTTCGTATCGGATGCGGCTGCCAAAGCAGCGTTCAAGCAATCGCCGTATGTTGTGCCGAACCCGTATGTCGGTGCAGCGAGCTTCGAGCCGGAGCGCTTTGCCATTTCAGGACGCGGCGAGCGACGGATCGAGTTTCGCGGACTTCCACAACGGTGCACGATCCGCATCTACACGGTGCGCGGCGACCTTGTGCAAACACTCCATCACGAAGGAACCACCGACGGCTACACCGCATGGAACCTTCGCACGAAGGATAATCTCGACGTCGCTCCGGGCTTGTACATCTACCATATCGACGCGAGCGATGTCGGAACGTACATCGGCAAGTTTGCCATCATTAAGTGAATGAGGCGGCTTATGAAATCTCTTGGGATTATACTTCTCACTCTTGCCTGTAGCAGCACACTCTTGGGGCAAGCGAAGACGGGCACCAGTGTCGGACAATTCTTGATGATCGAACCGAGCGCGCGGATTGCCGCCATGGACAATGCGGGCGCAACGATGTACGGCGAGTTGCAAGCAGCGTACTACAATCCCGCCGCCATCGGCTTGATGGAGTTGCACAGCGTGCAGTTTACGCACAGCCCGTGGCTTGCGGACATCTCGTTTGACTATGCTGCACTCGGCTTGGTGCTTGGAAAATTTGGAAATCTTTACGCGAGCGTTACATCGCTCAACTCGGGCGAGATCGATGTGCGAACGGTAGAACAACCGTTGGGCACAGGCGAACGTTACACCGTCTCCAATCTCGCCTTCGGCATCGGGTACGGAAAGCAAATCTCGGAAAAGTTTTCGCTCGGCATGCAGGTAACCTACTTGCAGGAAACGATCTGGCACAGCTCGCTCAGCGCGTTCGGCTTCAATGTGGGTACGATCTACCGCATCAGCGAGAGTGGGCTGCATATCGGCGCGAGCGTTTCGAACTTCGGCACGCGTGCCAAGTTCGACGGTCGTGACTTGCGCATCCAATACGATCAAGACCCACGGAAGTTCGGCGACAACGGAAGTTTGCCTGCTTCATTGTTCACCGAAAACTTCCCGTTGCCTGTGCTCTTTCGTGTCGGTGTGAGCATGCCGTTCACTTTCGGCGAGGATCATAAGCTCACTGTCGTGCTCGACGCGTTCCATCCGAGCGACAACCCCGAGAGCGTGAGCATGGGCACGGAGTACACCTTCATGAATACGTTCAGCCTGCGCGGCGGCTATCAACAGCTCTTTCTCCAGGATTCCGAAGTAGGCTTGACGCTCGGTGCAGGCGTGCAGTACCAAATGCCTGACTATCGGCTCAGCTTCGACTATGCATGGGCAGATCACGGGCGTTTGGAGAAGACCCATCGCTTTACGTTGGGTGTGTTGTTTTGATCATCGTACAGCAGAACACGGGGAGATGCATTGAAGAACTTCAAGACGAACTATGGTCGCTTCATCAACGAGGGAAAAGAATATCTCATCACCACCCCACTTACGCCGCGCCCGTGGATCAATGTCATCAGCAACGGCGATTACGGCATAACCGTTTCGCACACGGGCAGCGGCTATAGTTGGCGCACGCATGCTCAGCTCAACAGGTTGACACGCTGGGCGCAGGATCTCATCAAGGACGAGTGGGGGAAATACATTTACCTGCGCGACGAAAGCGGCAACGTGTGGTCGGCAGGCTGGAAGCCGGTCTGCATCGAGCCGCGAGCCTACGAGTGCCGTCACGGTGTCGGCTATAGTGTCATCACGGCAACGAACTTCGGTGTCGAAACCGAACTCCTCCTCTTTGTTCCCAACGACGAGCCGGTGGAGATTTGGCGTCTTCGCGTTGCCAATCGTTCACGCAAGAAACGTACACTCGATCTCTACACCTACCTCGAATGGGGCCTGGGCCAAGCACCCGACTGGCACCGCGAGTTTCATAAATCCTTTACCGAAACGGAATACAATGCAAAGGCTCATGCGCTCATTGCCACGAAGCGCTTGTGGGAAGTGCCGACCGAACGCGGGCACTGGAACACCGACTGGCCCTACGTTGCATTTCATTCTTCCAATCTCAAACCTACGTCGTACAACGCGGACAAGGAGACATTCCTGGGCATGTACGGGAGCGTGGCGCAACCCGCATCGGTCTTCGCTCGAAAACTGAAGCAACGCACGGGCAACTGGCTCGATCCGATCGCGAGTTTGCATCATCATCTCACGCTCCGACCGAACGAGGAGTGCACGCTGGTGTACACGCTCGGCTGCGCGGACTCGCGTGCGCAAGCGACGGATATCATAGCCCGCTACCGTTCGTTGAACGAAGTTGATGCGGCGTTCGATGAGATGCAACAGCGCTGGCATGCGATGTTGGACACCACGCACGTTTCCACGCCGGACGATGCCATGAACATCATGCAGAACGTGTGGCTGAAGTATCAAGCCATTTCGGGAAGGATGTGGGGACGCACGGCGTACTACCAAACGGGAGGCGCATTCGGTTTTCGCGACCAGTTGCAGGACAGTCAGTTGTGGCTGCTGATCGATCCGTCGCGCACGAAGCAGCAACTTCGCCTGCATGCACGGCATCAGTTTGCCGACGGCGGCGTGTATCATTGGTGGCACCCGATTACGGAAATCGGATTGCGCAACCAGATCTCCGACAATTTGCTGTGGCTCCCGTTCGTGATGCAGGCATATCTGCAGGAGACGAACGACTACGCCGCGCTCGATGAGACTGAGCCGTTCGTGGACCTGACAAAGCCTGCATCGTTGTACGACCATTGCTGCCGCGCCATTGATCGCGCGCTGGAGCGCTTCAGTCCGCGTGGCTTACCGCTCATCGGCGGCGGGGATTGGAACGACGGCCTCAGCGCCGTAGGGTTGGATATGAAAGGTGAGTCCATCTGGCTTGGACATTTTCTCCATCGCATCGTGGTGGATGTTGTGGCGATCGCCCGGCGCATGAACGATCACGAGCGGGCGGCGCGTTACGACGATCGTGCACGACAGCTTCGCGACAAACTGAACACGATCGGGTGGGATGGCGAGTACTACTACGGTGCGACGAAGGATTCGGGCGAGAAGATCGGCAGCAAGGAAAACGCCGAAGGGTCGGTGTGGCTCAACCCACAGACGTGGGCGATCATCGCCGGCGTTGCCGATGAACAGCGCGCGCGACAAGTAATGGACGTGGTCGAGCAGAAACTCGAAACGCACATCGGTCCTCTGTTGCTTGCTCCCGCGTACCGCACACCGGACAAGTATATCGGCTACTTGACGCGCTACAGTCCGGGTATGCGCGAAAACGGCGGCGTGTACACACGGTGCAACGTGGGCAGTCATTGCTGAGGCGATCTTGGGTCGAGGCGCCGCGGCGTATCGTATCTACAGCAAACTCAATCCGATCAATCGAGGGAAAAAGCCGGATGAGTATTTCGCCGAGCCGTACGTGACGGCGGGAAATATCGAAGGTCCCGATTCACGCTTTTTCGGGCGTGGAGGTTGGACGTGGTACTCGGGTTCAGCGGTGTGGTTGTTCAAAGTAGGATTGGAATGGATCCTCGGCGTGCGAGCCACGGCCGAAGGCTTGCTCATCGATCCGTGCATTCCGTCGGATTGGGATGGCTACACCGTACGCCGAGTGTTCCGCGGTGCAGTGTACACCATCGAAGTGCAAAACCACGAGCATGTCGAGTGCGGCGTGAAAGAATTGTGGGTTGATGGTGAACGCCATTGCATGACGAGAGGACCGCGGGAGAAGATCATCCCCACATTCCCTGCCGGTACGGAACACAAGGTGGTTGTTGTTATGGGAAGGGAAGAGAACGCAGCGCGGGCGTCGACCCGGGTTCGTGGTGGTGAACAGCCGCGTCGGTTGTTCGAGAAACGTTCTCAAGATCCGTAACACCCGGTATCAATCTCTGTGAAGCAAACAACCAGTGCAGTGACACGCCTCTGACGTCTGCGTCGCTGCGTGTCAACACACTTTGAAAGGCATGAACCATGCAGCGAGCGACTGTCATCCTCCTGATCTTCATCGTCATCATTTCTCAAGCCGCAGCGCACATCACAACCGACGCGCTGTTGGATACCATTCAACACACCGCGTTCAGATATTTTTGGGAACAAGCAAACCCTGCCAACGGATTGATTAAGGATCGCGGACCCGGAAACTCGCCGTGCAGCATTGCCGCCGTAGGGTTTGGGTTGAGCGCGATCTGCATCGGCGTGGATCATGGCTGGGTGTCGAGAGAGGCAGCTCGCGATCGGGTACTCACGACACTCACCACGTTCTGGACCGGTCCGCAAGGAGGTGGACCGAGCGGCTCTATCGGCAACTGGGGATTGTTCTATCACTTTCTCGATATGAATACCGCCACGCGCACGTGGAACTCCGAGCTTTCCACGATCGATACCGGGTTGTTGCTTGCAGGCATAATCGATGCTCGGCAATACTTCGACGGTACGGATTCCATCGAGACGCGCATTCGTGCACTTGCCGATTCTATCTACGCTCGGATGAACTGGAACTTGATGCGCAATTTCAATCCGGGCATCATGATGGGTTGGACGCCGGAAACAGGATTCATCCGCGCTGAGTGGATTGGGTACAACGAAGCGACGATCATGTATATCCTTGCGCTCGGCTCGCCGACCTATCCGGTGGACTACACCGCATGGCAGACTTGGACGTCGGGGTACACGCCCGGATCCTACTACGGATACTCGTACACCATCTTTCCACCGTTGTTCGGTCATCAATACTCCCACTGCTGGATCGATTTTCGGAACATCAACGAGTACTACATGGCGCAGCATGGGTTGACGTACTTCGAGAACTCGCGCCGCGCGACGCTCGCGCAGCGCGCGTACTCGATCGCCAATCCGTATGGCCACGCAGGGTACAGCGATTCGCTGTGGGGTATCACAGCAAGCGATACGCCGACAGGCTACCGCGCTCGCGGCGCGCCTCCTGCACAAAACGATGACGGCACCATTACTCCGACTGCCCCCATCAGCTCCATTCCCTTCGCACCCGAGGAATGCATCCGTGTCGCACGCACGATGTGGGAATACTACCGCCCGCAGCTTTGGACGCAGTACGGATTTCGCGACGCGTTCAATCTCAACGTCAACTGGTGGGATCCGTGGATCATCGGCATCGACCAAGGACCGATGATCATCATGATCGAGAACTACCGCACCGGACGCGTGTGGCAGCGTTTCATGGCGAACCCCAACGTTCAGCTCGGCTTGCAGCGTGCGGGCTTCACGCCGATCGTGAGCGTGAAGGAGCCTGCCGAGAAGCCAAAGGAGTTTGCATTGTATCAAAATTATCCCAACCCGTTCAACCCGACAACGCATATCGCATTTCGGATTGTGGATTTCGGCTTGGTGTCATTGAAGGTGTTCGATGTGTTGGGGCGAGAAGTGAGGACGCTGGTGAATGAGAAGTTGAATGCAGGGAGCTACGAGACAACCTTCGATGCAACAGGATTGCCAAGCGGCGTGTACTTCTACCGAATGTCCGTGTCGCCCTCTGCGACACGAGACCTCGTCCCGACGAGTCGGGACGGGCAGGTCGGCTCGTTCACGCAAACGAAACGGATGCAGTTGATCAAATAATACCCTCGACACTTCATGAAACGAACGTTGCTTCTCGTTGCACTCGCACTTCCGCTCGCTACGTGCGCCGGCCAGCCGAAGAAACAGTGGGACCCATTTCTCGACACGCTGCAGCAGCGCACCATTCAGTGGTTCCTCGACGTCACGCCGAGAGAAACGGGATTGACACCTGATCGGTGGCCCGCAGAGTGGTCGCCTTCGAGCATCGCGGCGGTCGGCTTTGCACTCACCACCTATCCGATTGCTGTGGAGCGAACGATGATCACGCGCGATGAAGCTGTCGAACGCACGCTCAACACGCTGCGCTTTTTGTGGAAGCTCCCACAATCAACCGATCCCGTCCACAGCGCGGGCTACAAGGGCTTCTTCTACCACTTTCTCAAAAAAGAGTCGGGACTGAGAGAATGGAACTGCGAACTTTCGACGATCGACACGGGCATTCTCATGGCGGGCATGCTCTTCTGCGGGACATACTTTGATCGACATAATGAAAAAGAAGCAACGATTCGCTCGCTTGCCGACTCGCTCTATCGCGGTGTGGATTGGCAATGGGCGATGGGTGCTACGAGGGGAATTTCGATGGGCTGGACACCGGAAAAAGGTTTTCACAAGTGGCATTGGTTCGGCTACACCGAGGCGATGATTCTCTACGTCCTCGCCCTCGGAACGCCGACGCACCCTGTCCCCTCGTCGGTGTGGGATGCGTTCACCGAGCGCTATCTGTGGAAGGAGCACTATGGACAAACGCTGCTCAACTTCATGCCGCTGTTCGGCCACCAGTTCTCGCAGGCATGGATCGACTTCCGCGGCATTCAGGACAAGTTCATGCATGAGAAGGGCATCGACTATTTCGAAAACGCGCGCCGGGCTTGTTACGTTCACCAAACGTACGCTATCAAGAATCCGCATCAGTGGATCGACTATTCCGATTCCATCTGGGGTTTGAGTGCGTGCGATGGTCCGAAGGATACGACGTTCGTGGTCAACGGCATCGAACGACAATTCCGCTCATATTCAGCGCGCGGAACTGGTGCCGAGGAAGAAGTTGACGACGGCACCATTGCGCCGTACGCCGCTGCCGGCTGCGTGCCGTTTGCTCCCGAAATCGCCATTCGTGCAGTGAAGGCGATGCGGAACAAGTACGGCGACAAGCTCTGGACGAAGTACGGTTTCCTCGACGCGTTCAATCCTACCTACATTACTCCGGCAACGCCACACGGCTGGTTCGACAAGGACTATCTCGGCATCGATCAGGGACCGATTGTGTTGATGATCGAGAACTATCGCAATGAGTTTGTGTGGAAACTCATGAAGAAGAACCGATACATCCTCGAGGGATTGAAGAGGGCGGGGTTCAAGGGTGGGTGGCTCGAGAAGAAATGAGTGCATGATGAAAGCTATAAAAGCTTGAGATAATCGCGAGCACCATGGAGAATGCGGTCCACCCATATCGTTCTCCCCTCGATCCTATAGAAGACGAGATATGGCCCAATGACAAGGTAACGGTAGCCTTTGAGCGCAAGGTTTTCGTCTCGCACACGGGATCCAAGTCGAGGATTGCGTTGTAGCATGGATAATCTCGATTCAATCCTTTGTATCATCTTTTCTGCTGCGGTAAGATTTTCTGCAGCGATATGCTCGATGATATCAGTGAAGTCAAGCTCCGCAGGCAGCGTGAGCCTTAGCTTATATGTTGGTCTTGGCACGAAGTCGCTCGCGAATGTCGCGGGTAACCTGGGAGAGCGTCCTGCCTTTGTCCCCATGTGCGCGACTCTGTTCAGATTCTTGCAAGGCTGTGTAAAGCGTAATTCTTCGCTGCATGGAAGTATAGTGCTCCAGGGACATGACAACCAAGTCGCCTTTGCCTTTGCGAGTGAGAAAGATCGGTTCATTGCTCGCCCGAGCAAGGCGCGCGATCTGGGTTGGTTTTGTCCGCAAGTCCGAAATACGTTTGATGACCGGCATCGGATCACTCCTAGTGTTTGTAAAAGAATATGGCTAATGAGACACAAAATCAACTTTCGTGTACGAAGTCGTTCTCTTCTTCCCTCTTCATCCTGTAGGAGTATTCGATGAAGTTTCGATGGCACTCACGATGTTACCTATTGTCATCCTTTTACCCTTTCGTCGCGTTGACCTCGCTGATTCTGCTTTCAGGTGTGCGTTCCATTTCCCACGCTCAACCGCGCCTTCTCGATACATTCGAGACACTCGATGGTTGGCGTGCGATTCCGTCGGAAGGCGCAAAGCTTACGCTCGCGCAAGGGGAGGGGAGAACGGGCAGAGCGATGGTGATGGAGTTCGACCTGACAGGAGCCTACGGCTATACAATCGCACAGAAAGATTTTCTGCTTCAGCTTCCCCCCAACTATCAATTTAGTTTCGATATGCGCGCCGAGGCGCCGATCAACAATTTCGAATTCAAACTGCTGGACTCCCTCGGCAATGTTTGGTGGATCAAAAAGCTGAATGTGAGCTTTCCGACAGCATGGATGAAAGAGCGCATCAAGAAACGCCATTTGAGTTTTGGGTGGGGACCTTCCGGCAACGTGCCGATCACGCATGTGAAAAGCATCGAGTTTGTGGTCTCGTCGGGATCGGGCGGGAAGGGAAGAGTCTTCATCGACAACCTTCGGTTCGAACCCATCGACGATGCCCTTGCAGAAACTGCGCGTGCGGAATTCGATGCCTCTTCGCTTGCAAAAGGAGGCGAGCCACTCATCGACGCAAAGGGCACGATCCTCACCAACTGGAGAGGAACGAACGAGCACGAGTGGCTCTCCATCAACTTCAACTACCTAAAAGAAATCGGAGGCGTGGTGATCGACTGGGACTCGACGCGCTACGCAACCGAGTACACTGTGATGCTTTCGGATGACGGTAAGGATTGGATGAAGGCATATACGGTCAGCGGCGGCAACGGTGGGCGCGATTTCATTTATCTTCCCGAACAGGATGCTCGGATGGTGCGGATCGTCTTCACCAAAAGTGCAGCCGGAAAGGGCTACGCCATCCGGCGGATGGAGGTCAAGGGGGCGGAGTTCTCACAATCGCCCAATGAGTTTTTCACGGCGCTCGCTCAGGAGTCGCCGAGAGGATTTTTCCCTCGCTACTTTCTGAAAGAGCAAACGTACTGGACTGTCGTAGGTGTCAACGGCGACAGGAAGGAAGCGCTCATCAACGAACTGGGCGCGGTCGAGGTGGATCAGCTCGGCTTCTCGCTCGAACCGTTTCTGTATCTCGACAACACATTGATTACATGGCATGATGTTGAACGAGAACAAACGTTGTTGGATGGTTATCTTCCGATTCCGAGCGTAACGTGGAAGTACGGTACGGTACGACTCACCATGCGCGCTTTTGCAGCGGGCGTCGAAGGAAGTTCGCTTCTCATCGTGACCTATACACTGGAGAACACCGGCGGTAGGCCTCAGAAGGGAAAACTCTTCGTAGCGTTGCGACCGTTTCAGGTCAATCCGCCGTGGCAATGGTTGAACCAGGTCGGCGGCGCGACGAGGATCGACAGCATCCGCAACGATAACGGCGTGCTGCATGTGCAGAACAAGACCGTCATTCCCGTTTCCAACCCGACAGCATTTGGTGCGACGAGCTTCGATAGCGGCGAGATCATCGAGCATCTGCAACACGGAACGTTGCCGCAAGCGCAGCGTGTAACCGATGCACGCGGTTTTGCCTCGGCTGCGCTGGCGTACGAGTTCAGCGCGCTCTCGACGCTGCCGCAGGAATTTCACATCGTCGTCCCGTTCCACGCCTGGCGCGGGAGCCCGACGCCGAGCATGGGTTCGAGCGCCGACATTTACGTGGGACTTGCGTACGAGACCACCGTTGCGGACTGGAAGGCAAAGCTCGACCGCGTTCGTATCACGCTGCCGAGCTTTGCGCAACCCATCATCAACACCATCAAGTCGAATCTTGCCACCATCCTCATCAATCGTGATGGAGCAGGAATTCAGCCCGGTTCGCGCAGTTACGAGCGCTCGTGGATACGCGACGGCTCACTGACCTCGACAGCGTTGTTGGAGTTGGGCGTGCACGACGAAGTGCGGCAATTCATCGACTGGTACGCACAGTATCAGTTTCCCAACGGGAAAATCCCCTGTGTGGTCGATCAACGCGGCGGCGACCCGACGAACGAACACGACAGTCACGGCCAGTTCATCTATGCCGTGATGCAATACTTCAACTTTATTAAGGACACGGCATGGCTGCGAACGAAATTCGAACACGTCGTCAAGACCGTGCGGTTCATTCAAGCGCTCAGGGCTGAACGCAAGACGGATGTGTACAAGAACGGCACGTCGGAACAGCGAGCATGTTACGGACTGGTGCCCGAATCCATCAGTCATGAGGGGTATTGGGATGTGCCCCGGCATTCCTATTGGGATGACTTCTTTGTGCTGCGCGGCTTGAAGGACGCAACGACGATCGCGGCCATTCTCGGCGAGCGGAAATTGGCGACAGAGTTTGCTGCCGAGCGCGACGACTTTCGCAAGGACCTTTACAACTCAATGCGCCTTGCCATGAAGAATAAGGGGATCGACTACATCCCCGGCTGTGTGGAGTTGGGCGATTTCGATGCGACTTCGACAACGATCGGCGTGCATCCCGCCAACGAGTTAGGGTATATTCCCGAGCCGCAACTTCACAACACATTCGATCGCTACTATGAGTTTTTTAGAAAGAGAAAGGAAGGAGCAGTCGCGTGGAAGGACTATACGCCGTACGAGAACCGCATCATCGGTACGTTCGTATTGCTCGAGCAGAAACAGCGGGCGCACGAGGCAATGCAGTTCTTCATGAACGACCGCCGCCCGCCGATGTGGAATCAGTGGGCTGAGGTTGTGCATCGCGATCCGTTAGCGCCGAAGTTTATCGGCGACATGCCGCACACCTGGTGTGGCTCGGATTTTATCCGTTCGGTGCGCGCAATGTTCGTGTACGAACGAGAACGGGACACTGCGCTCGTTGTCGGCGCGGGCATCGCAGACGAGTGGGTGAGGGATTCGACAGGCGTGAGCGTCGAGCAGCTTCCGACCTACTACGGAGCGCTGACGTACACGATGAGAATGACAGGGACGCGCGTTGTCGTTACGATAGGTGCAGGGATAACCATCCCACCCGGCAAGATCGTTCTCAAGTCGCCGCTGTCCCGTCCGATCGTTTCCGCATCGATCGGGAAGAAAAGGCTAAAGGTGACCACCGCGAACGAAGTTGTGATTGGACATGTCCCCGCAACAGTTGTGCTGACATACTAAGGCGATGGAACCGCCATCTCATCGTAAGAAATATTTGCTGAACGGCATCTGGTTCTTTCAACCGACGCCGGACGATGGATTGCCGGCATCGTGGGACCACACGATCATGGTGCCTTCGGTGGTTGACTGCGGCGAGCCGCGCTGCCGTTGGCAGGAGAGTACGTACTTCTGGTACCGCACCACGTTCGACGTTCCCTCGCTGCGCGAGAGCGCCTTCGTGGTTCTCGAGCAAGCGATGTTTGGTACAGATGTGTGGCTGAATGGTAAGCATCTCGGCGGCGACATTGCATGCTATACCTCGCAGGAGTACGATGCCCGCTCGGCGCTGAAGACGGGAGTGAACGAACTTATTGTGCGTGTCGGGCGCCGAGAACATCTGCCGCCGCAAAGTGCGGTCGGCAAGGACCAGGAACGCAGCGAATGGATCCCCGGCGTGTGGGGTGATGTGTACGTGATTCAATGCGACAACCCTCGTATCGCGCTCGTGCAAGTACTTCCCCACATCAAAAAGAAAAGTGTGGAGGCACGCATCACCATCGACAATTTCGCCCCTCACTCGGTGGAAGCAATGCTCGCCACGCGCATCCTTGAACGGCGGACGGGAGCGCAAGCTTCTCCAGCAGTCCAGCAACGCATCCAGCTTGCACCGAAGAGCAAGAGTCTCGTGACGATCTCCCACGAGTTGCCGGAGATGCACCTCTGGTCTCCTGACGATCCGTTCCTTTACGAACTTGAACCCAATGTGTCGCTCCTCGAACCTTCCGCGCCGAAGTCCCATCCCCGCGGCGATTCGTGCGTGGTCTGTTTCGGCATGCGTGAGTTCACCATCGAGGACGGAGACTTTTATCTGAATGGAAAACGCATCTTCCTCAAAGGCAGCAACATCGCATTTCACCGCTTTCTTTCGGACGCCGATCGCGGCACGCTGCCGTGGAATCTCGAATGGGTGAAGAAAGTGTTGATCGATATTCCGAAGGCTCACAACTTCAACTTCTTCCGCAATCATCTCGGTCAGTTGTACAACCGATGGTACGACATTGCCGACGAGTATGGAATGTTGTTGCAGAATGAATGGATGTTCTGGACGACGACGGGATCGAAAGAACAGATCGCCTGCGAGTTCACGCGCTGGCTGCAGGACAACTGGAATCATCCGAGCATCGTCATCTGGGATGCGCTCAATGAGTGCTCGGACGACGTCGTGCAGGAGGACATCGTGCCGGCGATGAAGACGCTCGATCCCACGCGTCCTTGGGAGTCGGTCGATTTCGTCGAAGAACATCCGTATATCTATTCACTCGGTCCGGTACTCAACGATCGCACGTTCGGATTCACGCGTGCGCTCGAGGAGATCGAGCGGTCGTTGAAGCCGACCATGCTGAACGAATTTTGCTGGTGGTGGCTGGACAAGGATTTCAATCCTTCATCGCTCATGGCGGGCGTGATCGAGCGCTGGCTCGGGCCTCGCTGGACGAAAGAGCAAGTGGTTGCTCACCAATCGTTTTTGGTGACCGAATTGGTGGAACTGTTCCGTCGGATGCGTGTGGATGCCATTCAGCCGTTCGTGTACTTGAGCAACAATGCCGGTCCGACGGCGCACTGGTTCGTCGGCAACATTGCGGACATTCGTCCGAAGCCGATCCTTGCGGCGCTGAAGAATGCCTTCAGTCCGTTCGGTGTGAGCATCGAGTTGTGGGATCGGCATTTCTTTCCGTCGGAGTTCCGCGCTGTGCGCGTGTTCGTTTGTAACGACGAAACCGAAGAACAGTCGGGCACGTTGCGTTATGGGATCGTGAATGCATCAGGCGAATGGCTCTTCGAGGTGAGGCAAGCCATCGCCGTAGCCGCAGGAGAGTCGGCGTCGCTTGCGGCGACGTTGCCGATCCCGGCACGCACAGGCACGTACGGTGTTCGAGCAGAGATTCTGCGGGAGGATCGTCTCATTGCGTACTCGGAGAAACCGGCATTCGTTTGTGCACCGCCGTTGGTGCCGCGGCTGCTCAAAGAGCGACTCGTTGCGGTGCTTGCCGCAGATGAGGAGATGGTCAAGTTTCTTGCCGATCACGACGTCGGCACATGTTCGATCAATGAGCTGAATACCAAAGGACCGAGCGTGCTGCTTGTCGGCCTGGGGAAGCTCTTGAGTCCGGAATACCAATCGCGCCTCGGCGCGGTGACGAAGTTTCTCCATGCGGGAAAGACGATCGTTGTCGTCGAACCCGAGTGGGGTGTGCGCGACCGTGAGACCGTCAGCGTTGCGTTGGGGCTTGAGCTTGAGGTGTGCAAGCGGGAGGACAAAGACAAGGGCGGGTACGACTCGTACGTCTTTGCCGAGGACGAGACGCATCCGCTGTGGAGCGGCATTCTTCCCGATCACCTGAAGATGTTCAACGGAGCGTACGGCGGCGAAGTGGTTTCGCAGCACGATGTGACGCCGAGCCGGCCGATGGAGGTGCTTGCACGGTGCGGATTAGGGTTGATGGTGCCGGCTGTCTTCGAGGTGCCGATGGAGAAGGGAAGAGTGATCGTGTCGCGATTGCAGATGCGTGGGCGACTTGTACCGGGATCGGGTCCCGACCATCTGTTTGCGCGGCGCCCCGATCCGGTGTTGCAGAGGTATCTCATCAATCTCCTCGTTTACGCGACTGAGCACGTTGGAGATTGATGGCGCGGGATTCGGCACCCTGAACGCAGCGAAGCGGAGTCGATGGGTGGCGCCGGCGCGGACAGTCTCATGCTGGGTCTGCCGTAGTCCGCCGTCGGCGGGACCAAGCCTGGACGTAGCATCCATGATCACAGCTTCGCGCTCCACAATGTGGCGTATGACGCCAGAGGTTTCGTCTGGAGTTGCGAACGATTCGACAGAGTCGAATGGTTACCGAGTGGTTCGTACATCGAACCTCCAAGCTGAAACCGAAACCTTGAACACAAAAAGCGATCATCTTAGATCGAAGGTTACTTCTCAAACAAGAAGCATCCAAAAGCGTTGCTCTGCTTCCAAGAACGATGATGACCAGTGATTATGTCATAAGGATGATCGACCAGCTCGTCAGGGTGCTAACCCCGTGTTCTCCTGCACAAGAAGGCGCTTGAGTTTCGTTACGCGAGAAAAGAACTCGAAGCAGCGTACCGATCGCTCTTGGGCGTGAATCCGCATTTCGTGCGGCATTTCTCTGCGGAGCAGTTGGTGAACCTCATGGGCACGGACCCGGAGACGAGACCGGCACGATGCTATGTGCTTGGTGTGCTGCTGAAGGAAGAAGCAGAGATCGAGCGCCTTGGTCATCGTGATGAGGAGAGCTTGCATTCGTGTCTCAAAGCCTTGAGCCTTTTGCTGACGGCGTTTCTCGAATCACCGCGCCCGTTGGAGGGCGACCATGCGACACGGATCGAGGAATGCGTGGTATTCTTGCAGGATGTGCACCTCCCGCCCGAGGTGCTCGAACAGTTGATGATGTTCTATGAACGTGTAGGCAAGTTTGCCAAAGCAGAGGATGCCCTGTTCGCATTGATCGATATGAGCGACGAGTACAAGGATCGCGGGTTCGCATTTTACGAACGACTCCTCCAACAACCGGACGCTGCACTCGAAGCAGGCGGATTGCCACGCGGGGAGGTGGAGGAGGGATTGAGTCAATTGAAACGGTAACACGCACTCGAATGCACATGCGCAAGATGTACTTTCTCGTTCTCGCGGCGGCAGCGTGTCTCACCTGTGCTGTGGCTCAGCCTCGTCGTCTTCTGGATCCGTCTGTCGAGCGGCGCATAGATTCGTTGATCAACCTCATGACCGTCGAAGAGAAATTGGCTCAGCTCAATCAACCCGCCGGCAGATACGATCATGCAACGGGAAAGATGCGGGAGGAAGATAGTGTGCTGCTACGTGCAGGGAGAGTGGGAGCGTATTTGGGAGTCGTCGGCGCCGAAAGGACACGACGGTTGCAACAGGTTGCCGTCGAGCAATCGCGGCTCGG
>PSMW01000004.1:0-53205 GCA_040290295.1 Ignavibacteria bacterium
TGGACGTATCCCCGAACGCGTGTACGAGTGTTTCCCTCCGTTGTACGATCATTGGATAGAAAAAGCAGGGCTTCCGCAGCCACCACGTGCCATTGCTATGAACGATGCCGAGCGAACGCAGCCCAAACAGGAGCGAGAGGCGATCAGCATCATCGCGCCGGCGAATGGAGAAGTCTTCACGCTCGATCCTCTTCTGCGTCCGCAGTATCAGACGGTGAGCGTCCAGCCGGTCGTTCCGCGCGATGTTGACGGCGTTGCACTGTACGTCAACGGTACACGGTGCGCGATGCTCGCACCGCCGTATCGCTATCGCCTTCCTCTCGCGTCGTTGCGGAAAGGTTCGCACACGCTCGTCGTGAAGGGAAGAAGAGGCGAGCGCGCTGTCGAGTCCGCTCCTGTCGTCATTGCTGTGCAGTGAGAGCGTTGACTACCCGTTTGATTTTCGTTATACTCTCTCTGCACAAGAAGCGGTCAACCAATCCCCTAACGATGTCCTCGTTTCTCGATCAACTCAATCCTGTTCAGCGGGAAGCTGCGACCACCATCGACGGTCCGGTGATGATCGTTGCCGGAGCCGGGAGTGGAAAAACACGCGTTCTCACGTATCGGACAGCGTACATCATTGCGCAGGGGAAAAGTCCGTTTTCCATCCTCGCACTCACCTTCACGAACAAAGCCGCGCAAGAAATGAAATCGCGCATCATCGCTTTGGTCGGTCCGGATAGTCATTCACTGTGGATGGGGACGTTCCACTCGATGTTTGCGCGCATTCTCCGTAAGGAAGCCGAACGCATCGGGTACGATCGCAGCTTTACCATCTACGACACGGACGATTCGCAGCAGATGGTCAAGAGCATCATGAATGCACGGAACATCTCCCAACAAACATTTTCGCCTGCCGGCATTCGCTCACGCATCAGCATGGCGAAGAACCAGATGATCACGCCGAAAGAGTTGATGGCTTCTGCTACCGATCCGCTGACCGAGCAAGCGGCGTTGGTGTATGAGGAGTACGAACGCCGTCTCAAGGCGAATAACGCCATGGATTTCGACGACTTGCTCCTGAAGCCTCTGGAGTTATTCCGCCGGCATCGTGATGTGTTGGAGCGGTACCAATGGCGGTTCCGCTACATCATGATCGATGAATATCAAGACACGAATCGCGTTCAGTACAGGCTGATCAAAGAGCTAGCAAGTCTTTCACGCAACATTTGTGTGGTGGGCGACGATGCGCAGAGCATCTACTCCTTCCGCGGTGCCGATATCCGGAACATTCTCGACTTTCAAACCGATTATCCCGACGCACGCATCTTTCGGTTAGAACAAAACTACCGATCGACGAAAACCATACTGGCTGCCGCGGATTCGGTTATTAAGAAGAATGTTCACCAGATCCGGAAAACATTGTGGACCGACAACGTGGCGGGGGACCCGGTCACCGTGATTGTTTGTGAGGACGATCGGGAGGAAGCCTACAAGATCGCCTCGAAGATCGAAGAGGAGGCACACAAACGCAAACTGTCGTTGAAAGATTTTGCCGTCCTCTATCGCACCAATGCGCAATCCCGCTCGATTGAAGATGGCTTGCGGCGCAAGGGTATGCCCTATGTCATCGTCGGCGGCATCGAGTTCTATAAACGGAAAGAGATCAAGGACGTGTTGGCGTACTTGCGGATCCTTGCCAACCCGCGAGATGAAGAGAGCATCCTGCGCGTCATCAACGTTCCAACACGCGGGATCGGCGATACGACGATCGAGAAGGTCCAAGCGTTCGCCTCGTCGAGACGCATGCACCTGTTTGACGCGCTGACCCACGAAGGCTTGACGGAGGTCCTGCCCGATCGCGCGTGGAAGGCAGTGCAAGCGTTCGGCATGCTCATCCGCAAGTACATGAAGTTGAGGCACGAGGTACGTGTGAGCGAACTTGCACGGATGCTTGTGGACGAGCTGGGCATCCTCCAAATGTTCAAGGAAGAAGATACCGTCGAATCGTTGGCTCGACGGGAGAACGTGATGGAATTGCTTTCAGCGCTGACTGAGTACAACGAGACGAATCCTGAAGCGGGGCTGGAAGGCTTTCTCGAAGAGGTCTCGCTCGTCTCGGATGTCGATCAAGCCGAATTTGGGCGCAACGCCGTTAGGTTGATGACGGTGCATGCCGCCAAGGGGCTGGAGTTTCCTGTTGTGTTCATTGCGGGATTGGAGGAAGGATTGTTTCCCCTCGCGAATGCACTGATGGATCCAAGGGAATTGGAAGAGGAGCGCCGCCTGTTTTATGTGGGTATGACGCGTGCGATGATGAAAGTGGACCTTCTCTACGCACTCACTCGCTATCGGTATGGTGAGTTTGGCTTTTCGGTCAAATCCCGCTTCTTGGATGAAATCGATGAATCGCACGTCGTCATCGAGGGGAGTACACGATTTGGTGCCAACGCTGGAAGGAAGCACCGCTCCTCCCTTCAACGGTCGAACGCCGGCGGCGGAATGAGCGCTCGCTCCTCAGAGCGAAAGAGGCAAACGGAGAACGATCCCCATTTCTCCGATCAGATGCCGGATTACGAAAACGAACCACAAGGTGTAACCTCGTATCGAGTGGGGACGCGTGTCGTTCACGAAACGTTCGGCAAAGGACGCGTGCTCGCCGTTGACGGAAAAGGTGAGAATGCGCGCGCCGTGGTGGATTTCGACGAGGTCGGTCGCAAAACGCTGATGTTGAAGTTCGCCAACCTTCGCATCGCTTGAAGCAGCCCTCGAGGTCCTCCAGAGACAAGCGCCCCACATGCGCATAGGTGGAACAGCCGCCCGCAATGGATCATGGTCGAGTACGTCATCAAAGTCGTTAAGTTCTCCTTGCGTTACCTCGAGACCGTGTGGTTCTACGCGAGACGCATCGCCAAGAAGATGATGGAGGAGGATGTGCTGCTTCTTGCTTCGGGACTTGCATTCAACGGCCTGCTGACGATGATTCCGCTGTTGCTGCTCGCTGCCTCAGCGTTGGGGGTGGTATTGAACTCCTCCCGTGCCGCGCTCGGTCACGTCAACAGCATCCTCGATGCGGTCTTCCCGCCGCAGCCGTTTGCTACGAGCATCAAGGAATCCATCCTTTCGGTTATCGCCGACATTATTGCCTATCGCCGCTCGATCGGATTGTTCGGCGCGGTTTTTTTGGTGTGGACAGCCACGTCGTTGTTCGATGCACTGCGGAGCGTACTGCATCGCATCTACCACTTGAAACGAACCCGCAATATCTTCGTTACGATTGTGCATGACGTGGTGTTCGTGTTTCTCGGCTTCGGGCTGCTCGTAGCCTCCAACGTGTTCTTGTGGACGTTTTCGTTCGTGGAGCGAATCGCTCGCTCCGTTCCAGGGTTGGAACAATTTCGCGGCTTCACCACGTCGCACTCGATTCCGACGGTCCTTGTCGTTCTCCTCACCGGCGTCATGTTCTACATCGTGTATCGATACATTCCCGACACGAAACCACCTAAACTCGCGGGCATCATTTCTACCATCAGTTCAACTCTTCTTTGGGTCGTTTCAGGAAAAGTCTTCGGGTGGTATCTCTCCGGCTTCTCGAGCATCGACAAGATTTATGGACCATACGCATTCCTTCTCGTTCTTCTCTTTTGGATTTACTACTCGAGCATCGTCTTCATCATTGGCGGTATTGTTGGGCAAACGTATTGGGAACGGCACAAGCTCAAGGAGTCGGGTAAGCTGCAGCGTTGGGTAGTGGTGGATGTGTAATCGAGATCTTGTACGTCAAGGTGCGTACGACGCTTCGTTCGTAGTTTCCATTGCGCATCGATGGCTGTAGCGCTGCCATTGCCTTTTCCCGGAAGTTTGATATATTACGAACGCCAATTGTGCCCTCTAGGGGTATTCATTCGATGGGGGATAAATGAACATGAAGAGGGTAGTTCTCGCCGCAGTCATTCTTTTCGCACTGTCCATTCCTACGTTTCTCTTTGCTCAACTTCGATGGGTCACAGGCTACGTAACCGATTGGGATTCACCACGGATGCCTGTCGCAGACATCGAGTGGGAGGGTCTGACCCATATCGTGCATTTTAATATCGACCCCGATCCGAATCCACCCTACTATGTCTTTACGCATAGTCGATCCGTGTTCGAGGAGGGATGCTACGATCCATGCGAGGGGTACTATCAACGCCAGCTCATCGATTCTGCCCATGCACACGGTGTGAAAGTGCTGTTGTGCTTGGGCGGTGTTGGCGGTAACTACCCGCAAGTATGGGGCTACCTCACTTCCGACTCGGCGCGCTTGAGCGTTGCGCTCGATAGTATGCTTGCGTACGCTAAACGAAGAGGATACAATGGTGTGGACGTGGATTGGGAAACACCCCAGACGCATGAACGCAATCAATTCTCTCTTCTGTTGCGCTCGTTGCGTCGGAAGCTCGACGCATGGAATCCACCTGGTATTCTCGCGATCGCCGCACCGCGAGAATATGATCCGGCATTTGATACGCAGGTCATCAATCAAACGGTTGACCAATTCAACTTGATGAGTTATGATTGCAACGGATGGTGGAGTTCGGCAACGGGCTTCCATGCGCCGCTGTACAATCCCACGTCGAATTGGCCCAACTACCCACGGGAGTCCGGCGCGTTGAATATGAACGACAAGGTGCCCACGTGGATCAACGCCGGCTTGCTGCCCGAAAAGATCGGGCCCGGTTTGGCATTCTATGGCTATAAGTATGACGGTTGTACACAACCCGGACAGCAGGGAAGCAACTTCTGGTACTTGCGTCATTATCAGATCGTGAATGATTACCTTGCACAAGGTATCGTCCGCCGATACGATACGTTAGCGCACCAGCCCTACCTTTCTGTCACGAACCGTACGCCGAATCAGTTCGTCAATTACGATGACGAAGTCTCACTTAGTGTGAAGGTGAACTGGGTTCGAAGTCGCAACCTCGGTGGTGTGATGCTGTTCGATTTGAACAGTGCCTATGATCCCACGCGGCCTCGCGGAGAGCGACATCCGTTGATGCGAGCAGTGCGACAGAGTTTGGGACCAACGGCTCCCATCGGAACACTCACGGCAGATCGCGATACGTTGGCACCGGGCGGCGGTGATGTGACACTTTCATGGACCTCTGCCAACGCGACAACTGCTTCACTCGATCAGGGCATCGGCAACGTACCGACAAGCGGGTCGCGCAGCGTGACGGTTCGTCAAACAACAACGTTTACTCTCACATTGCAGAACAGCGTCGGCGTGCAGCGATACTCCGTTACGGTCTATGTCGCGGGACTCTCGGCACCGTACGGGTCGCTTGCTGCGAGTCGCGATACACTTCCGCCCGAAGGGGGAGAAGTAACCCTCAGTTGGACCTCGACCAATGCTACGATGGCATCCATCGATCAAGGCATAGGCACCGTGCCGCCGAGCGGTTCGGTGACGGTCATCGTACGCCGTACAACACGCTTCATGTTGACATTGGTGAACCAGCTCGGCGCCCAAAGCTATTCGGTGACCGTCGTTGTGCGAGGTGATGAGGGTGGTGATATCCCGAAAGATTTTCAACTCGATCAAAATTTCCCCAACCCCTTCAACCCGGGGACAACTATTCGTGTGAGCATACCTGTCGAATCTCGCGTGTCGGTGAAGATTTTTGATGTGTTGGGTCGAGAAGTACGAACGCTGCTTTCGGGCTTGCAGCCTGCCGGCGTGCATGAGGTCGTGTGGGATGGGAGGAATGCAGTAGGTGAGGTTATGCCGAGTGGCATTTATTTCTACACGATGACCGCCGGGGATTTCTTCGAGACGCGCAAGATGTTACTCTTGCGTTGATTGTCTGCCACCGCGTTTGCTTGTGGGTGTATCCTTTCTTGACATCGGAAGGACACCCACAGGGTGTTTACCTCTCCGTACGTTGACAATCCCCCCACAACACCACTTCTATGTGAATACGGATCTTTGACCGATCAGACTTCGTGACAACGACACGTTCTTTCTGATGGTTGTGGTTTGCAATCAACGTTCGGGCAACGCGGTGCTCCCCCCAGTGCAGGCTTGCCGAACATTCTCATTCACCCAATATCATAAGGAGAAGTTATGCATTATGCGATTGTTGTGATTGTAGGATGCTGCCTCTTCATAAGTTGCTCCGCACCGGTCCTGCTGAACTCACGCATGGAAGGCATGGGTTGACCTCTCTCGGCAAGGTCGCTTATGAGTACGATGTCCAACTCCGGGTAGGTCGCATTAAGTGTACCAATCCTGGCACGCAGTGCCAGCAACATGAATGGCGTGCTACGTTTGAGGTGGTAGTTCTAGACGGAAACCGGAACTGCACCAACGTTCTTCAAAGCTCAGAATGGCTTGTGGAATTCTATGCAGTGAAATCTGCCCGCCTTCCAGCCGATTGGGGAAAACCGTACTCACACAATGGCTGCACAAATTTGAAGGGCCTACTGTCCATTGATGGTGAATGCTACCCCCAGATCCAGCCTTTGGCGTGGTGGGTTCGAGCGAGAGTCAGAAACACTTTGTTAAACTACGACATCATCCTGGTCGGCCACTGCACATTCGGTTACCCTGAAACATATGTCGGATATGATTGCACGATTGATTATCAATACGGTGTTGCAGAATACCAGATGGACCGCGTTGTCATAGGGACGCGTGGATGGTTGTGAGGTTCATGTAGCTCCCTTCTTGAGCGCCCTTGCCAGCGGTGTGTACTTCTACCGACTCGAAGCGCGCGCTCTCGACGGAGGCGTTGCGTACAGGGCTGCTCGGAAGATGCTCTTGATCAAGTAACACTCATCATCATCTGCCATCGTGAAGAAGCTCCGACCACCGTGCCGGGGCTTCTTCGTTTGATTCCCCTACGCTCGTTTAGTATATTTTCTTGCCAAAGCCTTTCACCACCGTTCATCTCACCAAACAATCGTCATGTCGAAAAACACGGTCGAATACCTCAAAGAACTCGAAGCACGTGCACTCGCCGGCGGGGGAGAACACCGCATTGCTGAACAGCATAAGAAAGGGAAACTCACTGCGCGTGAGCGCCTCAATATCCTCTTGGATGAGGGAAGCTTTCACGAGGTGGATATGTTGGTGGAACACCGGTCGACCGATTTCGGGTTGGACAAACAAAAGTACCTCGGCGACGGCGTCGTGACGGGAACAGGGAGGATCGATGGGCGCATCGTATGTGTCTTCAGTCAGGATTTTACAGTCTTCGGTGGATCGCTTTCGGAGGCGCATGGCCAGAAGATTTGCAAGATCATGGACTTGGCAATGAAGATCGGGTGCCCGGTGATCGGGCTGAATGATTCGGGCGGCGCGCGAATTCAGGAAGGCGTGGTGAGTCTTGGCGCGTATGCGGATATCTTCCTGCGCAACACGCTTGCTTCGGGAGTCATTCCTCAGATCTCAGCGATCATGGGTCCCTGCGCCGGCGGAGCTGTGTATTCGCCTGCGATTACCGATTTTACACTGATGGTCAAGAACACGAGCTACATGTTCGTCACCGGTCCGAACGTCGTCAAGACCGTCACGCACGAGGAAGTCACGTTCGAAGAACTTGGCGGCGCGCTCACGCACGCTACAAAGAGCGGCGTCGCTCATTTTGCCTGCGACAACGAGGTACAGTGCCTCGAATACATCCGTACGCTCTTCAGCTTCATGCCATCCAACAATATGGATGACCCGCCGCGCACGGTGTGCAGAGACGATGTGAACCGTCAAGACCCGCGACTCGACTCGATCATTCCCGAAAATCCCAACAAACCCTATGACATGAAGGACATTATTCGAGCGGTGGTGGATGATGGAGACTTCTTCGAAGTGCACGCGTTGTACGCCGAGAATATCGTTGTTGGGTTTGCACGCATGGGGGGGATGCCGGTCGGTATCGTTGCCAACCAACCGAACGTGTTGGCGGGCGTCCTCGATATCGATTCGTCGCGAAAAGGGGCGAGGTTCGTTCGGTTCTGCGACGCGTTCAATATCCCGCTTGTAGTCTTCGAGGACGTCCCCGGCTTTCTTCCCGGCACGGATCAAGAATGGCGGGGGATTATCACGAATGGAGCGAAACTGCTCTATGCATTCTGCGAAGCGACGGTCCCCAAAGTTACCGTCATAACGCGCAAAGCGTACGGCGGTGCATACGACGTTATGAATTCCAAACACATTCGCGGCGATTACAACGTCGCTTGGCCCACGGCTGAGATCGCGGTGATGGGACCCAAAGGTGCTGCAGAAATTATCTTCAAGAAAGAAATCGAAGCCGCCGACGATAAAGAGCAAGCCCTCGCGGAAAAGGAACGCGAGTACCGCGAGAAGTTCGCCAATCCATATCTTGCCGCCAGTTGCGGCTACATCGACGCAGTGATCGTGCCGAGGGAGACGAGACCTCGCTTGATCGCCGCCCTGAAGCTGCTCGAGAACAAAGTGGATGCAAACCCAAAGAAGAAGCATGGGAATATTCCGTTGTGAACCGTGGAGGATAAGCTCCAAGAGTCAAGCTCCAACGAAGTTCGAATAATCAATCGCCAACATTTCATGTTGAACGACGGACGTGTGTTTTACGATGTGAGAAGTGAGACGTGAAGCTTCTTTGGAGCTTGAAAGTTGAAGCTTCGCCATCGGGTTCGATCCTATGCAGAAGTGAGCGAGGCACACGGAGCGGTACGAGGAGTTCACGAATGGAGTGCGTGCGAGCAACCAAGGGATGAAATTTTTTTCAAAGCGTTTGCGATGTCTTGATTGTTCCTCCGGCATGCTGTATCTTGTTGCCAACTCATTCCCCCTTTGCTTGCATGAACACTGAAGTCGAGTCACGGCATGAAACGTACCTGTACCGGGGCAATTCTCGTTTTCGTATCGGCACTCCTCATTGCCGCGATCGGGTGTTCTTCCAAAGAACCGCTCACGAAGCAAGCGACAAGAGATTCCTCGCTTGCCGCGACGCCACCTCCCCCACAGATCGATATTCCTCTCCCTCCACCAGAAGCAGAACCGACGCCAGACGATCTGGTCGTCAACAATGATTCATTGATTGCGTTGCGTTTGGAACAAGCGCGGCAACATTATCTCTCGGCGCTGAGCGCTGAGCAGAACGGCGACACACTGCGAACAAGCACACAGTTCGAACAGGCTATACAAGTTTTGAACGACCTGAGTTATTACCCCGAGATCGAAGGCAACGCCGACTTCAACGACCTGAGCAGAACGGTTGTCGAGGACTATGAGAAGTATTTGCAGCGAACGGGAACGTTGGACTCGACAAGCTCGATCTTTGCTTTGCGTGAAAAACTCAATCAGCTTTCCGAGCAACTCGATACCGCGGCGGTGGAGCCTCCCAAGCTCGTCATTACATCGACGACGATTCCCCTTGTCGTCAACACGTTGGTTGAGCAGCACATCAATTTCTTCCGGATCCGAGGCAGGCATCACATGGAGTTGTGGTTGGAACGTTCGGGGAGGTACTTTCCTTTGATGCGACGTATTCTGAAAGAAGAAGGAGTTCCGGAAGAGTTGGTTTATCTCGCGATGGTGGAGAGTGGCTTGAATCCGTTTGCACGGTCTTGGGCGCGTGCAGTCGGTATTTGGCAGTTCATGAAAGGAACAGGAGCGCTGTATGGCTTGCGCGGCAACTTCTGGTACGATGAGCGACGCGACTTCGAGAAAGCCACGCGGGCTGCAGCCCGGCATCTGCGCGACCTGTACGAGGACTTCGAGGACTGGTACTTGGTTATGGCGGCATACAACTCCGGAGCGGGAAGAGTGTACCGGGCGATGCGTCGCAGCGGATCATCGGATTTCTGGCAATTGCGACGGTACCTCCCGCGAGAAACCCGAAGCTATGTTCCTTCCTACATCGCTGCCGCGCTGATTGCAATGAATCCGCGCGAGCATGGCTTCGACGTACAACCTGCAGACTCGCTCGACTACGACTACGTGACGATCGAGGAGTGTGTGGATTTGGAGGTCTTGGCTGAATGCGCGGGAACGGATGTGGAGACCTTGCGCGACTTGAACCCGGCGCTGATCCAGCGATGTACGCCGCCGATGTCGGGTGGGTATCAACTGCGCGTCCCACGAGGAACGGACAAGGAGGCGTTCTATGCTCGTTATGCGGCGCTCCCCGAAAGCAGGAAGGGCTTCGTGCTGGCACACGTCGTCAAGCGTGGCGATTCCGTTCCAAAGCTCGCTCGCTTCTACGGGGTTGCCCCCGAAGTGCTTGCTGCTGCCAACAACATCAGCACGAAGAGTACGCTGCGTCGCGGCAGGCGCCTCATCATACCTATTGCAAAGGCGACAGCATCTGGATCATCGTTCGCTCTCGCGGAGCCTCCCTTGCGTTCGCCGGTGCACCAAGCTTCGCGGCCTCGAGTGGTCAAGGCGTCGTTTACGGAAGCACGGGATGACCAAACCCGCATTCTCTACACCATCAAACCTGGTGATACGATCGGCTATATCGCAGAGTGGTTCGACGTGCGCGCCACGGATATTCGGACGTGGAACAATCTACCGTATGGCCGCAAGATCATTGCCGGGCGGACGTTGACCATTTGGGTGGACAAAAAGGATGCAGATAAATATCGTCGCATCGAGGAGATGAGTTTCGATCAGAAGATGGCGCTGATCAAGCAACGCTACACGGCAACGCCTGAAGAACTCAAAGGCGACAACGGCACAACGTACGTTGTCAAGAGTGGCGACACGCTCGAAAAGATCGCAGCAGAACACGGTGTCTCCATCCGACAAATTCAACGATGGAATAATTTGTCCTCGACACTCATTCGGCCCGGTATGCGGTTGGCCATCTATCAGCTCGTGAAGGTTGCCACAACAGTATCGACGAAACAAGCAGAGAAGGGCAAGCGAGAGATCATCTACGTAGTGCGGAAGGGGGATACGATCTCACGGATTGCGAGCGCACACAATGTTGCCGAGCCTGAACTCCGCAAGTGGAACTCGCTCCAGCACACCAACAAGATCTACGCGGGGCAGGAGTTGGTGATCCGAAAGGATGCACAACAATAATCGCGTCTTCGACGCGTCGCTCAGCGCAGCGCGTGTGCAGGTTCCGCTCATTCCTTGACTTTCCAGACGATTAGGAATATATTCGTTCAGAAGTTTTCACTCGAGTTACCAAACATTCCCTGCGGCAGATGCGTCTTCGCTACAGACTGATACTTCCCATCCTCTCTGCGTGGTCATTCGGGTTTCTTCTGGCAACAGCGGGGGACGAGCGCTCCAGCGGTTTGCGAAAGCTTGCCGAGGATTCCGACCGTAACTACACAACCGTAGGGCAAATCGGACTCACGGTGACGAACTTCGGAACGCTGGGAACACGCAACGCGTATTGGAGCGAGGGGCAACCTTCATGCGAATATCCGATCGGGTCGCGTATCGAGCATATTTATCAAGCGGGGCTGTGGGTCGGCGCGGAGATTCGTTCAGCCAATCCGTTGCGCGATGGTGTGCGTGCCGTAAGCACCGGCTCATCGAACATCGTCTCGACGGTCACCGGCAAAGGTTTCGAGTTCGTTTCGCTACCTGGTACAACGGTGATCCAGCGTTCGTCGCTCTCCGAGTCGCGCTATTTCGATACATCTGCCGTCAGCCATCAGGACTTTGTCTGCTGGTACACCGATACGACGCCACGCGACACGAGCGATCCGATTGACCGGCCCGTGCCTCTGGGCATCACGGTGCGGCAAGAGTCGTACGCGTGGAACTTTCCTTTCGCCCATTCCTTTGTGCTCATCCATTACACGATCTACAACACCGGCGTCGATACGCTCGATTCGGTCTATGTCGGGTTATGGGACAATTCCGTGGTGCGCAACACGAACAACGTGAGACCCGGAACGGCAGGCTACTTCGAACGCTCGGCGAACGGTTATGCCGACTCACTCCGCATGAAATACACGTTCGATTATAGCGGTATTCCTACGCCGCCCGCTGCCGGAAGTTATGTCGGAATCAAACTCTTGGGTGCTACGCCGTTCCCTCTTGGGATCGATTCGCTGGGCGACCTGAGATTGAAGACGTACTATAACGCATGGACGTTCGTCACGACGGCGAGCGGCGACATTGCGTATTGGTCGCCTCGTCTGGACTTTGGAAGTATTCAAGGCGAACGAAGTAGGTTCGATCGGCTGTCTGCTTCCATGCCCCCCGACAAGATCCCGCCGTTGCGGACAATGCAACCCCAAAACATGACCACACTCCTCTCCACGGGTCCGTTCCGGACACTCCTCCCGGGGGATTCTCTGAAAGTCGTCTATGCTGTTGTGTGTGCACGAAAGTTCGGTCCCGACCCAGCCAACCTCGACACGCGCGAACAGCGCAAAACACTTTACACCAACGCAGGCTTTGCGCAACAAGCCTACGATGGAGAGGACATTAACGGCAACAACAGGCTCGATCCCGGAGAGGACATCAACGGCAATGGCAGACTCGATCACTTCATACTTCCTCAGCCACCACGCCCGCCGAAGGTGAAAGCAGTGGTGGAGAATCAGAACGTTGAGATCTACTGGGATAAATCCACTTCGGAATTGTCTGTCAATCCTATCACCCGTCAGCAGGATTTCGAAGGCTATCGCATCTATCGGTCGAATCCGGGTGCAGACTTTACCGATCCCAAAAATCTTTTGCTCAGTCTTGCTCTTGTAGGTGAATTCGATAAGCCCGGCAACACGATCGGTTACAACACGGGGTTCACGCGCATCCTCCTATCGCAGCCGAAGCGCTTCCCGGGCGACACGGTAGATTACTGGTATCGCTTCCCGCCCGACGGCGAGAGGATTCCGCATCTCAACGGTTGGCAATATGTGTACGGGGTCGCTGCCTACAATACAGGTGATTCGGCAACCGCCCTTCCGTCCTTGGAAAGCAAAGCCGTGCTGGTGCGCGTCATTCCGGGGACGGATACCGCCGCTGCCGCAGGCGCGAACGTGGGCGTCTATCCCAATCCGTATTATGCACGAGCGTATTGGGATGGCGGCACCGAACGTACGCGAAAAATTTATTTCTACAATCTGCCGGCTCGCTGCGAGATCACCATCTACACGCTGGCGGGCGACGTTGTCGCGAGGTTGCATCACGACGCGGCAACCTACGACGGTACCGACATCGAGTGGTTTCGAACGTTCGGTGGAGGACAAACGCCCGCGCAATTCTCCGGGGGCGAGCACGCGTGGGATCTGATCACGAGGTTCGATCAGGCAATTGCCTCGGGTTTGTATCTCTTTACCGTGCGGAATTCCGACTCGGGCGAAATCAAGACGGGAAAATTTTTGATCATCAAATAATCATCACTTCGGGAGAGAGATCATGAAACGGTCTATAGGAGTTGTCGTGGCTTTGCTGATGGTTCCAACACTGCTGCAAGCCCAGTATCCACTCCGCACGATTCGAGAGGTGCAAGTAGTACCGTTGGATTCCCTGCGCTTGCTCGACACATTACAACGGACGCAACCTTCACGATGGACTCTGCAACGATCACCCTATTATCGTGATACCGTACGGGTTCGAGGTGTGTGCGTCGTGCCTGCGAAAGTGATCAACTTCACCGCCAACGGTTTCAATCTTCTCATAGCCGATACGGGCAGTACTCAGCAGTGGGGAGGGCTCTTCGTACGGCCAAACTTGACCACAGGGTCTCCGGATACGACCATTTACATCCAGTGGGGAATAACCAACGTCGAAGTGGGAGACTACATCGAACTTACGGGGTATATCGACGAATTCCCGTCGAATGACCCGGTCAGCGCAACGCAGATTGTTCCGATCCCCACTTTCCCCCTTACGATACTTGGTACGGCTCCCGTTCCTCCTTTCGTTCAGAAGACCATCCCGGATTTTTACAAAGGCGTGTTCCCGAGTACCGGGCCCAATGGAATCCAATTTTCTACAGGCGAGCCGATGGAGTTCATGCGGGTGATGTTGACGAACGTAACCGTTGTTTCGTATGTGAATCAAACGAACGGCACCTTCAACATGACCGATCAATTTGGTAATCAGATGGCGAGCATGGATGCGTCGAAGTGGTTTACGCTGCGCGCCCATCGGGATCCAAATTCCACCTACACACTACCGCCCATCGGGACTCGCATCGATACATTGCGCGGATACGTTCTTACCAACAGCGGGCAGGAAGCGCCGCGTGGCTATCGTATCGCTCCGTTGTTGCCGGGCGACATTGTGCTTGGTACCGTCACATTGCCTGTCGTGGGCACGCATCGTCGGAATCCCGTGATCGTGCCTCCGGACTCAGCACCGGTGGTGAGTTGTCGCGTCACGCGAGGAAGCGTCGGCATTGAATCCGTCCAACTCCGCTATAGTGTCAATAACGCCGCCTTCACGCCCGTGCCCATGATATTCAATGCAACGGATACGACATACCGCGGTACAATCCCCCAACAACCTGCTGATGCATTCGTGCGCTACTACATCAGCGTCACCGATTCGCTCGGCAACAGGGTGTTATTGGCAAGCTCCGCAACGGATGGCAGTCAAACGGACACGCTTCGCGGCTTCTTCTTCTATACTGTACTCAATCGACCTGTGACGATTCGCGATATTCAGTACACGCCGTACACGAACGGGCGCAGTCCGTATATCGGCGCGTCGGTAAATCTCTCGGGCATCGTCACCGCCGATACGGCGAGTCTCGTCCTGCCGCCGACGCGTTTTCGGGGTACCAACGTGTGGTATCTGCAAAGCACGAATCAGCCGTATTCGGGTATTTGGGTACACGCCGATTCGCTTTCGCCCCAACTGCTCGCGCTTCGCAACGGCGACAGCATTAGCATTCAAGGTACCGTTACGGAGAACTTCGAGGTAACACGCCTGCAAGCTCCGGGAATTCCTACCGTTCATTCATCGAACAATCCGCTGCCGTCGCCTATCGTGTTGCCGACCAACACGTTCGGCGCGGGAGTTGGGAACGGAACACCGAGCGCGGAGCAGTATGAGGGCATGCTCGTGCAATTCAACAACGTGACAGTTACCGACACATTTCCGACATTCCAAGAGATCTATGAGTTCGCGGTGGACGATGGTTCGGGGCGCGTCATTATTCGACGCGATGGGAAGCATCGATATACGACGACGACACAAGATTTGACGCCGGAAAAGGTTTTGATTCGACAGGGACAGCGCATCGGTTTCTTACGTGGTGTGGTGTTCTTCTCCGGCAATCTGTACAAAGTTGTTCCGCGCACCGATGCCGACTTTGGGCCTATCACCTCTGTCTCCGAGTTGGTGCACGACAACGCGGTTCCCCAGAGCTACGAGTTGAAGCAAAACTATCCGAATCCCTTCAATCCGACAACGACCATACAGTTTAGTCTGCCCAAATACGCGTTCGTGAGCGTCGAAGTGTACAACGTGTTGGGACAGCGCGTCGAGACTCTCGTCAACGGGATGCAGGAAGCGGGCACCTACACCGTGCGCTTCGACGCGTCGCATCTGCCCTCCGGCGTGTATTTCTACCGGATGCAAGCGGATCAGTTCGTGCGGACGCGGAAAATGGTACTCGTGAGATAACAACGGCTCGTATGCAGACCAGGAGATGCGCACGATCGATCGCCTTCGTCAGCTTGAGCATGCACGTTCAGTTACGGACCGCATGTGCGCTTAAGCGTTGTCCATAGTGCCCTCATTGTCGTGGCCGCTGTGTTGATAAGTTGCAACGAGCGGATCGCCGACAAGCCGCGCGCCAATCAGCAGCCGAGGTCGTTCGTTTGGCTGTATCCCGACTCGACAGTTGGAACGGGCGTGAGTCGCCAACGACTGCATTGGTGGGGAGAAGACCCGGACGGCGTTCTCCGCGGGTATTTGTTTGGGTTTGTGAAGTTCCGCGCCGCTGCACGGCTTTCGCCCGATACTGTTCGCTACACGTGGGTGACGAAGAACGATACGCTCATTCAATTCCCTCATGATACGCTGTTCCGCTACTACACCGTCTTCGTGCGCGCTGTGGACAACACATTCGCGGGATTACCTGAACGCAGTCCCATCCGGCTTTCTCCCACTCCATACCATGACAAGAACGACAATGGTGTGTTCGATGGGGGAGACGAAGCTCTGCCGTCGCTTTCTTCGGCGATGGACCCGGTCGGCGCGATGCTGATCCTTCCCGTTCGCAACACGCCGCCGACTATTGCCTTCTCGGCAAATCCGAATGATCCGACTTCGGCGCTTCGATTGCCTGATTATACCTACACTGTTGTCTCCATTGGTTTCAAAGGTTCAGACGCGGACGGCGACAACACGCTGGCAAGTTATCGGATTGCACTCAACGACACGAGCAATGCAGCCCATTGGCTTACGCTTCGGCTGCGTGACACAATCGTCACGTTGGTGGTGCCGCGAACGCGCAGCGATGCTGCTCCCGACATTCCCGGCACGCCGGTGACAGCCGACGTGTATTCCGGCCCATTTCTCGGGCGCCAGTTTGTTGGACAACTCCCCAACCTCCGATTGGATACGACCAACATCATCTTCGTGCAAGCACAAGATGTTGCAGGCGAATTCAGTCCTGTCATTCGCATTCCTTCAGCGACACAATCCACATGGACAGTGAAACGTCCACGCGGGCGATTGCTGTTGATCGGCGACTATACGCGCAACGACGCGCCGGCAGCGCTCTCGACGTACCTTTCGGCATTGCATCAAATTCCCGATTCCCAATTTTCCGTTATCGATACACTCAACATCGCGTTGGGCATAACGGTGGTGGACAAGCAAGCCGGAAGATTGAGCCGCATGGTGCCGCCCTTCGTTGACCCCACATTGATTCAGACGTTCTTGCTCTACGATTTCGTCTTTCTCTACACCGACGAGGCCCCGACGCTTGCGGTTTTGCAAAGGGTACCGTTCTTGTATTTGCAGAACGGCGGCAAGCTTTTGCTCTCGTTGGTGTTTTCGGCCGACTTTTCGTTTTTTAACGCGACCGCTGTGCTGAGGGACTTTGCGCCGATCGATAGTGTGAGCAGCGTGAATTTGGGACCGACGCGCCCGCCTGTACCGCCACCGGTTCCGGGCGATACACGCATCCCCGGTGGCTTTCAGCTTCATCCCGACAGTAGTGTCGCGACGAATATCTATCCTCAGCTTGCCTTCAACGGAACCTCATCGACGATTCATTCCATCTTCATGCGCGATATGTACCGCAGGCGCGATGCTCGTGTGATTTACCGCTTGCAGCCCGACCCGCGCAATCGCTACAAAGCCATCGATCGCGATGGAACCGGCGACACGCTTCGACCGAAAGTGGCGATCGTCGATGGGCAACGGAGTGTGGTGTTTTTCGGTCTGCCGCTTCATTTGCTGAACAATACCGACGGCGGCAATCGAGGACTCGGCCCGCTCTTCACCAAAATGTTCACGCAGCAGTTCAGTCCCTCTCGTCGTGTCGATAGGAGGAAGTTCTGATGCTTTCACGTTGCACATATGGAGTGTTGTTGCTGCTGTTGATCGCTGCAGAGCTGAGCGCACAAACGCAAAGTGGGAAGGGAAGAGTGGAAGGAACCGTCCTCGACGCGAAAACCAACGAAGGGTTGCCCGGTGCAAACGTTATCTTGAAGGGTACGTACTACGGTGGATCGTCGAATATCGATGGTGTCGTAAAGATCGAGAACGTCAATCCCGGCGTGTACACGATCGAAGTTTCCTTGCTGGGATACAAAGTGGTGCAATTCACGAACATGAAAGTGGAGGCAGGGCAGACGACGCGCTTCACGGCGAAGATGGAAGAGACGGTGCTGGCGATCGACAAAGAAGTGGTGGTGGTGGGCGAGAAGCCGCTGTTCGATATCGAAGAGACTGCGAGTCGGCGTTCCGTTGGGCAGCAGGACATTCAAGCCGCCGCGCTGACGAAAGTCGAAAACATCGTCGCCTTGCAACCCGGTGTCGTCTTCACCGACAATGAGATTCATATTCGCGGCGGACGCACGCACGAAGCTGCGGTGCTCTTGGATGGCATTTCGATTCAAGATCCGCTTGCCGGTACAGGTTTCGGATTGCAAGTCAGTCCTTTGTCGATTCAAGATGTGGAGGTCATCACCGGCGGATACAATGCCGAATACGGACAAGCAACGTCAGGCATTGTGAACATCACGACGCGAGAAGGCTCCGATCGGTACACCGGTTCCATTGCCTACAAGCTCGATCATTTTGGGTTCAACACGAACTCACGCGGCAATTGGAACACCGATCATCTCGATATGAGCTTGAGCGGACCCGAGCCGATTACATCCCTTCTTCTTCCCTCGTTGGGGATCGATGTGCCCGGCACGATGAGCTTCTTCGGTACCATCTTCGCTCGTCGCAGCGACGAGTACACGCGGTGGGTGGAGGTGACCGATGCGCAAGGCAGGCCAGCAGGTTATGTTGTGCAAGCTCCCAACGGATTGTACTCGTCGATCTTTCCGTCGGGAGGGGGCAGGAGCTTCTCGCCCCGACGCAACAATGATTACTCAATGGTTGCCAAGCTTACCTACAAGCCCGTCGGCACGGTCAAGCTTTCGTACACGTTCAGTCAATCCCTTTCCATCAATCAAAACACACAAACGATTCAAGCGACGCTCGAGCGTGTGGAACCGAATCCGGGGTATCAGTACTTGTTCCAGTTCATCCCCGACAGCGCCAACACCTTCACGCAACGGAACATCCAGCACTCGTTCTCGTGGACGCACACGCTGAGTAAGGAGACATTCTACGAGATTCGCATGAGCGCATTCACCGCACGAATCCGTGGTGATGCCAACGGCAAGAGGTTCGATCAGTACATCGAGCCGCAAGATATTGTCACGTATCCCATCCGCTACTACAACCAGCAAACCGATACGGTCGGGGTTATTCCCGGTGACGGCTTCTACGACTTGGGCGCGCCGAGCACGTTTCGCGATCAGTTCGCGGCTGAATATACGATCAAGTTCGACCTCACGCATTACTTCAGCGAGCGGAACAAGTTCAAGACGGGCGTCGAGATGCGCTTCCAAGAACTTCAGATGGTGGATATCTTTCGTCCGTGGATCAAACCGCAAGGCTTCGATAACGACATCTATAGTGTGAGTCCCGCTTTAGGTGCGTTGTACGCGCAGGACAATATCACGCTGAAAGGCATGATTTTGAATTTCGGCGTACGACTGGATTACTGGCTGCCCGGCAAATACGTGGACGAGATTGCGAAGGATACATCGTCGAGGCTTATTGTTTCGCCGGGCTTGCGAAAGCAGTACTTGGACAATACGTTCAGCCTCTTCGGCAGAAGGGTAAAAGCGCGCCTCAGTCCGCGCCTGGGCATCTCCCACCCTATGACCGACAATCAAACGCTTTTCTTTTCGTACGGTCATTTCTCGAAATTCCCGCGACCGCAATATGTGTATTCCAAACTGAATCGAACAAGCGTGCGTTCGAATACCGCCGCCGTGGGAAATCCCGATCTCAATCCGGAGACGACCGTTGCGTACGAGCTGGGTGTCCGCAATCAGCTTTCCGGGAACGACGTGCTGACGGTGACTGCATACTACAAAGACATTTTCGATTACATCACCGAGAAGACCGTTCGCCGGACATCGGGCTTGAGCGGCTCACAATTCTATACGACAAACTTGAATTCGGACTACGCGCGCGTCAAAGGGGTCGAAGTCGAATACAAAAAACGCATCGGCAATTGGTTCCGTGGATCGCTCTCCGCTTCGTACTCGATCGCAACAGGTAAAAGCTCTTCGCCGAGCGAGAACACGGTTCGCCTACAGGAAGGTGAACCGGAAAACATCAAGGAACGCTTCCTCATTTGGGACAGGCCAGTCCAACTGTCAGCAAGCCTAAACTTCAGCGTGCCAAAGGGTGAGCCGCTCTTCGACTTGGCGCCAGGCATTCTCGACGATTACAACTTGTTCGTTCGGTTCTTCTATCAGTCGGGCAAGCGCTACACACCGCAGCGTTTCGTCGGATACAATTCGGTGACGGGCCGGCCCGAATACGTCAGCGACATCAATCGCATCAACGAAGGGCTCGGCGACGATTGGTTCATCGTCGATCTCAATTTCGAAAAGTATTTCGATCTCGGATTCGGAAAACTGATCGCAGCCATCGAGATACAGAATCTCTTGAACATCAAGAACTCGCAGATCATCAATCCCGTGACCGGTCGAGCATACGAGTACGGCGACCCGACGCCATCGTACTTCAACGATCCGCTTTACCCACAACTTGCGGGGAATGTGTCGCCGTATCCATACGATCCAGCTCGCTACAAGGAGCCACGGACTGTCCGTCTCAGCTTAGCGTTGAGATTCTGATGAAACGAACTCTTGCCGTCATAGCGCTTGTGCTGGCAATGGCGCATCTCGGTGTTGCGCAACTCGTTCCCAACTTAGGCGGTCAACGCGCGGGTATCTCAGCATTCCAGTTTCTCAAGATCGGTGTTGGTGCGCGCGGCGTTGCAATGGGCGAATCGTTTGTTGCCGTCGTCAACGATGCCTCTGCGTTGTTCTGGAATCCTGCCGGGCTTGTCGAGATGACGGAGAATCAGGTGATCGCTTCGCACACGTCGTACATCGTGGATATCAGCCATGAGTTCTTTGGGGTGACGTACAAAGTGAGCGACAATCATGCGCTCGGTGTTGCAGTCACCTCGTTGCACATGAAGGATATGGAGATCACGACCGAAACGCAGCCCTTCGGCACAGGAAGGTTCTTCACGTTCGGTGATCTTGCGCTGGGCGTTTCGTACGCCAACAAGATGACCGAACAGTTCAGCTTCGGTGCAACGCTTCGCTATGTCGAGGAAACCTTGGACGTGTTGAAGATGCGCTCGGTGATGATCGACCTCGGTACGTTGTATTGGACGGGCCTCGGCTCGACACGCTTTGCCGTAACGATCTCGAACTTTGGAGCGGATGTGAAACCCAAAGGCACGGTGACGCTTGCGAACGGGGGGACGATCAACGATTTTCAATCGTTCTCGTTGCCAACGATCTTCAAGCTCGGCATCGCGATGGAAATGATCGAGGATGACAACTCGCGGCTCACCACATCGTTTCAGTTGAACCATCCCAATGACAATTCCGAACATTTTCGGTTGGGGGTAGAGTATGCATTTCGCAACACGTTCTACCTTCGCGGCGGATTGAAACGCACGATTGGGCAGAAACTCTTCGGGCGTGATGAGACGTCGCCGGAAGATTTCACTCTGGGTGCAGGCTTCGCGGTGGACGTGTCCGCGGTCAGCCGCGTGAGTGCCGATTACGCGTTCGCCCGATTCAATGATTTAGGATCGGTTCACCGTTTCTCTCTTGCTTTCACATACTGACGTATGAAGGATTTTCGCCATAGTATCGTGCTGAGTGCAGTTCTGGCTCTTGTGCTCGGATGTCAGGAGAAGGCGCCGCTTCTGCAGCCGTTGCCGGACACCGTCTTCGACACGGCGTACGTCGAGATCACCCCACCGTTTACAGGATTCACACAGCCGCAGGACGTTCTGGTCGGCAACGATCAATTGCTGTACGTCGCGGACACCTATGGCGACGGCAGCGGCCGTGTCGTGATGATGAACAGGGCTGGTCAGATCCTGAGCACGAAGCGCATGCTGCGTCCCATTTCGCTTGCGCAGGACAGCCGGCTCGATCTGCTGGTTGGCGGCATGATCATCGCACCAAATGGCGATAGTGTGGGTGCCGTTTTTCGTATCCATCTTGTGCCGGCAGAGCATCATCTTGAACGGGCAAGAGTCGATACAGTTTGGCGAGAGCTCGCCAAGCCTGCACGACGCTTCCCGGGCATCACGGTTTTTGGCGACAACCGCTATCTCGTCGTGCGAGATGGACCGGACAATTCGAGCTTCGTCGATCCTGATGCGCGGGTGTTGGAATTCGATCGCAACGACCGCTTTCTTTCACCTGTTGCTTCGCTTACGACACGCGGCGGCGGCAGCGGCATCACGGATATCTTTCGGCCAACGGCAATCGTTGCGTTTCAAGGCTCACGCGACTTCGTGCTGGCGCAAGCCATCGAGCAGGTGACGTTCGGCGCACTGTGGATGGTGTACCAAAGTACGCCGGAGTTCGAAGGGTGGTTGCCGCGTTTCGATCCGGCGCGGACACAAGATCGCGGCATCGATTTCATTCGCGCGCGTTACGTTCGCCCTGAGGCAGTTGCCATCGACCGTACACGACGCGACGTGTTCATCGCTGATGCCGCACTGGATAGCGTCTTCAAGTTCAACAGCCGAGGGACATTCAAGGCAGAATCGTTCGGTCGATACAAAACTGCTGGCTCGATGCTGAAGCCAACAGGGTTAGCGTTTTTCGAGCGGGTGCTCTATGTGTTGGATGCCGAACGAGGCGCATTACTCCGATTCCGCCTGACGACAGACCTGGTGCGATGATGCATCTTGCATCGCTCATGATAAATTCCTAACTTTAGCCAGCATTTCTTACCGTTCAGTGCTTCGGAGAGGTGGGTGAGTGGCCTAAACCAGCGGTTTGCTAAACCGCCGTGGCGTTTCAAAGCGCCACCGAGAGTTCGAATCTCTCCCTCTCCGCCAAGGAGTCTCTTCAGTCGTTTAGTCATTTTGTCGGGTAGCCCGTTTAGTCTTTGGGGCGGATGATCACCGAGTTGTGATGTGCAGGAACAGTGAGAGTAGAGCTGTGGGAAATACGATCGAGCACTCGCAGGGATGACTTGTTGTTCGAGATGTTTCTCCTTCCTCATGCTGTCCTGCTCGGAACGTTTGCGTCTGATGTGTTGATGCTTCGTGCGCTCACAGGAGCGATCTCCGTGCAACCAGTTCGATCGACGATCGGAGTGAGACAAAAAATTGGTTCGAGCAGAAGTTGACGCAGCGCATGTTCACCTATCCCTCTTCTTGTTTCTCCTCCCTTTTTTTCGCATAATGAGGCAGCTTTTGGGGAACAACGCAGTACCACATTCTCTAGAATACTCTCTTGTACCGAAACTACACACACCTCAAGAGGTTCGTCAAGGGGATTCTTCTCGTATCACTTGCGGTTTCAGTCCCGACAGTGGGCGCACAAACGCGCGCACAATGGCGACAACAGCTGGAAGCAAAAGTCAAGACCATGTCCCCTGAGGAAGTCGATCGCAAGCTCAAAGAATTAGGCATCACTCGCGAAGAGGCTCTTCGGCGAGCAAAGGAGTTGAACATCTCCCTCGACGAGTTTTTGGCTCTGCCGATGGAAAGTGCAGGGGAATCGATGCAAAGTTCCACGGGTACACAGGTGTTGAGGGCGACTCAGGCACCGCAAAGTGCTCGCGACTCCAGCCGTACTCCAACCGTGCTCGTGATCCCCGGACTTTCCGGCAGAAAGGGAGTCGATCCGCTACAACCGTTCGGCTACTCGCTCTTTCAGCTTCCGGCTTCCACGTTCGAGCCTGTGTTGAATCTTGCAAGTCCACCATCGTACATGCTTGGACCCGGCGACGAGATCGTGGTGACGGTGTGGGGTGAGACGAAGCTGAACTATCAGCTTCAGATCAATCGTGAAGGGAACGTCATCATTCCGGACGTGGGACCGGTGAGCGCAAGCGGAAGCACAATCGAAGAGTTCAAGAAACGCCTTCTCCAACGCATGGCGGCGATCTACTCGGGCCTCGATAGTCGCAGCGGCCAGCCGAATACGTTCCTTGACGTTTCGCTTGGCAAGCTGCGAACACTCCAGGTTTTTGTGCTTGGCGAAGTGGTGAACCCGGGTGGGTACGCTATCTCATCTTTTGCGACGGCGTTTCACGCGCTGTATGTTGCCGGCGGTCCGACCGTCAACGGAACGCTCCGGCACGTGCGCGTGATGCGCAAGGGAACCAGCTTGCCACCAATCGATGTGTACGACTACATCCTTCGTGGCGACAATTCCAAAGATGTACGTTTGCAAGATGGTGATATCGTTTTCGTCAGTCCTGCAGGGCGACGTGTCGCGTTGATCGGGGCTGTCATCCGTCCCGCAATTTATGAGTTGAAGGAGAACGAGTCGCTGAGCGACCTGCTTGCTCTGGCAGGCGGGTTACGTTTCGATACCTACATCAATCGGATTCACATCGAGCGGGTCGTGCCGTTCCGAGAGCGCTCGAAGTACACCAAGGATGTTGTGGATATCGATTTGCGTTTCGGATCTCTCGAAGAGCTTCGTTCGAGCAAACAGCCGCTCGAAGATGGAGATGTGGTTACACTCTTCAGGATTTCGGACCTCGTTCAGAATCGTGTGAGCATCTCGGGAAATGTCAAGAAGCCGGGAGTGTTCGAGTTGAAGCCGAACATGCGGATACGCGATCTGATTCTCGAAGCTGATAGCCTTGCACGAAGTACATTTGCTGAACGTGGCACACTCTTCCGCTTACTCCCGAACCTACGACGTGAGATCATGGGGTTCAATCCTCGCCGTGCGTTGGAGGGAGATGCTGAGCACAATATGCTCTTGCAAAACGAAGACAGCATTGTGGTGTATGAAGAGAGTCGTTTCTTCCCGCAACATTCGGTGACGATCGGCGGCGCAGTACGCAGTCCCGGCACCTACCCCCGTAGCGAGAAGATGACCGTTGCCGATCTCGTTGTTCTAGCGGGAGGCTTGCTCGAGTCCGCTTCCAAACAGGGCTGGACGATCTCGCGCATCGACACAAATGAGCTTGGTACATACAGCACTGTGTACACGATCAACGCCACCGACGAGTATTGGCATGCGGTGGATGGTCAAGCGTTTGCACTCGAGGACTTTGACTTCATTTTCATACCAACCGATCCTCGATTTACTCCCAACAAGCTTGTCACCATCACTGGTTATGTGATGAGCCCGGGTGTGTACGCGATTCAGTACGAGGGCGAGCGACTGTCGGAGTTGTTGAAGCGTGCAGGCGGGATTCGGCCCGGTGCGTATCTGGAAGCATCGAAGTTTTTCCGTAAAGCCAATAACACCGGGAAGATTCCGGTGGACTTCGCGGATGCATTGAGGACTCCCTACGCACGCGATAACATCGTGTTGTCCGAAGGCGATTCCATTCATGTCGCCTTCCACGACGATGTGGTTTATGTTTCAGGAGAAGTGTTTTCTCCGTCGGCAATTCTGTTCAAAAAAGGAGAGAGCGTTGATTACTACATTCGCCAAGCCGGTGGTTTCAAGGAAGATGCGGACGAGGACAGAGTCGTTGCGTTCTTGCCTAACGGCAAAAAGTGGGAAGCCGGGTGGTTTTTCGTTGCCGATCCGGAGTTGCCACCGGGAAGCTCTGTGACCGTTCCAAAGCGGATCGAGAAAGAAGACAAGACCTTGCCGTTACTGCGAGACCTTGCGACCATTCTCGCAAGCCTTGCAGCGATTACGGTAGCGACGGTCCAAATTACAAAATAACGATCGACGTTCGTAGGACCACGGATGCCCGTTCCACCATTGAATCGAGCCGGTTCGACATTGAGCCGACGGCGAAACCAGACACAACCCTGTGTGCAACATTGGCTGCAACTGCACCCACTAAGCTGGGATTTCTACAGAACGAGAACGTATGCCAAACCGCAGTCATGACCGGCTACGTCAGGCGGTTCGCGACTTAGAACAAGCCTAGGATTCGATGCAATCCCATCGGCATGAGTGGGCGTGCTTTGCGGCGCAACAGGCGGCAGAGAAAGCGGTGAAAGCCTTACACCTTTCTTTGGGGCAGGAAGCGTGGGGACATGTCGTCACAAGACTCTTAGCGGATTTGCCTGAGAGCGTGGAGGTTCCTTCGGGGCTTGCTGAGAAGGTGCATGTCCTTGATTCCTACTATATGCCTGCTTCCTAGCCGAACGGGCATCCTGAGGGGGCGCCGTTCGAACACTACGGCTCACTACAAAGTGAAGAGGCGATAGGATATGCCGGTGAGATCATTGAATTCGTCCGTGCTGAAATGGCCCGACGCACCGACGGTTGAGCAAGCCGTGCGCGCGTGGACTGAAGAGATTGCCCGCCAGCATCCTGAAGTTTTGCGCATCGGTTACTTCGGTTTGTACGCGCGAGGGAATTGGGGCGTGGGCAGCGATGTCGATATCATTGTCATTATAGACCAGAGCGAAATGAGTTGTGAGCGACGTTCGATACACTTCGACGCTACGTGTTTGCCTGTGCCTGCAGATGTGCTTGTCTATGCGCGTGACGAGTGGTCGAAACTCAGAGAAGAAGGGCGGGGCATGCAGAAACGTTCAGAGGAAATTGTCTGGCTTTGCGAGAAAGCGGGTGGCGAAACCCAGCAGTCGGACGATCACGTATGAAACGATCACGAGAAGAAATACTGCTTACCTTGAAGGAAACGTTGGCGCAACGTCCGGAAATCCTCTTTGCATATCTCTTTGGATCGTTTGTCGAAGAGGAGAAGTTTCGTGACTTGGATGTTGACGTGTACGTGCATGAGGCTGTTGCTGTGCCCGACAGCTTCGAGTACGCGGTGCGCTTGGCAGGCGAACTGGGGTTGAAGATGGGATATCCGGTCGATGTTATTCTGATGAATACTGCGCCCGACCATTTGATTTATTCAATCTCGAAGGGGACCGTGCTGGTTGATCGAGATGAGGACTTTCGTGTCGATTGGCTCATAAACGCATGGAACCGTTATTTCGACATTCAACCGAAGCGCCGTCAGGCCATCGTTGACATGTTGAACTGATATGTCGCCTGTCAATAAGGAAGAAATCATTACGCTCATCGGCGAGTGTCGGAAAGCAACGGCACAACTTTCGTCCAATCGGAATGCTCCAAGAGCCGAGGTACTGGCATCGGAGGAGAAATTAGGGAATATCAAATACCAGTTCATCATCGCTGTCGAAGCGGCAATCGGCATTTGTCAACACCTGAGCGCAAAGAAGTTCAATGCTGTCCCCGAATCTTATGCGACATGCTATAGAGTTCTGGAAGGGAACGGACTGATTGATTCCAACCTCGCGTCGAGGATGGCGGACCTCGCGCGTTTTAGAAAAGTTCTGCTTCATCTCTACGGCCAGGTCGATAACAACCCCGTCCTCGACAAGTTAGAAATGCTCCCAACGATAGAGCAATACCTTGAACTCATGGCAGAACCCAGCGGTTTGCTTTAAGACCTTATGACCATGGACAACGAGCTGACATCAGAAAAAGAGGGTCCGACCCTTCAGGAGATCCTCGTCCCCATCTGGGCAAACCGGAAGCGGATACTGATTCTTTCATTTGCCGCGGGGCTGATAACGCTCGGCATCAACTTCCTGCTGCCGGTCTATTACAAATCCACCGCCACGCTTCTTCCCGAAACGCAGAAAGACAAACTCTCCGCGCTCGGACAGTTTGCCGACATTGCCTCGCTTGCGGGAGTGAACGTGCCGGGAAGCGAAATTGCGAGACTCTACCCGACGATCGTCAACAGCGAAACCATTCTGCGCAACGTCGTTCTCAAGAAATACAAAACCAAAGCCTTCGCGGACTCGGTGAACCTCATCGAATACTTCGAGTACACCGAGTACCCGCCGAACGAAGCGATGGCGAAGACATTGCAGCGGCTGAGGGACTTGTTGAGCGCATCGTTCGAGAACAAAACGAGCGTGGTGAATCTTTCGTTGGAGATGCCGGAGCCGGAACTTGCCGCATCAGTCCTCAATAGCGTGATCGGCCAGTTGGATAGCTTCATACGCTCGAAGCGCACCACCAACGCCTCCGAGCAAGTGAAGTGGATCGAACTGCGCTTGAAAGAAGTGGAACAAGAACTCCGCCGAGCCGAAGACCGACTCAAGGAATTTCGTGAACGCAACCGGCGTGTTGTAGATTCGCCGGAACTGTTGATGCAACAAGAACGCCTCCTGCGCGACGTGCAAGTACAATCCACCGTGTTCGTGGAATTGAAGAAACAATATGAACTAGCGAAACTCGATGAGATCAAAAACATCACCATCGTGAACGTCCTCGATCCTGCCCGCGTGCCGGTGAAGAAGGAAAGACCGAAGCTGGCGACGAATGCGGGGATGATGTTTGCGCTAACAGCTTCTGCACTTTCAGGTTACTTCCTCTGGCGTGCTCAGTATGCAGCGTCAGTGAGGGCTTTTTCCCAGAAGCTCAATCTGACGGAGAAGACAATAGAACGCGAATCCTCTCAAACGACATGAGGAACTTCCTTAGGAACGGTTTACAGAAACTTGTAAACGTTTTGGCTTATCCATCCCTGCTGCTTACGATAGGAAGGCGGCTGGACAGAGAATTTGTTAAAGAACTCCTATTTGTTCGTAAGAGGTGTAATGCTTCGACTTGTACACCTTGATGGCGCGATCCATCTTCACCCAGTAGCGCTAGGTTCGATCGATGGTGTAATGCTTCAGCCCAAAGAGGTCAAGGAGTTGTTCCCGGAGGCAGTCATCGTATTTGAGCGCTTCTTGGAAATCCCGAACAGCATCATTGCGGTTTACAAGGATGAAAGTGCTGATCGTTCACAATAAATACACCCAACCCGGCGGTGAGGATGCGGTCTTCGAGGCGGAGAAGGCACTGCTGGAGCGCATGGGGCACGAGGTCATCCCCTTCGTGGAGGACAACGCCCGGCTCAACGGGATGAACCCGCTCAGGGCGGCGGGGAATGCGGTCTGGTCGCGGGAGAGCCAGAGGAGGCTGCGGGCGCTCATCGAAGAGGCCAAACCCGAGGTGGCCCACTTCCACAACACCTTCATCATGGTCTCACCTGCGGCCTCCTACGCCTGCAAAGAGGTCGGGGTGCCGGTGGTGCAGACCCTCCACAACTACCGCCTCCTGTGCCCGGCTGCGACCCTCTTGCGAAATGGACAGGTCTGCGAGGACTGCGTCGGGAAGGCTGTGCCCTGGCCCGGGGTGGCGCACGGATGCTGGCGGGCCTCGCGGCCGCAAACGGCAGTCGTGGCCGGAATGCTGACCTTCCACCGCTTGAAAGGGACGTGGACGGACAGGGTTGACCGCTACATCGCCCTGACTGACTTTGCCCGGCACAAGTTCATCGAAGGGGGGCTGCCGGCGGACAGGATCGTGGTCAAGCCCAACTTCGTCCACCGCGATCTGGGGCCCGGGGAGCATCGGGGCGATTACGCCCTCTTCGTGGGACGGCTCTCTGCGGAGAAGGGGCTTCGGACTCTGCTTCGGGCCTGGAAGCGGCTCGAGGGCATCCCGCTCAAGGTCGTAGGCGACGGGCCGCTACGGGGAGAGATAGAAGAGTTTGGGGTGCGGGAGGGGGACCCGGGCGTCGAGTTCCTAGGACGGAAATCCCGCGAGGAGGTGTTCCGCCTGATGCAGGAGGCACGGACGCTGGTTTTTCCTTCGGAGTGGTATGAGGGTTTCCCCGTGACGATGGCCGAAGCCTTTGCCTGCGGGCTGCCGGTGATCGCCTCGAGGCTCGGGGCTATGGCCGAGCTCATGGAAGATGGGCGGACGGGGCTCCTCTTTGAGCCCGGCAATGCCGAGGACCTCGCGTCCAAGGTGGAGTGGGCGTGGCAACACCCTGAGTCGATGGTGGAGATGGGCCGCGAGGCGCGGCGGGAATATGAGCGGAAATATACGGCGGAGCGGAACTACGAGATGCTGATGGGGATCTACAGAACGGCGATGGGTGACAAGTAACGGAAGACAAGCAAAAAGCGAGGGGCGATAGGCAGCGGTGTTCTCCTAGGGGAGGCTCGGTATAAAGCTTGTTGTTCGCCGCCGAAAGGGCGGGAGGAGGAAGGAATCAAGATGGCCATGAGCACGGAGTACCCGCACATCGTCCGGGATCCTCAGGGCGATCCTCTTATCGAGGGAACGATGCTGAAGGTGGCGGAGCTGGTGGTGGAGAAGCTGGCCTACGGCTGGAGCCCGGGGGAGCTCCACCTACAGCACCCCTATCTCACCCTGGCCCAGATCTATGCCGCCCGGGCCTGCTACTGGGACCACCGGGAAGAACTGGACCGGGAGATCGCCGAGCGGAGGAGCTGTGCAAAAAGGCCGAGCGAATCCATCCGAGTCTCGAGGAGAACGTCAAATAGCCGCCGGCAGAGGGCTCCATTGGGAAGCTCTAAGATTTGACTTAGTCCTTGACTTAGCTTATTATAGGGCAGTGATCGGCATGGTGCAAGTAAACGTCCACGAGGCCAAGACGCAGCTCTCGCGGCTCCTGACCCGGGTGCTGGCTGGGGAGGAAGTGGTTATCGCTAAGGCGGGCAAGCCGATCGCCCGGCACTACACGGACGAAGACCTCGCTGAGGATTTAGACTATGCCCGGAGCAGTTGCTAAAGTTGCCACGCTGATCAACTTGGCCTCGGTCGGGCATTTGGAACTGCTCCGAGAGTTTCACGGAAAAATCGTCATACCGCCCGCTGTTTGGCAAGAAGTGGTGATCAAAGGAGAAGGCAGGCCGGGAACGTTGGAGGTCAAAAAGGCCAGAGACATTGAGTGGGTTGAGGTTCAAATGCCTCAAAATCAGGACTTAGTCAAGATCCTTCGGCAAGATCTTGATGAAGGCGAAGAGGAGTTAGATCGGTTGCGCGAAGACTCCGGGTTTTGGATCGATGATCGGCTCTACCAACAGGCGCTTAAGGAGGTAGAGGAGCTTTAAATGGTACAGGGATGGGGACGGGCTTCCTCGATCTCGCGCTCCATCTGCGCCCGGTCGGCCATGGGATGCCTCCAAATGCTTACGGTTCCGGCTCGGTGTACCGGAACAGCGTTTCGGAACAAGCCTCCGGCGGTGAGGCCGCCATGGTAGAGAACTCCTCGCCGGAGCGGCTGATCCACTGGGCCAAGAAGGGCGGTCTGGCCGTCCTCGACCAGGGCCTGTTTGCCGGGACCAACTTCCTGGTGGGGGTGCTTTTGGCCCGGTGGCTCGAGCCCGCCGCCTACGGGGCCTTCTCCGCGGCTTATGCCGTCTTTCTCCTAGTGGGTACCCTCCACACCGCGCTGTGGACTGAACCGATGCTGGTTTACGGCTCCGGGCGGTTCCAAGAGCAATTTGTAGCCTACCAGAGGCTGCTCCTCTCCGGCCACTGGAGGTTTTCCCTTCTTTGCTTTGTAGCGTTTGTAGCGGTGGGGAGCGGGTTCATCGCTTCCGGTTCCTGGTCTCTGGGCGTGAGCTTCCTTGGTTTGGCCGTTGCAGCGCCTCTAAACCTCTACCTGTGGCTCATGCGTCGCTCGGCGTACGTTCTCCTCGAGCCCCATCTGGCGGCCTACGGAGGGGCATTTTACCTGGTCCTTTTCCTGGGGGCATCGTGGGGTCTGTTGCGGTGGGGCTGGTTGAATGAGGGCAGCGCCCTTTTGGCCATGGGGCTGGCCGGGCAGGCGTCGGGGTATCTCATCCAACGGTCTGTGCGGGCGCGGGTAGAGGAAACCGCTCCTGTGGCCTCGGCTGAGGTGCGGGCGTTACACTGGAGCTATGGACGGTGGGCGCTTGTGGCCGGAGGGCTTTCCTGGGTGCCCGGGAATATCTACTTTGTGCTCTTGCCGGCTTTTCACGGGTTGGAGGCGGCAGCGGCTTTGAAAGCCCTGCTGAATGTGGTCATGCCGGTGCTTCACTTCAATGGTGCCCTTGCCGGCCTGTTTGTGCCTGCCTTCGTGCGGGCTAAGGCCCTGGGGAGGCTATTTTCGACGGCTTTGAGGGCCCTTTGGGTCCTGCTTGTTCCAGCCCTCGCCTATTGGCTTTTCCTGCTTTTTGCTGGCAGGTCCCTCATGGGATGGCTGTATGGCGAGAAATACGGAAGCTCCGGGCTTGCATGGCTGGGCTTTATTGCAATCACAGCTGCTGTTACCAACACATTCGAGGCCGTACTGCGGGCGGTTGAGCGCCCCGATCAGGTTGCCCTCGTCTATGCGATCGCGGCATTGGCCAGTGTGTTGGTGGGCGTGGGTTTGGTCTATCTTGCAGGCTTCGAGGGGGCTATTTTGGCAATGACCGGAGTGAACGTTGTTTCCGCGCTGCTGTTTGCGGTGCTGGGGTTTCGTGAGGGGAGGAAGGATGCGCGTAGCACATCTCATTCTCGGTAGATGCAACCCTGATAGCGCCAACGGGGTGGATAAGACCGTCTATTACCTGTCCTCCCGCCAGGCCGCCCTCGGGGCGGAGGTGGCGGTGTTCTCCCTGACCGCCAAGGAGCCCCTCCCCGTGCCTGGAGCCGAGGTGCGGACCTTCCCGCCCCCATCCGGTAAGCTGGGGCGCCTCTGGCCCGTGGTGCCGGGGCGGCTCCTGGAGGAGGTCTTGGGGTGGGGGCCGGACCTGGTGCACTTCCACTCCGTGCACATCGGCCTTTTCATCGAGCTGCGCACGGCCTTGCGGGGGAACCTGGCCCGCCTTCGGGAGCAGGTCCGGCGCCTTGGGGTGGAGGAACAGGTGGTCTTCGCGGGCCCGGCGTTTGGGGAGGAGAAGTGGGCCTACCTGGCCGGGGCGGACGCGTTCGTGCACCCCTGGAGGTGGGAGGGATTTTCCTTCAGCGTCCTCGAAGCCCTGGCTATGGGCAAGACGGTGCTGGTCTCCCGGGCGGCCGATCCCAATGGAGAGATCGGCGCCTTTGGTGCCGGGGTGGTGGTGGAGCCCCGGGTGCCTGAGCTTTCCGAAGGTCTTGCGCGCCTTTGGGGGGCTTCGTCCTGGGAACTGGACCGGATGGGTCGCCGGGCCCGGACTTTGGTGGAGGAGCGGTACGGCTGGCGGGCGATCGTGGTGCAGCTCATGGAGGCTTATCGGCGTGAGGGCTTGGGGGCGAGCTAGGCTTCTGGGAGGCTAGTCCATGCCTATGGGTTTACGAGTCATCTTGGTTGGTCATGCCATCTCTCCCCGCCGAGGCTCCGAGCCGGGAAACACCTGGAACTGGGCCTGGGAGCTTTCACAGCACGTATCGGTGGAGGTGTTTGCCTTCCCCGAATACCGTAGGGAGGTGGAGGAGCACTTAGCGGAAAACCCCAACCCAAGATTGAAGATACGGTGGGTAACCCTTCGCGGCTTCGACCCTTGGCGCCCGGAGAAGGGGGAGCGGGGAATACGGCTGCACTATCTCTTGTGGTTGCGTGAGGTGTACAACGCAATTCGTGAGTCAATGCTGGAAAGTAGAACGAAGGATTCTGTGGTGGTTCACCACGTAAGCTGGAATACTGTCAGCGCACCGCCCCGTGTTCCCCAAGGCTTAGCTGCCGTCTGGGGCCTGGTAGGGGTAGGACAGGTGGCTCCATGGGCTTTTCGAAGGCTCTTTGGCCGTGCCTGGCTGGGGGAGGCGGTACGGACGTTCCGGGTTAAGGCCTTGCCCTTTTTGCCCGGGTGGCGCCGAAGGGTGGCCTCCATTCCGCTTATCCTGAGCACCAACCGGGATACGGAAGCTCTCCTCCGCAAGGCCGGGGCCCGTAGCGTCCTCCCCTTCCTGGACTGTGGGATTCCAAAAGGGTTCGGCTTATCCGAGCCGCCTGATCCGAAAAGGGAAGCGGGTTCCCCTTTTAGACTCCTTTGGGCCGGCCGCTTCGAGCCGCGTAAGGCTCTTCCCCTGGCTTTGCGGGCTTTGACCAGGGTTCAAGTCCCCGTGGAGCTTTGGGTAGCAGGGGAGGGTCCTCGGCGGGATGACTGGCAGGCGGAGGCCCACCGTCTCGGGTTAGGAGATCGAGTCCGCTTTTTAGGTCGCGTTCCGTTGGGCCAGATGCAAGAGCTTTTTCGGCAAGCAGACGCCTTTATCTTCACAAGCCTCCGTGACTCTTCCGGAAGCGTCGTCCTCGAGGCTATGGCCTTCGGGCTTCCGGTCATCGTACCGGACCACCAAGGTGTGGGGACTTTCGTTCCAAACGAGGCCGGGATTAAGGTTCCCGTGATCACTCCGGAGGCTACGCTAGAAGGTTTTGCCCGGGCCATTGAGCGGATGGCTTTGGACCGAGAGGCGAGGAATAGGATGGCCCTTGCGGCTTGGCGCTTCGCCCAGCAAGAGCGCTGGGACCGGGGCGCCGAACGGATGCTGGGCATTTACGAGGAGCTTTCGCGTGATGCGCATCGCGATTTTTGACTATAAGGCTACAGCTAACAACCCAATTGGGGATGGATTTGCGAATGGTTTTGAACGCCCAGCTACCTCACAGGAGCTCAGGACTCTGATGGCGTGGAAGGCGTGGGAGTTTACTCAAAGCGAGCGCTGGGATCTGCGGGAAGGACGGCTGTTTTCTATGTGCAAGGAGGTTTTATGGGGGGCACTTCAATGAGGATGGCTAGAATTAATCGCTACTTGGGCCACCCGACAATATGCGGATTAGCTCCAAGTCATATCCAAAAAATTGCTAGAATCATTAGAGCCATAGGATGGGCTTCATTTCATGTGCTTGGCCGAAAAGAAGTAACTTGTTGGTTTCCTAATTTTAGGATCCATATGTGCTTCCTTGTAGGAACCGGTGTGGTAACAGAGTTATTTGTTCTGAGAGATGATTATGAAGTGGAGCTAGGACTTTTATCGAAAATCCTTTCCCCAGGTATGATATTCCTGGACATCGGGGCAAACTTTGGGCTCTATAGTCTAGTAGCTAGTCAACTTGTTGGAAATGACGGTAGGGTGCTCGCAGTCGAGCCAAATCCCGTGGCAGCGGTGTACTTGAAGAGGAATATTCAACTTAATCTCGCAAGAAACGTTTTGGTGTTCGAAAAAGCCCTAAGTGACGTTGCTGAGAGGAAAGCTCTTTGGATTCATGAGCTTGACCCATTTGGATCAAGCAGCCTATCCAGAAGCAGAATGAGCAGTAGCGCTGTGGAGGTTGAGACGACAACGCTTGACGCGTTATGCTGTGATCTTCCTCGATTGGACTTGATAAAGATAGATGTGGAAGGATGGGAAACGAAGGTACTGCGCGGAGGAGTACAGACACTGCGTCGATGGAGTCCCATGCTGATCTTTGAAGTCTCGCCGAAGAGATATAAGGATGCGGGCGCCGATCCGCGGGAGGCGTTCTCTATCTTAAAGATGTACGGGTACAAGTTTTGCGTGTGGGATGGCCGAAGCCTTCGTGGGGTGGATGAGGAGGAATTGGCGTGCCAGCTCTCTTTTGAGGACAGGATCAATGTAATCGGTTTGCCAAACCCAAAATCGCAAGGGTGATGTGAAGATTAGGATAGCTATTTTCGACTACAAAGTCATCCCAACTAACCCCATCGGCTCCTGCCACCTTCGGATGATTCAGGGGCTCTGTGGGGAGCACGAATTCACGGTCTTCGCAGTGGAGTTTGAAAACCCCTGCCCGGACAGGGTCCGCTTCGTGCGTGTGCCGGTGCCCACGCGGCCCCTGGCTTTGCTCTTCGTGGCCTACCACCTGGTGGCGCCCGTGGTCTATTTCCTCTACCGCCTGCGCACGGGGGTGCGGTTTGACCTGGTACAGATGGTGGAGAGCAACCTAAGCTTTGGGGATGTGTCTTATGCGCAATTCTGCCACCGCGCCTATCTCCGCCGCCACTGGAAGGCGGCTGGGGCGAAAGGGCTGAGGGGATGGCTGCGCTGGTTGGACCACTGGCTCCACGCCCTAGTGGAGCCCTGGGTTTTTCGGAAGGTCCGCCGGATCGTGGTGCCATCGCAGGGGCTGAAGCGGGAGCTGGAGGAGATCTACCCCGTCACAAGGGGGAAGATCACGGTCATACCCAACCCCGTGGACCTGGCGCGTATGGCGCCCCCTCCCGGGTTCGACCGGGAAATCTTCCGGCGCGAGCGGGGGGTGGATCCGGAAGACGTAGTCCTGCTCTTCGTGGCCTTAGGGCACTTTGAACGCAAGGGGTTGCCCCTAGTCTTAGAGGCCCTGAAGCAGCTAGGAGAGAAGACAGCCAAGCTTTGGGTGGTGGGTGGCGAGGCCGACCTGGTGGTCCTCTGGCAGGCACGAGCCCGGGAGATGGGCTTGGAGGATCAGGTGGTCTTCTTTGGCATGCAGCGTGACGTGCGCCATTTTCTGTGGGGGGCGGATGGCTTTGTTTTTCCCTCCGTATATGAAGTGTTTCCCTTGGTGACCTTGGAAGCGGCCGCCGCGGGGCTTCCCCTTATCGTGACGCCCCTTTACGGGGTAGAGGAATTTATGCGGGACGGCGAGACAGGCTTGGTGGTGGAGCGATCGGTGGAGGGGATCCTGATCGGGCTTCGGCGCTTCCTGGCGCTTCCCTTCACGGAGCGAGTACGCATGGGTGTCCGAGCGCGGGAGACCGTGGCGCAGTACGGAGTGGAGCGTTTCCCCGAGGCTTGGAGGCGGCTATATGGGTCAGGCCTTTTGGGCTAGGGTATGGGTCTTATTGGTATTGGGGTATGCCCTCATGGGGCGCACCTTCGCGTACCTCGGCGTTCCCTCGCTCAAGGTGTTCATCGGTGAGCTGATACTCGGAGCCTTTGTTATCATCCGAGGCAACCGGGTGTTAAGGACCTGGTTCACCTGGCTACTGGGTTACGGCCCCAGGGCTCTCTTGGTGTTAGCGTGGGCTTCCGCATTGTTTTTCTCTTACGGGATCCTTCAAGCGATGCGAGGTGTACTACTACTGGGACATGAGCTGATAATAGTTCTTCAGAACTTTGTATTTAATGTTTACCCTCTCTACCTCTTTCTGGGTCTCTGGGTGGGCCAGGCCCGGCCGGCACTCCTACGTAATGTGGTTAGGTGGTTGGCTTGGGCGAACGGCATCTATGGCACTCTATACGTTCTCTTACTGAACAGACTTGACGTGACCTTGCCCTGGGCCCCTGATATTACCCTTTTCGGCCAGCCAGGCGGTTCGGCTTTGGCCTTGTTAGGCCTTTTGAGTCTGGAGTCCCGACCAGTTCGGGTTTGGCCACTGCTGGTGCTCAACTTTTTCGTGCTTTTGGGCGTTCAAGTGCGGGGCGAGTGGCTCGCCTTGGGGGCAGGGCTTTTTGTCTGGATGGTTTTGCGCAGAGACCCTTCGCGTGTTGCACTCCTGGGGGCTACTGCCGTATTGCTTTTCGCCGCGATGTACGCCCTTGATCTCCGTATTCCTGCACCCGAAACCAGAGGAGGAGAGATATCCGTTCGGGGTGTGGTTGCAAGGGGTCTCGCACCGCTTAATCCCGATGCGGCGGCGACGCTGATCGGTGAGGAAGCCTATAGCTTGGCTGGTACGATCATGGATTGGCGCGTGCCTTGGTGGCTCAGCATATGGGACGAGGTGCACCGTGATGTGATCTCGGCGTTATTAGGACTCGGATATGGCTACCCGCTATACAGCCTTTTGCCTTTTATTTCTGAGGGAATTCGTACGCCTCACAATGTTTTCTTCTACGCACTTGGATATAGTGGTTGGCTGGGGGTTATCTTTTTCTTTACGTTCCAGTTTAGTCTTGGCTATGCCGTTTATTGGGCGTCCATGTCGTCAAAAAACCACTTTGGTCCAGCGTTGTGGGTTAGTCTTTTGTGTTCTGCGCTAGTTGGTAACTTTTTTGAGACACCGTTTGGAGCAATTCCGTTTTATCTTTTGATCGGATACGGCCTTTCTCCCTTGAGCCAAGCATATGCGCGTGCTAACAGTTCACACGTATTACCAACAACCCGGCGGTGAGGACAGGGGGTTCGCCGCAGAAGCGGCCCTCCCCCGGGAGCGAGGGCACGAGGTTGTGGACCTCAGCTTCCGCAACCGCGACTTGGAAGCCTTTGCCCCCTGGCGGCAGGCGGAGGTGACTCTGTGGAATCGGGAGGTGTATCGCCGCGTGCGGGAGGCCATGCGCGTTCTACTTGCCCACACCCGCTACCAACAACCCGGCGGTAAGCTGCCGTTTATGAGAGCGGGGTTAGACTATAATGAAAGAGAGATAGCCTGATGGACATTCACAGAATTTACTCCTTTTTCCAGAGGCGGTTTCGCCGAAAGAGAATGAAGGAGTTCGTGTCTATCTTCGGGATAACAACTAATATACCTAGAGTCTTGGATGTTGGAGGGACTTTGTTCAATTGGACGCTCATAGATGTCCAACTGCGCTTGACAATCCTTAATGTTACTTCGCCGCCAAACAACTTCCCGGACAATGTAGAATGGATCGTGGGTGATGCTCGTGCGATGCCATTTCCTGACAAAAACTTTGATGTAGTTTTCTCCAACTCTGTGATAGAACATGTGGGAGGGTGAGAAGACCAAGTAAAGTTTGCGCAAGAAGTACGACGTGTTGGCAGAAGCTATTATGTGCAAACACCTAACTACTATTTCGCAATTGAACCACATTTGATAGCTCCTTGTATCCACTGGTTGCCCAGAGCTGTGGCAAAAATACTACTGCCATTTACGATACGTAATATCCTTACAAGTGATCTGCGGAATAATACAGAAGCAATCTTTAATGAAGTTCGCCTGCTTAAAGCCAAAGAGGTCAAGGAGTTGTTCCCGGATGCAGTCATCGTGTTTGAGCGCTTTCTGAGAATGCCGAAAAGCATCATTACGGTTTAAAAGGATGAAAGTGCTGCTCGTTCATAATAGATACACCGAGCCCGGCGGTGAGGATCAGGTCTCTGAGGCGGAGAAAGCCCTGCTGGAGCAAGTAGAAAAACATTGGAGGCATATATGGCAAGCGGCAGTTTAGCGAAAGTCTTTCAGCTTCTGGAGATCGCGGTTCGTTCTGTAATGCTAAGCGGAGTTTGAACGGACGCTGCTCGGTTACTACAACCGCGTTTTTGAACACAGGGGCAAGGCTAATTCTTGAGCATCTTCTTCGAAAGATAACCCTATAGTGGATTCATCAAGGCTAGAGACGATCGCCAGTTTGTCCGAGTATGTTCTCGGGACTGGCGTCCACGTCATGAATTACTCATCTGCAGCCACGCATGTGGCTAAGTGGGTTTTCGAACATGCGCGCCCAGCGAGGTATGTTTTACAAGCTAATGTGAATTCGTTGGTGTCTGCTCTTGAAGATGGGCACTACAGGAAAGCAACGCTGAACGCCACCCTCTCCCTCCCGGACGGCATGCCTGTAGTGTGGCTCTTGAGACTGAAAGGGCATGCAATACGGGAGCGCGTGTATGGTCCCGACTTGATGCTCTTGCTCTGCGCCGAAGCGGCGAAACTTGGATGGCGTTGTTTCCTCTACGGCGGCGCACCAGGTGTGCCGGAACAGTTGAAGCGTGTGCTCGAAGCACGGTTCCCCGGTATCAACATCGTTGGAACCTATTCTCCTCCATTTAGACCATTGACGCCGGAAGAGGACGCGCAGATTTGTCGAATGATCAACGCAGCAAAGCCGGACATCCTGTGGGTAGGATTGGGATCGCCGAAGCAGGATATGTGGATGTATGAGCACCGGGACAAACTCGACGTTTCGGTGATGCACGGAGTCGGCGCTGCGTTCGATTTTCTTACGGGCAGAGTGAAGCAAGCTCCTCGCTGGATGATGAACATGGGATTGGAGTGGTTCTGGCGCCTTATGATCGAGCCTCGCCGGCTCTGGAAGCGCTACACCATCACCAATGCAAAATTTTTATGGTATTTGGTTACTTATGGGATGCGAACCTCGCTGAAGCGACATCGTTGATCCCTTCGCCTCCCATGGATGCTTCACTTTATTGATCGAAGACCGCTATAAAGTGTCAGCCACATCGCCTCAGGTTTGATATGCATTTCCCAACATCGGTGACTCCCGTCAACGTAGATGAGTGCCGCTTGCGATATCCTTTGGCACGATCCTGTCCCATCTTTCTGTCGAACACGTTTAAAAATCATGACCACTCTTTCTAAGTTAGAACTGCCGCCATGCGTTGAGGCGGACGTAGGCACACAAGGGGAACACATCCAGCATCGCAAGGGAATACCAATCTTGAGCTCGATCGTCCGTCGCAATTGGCGCACGTGTGCTGCGCTGATTGCAATCGGCACAGATATCACTATTCTCACTGTTTCGTTTTTCACGGCAGCTCGGCTGCACCATCCCGGCGTGTCGCACGCGGAGGTGTTCGCCTCGCACGGCAAGTTCTATCTTTTTCTTCTCGTCGTGTTCCTTGCTTCCTTCACGTCGTTGTGTATCTATCGAACGGTCTCATACATCCCGCTGAAGCAGCACCTTCTTGCGGCGACGAAGGCATACTTCTACAGCACGGCAATCATTCTCTCGACGCTTTCGCTGTACGGGAACCTCTTCTACTCCCGTGAATTTCTCATTGCGCTGTTTGTTGTCTTCCCCCAAATCTATTTTGTCACATGGTTGCTGGTGCGGCAGTTGTTTCGCTGGCTGCGTCGGCGCGGGTATGGACTTTGGAATACATTATTGATTGGACCGGGCAAAAACATCGAGCAACTCTTAACTCGTCTGCGAGCATACCCGGATTTGGGATACGAACCGGTGAGCATCCTGAAGACGCCCGTTCGCGGTAACACCAACGGGAAGTTGCATGTGGAGGTGAAAGAGATCGAGCGGGAAATCCATTCCCTGAACGTGGACTACCTGGTGCTGATCTCACCCGACCTCAATGGTTCGTACGATGAGCTGGAAGCATTATGTCGAAAGCACTTCGTGCGTATGCGTGTTGTCTCCCCCGAGACGGACTCGTTGTTTCGTCAAGTACAGATTTTCGATCTCGCCGGACTACCGCTCTACTCGCCGCAACGCCGACGAATCGACGGGGTGAACCGTCTTGCGAAGCGCTTGTTCGATGTCGTGGTGTCCGCGCTTCTTCTTGTGCTGTGCTTGCCGATCTTTTTGATCGTGGCGATTGCCACGAGACTTGAATCGCATGGTCCGGTTTTCTTCAAACAGTTGCGCGCACTTTCCGATCGTGATACCCCATTCTGGATGTACAAGTTCCGGAGTATGCATCATGAAGCAGACGAGAGGAAAGAATCGCTCTTCCCCCAAAACGAATCGAACGGTGCATTGTTCAAAATAAAGGATGACCCGCGTGTAACACGTGTGGGAAGAGTTTTGCGTCGCTACAGCATCGACGAGTTGCCGCAGCTCATCAATGTGCTGAAAGGGGAGATGAGTCTGGTTGGTCCGCGCCCATTGCCTGTCGGTGACTACGCTCGCGTGACGGAAGCTGACGACATCGGCGGATATTTTCGAGCGCGCGCCAATGCAAAGCCGGGCATGACCGGCTTGTGGCAAGTGTTAGGGCGAAGCCACCGCGGTTTCCGCGAGATGGTGATGCTGGATTTGTACTACATCGAACATCAATCGCTCCTCTTCGATATCGAAATCCTCGCGCGAACCATCCCCGTTGTGCTCTTCCGGAGGGGCGCGTATTGACGAGAGCTTGTCGCATGAGTCTTCTCTCCAGCCTTCACCTCTCGCCTTCACTTCTTTGAATCTCATCCCGATTTTAAGTATAATTTTTACCAGACTTCACGATCAACTCTGACTATTAGGAGCATTTCTTGAAACTCAGCGTTATTGGGACCGGTTACGTCGGTCTGGTCGTAGGAACGTGCTTCGCTGAAACAGGCAACGACGTGATTTGTGTCGATGTCGATGAACGCAAACTCGACATGCTACGCAGGGGAGAGAGTCCCATCTTCGAACCGGGTCTGACCGATCTTTTGAAGAAGAATCTTCAGGAAAAGCGACTTACCTTCACGTCGGATCTCACGTCCGCCGTACAGAAATCGGAAATCATCTTCCTCGCACTTCCGACACCGCGGTCCGAAGACAGCTCGGCCGATTTGCAGCACGTGCTGGCGGTCGCCGACCAGATTGCACGAGTGATGAACGGATACAAAATCATCGTCAATAAAAGCACCGTGCCTGTCGGTACAGCCGATAAGGTACGAGAGATTATCGCAAAGGGAACCAACCACGAGTTCGACGTTGTGTCGAATCCCGAATTCCTCAAAGAAGGCGCTGCGGTGAACGACTTCATGAAGCCCGACCGGATCGTCATCGGGAGTCGGAGTCGGCGGGCGCTTGCCGTGATGCAGGACTTGTACGCGCCGTTCGTGCGGACGGGCAATCCACTGATCGTTATGGACGAGCGCAGCTCTGAGCTGACGAAGTATGCTGCAAACTCCTTCCTTGCAACGAAGGTGTCGTTCATGAACGAGATTGCCAACATCTGCGAGTTGGTTGGCGCCGACATCGACTTGGTACGGAAGGGAATGGGGACCGATCCACGCGTGGGTCCACAATTTCTCTTTGCGGGTGTCGGTTACGGAGGTTCGTGCTTCCCGAAGGATGTTGCCGCGTTGCTCAAGAGCGCTGCCGACCACGGCTACACCTTCGAGATTCTCTCCGCTGTCGAGAATGTCAACAAACGACAGAAAGAGCTGATCGTCAGGAAGTTACGGCAGCACTTCAACAATCGGCTTGCGGGCTTAACGTTTACGCTGTGGGGACTTTCCTTTAAACCGAACACAGACGACATTCGCGAAGCTCCCTCGATCAAAATCATTGAAGCGTTGCTTCGTGATGGAGCAAAGCTCCGTTTGCATGATCCTGCGGCAAATCGCGAGATGCAAAAGCTCTTCGGGGGGCAAGCGGATTTTTTCGAAAACAACTACGAGGCGCTCGAAGGCGCCGATGCGCTCATGATCGTAACGGAGTGGAACGAGTTTCGCCGCCCCGATTTCGATCGGATGAAGTCATTGATGAAACAGCCAGTGATTTTCGATGGGCGGAATATCTACGACCCCGTACGGATTCGCGAGAAGGGATTTACCTATTACGGCATTGGACGCGTGTAACACTCAGACTTTCCGACTCGACGATTCCCTGTGAATTCATCGCAACAAAAACATTGTGTCGTGACCGGCGGAGCCGGTTTTCTCGGGTCGCACCTGTGCGACCGTCTGCTCGCCGAGGGATATCGCGTCACCGCGATCGACAACTTGATTACGGGGGACACGCGAAACATCGCGCACCTGTTCGGTCGTGACGATTTCCGCTTCGTGAAGCACGACGTGACTGAGTACATCTATATCGATGGTCAGGTGGATTACGTCCTGCATTTTGCTTCGCCTGCCAGCCCGATCGATTATCTCAAATTGCCGATCCAGACGCTCAAGGTCGGTTCTCTCGGGACGCACAAGGCGCTTGGTTTGGCGAAAGCGAAACGGGCAACCTTCCTTCTTGCTTCGACTTCGGAGGTGTACGGCGATCCGCTCGTCCATCCTCAACCGGAGTCGTATTGGGGGAATGTCAATCCCGTTGGGTTGCGCGGCGTGTACGATGAGGCAAAACGCTTTGCAGAGGCAATGACCATGGCGTATCATCGTTACCATGGTGTGGATACGCGCATTGTCCGCATCTTCAATACCTACGGGCCACGCATGCGTATCGAGGATGGGCGAGCGATCCCTGCGTTCATCTCACAGGCACTCCGCAACGAAGACGTTACGGTGTTCGGCGACGGCAGTCAAACACGCAGCGTGTGTTATGTGGATGATCTGATCGAGGGCATCTATCGCCTCATGCTTTCCAATGAAGTCTATCCTGTAAACATCGGCAATCACGACGAGATTTCGATGTTGCACCTTGCTCAAGAGGTGATCGCGCTCGTTGGGAGCAAGAGCAAGATCATCTTCAAACAATTGCCGGAAGACGATCCCAAAGTGCGTCAACCCGACACGACGCGTGCCCGGACGATCCTCGATTGGAGTGCGCGTGTCAACCGAAAGGAAGGACTGCTGAAGACGATCGAGTATTTCCGATCGCGCATGCAATTGTAACGAGAGGTAGAGTTATGCTTGCGGCGTTGTTGTTGAACGCATGCTTGTTGTTTGAACCGGCGGCAGATTCGACTTTTACTGCCGGCAGGACGGAGCCGCGCACCGAGCAACTCCCGTCCGAACACAACAACAACACGACAGAGATTCATCCCGTACGCTTCGCGCTTGTCAGTGGATTCGTTGCTGCCTCGATGGTCGGCATCCATATTTATCAACAAAACGGCTGGTGGAAGAACAATCGAAGTCCGTTTCATTTTCAAGAGGATCTGAAGTACGGCCGCAGCGTCGATAAGCTCGGTCATTTTTATGGCGGCACGGTCGTGGCGTTCATCGTGCGCAACGCATATCGTTGGGCAGGCCTTTCGGAGGAGACAGCGCTGTACTGGGGCTCGGCCGGCTCGTTGCTGTTCCAGACGTACGTGGAGATTGAAGACGGATTCTCCAAGTGGGGCTTCGATCGCGTCGACTTTGCAGCGGATGTCGCGGGCGCAGCGTGGCCCATTGCTCAGTATCACTCGCCGTTCCTCCGCAACTTCGATTTCAAGTTCAGTTATGTTCCTTCACCGGCGCTGAATACATCGCAAGGTGTGGGCTTTGCAGGGCAAAAGCATATCATGTTCGACGACTACGAGGGACAGACGATTTGGATGAGTATGAAGATGAAGAACCTCTTGCCGCGTGCGGTTGCATCGTTCTGGCCCGAGTGGCTGAATCTCTCGTTCGGTTATGCCGTGCGCGATGTCTTCTCGCCGAATCCTTACAGTGCATGGCTGCTGGCGTTCGATCTGGATATGACGAAGATTATCCCGAACGATACCCCGTTTTTGAAACTGTTGGGCGAGGCGCTGAACTTCATCAAAGTTCCTGCACCGACCATGCAATTTTCTCCGCGTATTATTTGGTATGGCATCTATTTCTAGCAACTCGCCGAGGGTGTGTGCGGGTTTCGTTTCGTAATCTCTTCTGTGTGTTTGCCGTCGTCGTAACGACAACGCTAGCCTTCGGTCAAGCTGAAACTGTTCCGGCAACACATCCCATCTACGCCTTCCTGAAGAGGATGGACGTCAAGGGCGTGATCGAGCACTACCGTGATGCGGTGCTGCCGCTTGGACGCGGAGAGGTGGCGGCATTACTTCGAGAGCTCCACAACAAACGCGACCGACTCACGCTCGCAGAGCAGAGCCTTCTGGACGACTACCGGCGAGAGTTCACGTTCGATCTCGATGGGACCACCGAGGGATTTCTTTCCGTCGTGGACTCCGACGAGCCTTCCTTCGGTGCTGCGCTTGAACAAGAGTTGAGCAATCGAGAAAAATATTTGTATGTGATGGTCGATTCGGCAGTGGCGATGTTCGTCAACGGATTATTGACGATCGACGCTCGACGCATCGGGGGCGAGGCATTGGGCAACACACACACGGAGTTTGTGCAGTTTGGCGGAAGAATTCGGGGCACGCTGTTGGGGAAAATCGGCTACACCCTCCTCGGCACCAACGCGCAATTCTGGGGGAGTCGCGCGTTGTTGTATCGCGATCCTGTCATCCGCCAGTACTATACGTTAGGGGTGACGGACGCGCAAAACTTCGACAACAGCGAAGGCTCGGTGCGCTACGACGGCGGGATCGTATCGGTACAGTTTGGACGGGAGCGCGTTCTCTGGGGAGTGGGGTACGACCAGAAGATGGTGGCTTCGAACAACGTTCGCGCGTTCGATTTCCTTCGGGCGAACATTGCCTACAAATCGTTGACGTACACCTTCTTTCATGGTTCGCTGCTGGGCAGAAGGCGAACGCTGCTCTTTACCGATCCATCCGACACGAGTGTGACGTACTACGAGCCGACGGTTGCCGACAAGTACTTTGCAGCGCATCGAATCGAATTGTCGTTTCCACGTCTTATGGATATCGGCTTTCAGGAGATGGCAATTTACAGTCACCGCTCGGTGGATTTTGCATACCTCAACCCGTTCGTCGTTTTGGAATCCGCGCAGCGCTCTCGCGAGGAGCGCGACAACGTGCTGTGGGCGTTCGACATTCAAACACATTTCCTCTCAGGACTGGAACTGAACGCAACCATCGTGTTCGACGACCTCCACTTTCCAGAATTCTTCAAGCCACGCTGGTACAATCGGTACGCATACCAATTCGGCATGATGCTCACCGATCCTCTTTTCGTACATGACATGACGCTGGCGATCGAGTACACGCGCGTCAAGCCGTTCGTGTATGCACATGACCGTTCGAGGGAGAACACGTACACCAGTCTCGATGCGTTGCTTGGTCCCCGCATCGGACCCAATGCCGACTCGTGGTTTGTTCGCGTCGACTATGTGCCGTGGTGGAACTTGAGTTTCTCTGCTCATGTTCAATGGGTGCGGCACGGACGAAACACCTACGACGCAGCCGGGCGTCTCGTTCGTAATGTTGGTGGGGATGTGTTTCAACCGCATCGCCCCTCTGATCCGCTCGACGCACACTTTTTGGATGGTGAGCTGGTGCGCTCACGCTCGATGCAGTTTCTCGCGTCGTATCAGTTCATCAATCAGGTCTGGCTCGAGGCGTGGCTGCAGGTCGACACGGAGGAGAATACGTTTTCCGGTGTGCGCAGGACAAACACGATGGGCGGTGTGCATATGCGGGCCGAGTTGTGAGGTCGAAGTCGTTTTCAAAAAAACCTTCGTCGTTCATCAATCACGGGAGGATGCTGGTTTATGCCACTGCAGGTCGGCGATAATGCACCGGAGTTCATTTTGATCGATACGCAGCGTAGGCCGCGTCGCCTGAGCGAATTCTTGGGTCGAGCAACAGTCCTCGCCTTCTATCCCGCCGCATTTACGAGCGTGTGCACGAAAGAGATGTGTACGTTTCAGAACGAGGTTGCCTCACTGCAAGCACTCAATGCGCACGTTGTCGGTATCAGTGTCGATCCACCGTTCACCAACAAAGCGTTTGCGGAACGATACAACTTGCAGTTCCCGCTGTTGAGTGACTTCACTCGTTACGTGTCGATTCTCTACACCGGATTGTACGTCGATCTCGGCGGCGTTGCCGGTTACACGACATCGAAACGTGCCGTCTTCGTTCTCGACGCCCAAGGCGTTGTTCGATACGCTTGGATCTCCGACGTTTCGAAGGCTGAACCGAATTACGAAGAAATCAAAGCTGTTTTAGCGACGTTGTAAGAACGTCGAGGAGAAGCACACAACGGTCAGTTTCAACGGAGGAAAGTTGATGGCAACGATCAAGGTTAGTGAAGTTGCGCCTGATTTTCGGTTACCGACAGGAGGGGGAAAGGAGATTTCCCTCTCCGATTTTCGGGGGAAGAAGGTGGTGTTGTATTTTTACCCCAAGGACATGACCAGCGGCTGCACCAAAGAGGCGTGCGCATTTCAGGAAAACCTTCAGGCGATCAAGAAGAAGGGAGCTGTCGTCATCGGCGTCAGTCCTGATAGCCCGATATCGCACGAGAAGTTTGCCGAAAAATACGGACTGTCATTTCCGCTCGTGAGCGACGAGAAAAGGACGCTTGCGAAAAAATACGGCGTGTGGAAAGAGAAAACGCTGTACGGACGAACGTACATGGGCGTAGAGCGCACAACGTTTATCATCAACGAAGAGGGAATCATCACACACATCTTCCCCAAAGTGAAAGTCGAAGGACATACGGAAGAGGTTCTCCAAGCATTGGAACAATAAGGAGTGAAGGTATGGTGTACATTACACGCAAGGAACATTTCAGCGCGTCTCACCGTCTGCACAATCCCGCGCTGTCGGACGAACAGAACCGCGCACTGTACGGGAAGTGTAATAATCCGAACGGTCACGGTCACAACTACGAGATCGAAGTGACGCTGGCGGGTATTCCTCCGCAAGAAACGGGGATGGTGATGGATTTGAAGAGACTCTCCGACATCATCAACGAGGAGATCATCGAATTGGTCGATCACAAACATCTCAACCACGATGTTGACTTCTTGAGAGGTATCATCCCGACGGCGGAGAACATGGCGGTGGCATTCTGGAAGAGGCTCCAAACAAAGATCGAAGGCGGAAAGTTGTATTCGATCAGGCTCTACGAGTCGGACAATAACTTTGTCGAATATCGAGGCGAGTAACGCGGAGGACGCATGGCAGATAGAGCCAAACTGGAAACACTGGTTGCCGGCTTGCTCAAGGAGATAGGCGAAGACCCATCGCGCGAGGGCTTGCGGCGTACGCCTCGACGCGTGGCGAATGCGTATGCATTCCTGACCGGCGGCTACCAGAAGAACATTGCCGAGGTTCTCAATGGCGCCATCTTCAACGAACGATACAGCGAGATGGTGATCGTGAAGGACATTGATTTCTTTAGCATGTGCGAACATCATTTGTTGCCGTTCTTCGGCAAAGCGCATGTCGCCTATATTCCGAACGGAAAAATCCTTGGCCTCAGTAAAATGCCGCGTGTCGTGGAAGTGTATGCTCGGCGCTTACAGGTGCAGGAGCGGATGACACAGCAAATCGCCGACACGTTGTACGAGTATTTGCAACCCGAGGGTGTGGGCGTTGTGATCGAAGCGCGGCACATGTGCATGATGATGCGGGGCGTCGAGAAGCAAAACTCGATTGCGACGACGAGCGCCATGCTCGGCGTGTTTCGAGACGACGTGAAGACACGTCAGGAGTTCCTTTCCCTCATCAAGACGTACACGCTCTCACCATGAAACGCCTTCTTGGACAGACCGCGATCGTTACAGGAGCAGGCCGCGGGATAGGAAAGGCGATTGCGACGGCGCTGGCAGCAGAGGGAGCCAACGTTGTTCTGGCTGCACGAACGGCTTCCGAACTCGAGTCGGTTGCCGTTGCGGTTCGTCAGGCTGGTGGCGGTGCTCTCGTGCGCAGGACGGACATGACGAAGGATGACGATGTGCAAGCTCTGGTCGATGCGGCAGTGCAGCACTACGGAGGGATTGATATCGTGGTCAACAACGCAGGCATGGGTGTCTTCCAGAGGTGTGTTGACATGGAGGTAGAGGAGTTCGACGCGATGTGGCGCCTGAACATGCGTGCCGTGTTTGTGCTGACGAAGTTGTCGCTTCCACACATGATCGCCCGAAAGCAAGGGGCGATCGTCAACATCGCTTCGCTGGCGGGCAAGAACAGCTTCGTCAACGGTACAGGGTACGCTGCAACGAAATGGGCATTGCGTGGATGGGCAAATTCGCTGATGCTGGAAGTCCGTGAACACAACATCCGCGTTATCACCATCTTTCCCGGCTCGGTGAATACCTCCTTCTCTTCGTTCAACAAGCGTGGAGAGTCGATAACGCAACCGGAAGATGTTGCTGCCGCGGTAGTGTTTGCCGTAACGTCACCGGCGCGGAGTATGTTCAGCGAAATCGATGTGCGTCCCACTCGCCCGATGTGAATCACGACGCGGGTGAGCACACGCCCACCCGCGCAGTGTAAAGGACACGATGGTTAGCTCTCATCGTCATCGTCTGGGTTGATCCAGCCACGGTGTTGCATCATCCGCCGCATGCCTTCTCTCATTCCATGACGCATCTGCTGGCCGAACGCCATCGGAGCGTTCTTCCAGATTTTCTGTTGCTCAGGTGTGAGGATGGAGTTCACATCGAACCAATGCGCGAGCATGTTCAGTTTCATCTGATGCTGTGCATCGCTGATGGCGTTCATATTCTTCTCTATCGCCGCCCGATCGATCTTATCGGCGAGGAAGCGCTCCTGAATCTCCAACCGCAAGGTTTGCACCTTTGAGCGCAGAGCCGTTTGCTTCTTCATCAGATCCAGACGGAGTTTCTTCATCTGGTCTTGCTGCGCTTCGGTCAGCTTGAGCTGTTCGATGATCGCTTCGTGTGGGGGGATCATTCCACGCTGGGGCATGGGTCCACGGGGCGGTTGAGCAAGCGCCGTGGCGGCAAATGCCAACGTTGCGACGAATACTGCGAGAAGCTGCATCGTGATTCTCCTATTGTAGTGGATACTGCATGTCTTTGGTAAAGCTCCGTACGTTAGAGCTGTTGCGCCTTGTGATGGTTTAACCTGACGCGCGGTTCGTTGACTTTCGGATCGAGATTGACTAAGTTGGTGCGTGAAGATTGGTCATGGAGCTTTCGAACTTGCGACGGTTTTTCCTCTCTCTCATCATCATACTCGCTCTTACCAACCTCCCCGGCTGCAGCATAGGGAGTTACATCGGCGCTTATTTCAACACCTTCTATAACGCGCAGAAAGCCTTCAACGAGGCTGAAGCCGATGTGTTGGGTACGTCGTCGCCGCAAACGGTGGTGCAACGCACCGAGCGTCCTTACTTGGCGCCGTTTGATGTTCCGCCTCAAACGAAAGCAAAGTTCTCGACCGCGATCGAGAAGTGCTCGAAGCTGCTTCAGTATCATCCCGACTCGAAGTTGGTGGATGACGCGCTGTTGATGATCGGCAAGTCGTACTATTACCAAAATGACTTGCAAGCGGCGCAACGCAAGTTCAACGAGTTGCTTACCAGCTATCCCGAAAGCGACCTCGCGCTCGAAGCGAAGCTGCTGCTCGCGCAAACCCACTATCGCAATAACGATCTGACGACGGCGATGGCGGTCGCTGCTGCTCTGTTGGAGGAAGCGCAAGCGCGCGGCGAGGATGCCATCACTGCCGAAACGGCTCGCCTCATTGCGCACGTGCACCGCCAGAGCAAGAATTACGCGGAGGCGTTGCGGCATTTCACCATTGCAGCACGATTGGGGGCAACAGCCGAAGATCGTGCTACCGCCTATCGTCGCATTGCGGAGATGCACATCGAATTGAAAGAGTACAAGCAGGCGGCTGAGGCATTTGCCAAGGCTGAAGATGAAGGTGCGACGTTCATCAGTAAGTATCGGGGACTCATCGGCCGAGCCCGGATGCTCTCGAAGCTCGGCAGGCACGAAGAAAGCTTGGCAATGTTGGAAGAGATGGTAAAGAACAACAACTTTCGCGAGTTTTTTGGAGAGATCAGTCTCGAAATCGGCAACGTGTATCGTGATCAGCAGGACTATGCTTCCGCCGAGCAACAGTATCGGTACGTCGATACCGCATACGCTCGGACGGATGTTGCGGCAAATGCATATTACCAATTGGGACGTTTGTATGAAACGCACTTCGGCAATTACGATTCCGCTCGCGCCGCGTACGACAAGGGAAAGTTTGAATCCCCATCGGCAGAAATAACGGCTGAACTCCTGCGACGCAGCGAGTATTTTGCCATGTACTTTACGTACCGCAACGAAATTCTTCGGAACGACAGTTTACATTGTGTGATCCTCTTCCCTCCCGACACGACACAGCTTGCGACGCGCGACACGACGACACGTGATTCAACGGCTCACACGCCAGGCAAGGGAGATACGCTCGTCACGCGTGCGCCGACTGTTCCGCCCCCTCCACTCGATACGGTCTTGGCACGCCTCGCTCACAACAAATCAGAGTTGGCTAGCTTGTTCTACACAGCACTGCACGTGGTTGACTCTGCGAAGTACTGGTATGAGCGACTCGTAACCGATCATCCCACCAGCCGTTATGTGCCGGGTGCGTTGTACACACTCGCACAGATTGCTCGTCAAGATTCGTTGGCGCCCGCGCAGCGAGCGGATTCGCTTTTGCGTGTTATCGTGGAACGGTTTCCAGAATCGGAGTTCGCCGACGAAGCACGCCGTGTTTTGGGCATGCCGGCCACCGTGCGTGAGGAAGATACGCTCGCGCTTGCCTATCGGGAGGCCGAGGGGTTAATACAACAAGGCGATTACACGCGTGCTCTTCGACGGCTTCAGACTATCGCCAAGCGCGATTCCAGTTCGCCCTACTCTGCGAAGGCACAGTACGCGATCGGATGGATTTACGAGAACGTTCAGCCAAACCTCGACAGTTCAATCGCGAGTTATGAGCGACTCGTGAAACGGTTCCCCCGATCGCCCTACAGCTCAGCGGTGCAACCGAAACTTGCCGTTGTCGAAGCGGAGAGGCAAAAGAAGAACACACCATCGGCACAAGATACCACGGCGATCGCGCCGCGTACCGAAAAGGAGCCGCAGAAAGCGCCCGTCAAAGTTATCCCCGATGCACCGGAGGCGCAGAAGGACTCCGTCTTCGACGATGAAGTCCCGAAACTCCGCAAGAAGAAAGAGTAATCGCCCAACGCCGAATGATTCACACCATCTGCCGCGTTCGTTCGCTCCACCAAGTTGCCGACAACACCTTCGTTCTCGCATTTCAAGCGCCGGAGATTGCGTTACGCGTACAAGGGGGACAGTTCATCAATATCAAAGTGATAGAAGGAACGGATCCGCTGCTGCGTCGTCCCTTCAGCGTGTACCGTTGCGACGGCGACGAAGCACAGATCATCTTCACTGTCGTCGGAAAGGGGTCGTCGTGCCTTCAGCGGAAGCAGGAAGGAGACACTCTCGATGTGCTCGGTCCGCTGGGTGTTCCGTTTTCGGTGGATGGCGATTTCCAGACGGCGGTGCTTGTGGGCGGCGGACTTGGTGTCGCTCCGCTTCCGCTGACAACGCAAGCGCTGCAGCGGCAGGGCAAGAAGGTTCTCACGTTCATCGGAGCGCGGACGGCGGCACATCTTGTTCCACATCATCTCCAGAACGTTCACATCGCGACAGACGACGGAAGCGACGGCTTTCGCGGGAACGTTGTAGAGTTGATCATCGATAAGCTTTCGCTGTTCAAACATCAGCGCTCGAAACTTTTCGCATGTGGACCGACGAAGATGCTCTCTGCCGTCGCTGCGTTTGCACGAGAGCATGACATTCCTTGTGAGGTTTCTCTTGAAGGTCCGATGGCTTGTGGGTTCGGTATTTGCCAGGGCTGTCCTGTCGAGTTGGTCAGAGGGGAGAGGAAGTACGCGTTGATATGCAAGGATGGTCCCACGTTCGACATTCAACAGATCAAATTATGAAATGATCAAGACATCAGTCACAATTGGGGGTGTGGAGTTTAAGAACCGCGTCCTCGTTGCATCGGGTACGTTCGGCTATGGCGATGAGACGCAATCGTTGGTCGATGGTAACAAGTTGGGGGGTATCGTTACCAAATCGCTCTCGCTGAAACCGCGAGACGGCAATCCGCCGCACCGCATCGCCGAAACGGCAAGCGGCATGCTCAACTCGATCGGTCTGGCAAACATCGGGGTCGAGCGTTTCATCACCGAAAAACTTCCTTACCTGAGAACGTTGGACACCGCCGTTATCGTCAACATCGCTGCAAGCTCGATCGACGAGTACTGCGAAGTGCTGGACATGCTGGAGGAGCAAGACGTTGACGGATATGAAATCAACGTCTCTTGTCCCAACGTGAACGAGGGAGGACTGAGCTTTGGCACCAATTGCACCATGGTGGAGGAAATTACGCGACGCCTACGCCAACGCACCAAACGTTTGCTGGCAATCAAACTTACGCCAAACGTGACGCATATTGCCGAGTTCGCTCGCGCCTGCGAGGGGGCAGGTGCAGATGCCGTCTCGGCCATTAACACGCTAATCGGAATGGGGGTAAATATCTACACACGAAAGCCGTTGCTCTCTACCGTCACCGGCGGGTTGTCCGGTCCAGCGATCAAGCCGATTGCGCTCTATCATGTATGGCGTATTCATCGGGCGATGCCC
>PSMW01000004.1:53242-86143 GCA_040290295.1 Ignavibacteria bacterium
GCCAGCCGATGCAATCGAATTTCTGATGGTTGGCGCAAGCGCTGTGCAAGTCGGCACGGCGAACTATATTGATCCCAACACCGGTGTGGTTATCGCGGACGGCATCCGTCGGTATTGCGAAGATCATAACATCGCTGATGTAGGCGAGCTTGTCGGCTCGCTCGATGCGACAACGGAAGTCTCTGCTATCGCCAGTTGGCTTTGAACCGACAGGCGTGTTCGGTGAGGTAACCCTTCGCTGTCGATACCCCGTGCTCTCGTACAACACGACACTGAGATTTCTCTACGGACTTCAGCGCCGCGGCATGAAGTTCGGTTTGAGAAACATCCGCCGTTTGCTTGCCTCGGTTGGCAACCCGGAGCGGCGGTTCTTGTCCATTCATGTAGGCGGGACAAACGGCAAGGGATCAACGTCGGCCTTTCTGGCTTCGGTGTTTACCGAAGCGGGCTACAAAACGGGGCTCTACACTAGTCCGCATTTGGTACGCTTCACCGAGCGCATTCGCATCGATGGCAAGGAAATGCCCGAAGAACGATTGGTAGAGTACGTTCGGGCACTTCGCCCGATGGTCGAGCAAACGAGGGCAACGTTCTTCGAAGCAACGACGTGTGTTGCATTCCAGTACTTCGCCGATGAGAAGGTCGATATCGCCATTGTGGAAGTGGGACTTGGAGGACGACTCGACTCGACCAACGTGATTGTTCCGCTGCTTAGCGTTATCACGAACGTCTCGTTAGAGCATACAGAATACTTGGGCGACACAGTAGAGAAGATTGCTCGCGAGAAAGGCGGCATTATCAAGCCGCATGCTCCGTGTGTTACGGCTTCGCGTGATGATGGAGTTGTGCGGACATTGCAACAGATTGCTCGGCGGCGCCATGCGCCGCTCTACCAAGTTGAGCGGCGAGGAGCAACGTGTGTGTTGAGAGAGAAGAAGGGAACGCTCCACGTCGCTTTCACAGCTCGACGGCTTCACGCAGACAATGTTACACTTGGTTTGGCAGGGCGTTATCAAGTGGTGAACGCTGCTACGGCATTCGCAGCATTGGATGTTCTGATCGCGGACGCGAAGTTTGTGCGTCGTTTTCCGCTCGTTAATGTGGAGGGCGTTCGAAAAGGATTCGAGCGGGTCCTCGCCAACACAGGACTGCGCGGCCGCTTGGAACGCGTCGGGAAGAATTTCCTTCTTGACGTTGCGCACAATGCTGATGGAATGCGAACACTGGTTGAGACGCTACCGGCTCGTTCATCCAAAAACATGATAGCGGTGTTCGGCGTTCTGACTGACAAAGACTATGCTTCGATGTGCCGCCTGCTTGGGGCACGTGTCCGGCATGTTGTCACCGTCCGAGCGCACACGAGCAGAGCACTGCCTGCAACGACGCTTGCGAGAGAGTTTGCACGCTGCGGTTACCGTGCAACGCCTGCGCGCAACGTTCAGCATGGGTTGATGATCGCTCGGAAACTTGCGGCACCCGGCGACACGATTCTGGTGACCGGTTCACACTATGTTGTCGGTGAGGCACTCACACTCATAGAACAGAGGAATGCTTGACAATCAAAATCAAATCTTCTATATTTTCAGTGGGAAAAGAGGAATTCTGAGGCTAACCACAGAGGCGGAAGCTTAAGAACGCTGGGGGTAGAGTGACTCCTTAGTTCACCACCTGTTCGAACTCATCAGTTATTACTCATCCAACCAATTACTCTTCATTACGTACTCCCCGATACGTTTGGACGATGAAGGTCGAGGTCAACGTGTGAAGGGCACACAGTTTCAAAGATTTTTTACCTAAGAGGTTTTACACCCATGCCGATGGACATTGCAGAACTGAAGTCGAAGAAGATAGCCGAGTTGAATCAAATCGCGAAGGAGCTGAACATCACCGGCTATAGCGACCTCCGCAAGCAGGAGTTGATCTTCAAGATTCTTGAAGCGCAGACGGAGCAAGGAGGGCTGACCTTCAGCAAAGGTGTTTTGGAAGTGCTGCCTGACGGCTACGGCTTCCTGCGAAGCGTTGACTACAATTATCTCCCGTCGCCCGACGACATCTACGTTTCGCCTTCACAAATCAAGAAATTCAACTTGCGAACGGGGGACACCGTCAGCGGGCAAGTGCGTCCGCCGAAGGAAGGGGAGCGCTTCTTTGCGTTGCTGCGCGTCGAGGCGGTCAACGACGAGAACCCCGAATCCATTCGTGAACGCGTCCTCTTCGACAATCTCACGCCGTTGTATCCCAATACCCAACTGAAGCTCGAAACATCGCCCGGCGAATACTCCATGCGCATCATGGACTTGCTGACGCCGATCGGGAAAGGACAGCGCGGCATGATCGTTTCGCCGCCGAAAGCTGGTAAGACGATCCTCCTCCAAAAGATTGCCAACAGTATCTCGCGGAATCATCCTGAAGTGAAGTTGATCGTGTTGTTGATCGACGAGCGGCCTGAGGAGGTGACCGATATGGAACGGTCGGTCAACGCGGAAGTTGTCAGTTCCACCTTCGATGAGCCGCCGGAACGTCACGTGCAGGTCGCGGATATGGTGTTGGAAAAGGCAAAGCGCCTCGTGGAAGCCAAGCGCGATGTGGTGGTGTTGCTGGATAGCATTACGCGTCTCGCCCGTGCGCACAATACGGTGGTGCCGCATTCCGGCAAAATCCTCTCGGGCGGTGTTGATGCCAACGCCTTGCACAAGCCAAAACGTTTCTTCGGCGCGGCGCGCAACATCGAAGAGGGGGGAAGTCTGACCATTGTTGCCACGGCGCTGATCGAAACGGGAAGCAGAATGGACGAAGTGATTTTCGAGGAGTTCAAGGGCACGGGCAATATGGAAATTGTTCTCGACCGGAAGTTGAGTGACAAGCGAATCTTCCCGGCAATTGACGTGAACCGTTCCGGCACGCGCAAGGAGGAATTGCTGCTCGATGCCGACGACTTGAATCGCATCTGGGTGTTGCGCAAGTTCCTTTCGGATTTCAATACGGTCGAGGCGATGGAGTTCCTGCTCGACAAGATGCGCGGTACAAAATCCAATAAAGAATTCTTGAAATCAATGAACAGCTAGTGCTATGCACGACGTCGTTATTGCCAGTGGATGCCGCACACCGATCGGCAGTTTTCGTGGCTTGCTCAGTTCGGTGCCGGCTCCGAGATTGGGTGCGGTCGTCATTCGTGAAGCCCTCAAGCGTGCGGGTGTCGCGCCTGAGCAGGTCAACGAAGTGATCATGGGAAACGTGCTGCAAGCCGGGGTGGGGCAAGCGCCGGCACGGCAAGCGGCGATCTACGCGGGCTTGCCGGTTTCGGTCGAATGCCTCACGGTCAACAAGGTGTGCGGTTCAGGATTGAAAGCCGTAATGCTTGCAGCGCAAGCAATTCGTCTCGGGGATGCCGAGGTCATCGTTGCCGGTGGAATGGAAAGCATGTCCAATGCCCCGTACCTTCTCGACAAAGCGCGTTCGGGCTATAAAATGGGACATGCTCAAATCTACGACGCAATGATGAAGGACGGCTTGCTGAACGCGTACGATGATACACCCATGGGCAACGCGGCAGAGTTGTGTTCCAAAGAATGGAACATTTCACGCGCAGCGCAAGACGAGTACGCCATTCTCAGTTACAAGCGTGCGCAAGAGTCGCAAACAATAGGGCGTTTCGCGAAAGAAATCGTCGGGGTAGAGGTCACCGATGGGAAAGAAACGAAAACTGTTCTCCTCGATGAGGATGTTTTCAAAACGGACTTCGAGAAAATTCCAAAGCTCAAGCCTGCCTTTGTGAAGGATGGAGTGGTGACGGCGGCAAATTCCTCGAAGATCAACGATGGCGCTGCAGCACTCGTGTTGATGTCGGCTGAGAAAGCGAAAGAACTCGGCGTAAAGCCTCTTGCACGCATTGTAGCGCAAGCATCAGCGGCAAAGGAACCTGTGTGGTTCACGACCGCTCCCGTCGATGGCATCACGAAAGTTCTACGACGAGCAGGCATGACGAAAGATGATATCGATCTGTTCGAGATCAACGAAGCGTTCGCCGTCGTGACCCTTGCCGTTAGCAACATGCTCGGCCTCGATGTGAGCACGGTGAATGTGAACGGCGGGGCGGTTGCCCTCGGCCATCCGATCGGTGCGAGCGGTGCACGCATTCTGGTTACACTCTTGCATGCGATGGAGCAGCGCAGTGTGCATCGTGGGCTTGCGGCAATTTGTATCGGCGGCGGCGAAGCCTCAGCCGTCATCATCGAGCGAATGTAGTTCACAACCGAACATCTGATCAAAAATCCGAGAACCTTCATCGTGACAATCCAGAACGTCACCGTCATCGGCGCAGGAACGATGGGCAACGGCATCGCTCATGTCTTCGCGCAGTACGGATTCACCGTCGTCCTCAACGATATCAAACAAGAACTGCTCGAGAAGGCACACGCAACGATCTCCTCGAATTTGGATCGGCAGGTCAAGAAGGGAATCCTCACCGAAGGGCAAAGGCAGGAGACTCTACGTCGCATTACCCTTTCTCTCGATCTGAAGTCTGCTGCCGCTCCTGCCGATATCGTCATCGAGGCTGCAACGGAACATCAACAGATCAAGAACGAAATCTTCCGCGCCCTCGATACCCAGTGCAAACCCGAAACGATTCTTGCCTCCAACACCTCCAGCATATCCATCACCTCAATCGCCGGCGTAACGCGACGGCCTGAAAAAGTCATCGGCATGCACTTCATGAATCCAGTACCCGTCATGAAGCTCGTGGAGATCATCCGTGGACTCGCAACCTCTGACGAGACGTGTCGAGCAGTCAAGGAATTGGCGGAGAAGTTGGACAAAGTGCCGGTCGAGGTGAACGACTATCCGGGGTTCGTCTCGAACCGCATTCTCCTCCCGATGCTGAATGAGGCAATGTACTGTGTCATGGAGGGTGTCGCCACACCGGAGGCGATCGACACCGTCATGAAGCTCGGGATGAACCATCCTATGGGTCCGTTGACTCTCGCGGATTTTATCGGTCTGGATGTGTGCCTTTCGATCATGAACGTATTGCACGAAGGACTTGGCGATCCAAAATATCGTCCCTGTCCATTGTTGAAGAAAATGGTTGCAGCGGGGCATTTGGGTCGCAAAAGCGGACGTGGATTCTATGTGTACAACCAGGAGCGAAACCATTTTGCGGATCATGCCACAGCGCCATCACGCGGTTGCCTCAAACGAATCAGGGGAGAAGAAACACGATGAACTTCGAACTCACGGAAACACATCGTCTCATACGCGAAACTGCGCGCAACTTTGCGCTCGAGCGGCTTGCACCAAAGAGTATCGAACGCGATGAGCGTGAAGAGTTTCCGTACGATCTTGTCAAAGAGATGGCGGAGTTAGGGTTCATGGGGATGATGGTTCCGGAGGAGTGGGGTGGAGCGGGACTCGATACTGTAAGTTACGTGCTCGCGATGGAAGAAATTTCCCGCGTCGATGCCTCCTGCGGCGTGATCATGTCGGTGAACAATTCCCTGATCTGTTACGGAATTGAAAAGTACGGTACGAAGGAGCAGAAAGAGCGGTACTTGCGCGATCTTGCGACAGGAAAGAAGTTGGGGGCATTTGCCCTTTCCGAACCCGAGGCTGGCAGCGACGCCTCGAACCAGCAAACGGTTGCACTTCGCGATGGTGATTATTATATTCTCAACGGCACAAAGAACTGGATCACGAACGGCTCGACGGCCGACATTGTGCTGGTGATGGCTGCGACCGACAAAAGCAAAGGTGCCAAAGGCATCAGCACATTCATCGTCGAGAAGGGGACTCCAGGCTTCTTCGTCGCCAAGAAGGAAAAGAAGCTCGGGATTCGTAGTTCCGATACCGTGTCGCTTGCCTTTCAGGATGCACGGGTTCCCGCAGCAAATCGCATTGGGGAAGAGGGGGATGGATTCCGATTTGCGATCAAAACCCTCGAGGGTGGTCGCATTGGAATCGCCGCACAAGCCGTAGGCATTGCCCAAGCATGCCTCGATGCATCGATCAGTTACTCCAAACAACGCAAGGCTTTCGACAAGCCCATAGCAGGATTCCAGGCGATTCAGTTCAAGATCGCAGAAATGGCAACCAACATCGAGGCTGCTCGTATGCTTACTCTAAGGGCTGCGTTCCTCAAGAATTCCGGTCAGCCCTACGGAGACGCGGCAGCGATGGCAAAACTCTTCGCATCGAAGATCGCTGTACAGGCGGCACTCGAAGCAATTCAGATTCACGGTGGCTACGGATACGTGCGCGAGTACCTCGTCGAGCGCTATCTGCGTGATGCAAAAATCACCGAGATTTATGAAGGAACGTCGGAAATACAGAGAATCGTGATCTCAAGAGGACTTTTGAAGTAGTTTCACATCAACGCATTACCAATACTCAAACTGATAGGAGGAACTCATGAAGAAACGATTCATTCTGTTAATTCCTGTCGCCTTCGCCCTGTTGGTGGGAACGGCAACAGTTCAGGTCGATTAGAACGTCGCTATGCGCTTCGGACTTTCCATCGGTGCAGGAGGAGAAAGTCCAAAGGTGTTCAACTTCTTCACCGGGCAATATGAAGGAGGTGCAACGAAAGCGGGCTTACATTTTGGCCCGTCTGGTGAAGTGATCTTCGACAGGAACTTGGCAGTGGCAACTGCCTTCAATATCAATACACAGTCGGGCACACCCATCGAGTGGATGAAACTCTTCAAGTATTACTTTTCGATCCCGGGGTCGAAAATCAAGCCGTACGCCGATGCCGGCTTCAGCCTTTATTTTGTCACTGGCGGTCCGTACGTCTCCATCCCGTTCGGCCGTATGCGTTCGTTGGTCCCAACCTTGGGCCTGTGTTGTCGTCCAAACAGAAGGTTCAAGGTTTTGCCGGCATTCAAGATGGCGAATATGATATAAAGAGCAGTACTTCTTCACTCGACTTCGGTTTGGAATTTGGTGGCGGGGCGGAGCTGAAAGTTGCCAAGCACATCGCCCTTACAGGCGATGTGCGGTACAATTTGGGACTCTCCAATCTTAACGACAGCCCTACACAACAAGGAGGTCAATCGCTCAACCTAAAATCCCGAAGCTTTGTCATTCTCTTCGGTGTACTGTTCTTGATTTAAGCTTCATAACATGAAGCCCTGGCGAGCCTCCTCAAGTGATCCTAAGGATGTTCAAGCCATCCTCTTGACAAGGAAGGGCGTTTTACGTATACTGTATCGCCTTTTTTGATGTTCATCAACAGTTAGCTTCACAATTCACCTACACCACATCATTCACAATATAGGGGTAAGCACCCATGAAGAAAATTTTTGCAGTTGTTGTCGCTTTCGCGCTCGTGGCATTGATGAGCGCAGGTTCGAATGCGCAGGGTAAGATCGCGTTGAGCGTAGGGGGAGATGTTCTCATTCCAATGGGAGATTTCGGTAAGGCACATTCCACCGGGTTTGGTGGAAGCGTCCGAGGCCAATACAATATCACCCCCATGTTTTCCGCTGGTCTAACTGCCGGCTATTACACATGGAGCGGAAAGGACCAGAATCTTGGCTTTATCGCGGTGAAGGGCGGAACATACAAGGGTGTTCCGGTTCGTGCATTTGGTAAGTACTACTTTGCGCCCGAGTCGGAGCAGGTTCGTTTCTACGGAATTGCAGAGATTGGTATGTTCTTCGGATCCGTTGATACGCCATTCGGTTCTATTTCCTTAACCGATTTCAACTTTGCTCCGGGCGTGGGAGTCGAGTTTGGACTTGGCAGCGGCAACACGAAGCTCGATGTGTCTGCTCGTTACGACGTTATCGCGACAAGCGGAAGCTCGTCGGGCAGCCTTGGTGCGCGCGTTGGCGTGAACTTCGGCCTCGGCAACTAAGGTCCAGCCTCGAGTTTGGTACACAAAAGGAAGCCCTCGGGCTTCCTTTTTGTTTTTGTCGGTGCGGTTGCATGCCGCTGCCGGCTTTACGGGGTGTACAAGCGGCATCCGCGGTTTGCGTTCAATGTCATTGCGACGTCTCGAGTCCTCTTCTGTCGCAATGAGGGTGTGCTGGTGGATTTCAAGCGCAACACGTTGCTCTTCTATTTTGACACCCAACGTTTGCGAGACATGACGGATGCCGCTCTCCGCCGTAGAATGGCATCTGGCACATTCGGTAAGACGAGTTATGTTGGATAGACTTGCGATCCTTGAACAGAATATCCGCGAGTTACGATCGCTTCAGAGCAAACGTTCCAAACATGCAGGCGATATCCATACTCTTGAACAATGAGCGGTCCGCTACGGCCTTTTCGAGAGTATCCAGATTGTCATTGAGGTGTCTTGTCATCTCGTGATCATGTTCAACCTTGGCATTCCCAAAACCTTCAGGGAATGCATCGAATTACTCCTGAAGAATGGGCTTGTCTCCGAAGAGTTGTCAGGCAAACTCTATGCAATGATGGGACTACGTAACATCCTTGTGCATCAATACACCGCCATGGAGAACAGCCGTCTGTACGAAATGCTCGACCAGCTCGATGACTTGGCTGAATTCGTTCGGGTTTGTACTCCACTGCTCCAACGCGGTTCTTGAAACCCGTACGGGTTTTTCATATACTTGTGCAGAATTCGATTCATCAACCTGACCAAACTCGAACAGTGATCGTTCGGCATCTCGGTACGAATGGCGGTTCCGTAACCCAAAGGAGGCACTTCAGCTTCCTTCTTTTGTTTTTGCGCAAGGGAAGAGTCTTGAGTGGTCTTGCCCTCGCGGCTCTTGCGCTTGTGACGGCTCGTTCGCGCACACGGGATTCCTCCGAGATCATTCTCCGCTTCGGGGGCGACGTTTTGCTGGCTGTGCACTACGAACAGGATGTCGGTTCGGACATCCATCGAGCCTTCGAGGGGTTCGATCTCTTCCACACCGATGATCTGAGCATGGTGAACCTCGAGGCGCCCCTCACAGAACGCGGCACGCGCCAAGTCAAGCCATATACTTTCCGAATGAAGCAACGCTGCACAGCCGCATTGACCAGGGCAGGAATCGACGTCGTCAATCTCGCGAACAACCACATCTTCGACTACGGCACAGAGGGCTTGTTTGATACGATCACCGCATTGGACTCAGCCCACATCTTGTACGTAGGCGCCGGCAGAAATGCAGCGCAAGCACATCGCCCGATCGTGAAGACATTTCGGAGCAAGACAATCGGCTTACTGGGATACTACGGTGGACCAGAATCGCCGAAGGCATCAGCCTCCTCGCCGGGCGTCGCCGACCGCAATCTTGCGCTCATCGAACGGGACGTACGGCACCTGAGAGAAGTCGAACACGCCGAGTACGTCGTCGTGAATTTCCATTGGGGAGATGAGCTGGCAGATTTTCCGGCTGAGCACTACCGAGAATTCGCTCATCGCGTGATTACCTTCGGTGTCGATGCGATTATTGGACATCACCCGCATGTCCTTCAAGGAATCGAACTGTACCAAGGCAAAGTGATCGTCTATTCTCTCGGCAATTTGATCTTCGGTGGGAACGCAAAGCGCTCGTATGACACAGGTGTATTCGAAATAAGGTTAACCCACTCGGGTCCCGCATACAGGTTTATTCCGGTGCGAGTGTCCCATTGGCAAGCATCGGTGCTCACAGGTGCGGATGCGGAGCGCCTGGTCGCACGCGTACGCAGACTCTCGGCTATTTTCCCTTCGTCCATTTTCCAATAATCTGGAGTTCTCATGAACAAAGGAACAGCTATCTTCATCGCCATTGCAGTCAGTCTCGTCCTCCTGGTTATGTGGGGGATCGTGGCGTACAATACCCTCATAGGCCTGGACCAGGCAGTCAGTTCAGCCTGGAGCCAAGTGGAGAATCAGTATCAACGGCGCGCGGATTTGATTCCGAACCTTGTCAACACCGTCAAAGGGTTTGCGGCACAAGAGCGTGAAGTCCTCACCGGTGTTGTGGAAGCTCGAGCAAAGGCAACCTCCATTCAAGTGACAAAAGAAGTCCTCGAAGACCCGGAGGCGTTCGCGAAATTTCAATCTGCTCAAGACCAATTCTCGACCGCGATCTCACGGCTTCTCGCCGTTGCAGAGAACTACCCCGTGCTTCGTTCGAACGAAAACTTCCTCTCGTTGCAAAACGAATTGGCCGGAACCGAGAATCGCATAGCCGTTGAACGGCGCCGGTTCAACGAAGTGGTGCAAACCTACAATACAACGCGTGCCCGCTTTCCGGGCGTTATCATCGCCAATCTTGCCGGCTTCCGCGAGAAGGCATACTTCAAAGCGAAGGAAGGTGCGGACGCGCCCCCCGATGTGAAGTTTTGATGGTGAAGAGATTCCTCATATTGGCGAGCGTCCTTGTCATCGGACTTCAGTCAACGGGGCGCGCGGAGGAGGTGAAGATTCCGAAGTTGTTGAAGCGCGTTACGGATTTTACCAACACGCTCTCTCCCCCACAACTCGCGGACCTAGAGCAAACGCTTGCTCGGTTTGAAGACACCACCTCGACGCAAATCGCCGTCGTTATGATACCGACCCTCGGCGACGAGAGCATCGAGGACTTCGCGTTGAGAACCGCCGAGCTGAACGGTATCGGACAGAAGAAGAAGGACAACGGTGTTCTCTTGCTCATCGCGAAGGATGATCGGCAGATGAGGATCGAGGTTGGGTATGGCTTAGAAGGCGTGCTTCCCGATGGACTCTGCGGACAGATCATCAGGCGTGAGATCGTACCGCATTTTCAAAACGGCGACTACTTCGCGGGCATCACGGCTGGCGTGGAGGCAATTATGAAGGCAACGCAGAACGAGTACATGGCAGAACCGAAGTCGGACAACGGCACTCTCTCGTGGATACTTCCGTTGATATGGTTCGGCGTGATTGCCTTTCTCGCTTCACGCAACGCGCGGCGCAGCCGCATGTTGGGACGTGGCGGGAGACTCCCAATATTTTACGGCGGCGGATGGGGAAGTGGCGGCGGACGGGGTGGAGGGTTCGGTGGTTTTAGCGGTGGCGGTGGGTCATTTGGTGGCGGTGGTGCAAGCGGCAGGTGGTAGATTATCGTGTCTAAGAGTTGATGGCAGTGAAACATCCTTTCTCGAGCATCGCTTCCCTTGAAGATGCTCTCAAAGCATTACACAAACTTCAGCGCCCTCGTGGCGGACGACAGCTCGTCCTCTGCTCTTCCGACAAGATGCTTCTTGCGACGCTCGTGCACCGTCTGCAACGTGCATCCGACGAGCGCCAGACGATGCTCGTGACGTGCAATCCTTCAGCACACTCCAGCAAGCATATCCTCCGTATCGCCGACCAGCGCTCTGTTTCCCATGCAACCCGAACCATCCGGCAAGAGCTTCGCACACTATCGCGCAACGCCGTTATCATCATCGAAGCACTTCAGCTTCCTGCGTATGCACATTCGACGCGTCAACAGCAAGAGTTTGTGCGTTCGCTGCTCTCGCTTATCGATCATCGGAACGCGCTCGGCGTGTGGTGTATCGCTCGCTCGGCATGGGACAGCGCCGCAACGGCAATGTTGAAGGGCGCTGCCGACCTTTTCTTCGATTTCTATGAGGATGGGGAGAAGATCATCGCGCAATGTGCCGCTGCGAGAGATTTCTACGCGCCTGATTTCTTCCAGCCGCGCGTTCTTACCGTAACCCCACGATCGCTGCGCCTCACTCGCCTGCAGCTCTCATCCTCTGTCAAGGAGAGGGATAGCGACTCCGACGAGGATCCGTTGGAACGGCATTACCGGCAGTCGTTCGAGCGTGCCGCAGTCCCGATGGTACTGTTCGATCTCACCGGTGTGTCGCTGCGTTTGAATCGGCAAGCACGCGAGTTCCTAGGTGTAAACGATCTCGACGCACGCCGATTGTTCCGATTCATTCGTCGTGACCATCGTTTCGCATTTCGGCGCTCATTGGTCGTACTGCGCAAGAAAGGAAGGCTTACGTTCACCACCACACTCAACCTTCCGAGCGGAGACACACGTACGGTCGCGGTCTTCGCAGTCGCATTGGGCAGGAACGCCTATGTGGCAGTGTGCCGCGATACTTCGGAGCAGATGCAAACACAAAAGGAGAAAGATCGGCTCGAGCGTACGTTTGCGACGTTCCTCGCATCGTTGCCTTTCCCGTACGCGATTTTTTCGAACAGGAAGTTGGTCGAACACAACCCGGCGTTCACAGCACTCTTTCCTTGGACACAAGAGCGAACGCCGACGCTCAGCGAGTTCTTTGGAAAGCGGAACGCAGAGTTTCTCAGGGAGATCGCTCAGCTCGAGAGTCAGCAACAGGATGCCGCCCAGATATCCGGTCGTGAAGTGCTCATCCCTGCGCCGGAGCGCAAGGCAGTTGCGGTCGAGGTGACGATAAAACGCATTCCCTCTTTCGGAAGCAAGGCACTGTACTGTACGTTCGTTGATGTTTCGGCACGCCGGGAAGTTTTGGATCGTGCGGCCGCCGTTGATCGGAAGTTCACCGCGCTGGTCGAAGGGTCGCTCGACGCAATTACTATCACCAAAGACGGCACGTTCTTGCTCGTCAACGAAGCGTGTGCGCGGCTCTTCGGGTATGAAACGCCCATGGAGTTGATCGGGAAGAAGCTCACCTCGATTGTCTGGGGACGCAATGCGCGGGGAGTGGTGTTGGAGAATGAGTCCCAACTCTTGAAGGGATCCGACGAACGGCATCGGTTCGAGTTTCCGGGCAAGCAAAAGGATGGCTCGAAAATCCTTATCGAGGCACAATCATCGCAGATAACCATCGATGGAGCGAAGGTGGTTCTTTCGTACCTCCGCGATGTCACCGAACGAAAGCGAAAAGAGGAACAGCTCGAACGAAAACTACGAGCAGTTGCAATCTTCGATCGATTTTCTGCCGAGATACAATCCACTGGTTCGAGCGACGAGTTGTACGCTCGAGCGTTGAACGCAGCACTGCGCCTGACGTCGTTCGAAGCGGGAGGGGTCGTGCTTCTGGAAGGAGACACGCTCGCCCTTCGGCATCATCATGGCTTGAGCGAAGCAGTGCGTACCAAACTCGATCGCCAACACGTGGACGAGAGTTTTGCCCGCTACTTTCACAAAACGCACGAGCCGGTCATCAGTTCACTCCAGGCGTATCCGCCTCACCTTCCATTCAAATCTCTCTTCGAGGCGGAAGGCTATACGGCGATCGCCTTCTTACCAATTGTGGTCGACGCGCGCTTCAGTGGTATGTTGCTCGTCGCTTCGAGACACCACACAACGATCGACGAACACGATCGCGCATTGCTTGCATCCTTCGGCATGCAACTCAGCATCGCAGCGCAGCAGGCATACTTGAGGGAAGAAGCCGATCGTTCCCAGCGGAAGCTGCAATCGGCACTCGAGTCGCTCGAGGAAGTTCTGTACACGCTCCAACCACACGGCGCCGTTGTTTCCATCAGCCCGAATATCGAGCGCATTACCGGCTATCGGCAATCGGACTTTCAGCAGAATCCGAATCTGTGGCGGTCACTGCTCCATCCGGACGATCGTCCAGTCCTCTCGCAACGTATCTCGAATCAAGCATCGGGCACGGATCGCTTCACGCTCGAATATCGCGTGTTGCAGAAGGGGAAAGCGACCTACCGTTGGTTGCGCGACGTTGTTCGCTATGAACGCACCGCCGACGGTACGCTGCGAGCAATCCACGGTATCCTCAGCGACGTCACGGCGGAGAAAGTGCTCGCCAAGGCACACGATCTCACCGCTGGTAGGGCTGAGCTTTCGGCAACCCCGTTCGAGCTTATCGAATGTTTGCCACACGGCTTAGCCCTGATCGATCGGACCATGAGGTTTTCTGAATGCAACGAAGCGTTTGCCCGCATCCTGCGAATCGAAAAATACAATATCGTTGGTAAGAGCATTCATGACTTCCCCTCTCTGCAACGTACTTTGGGAGATCTGATGGAGCGCGCTGAAGAGACAGCATGGGTCGAGGCGACGTGTTCTCTTTCCGACGAGCGTGTTGGAGAGAGAAGTCTGAACTTACAGGTTCGTCGCCGAAAGCCGTCCGGTACATCAGCCGGCTTCGTGCTTCTCATCGAGGAGATATCTACGCTCAAGCAGATGGAAGATGCGCTCCACGAAAGCGAGGCGGCGCTGAGCGCAGCACTCGACGCAAGCAGTGACGCTATCGTGATTGCCGATCTCCAGGGAAAAGTATGGGCGGCAAATCGAGTGTTCAGCACACTTACGGGCATCGCAACGGAAGTGCCGCTTACAGGAGGTGTACCATACCCCTGGATTGCATCGGAGGATCGTGAACGGTTCCTGGCTTGGTGGCATTCGTTGACGCGCACGGGCAGCACCTCACCGATCGATGTGAGCTGGTATTCCGCGTCCGGTGCACGCGTGACTATGAGTATGCGTGCCCGCATTGTCGCGAATGCTCAGGGCGAACCGGCAGCAGTGCTACTTGCTGCGCAGGATCGTTCGGAGCTTCGCCGCATGACGTTCGTTCTTGACTGGAAGGACAAGCAACTCGATTTGCTGAATCGTATCATCAGCTACGCCAACACCACAATGGATCTCGGCAGTATCTTCGCAACGATTGCTTCCGAGATCCATGCACTGGTTCCCTACGACGGCATCAGCATCACGCTGTTGGACGAGCAGCAACGGCTTCTTCCGTGGTATATGGCAGTTCCGACAGCGGCTGGCGAGCCGGAACGTGTGAACTATCTTCCTGTGGATGCTGCGCTCATCTACGATGCCGTGCGTTCAACTTCGCCTGCCATGAAACGCACCAGTGAAGACGCGGCGACCACCTTCACTGCTCAGATCAGCATTCCGTTGTCGGTGGAGGGAATGGTGTTAGGAGCGGTAACCCTCCTCAGCGCACATCGCGATGCGTTCGGTCCCGAGGAATTGGCGTTTCTTCAGCCAGTGGTCGAACAGATCGGCGCCATCATTCAACGCGTACGATTGTTCGAACGGGTGCGGAGCGACAGTTCCTACGTGCGACATCTGCTCGACTCGATCAACCATGTCATCTTCACCGTCGATCGTCAGTACCGCATTACACACGTCAACAAGGCATGGAAGGAACACATGGTGCGTGTCGGGAAGGACATGTGGGCAAGCGAAGAACACATCCTGGGTCAATCGCTGGAAGTCCTCATGCCCGATGCGCCCACGTGGGAGCAATACAAACGTGTCATGGACGACCTCTTCGATCGCCGCATCGACTTTTATGCGCGCGAGGTGGAGGTGCCGATTGGGGGTGAGCTGGCCGCGTATCATCTCGTCATCAGCCCAATGATCAATGAAGGACGTGTAACGGGATTGGTCCTCACGCAAACGGACATCACCGACATTCATCGTACCGAAGCGGAAATCAAGCGACGCAACGAAGGGCTTGCCACGCTCAATGCAATATCTTCCTCAATCACCAAATCACTCGACCTCGACGAAATCGTACACATTGCCAGTTCGCAGATACGCGAGATCGTCAACGCCTCCACGGTCGTCTTCTATCTCCAGAACGATCCTGAAAAGCTGGAGTTGACCGGATACAGCGGGTTGCCCGCCGAACTTGCCGAACTGGTCCGTGACATTACCGCAAGCTCATCGTTGAAAGAGTTGTTTGGAAGGACGAGGAAACCGATCCTCGTCGGCGACGAAGTCGTCACCAACGACCCCCTCTTGCGCGTCGCTGCCGAAATGAGCCGGCGGCTCCACCTGTTGACGATCACGCTCGTGCCGTTGCAATCCAAGGAGCGTGTCACAGGTGCGTTCATGATCGGCTTCAGCCAGCCGCGTAGCTTGACGGAACACGAAGAACAATTGCTCATCCTGATCGGCAACCAAATTGGAGCGGCCGTTGAAAATACTCGGCTGTATGCCGAAGTACAACGCCAGGTCCACACATTGACGACGTTGTATGAATTGGGGAAAGGATTGACGGGGTCGCTGGATTTAAATTCGATGTTGCAAGTGGTCTATCGCGAAGTAACAAAAGCACTCCCCCTCGAACGGTTTTACTACCAAGCGTACGTTGCAGAGGAGAACACACTCACGCTGTTGAGTCGCACGGTCAACGGTGTAGCCGAATTCTACCCTGCAGGCTTGAACGTACGGGCATTGTCTGATTGGCCCAACTCGATTTATCAAGAAGTTGTTGCGAACGCGACATCGTACCTCGGACCCACATCGGCGGGCGCTCGAGACTCCATGATTGCCGTGCCGATCAGGTCCAACGACAAAGTCGTCGGCATCATTTCGATCGTCTCTTCACAACCGAGCGCGTACAATTTTGGTCACTTGCGTCTCTTAGAAAGTATCGGTAATTTGACCGGTGTTGCGATCGGCAAAGCGATGTTGTATGAAGACACACTGAAGAAGTCCATCGAAATCGAGAATCGGAACAAAGAATTGGACGACTTCACGTACGTTGTCTCTCATGACCTGAAGGAACCCCTCATCAGCATCGAAGGCTACAGCAAGATCGTGATGAAGGATTATCATGACTTGCTCGATCAAGAGGGGAAAGAGTATCTCAGCGCCGTCGTGCAATCGACAGCGCGGATGAAACACCTGATTGAGGATCTGCTCACACTCTCGCGGTTAGGGAGAACAATCGAGCCTCAAGAAATCGTTTCGGTCAAGAAGGTTGTCGATGACATTCTGCACGATTTCCAGTTCAGTCTCCGCCAGCGACACGTTGTTGTTCACGTCCAAGAGAATCTCCCGTCCGTGCGGTTTAGCAGCACACGTCTCAGTATGGTGTTTCGTAACTTGATTTCGAACGCCATGAAATTCAACGACAAACCCGAACCGATCATCGACATCGGCTTCGATGAAGATGAACATGACTATCGATTCTGGGTGAAGGATAACGGTATCGGCATCGAACCGCAATACTTCGAGCGCATCTTTGCCATCTTTCAACGCCTCAAACGGAGCGAGGAGTATCGCGGAACCGGCGCGGGTCTCACCATTGTGAAAAAAATTGTCGATCGAGAGGGAGGAAGAATTTGGATTGAATCTACGCCCGGTGTAGGTTCGACCTTCTTCTTCACGATGAGGAAGCCGGAGGAACGTCACGGCTCTTAGCCTATGAACGACCATCGATCCATACGCGTCTTACTCGTCGAAGACAATCCCGACTTTGCCAAGCTCGTGGATCTTTTCTTGAAGAAGCACGAGCCGGAAACGTTCACCGTCGCCTGGAAGGAAAGCGGTGCCGACGCGCTCCACGAGCTGGGACGCAATCCAATGTTCGACGTTATTTTGATGGACTACTTCCTGCCGGGACAGAACGGCGTCGAGGTAACACGAGCGTTACAAAGCCGCGGCATTCATATCCCCATCATCTTCCTTACGGTCAATAAGGATTTCGATCTTGCGGTCGAAGTCATGAAGCTCGGTGTGGAAGACTATCTCGTGAAGGAGGAAATCTCTACTCCGGTGCTTCCCAAAACAATCCTCAGTGTCATCGAACGGCAACAGCTGAAAGAGGAGCTGACTCGGTTGGAGATTTCCCAAAAACGTCTCGAAGCAATCCACGAACTCATCGCGACGATCACCGGTGAGCTGCGCACGCCGCTCGACGGCATGCGCCATCAGCTTGAAGAACTCCTGCGGTTGCATCAAGAAGACGGATTGAAGTCCTATCTCGCGATCATCCGCGACAATCTCGACCGCATCGAAAAAAAGATCGTCAAACTCAAAGAATTGAAGACGGACAAGACCGTCCAGTACATCAAGGACATCCGCATGTTCGACCTGTCGGAGGAATCCGTTGAAGAGATTGTTCCCATCGGGCCGATCGTTGGTGGAATTCTCCGCGACTTCGAGACCTCCCTGTGCGATCGATCCGTTGTTGTTCGCACCCAAGAGAACTTTCCTCACGTACGGTTCGACAGCGCAGACCTCCATGTGGTGTTCAACGTCCTGATTTCGAATGCTATCAAGTTCGCCGACAAGCCCCATCCGGTAATCGACATCGGGTATGAGGAAGAAGAGCACGAGTATCAGTTTTGGGTCAAAGACAATGGCAAGGGTGTCGAACAACATGATCGTGAGCGTATCTTCTTAGGATCAGGGTTGAGGAAGGCGAAAGAGATCGTCGAGCGAGAAGGCGGAAGGATATGGATCGAATCAACACCGAGTGAGGGTGCGATCTTCTTCTTTACAATTAAAAAGAAACCGGTTGGAGGCGCTCAAGCTGCGAACGGATGAATGACCTGCAGCCTGTACGTGTTCTCCGTCTCGAGGACAGCCCGATCAGTGTCAACCGCGTAAAGCTCTTTTGGGAGAAGCATGAGCCGGGGCGATTCGTGGTGACGTGGAACGAGACCAGTGCAGGAGATCTGCTCGAACTGGGATGCCACGCGTGTTTCAACGTGTTTCTGCTGCACGATTCCCTGCCGGGGCAGAACGGCATCGAAGTGACATGCATGGTGCAGAATCTCTTTTACACCATTCCGATCATTATTCTCACAGTCGATAGAGACTTCGCGTATGCCATCGAAGTCACGAAGCTCGGCGTAGAGGAGTACTTCCTGAAAGACGAATTCGCGCAATCGGAAATCTCACAACAACAACTCGACACTGATTACCAGTTGATCGAACAGATCACCGGCGATCTGTGGGCACCGCTTGACGACATGCGACACGCTGTGGAACAAGTCCTCGCGTCCCATCAACAGGACGACATTGCCAAACGCTGCCTCCCCGCCAGTTGCATGCTTCCCGACCGCATCGAGCAGAGATTGGCGTACCCCCGAGAGTTGAAGACGGACAAGACGATCCCCTACAGCCAAGATACCCGCATGTTCAACTTGTCCGCATCCCCAACAGCATTAACCGTCAGTCATCCTTCCTCATCATGAACTTCACACTTGCTCTTGCACAGATCGATCCTACCCTCGGGGATCTTTCCAAGAACATCGAAAAGCATCTCGCCTTTGCAATGCAGGCACGTGAAGCAGGAGCGCAGCTTGTCGTCTTTCCTGAATTGAGTCTCACCGGCTATTCTGTTAAGGACATGAATTGGGATCTCGCCGTCAACGTACGGCGTGATCCATCGGTGTTTGCGCCGCTCATCGAGATGAGCAAGACGATGACAATCCTGGCGGGCGGCATCGAGGAAGACGAACACTTTGGTCTGTACAACGCTGCGTTCCTCTTCGAAGCGGGAACCGTTCGTTCCGTCCATCGCAAAACGTATCCGCCGACGTATGGTATGTTCGAGGAGATGCGTTATTTCAATTCCGGCACGTCGGTTCGTGCAGTGGACACTGCGCTTGGTCGATTCGGTGTGTTGATCTGCGAGGATCTCTGGCACATTTCGTTGCCTTACATCTTGGCAAAGGATGGTGCCAACCTCATTGTTACGCTCGTGGCAAGTCCGACTCGCCTCGGCGGGAACGAAACGCAACTGCAAATCGATCGGGTGAACGCAGAGAATCATCGAGCGTACGCGCGATTGCTTACGACGTATATCGCTTTCTGCAATCGGACGGGCTACGAAGACGGCATCAACTTTTGGGGCGGCTCGTCCATCATCGGTCCGGATGGGGAGCTGGAAGCAAAAGCCAAACTCTTCGACGAGGATTTGATCGTTGCAACGATCGACGAGAGCGCCGTGCGACGGGCGCGGCGATTCTCGCGACACGTTCTTGACGATGATCCCTCCTTGGTACTGAAAGAACTCCTCCGAATCCAACAGTCCGAACGCTGAATGTATCTCCCAGGATCGCCTCTCCACTCCTCCCCACTGTGGTGAACTGGTTTGACAGGGAGGTCAGGACAGTGTCATTCCTTTCGCGCCTCTGCTTCTTCGCGGAGATCACGAACGCGCATCATAACCCGCTGCGCGTTTCCTTGAAACTCGGAGCGATTTTGGTTACTTTAGGGCCGTATCGAACGGTACCAATGCACGTTCGACTACTCTTCATCGCATGGTGGAGGGGCAAGCTGAGAACCGATTCTGAACATTTCGAGATTCTGCGTGGGTTTCCCCGGCAATCCGCTTCGAACCGAGTTCGCCCACCTACTGACGGCCATCGTCATCAGTGGCGGTGCAACGATGCTTCCGCTCGGGGCGTTGGGGCAAACGGTTCCGAGCAGTAATCTCAATCTCTTTCGCGCCCTTGCCGAGACGACGGCGCTTAAGATGTGCGATCATTTCGCGCTCGACCCAGGGGTGAGCGTCAGCATCACTCTGCTTCCGAAAGAAATCGCGTGGATTCTCGAGCCGGGGATTTATAACGTGCTGCGCAAACGAGGATTCGACGTTCGTAATGGTGACAGCGTTTCGTACTCCTTCGAACTCGGCTGGGACCGCGGGACAGTGGCTTACAGCAACGTACGGCGAGATGGTTTCTTCGGACCGCGGATCGTCGATCGGATGGTAACACTCGGGCTTTCTGTCAAGGTCATCGACCGTGGAAGAGGAGGAACAGTTCGCACAAGCGAATTCGAAGAAACCTTGAGGGACACCATCGCGCTGGCAGACGTTGTACAGGTCGAACAGCCTGCCCATCCCATGACACGGGGGACGCTTCCATCAGAAGGGTTCTTCACCACCTTTGTCGAACCCTTGATTCTTGTCGGGTCCATTGCCATTGCTGTGCTCTTGTTATTCAACGTAAGGAGTTAAATGGACAAACGTATGCACGAAATGCGTTCAGCGTTATTGATAGCGTTCGTCATCGCTCTTGCGGTGGTGGTGGGTTGCAGCTCGAAAGATGTCGTTACTGGTTTGAGTGCTGATGAACGTTTTCAGCGTGCGAAGGCATTGTTCGACGATGGTGACTACCTCGAAGCAATTCAGGAATTCAACATTATTACGGTGCAGCACTCGGGGAGCTCGTTGGCGGCGGAGGCGCAGTACTATATTGCCGAAGCACGATTTCAACGAAAAGAATATCTGCTTGCATCCTACGAATATCAAACGCTTCGCCGTAACATGCCCACAAGTCCGAAAGCGGCAGAAGCAATGTACAAGATCGGTTTGTGCTATTATTATCTCTCACCAAAGTCGTGCCTCGATCAGCAATATACCAAGCGTGCCATTGACGAGCTGCAAGCATTCGTCGAATACTACCCCAAGAGTGAATACGTTGCCGATGCAACCGAAAAGATTCGGGAACTGACCACTCGTTTGGCGAAGAGGGATTTCGAGACTGCCGAGTTGTACGCCAAGATGGACTCGTACAAATCTGCCATCTTCTATTACGATTTGGTGATCGAGAAGTATCACGACACCGAGTATGCCCCGATGGCGTATCTGGCAAAAACCGAGTTGCTCATCTCTCGCCGAAAGTATCGTGAAGCGAAGGCTGAGATCACGCGCTTCATCGAGAAGTATCCTAGCAGCGTTCTGCGTGGCCGCGCCGACAAGCTCAACGCGCAAATCGATGAAGCATTGAAACGCGAGCCGGCTGCCCGCGGCAACGCATCGGGCAGCACGTCTTCAGGTTCGCGCGGCGCTCTTCTGCTTCAATCAAGATGATGGAATCGCGCTACGTTCGCGACTCGCAAGTGTACACCACCGAGCTGGTCTTGCCCAACGATACAAATCAGTTGGGCAACTTGCTGGGGGGCAGACTGATGCACTGGATTGACATTACGGCGGCAATTGCCGCGTCAAGACATGCGGGTCGGGTGTGTGTGACGGCATCGGTTGACGAGCTGAATTTTCATGACCCGATCCGGCTGGGAGAAATTGTGGTGCTGCAAGCTTCGGTCAATCGCGCCTTCACGACATCAATGGAAGTCGGTGTTGTGGTAACGGCGCAAAACACACACCGCGGCGCGCCACCGCGACGAGCCAACAATGCATATCTCACGTTCGTGGCGATCGACGAGCAGGGAAAGCCGGTCCCCGTTCCACCCATCATCCCCGAAACAGAGGAAGAGAAGCGACGCTACGAAGAGGCACTCATCCGCCGGCAGCTACGTCTTGCGCACAGGCAAAAAGGATAGGATTCTTGTGTTGAAGCATGTGAGAGCGGTACCGTTCGCTCACCCATTCTCGAGAGTACGCCAGCGGTTTGCACTGAGTTTGTTCTATATTCAACTCCTGTGTGCCCCCCAGGTATGTTCGCAGCGTTCGTCAACCGCGTTCGGCGTTGTTGCCGATGAGCGATTGGATTTTCGATCTCCAGGATTCGCCGTTGGACCAAGCGATCGCGGCACCACCGAGCTTGCGCTGCTCTCCACCGAACAACCGGCGATCCGCCTCTTCGAGGTGAACGCAACGCGAGGTATCCGTCAATCGTCAGCCATCGTAACGCACCACACGTTCCGCAGGATTTGGTCGGCGGATATGAATCGCGATGGATTGATCGATTACGTCGCCCTTTCCGACGACGGGAGTGTGGTTACCATCTTCACTCGCCAAAAGAACGGTTTGTGGAAAGAATGGAGTCTCTCCACAAAATTCGAGGCAGATGATTGCTTGATTGCCGATCTTGACAACGATCGTCGAAACGACATCGTCTTGTTTGGAAAGAAATCGACCGGTGTCGCGGTGCTCATCGCTGGTCGAAAAGGAACGTGGCAACATGGCCCGACGCTCTTTCCTGATATCTCCGTGAGTGATCTGCGTGCAGCGGATCTCAACGCCGACGGTGTGCTCGATATTCTCCTTCTCGATTGGCTCTCGAACCAGCTTTCGGTTTTTAACGGCATCAGTCGGTTTGTGTACAGTGAGCAAGTAACGGTACAACTCCCCGCAGAGCCTTCTCAGTTGGCACTCACGCCGATCAGCGAACCGGGAACATTCCTCGTGGCGATAACCTTCCCGCGCGAGAAGGCAGTCGGCGTGTTCACCGCAAATGCGCTCGGCGACTATCGCTCCATCGGCACGCTCACGTTCGATGCATTGCCGATGGGGGTACAGTTTGCCGATGTGAATAACGATAAGGAGCCGGATATTCTTTCGGCGACACGTTTGGGCATACACGTTGCGTTCAGTACGCCGGCGGCGTTCACGACACCAATAGTCTTTGGCTGCGCGAAAGACAGTTTTGCCTGGCAGCCATCGGATATCGATGCAGACGGGAAGACGGACTGCGTGATTGTGGAAAACGAAACCGGCATGCTGCGCTTGTTGCTCAACGGTGAAAGTGAAAACAAGTCGATCTTGGGGTTCACCGACGGCGGGCGGCGATCGGTGTATTGCGTCGGAGCGTCACCCTCCGGCTTGTTGGTCGGCGATCTCAACGGAGACGGCAGAAACGATCTGCTCGTGGCAAACAGTGCCTCATCTTCCCTCTCGGTACTTCTCAATCAGGGACGAGGAAGGTTTGCCGGTCAGATATCGCTTTCAACCGTGGCTCGCCCCCAGCAAGGGCGCTTCGTTCGCTCCAGTAGCGGTGACCGAACGATCGTCTGTTCGCACCCTATGGACAATGCCGTGACGGTTGTTCAATGTCGTAAAGGTCTGGACGCGGTGGAAACATTTGTTGTGCCCACTGGAGATGAACCGTATGTGATGGATGCGTCAGAAGATTCAGCTCGCGTAAAGTTTCTTGTCCGTTACCGAGATGCTCGAGACCGTTCAATGCATTTTTCTCTATTCGAACAAATAGCAGAAGGGAAATTCGTCGAACAAAGTTTTCGTAAATCCTCGACGCCGCCAATCATCGCTCTCACAGTAGGAACAGGCGCAAGCCTTGGAACCTACGATTTCGTGTTTGCAACCCACAGCCGGGAAACAATGCAAACCACCATTTGGCATTCGACATGCGACCCCGGCATGAAGCTTTCATCGCCGACACGGCTCTTTGCGTACGCCGACTCTGCAGCGAGTGCGACGATGGTCTTTTTCGAGTACGTTGACGGCGATGCGCGCAAGGATGTGGTTGTTGTGCTCGGAGCGCCGACGAAGGCGTTGGGCATTTGGTACGCACAGCAACCGGACGAATCGAAGGACTCCATAGAGTGGATCCGCAACGTTCAGCCTCTCGACGAAGAGGCGATTATCGTAAAAGATGTGAATGGGGATGAGCGGACCGATATCGTCTGGATCGATGGACTGCGGAAGTCCGTTCTTGCATTGTACGGCACCCAGCGGAAAGGATTCGGCCGTCCAGTGGAAATTGCCGCCGCCGAAGATGCCCGATCGCTCCGCGTGGCAAGTCTCACGGAAATCGGCGTCAACGATCTCATTCTCTCTCATACGGAAAGGGGATCGGTCTCGATACGAAAGAGTGTGTTTCAACGATGATCTCAATCTTAAAGTACATGAAGGGGCAAGCGCTCATTCGGAACATCGGGGTTTCGCTTGTGCTCGTGGCGACCACTCATGCACAACCCCACGCAACGACGGAGGCGGCGGCGTCGCACGTTGCCGAGGCGTATCGCACACTCGTGCGTTTATGGCTTCATGAGGGTGTGGAGGATGTACCGAACAAATGTGGCTTGCCCTCCGTGGCTCATGCAGGCAATATCGTCGGCGAACTCGATGCCGCCACTCGTGCATCGCTCGCGACCGTACTGTCCCGCCCCACGACGCAGAAGAGCATCCGTGCGGGCATGTTTCGCATTCACTACGATACCACCGGCGTGCACGCCCCTGCCATGCTCGACTCTCAACATGTTCGCATTCCGGGGACCGCGGATCAGTTTGCCGATTCGGTCGCTTCGATCCTCAGCCATGTTCTCGTGTACGAACGCGACTCTCTCCGGTATCTTCCTCCACCGCCCGACAACGGCGCAGGAGGCGGCGACGAATACGACATTTATATTCAAGAACTCAGCGGATCGGGTTACGGCAGTACCATACCCGAAACACCCATCAACAACAAGCCGGAAGGAGGGACGTTCACATCGTTCATCGTCATCGACAATGATTTCATCTTCGTTTCACCCGCTACGAATCGAGGCTTGCCAGCGTTGCGCGTCACGATCGCGCATGAGCTTCACCATGCGATACAAATCGGGAACTACGGCTTCTGGCAGAACGACATTCATTTCTACGAAATGACGTCTGTGTGGTTGGAAGACGTGCTCTACACGGAAGTGAACGACTACTACCAGTACTTGTTTGGCTCGACGTTGAACCCCGGACATTTTCGACGACCGGATATCTCGTTCACCTCGAATGCCTTCATCATGTACAGCAGAGGGGTGTGGTGCCATTATCTTGCGAAGAAATTCGGTCGAGATGTGGTCCGAAGAATCTGGGAAGAGATGCGTCAGGCTAGGCCGCTGACGGCAATGGATGCCGCTCTCGCACAATTGCCGTACGCGTCGAACGTGCGAACAGCGTTTGCCGAATGGAGCGTCTGGAACTTCTTTACGAACACGCGGAGCGATTCCGTGCTATATTATCCTGAAGGCAGAAACTATCCTGCTATCGTGCCTGCCGCGCGCGACTACGCACCTCCGCAGCGCACGATCGACGATCAGGTCAGTCCTTTCGGCTCGCGATACTACGACATCACTTCGTTGCAGAATCAACGTTTGCGACTTGTGATCACCAATCTCAACATGCAAGCGGCGTTGGTGCAGTCATCGACGCCGTTTACGTACACGCTGGTGCTCAGCGAGAGTCGTGTCGATGAGTCTTCCATGCGCACGGATGCAAATATTTTTCTGAAAGTGAACGTCAGCGACCCGACGAATTGGTTTACAAAAGATCTCTTCGGTGCGCCTGCATTCGATCAGGCCTTTCCCAACCCTTTCTTGGCAGACGGCAGGCGACACATCAACCTCCCGGTCAACTCGTTGACGCACGTTCCGGGATCGTTGTACATCTTCTCTTCGAGCATGGACCTGGTCTATGCGGCGGAACTCGTCTCAACGACTCTTTTTGGAAAGGAAGTCTTCCGATGGGACGGTACGTCCCTCGACGGTTCCCCCGCGCCAAGCGGGGTGTACCTGTACGTTCTGGAAACGGAGAAACAGCGCGCATCAGGGAAATTCATCTTGGTGAGAAAATAATGGTCCACCTCGAAGCGCAGAATCTCAAGAAAGTGTTCAATCGCCGCGTCATATTTCAGAACATCAGCTTCAGCTTGCAGACCAAACAGACCTTGCTCATTACCGGCAAGAACGGATCAGGCAAATCCACGCTGATCAAGATTCTGAGCGATGTGCTGACGCCGAGCGAGGGGAGTGTGCACTTGACAAACGACGACGTGGGGAAGATTACCAAACGCAGCGACTACATCGGATTGGTCTCTCCGTACCTTCAGCTGTACGATGAGTTTTCGGCAGAGGAGAATCTTGCACTCGCATGTGCCATGAGGGGCGAGCAGTGGAGGAAGGAGGAACTTCATGCGCTCTTGCAGAAAGTGTTCTTGTACGAACGGAGGAACGAGCCGGTCCGCACATTTTCATCGGGTATGAAGCAACGAATGAAGTATGCGTTCGCGTTAGTGCATCGCCCTCCCGTCTTGCTCCTCGACGAGCCGACATCGAATCTTGACACGGATGGCATCGCGATGGTGAAGCAGATTATGCGCGAGCAGCAAACCACAGGCATTCTCGTCGTTGCAACCAACGATCGTTCCGATCTGGAAACGTTCGATATGCAAGTGGACTTGGATGCAGCGCGCTGAATCCCCGACACGCCGTTGGCTGCGTTCTGCGGTCAGCATCTTCCGAAAGGATTGGCGCTCCGAGTTGCGCACACGATACGTTATGAGTGCCTTGGTCATGTTTGTCGTTACGACCATCTCCATCGTTGTCTTTGCGCTGGGCAGTGAAAGCGCTCCGCTGGATGCGCTCTCGGGAATGCTTTGGGTGGTCATTTTCTTCGCGGCGATGTCGGGACTGTCTCGCACGTTCGTCACCGAGGAAGAACGTGGAACGGCGATGACGCTGCAACTGCTGGCAACGCCGGGCGCGGTCTTCTTCGGTAAGCTGCTCTTCAATCTCGTGCTTGTCCTCGGGGTGAACGCACTCACCGTTCTCCTCTACGCCATCTTCCTGACCGGCTTTGTCGTCAAGACCTTCAGCATTTTTTTCTTCACCATCCTCTTCGGCAGCGTCGGTCTTGCTGCGGCATCGACGATCATCGCGGGTATCATCGCGAAAGCAAATACGAAGGGCACGCTCTATCCCGTACTCTCGTTCCCGATTTTGTTGCCGCTCCTGCTGACATGCATCAACGGCACACGACTCGCAACCGAAGGCGCATTCATCGAAGAGGCGTATGGTGAATTTCAGTTCCTCGTTTCATATATTATCGTCGTGGTGACCGCGTCGTCGGTTCTGTTCGAGTACATTTGGAAAGATTAGCATGTTCAAGACATTGCTGTTCGTGTGGATGACCGGCGTGATCGTTCTCGCTCTCGGCTTGCCAATGAGCCCGCAGCCGCGAGCGTGGTACGAGTTCCCGACAATACCTTCACTGGAAGAAAAAGCGCGCATCATGTTCTTTCACGTCCCGACAGCGTGGCTCAGCGCCGTCGCCTTCATCATGAGCATGGTGTACGGCATCAACTATCTCCGCAAGAAGAATTTGGAAGACGACGTGAAATCCGCCGCCGCAGCCGGACTCGGCTTTCTATTCTGCTTTTTAGCGACTGCCACAGGAGCGATCTGGGCAAAGTTCAGTTGGGGCACCTATTGGAATTGGGACCCTCGCCAGACATCGATTTTCGTTCTGCTGCTGATTTACGGCGCGTACTTTGCGCTTCGTTCGGCAATCGAGGTGGAAGAGAAGCGCGCAACGCTATCGGCTGTCTATGCCATCATCGCCGCGGTGACGATGCCGTTCTTCATGTTCATCATGCCTCGCATTCGTGCAAGCTTGCATCCTGAACCGATCCTCAATGTGCAAGGAAAGTTGGACATGAATCCCACGATGCTTGTGGTTTTCTTGGCATCGCTTGCCGGCTTCACGGGTTTGTATTACTGGATGTGGAAGCTGCACGTGAAGGTGCAGACATTGGAACTTCATCGTCAGAACTAAGGAGTGTTCGTGGCAGACTTTCTTTCGCAGAACTCGTTGTACATCGTGTTGATCGTCGTGTTGGTGGTGTGGGGAGGCGTGTTTGCCTACATGAATCGTATCGAGAGCAAGATCAAGAAGTTAGAACATTCATCGAAGCAATGAGGGAAGAGCTATGAAACTCAAAGTAATCCTTGCGGCAGTAGTGGTTATCGGCTTCATCATTTTCGGGTCGTATTCGTTTCTCGAAAGCAACGTGGAGTATGTCGACGTAGCCGGAGCAATGAAAACACACAAGAAGGTGCAGCTGAAGGGAGAGTGGGTGAGAGAACGCGCATCAACGTTCGACCCAACGACTTCGACCTTCACCTTTTACCTGAAGGATGAAGCGGGAAGAGAATGCAAAGTGGTGCTCGATGGGGCTGCCCCCAACAACTTCGAATTGGCAACGAGCATCGTTGCGAAGGGTCGCTATGTGCCCGATGAAGGTTGCTTCCGAGCATCAGAAGTGCTGACCAAGTGCCCTTCGAAATACGAAGCGCAGGCGGAAGAAGTGAAGAAGACCATCTAACTCGCCGGTTCGTCGTTCTTTCTTAATCACAAAGGTGTTTTATGCTTGGCAGCTTGTTGGTAAAGCTCGCGTTCGTGACGTGCCTTGCTTCGGTTCTCGCGTTCTTCGAAAACCATCGGACCAACAACATACGAGCATTGACACTGGGGCGCCTTTTTTTCCATGCCACGGTGGTCTTGGTGCTCGTCTTTTCGGGCATCCAACTCTACAACATCCTCACGCATCAATTCCAGTATTCCTACGTTTGGAGCTATAGCTCTCGCGACCTTCCGCTTCCTCTCCTGATCTCGACGTTCTATGCAGGGCAGGAGGGAAGCTTCATGCTCTGGGCGCTGTACACGGCACTCATTGGCGTTTTCCTGATGTACTACTCGTCGCGCAAAGGTTACGAACCGCAGCTCATGACTGTGTACGGAACGATCCAGCTCATGCTGCTGCTGATGATGATCGTGAAGAACCCGTTCGCCTATGTGTGGGAGACGTGGCAGGATGTCGCTGTCGGCACAGTGCCGCGCGATGGCAGGGGGTTGAATCCATTGTTGCAAAATTATTGGATGGTGATCCATCCTCAAGTCCTCTTTAGCGGCTTTGCTGCAATGGGGGTGCCGTATGCCTATGCCGTTGCCGCCCTGATGAAACGTGCCTACAACAACTGGTACCGACCGGCAACTCCATGGATCGTGTACGGTGCAACGGTACTCGGGTGCGGTATCATAATGGGCGGGTTCTGGGCGTATGAAACGCTTGGATGGGGAGGGTATTGGGGATGGGATCCGGTGGAGAACTCCTCGCTCGTTCCTTGGTTGTTCGCGGTCGCGACGATTCACACCATTCTTACGCAACGCAAAAGCGGTGCGTTCGTGCGCACGAATCTGTTCCTGGCGATGCTCTGCTTTCTTACGGTTCTTTACTCCACCTTTCTTACGCGCAGCGGCGTTCTGGGCGATACCTCGGTGCATTCGTTTGTCGACCCGGGCATGTGGGTCTATTGGCTGCTCATCGGCATCATCCTATTGTTTGCCGGCTGGGGCGCCGGACTGCTGATAAGCCGCTGGAAGGAAATGCCGCGCATTCCACCACAACACTCATACTTTTCACGCGAGTTTGCACTCTTCTTAGGCGCCTCCTCGTTGGTCACCGCCGCCGTGTTCATCACTGTGGGAACATCATCTCCCATCATCACGCAAATTCTCCAGGGCAAGACTACTGCCGTCGATATCTCGTATTACGTTACGACAACCTTGCCGCTTGGAATCGCCATCGGTATCCTTGCAGGCATCGGACAGTTGCTGTGGTGGAATCGTACCGACAAGAAGAGTATTACGCGAGTCATGGGCGTGCCGGCGCTTGTTGCACTGGTCGGGACGATCGCGATTGTTCTTACACCAGGATTGTCCGACGTGCTTGTAGCACTCTTCGTCTTCGGTGCAGTGTTCGCGCTCTCCGCAAACCTTCAGGTCGGGTGGCGTATCGTCCAGGGGAATCCAAAGTACGCGGGCGGCTCGATTGCTCATATCGGTTTGGCAGTGATGTTTCTCGGCTTTGTCGGCTCGTCGAAGTACGACGATAAGCAAACGCTCTCGCTCGCCAAAGGCAAGACGGTCGAAGCGCTTGGGTGTAAGCTTACGTACACGGGCTTCAAACAGATCGATCCTGTGCAAGAAAAATTTGCCTTCGAAGTCAATGTCGAACGCAACGGCAAGCGATACGTCGTTGCGCCGATCATGTACTACAGCGAGTACAACAAGAGCCTCATGCGCAATCCCGACATCGCCAATTGGGTGACGAAGGACTTCTATCTCGCACCGCTCTCGCTCGAGCAGCCGGGCGAACAGCACGGAGAAACGAAGACACTGAGCCTGAGGAAAGGTGAAACGAAAACGATCGATGAGCTTGAAGTGACGTTCGTAGATTTCGACTTCCCTGTCGATCAGAAAGCTGCGATGCTGGAGGGGAGAGAAGTCCGGATCGGCGCAGAGCTCGTAGTGAGGGAATACGGCAAGAAACCTGCCAAGGTGATTCCTGCAAAAGTGATGGCTCAAGGCAACGCAGAGGATGAGCCCGCCGTTGTCGGCGACAAATATCGTTTGACGATCGTCTCCATGAAGCCGGATCGAGAGAACAAAGAGAACTCGCGCGTCGAAATTGGGTTTGCCCCACTCAATGCTGGCAATGCGGGCGAGACAACCGACGTCTTGATCGTCGAGGCGAGCATCAAACCCTTCATCAATCTGGTGTGGTCGGGAGTGATCATTCTCTTGGTAGGGTTTCTGGTGACTGTTGTACGGCGCGCACAAGAGGCGCGAGGCAAGGCACAAGAAGGTTGATCTCGAAACAAACAATTCAAAAGCCCGAACCGGTGTTCGGGCTTCGTGTTTATGCCCGGTGTATCGCTCAGCGTAGCACCCCGACACCGTAACGGAAGACCAATTCGCCGCCAAACCATCCCGTCAGCCAGAGCAGCAGCACACCTACTCCGCTCAACGTGAAGTACATCCAGAGAGGTTGCGGCAGACACGTCCTGCGTGCGAAGCGCCAGAGAAGCACGCCACTGTAAATCGCCGCTGCGGCAAATGCAAGTTGTTGATGATTCTCGAGGGCACTGCCTGCTCGTTCGGGAACGACGACAGATGATTCTGCGGCAAGTCCCGTAACAACAGTTGCTGCCAAACCTGCGGCACCCGCAAGAAGCGTCCACCAACCCGTACGTTCGAATTCCTCCTTCCGCAGCAATATTCCAACAACGTCGAATAGCCAACTTGCACTCAAGAGCGCGAGAGGGAGATGAACGAAGAGAGGATGAAGGTTCGGCATCGGTTGTCGATCATTTAGAGGGTGAGATCGAAGAGGTCATGGATGCCGACCATGTTGACGGAGTAAAACGGCTCACCGTAGGCTGTTCCGATTCGGCCGCCATAGTAGGCGCAACGTGTCTCCAGCATCGCGAGGAAGGCTGGCGTGCTGAGCATGGTTTCTCGCTCGTTGCTGTCGGGATTGTGGAGTTGCGATTTGTACGCGCGGATGGCGTTCATGCGTTGATCGAATTCGTTCGAGATGTCCACAACGAACGAAGGGGTAAACTCGTACCACTGCATGTAGTGATAGTAGGTGTGTGGCCGGAATGCCTCCTGCTTCACACCAAAGACCGTCGTCTCGATTTTTTCCAACCCGGCGTAGAACCATGCCTCACGACACAGTGCATGGACATGCTCATGATCAGGATGACGCTCCAACCAATGAGGGAAGAGCAGCACATCCGGTTTGTACTTCCGTATCACTTGTATGATTTTGAGAATGTTCGTGCGACTGACTTCGATGCTGCCATCCGGCAATTCGAGGTTTTCACGAATGCGCACGCCGAGAATTTTCGCCGCCTCGGTTGCTTCGGCGTCGCGAATCTCGGGAGTTCCCCGCGTGCCCAATTCTCCTCGGGTGAGATCGAGAATGCCAACGTTCCTGCCCTGTTTGACGAGTTTTGCAATCGTTCCACCGCAGGAGAGTTCGACATCATCCGGATGAGCGCCGATTGCCAAGACATCGAGTTTCATGTCGTGTGCGCTGTTTTTTTTGCTGAAAATATAACCATAACGTAGTCTGAACGCAAAGGAATCGTTGGATATGTGCACCGATTTGGCGATATTGAGTTCGACATTCTTCACCGGCTATGCTCGATCTCTTTTCACAATTCGATGAAGCTTCCGTAGCGAGCGCGCTCACCGTTTCGCAACTCACGAAACGGCTTAAACAGGTTTTGGAGAGCGGATTCCCTTCTGTCAGTGTTCAAGGGGAGATTTCAAACTTCAAGCTTCATACATCCGGTCACATGTATTTTGCGCTCAAAGACGCGGGTGCGACGATCTCTGCGGTGGTGTGGCGTAGCCGCGTGCCATATCTTTCCTTCACACCACACGACGGTATGAAAGTCGTTGCCTCGGGGCGCATCACGGTGTACGAACTGCGCGGCAGCTACCAAATCGATGTCAGCGCGATGCGTCCGCTCGGTGCCGGCGAATTGCAGCTTGCGTTTGAACAGTTGAAAAGGAGACTCGCAGCGGAGGGACTCTTCGACGCCGAACATAAGAAACCGCTGCCGAAATATCCCGAGCGCATCGGTGTGGTAACGTCCGAGACCGGCGCTGCGCTGCAGGACTTGCTCCATATCTTGAGGCGGCGGTTTCCCGCAGTAGAGGTCGTGCTCAACGCAGTCCGTGTCCAGGGGGCGGGTGCAGGAGCCGAGATTGCACAAGCTATACGCGAATTCAACGAGTACGGTGAGCTCGATGTGCTGATTGTGTGTCGCGGCGGCGGCTCGCTCGAAGATCTCTGGGCGTTCAATGAAGAGGTGGTTGCACGTGCAATGTACGACTCTCGCATTCCCATCATCAGCGCAGTTGGACACGAGATCGACTTCACCATTGCCGATTTTGTTGCGGACTTGCGTGCGCCGACGCCTTCGGCAGCGGCGGAACTGGTCGTCCCCG
>PSMW01000004.1:86167-151716 GCA_040290295.1 Ignavibacteria bacterium
CCTTGATACTCTACGAAATTATTGCTATACTATGCACGGCAATGCACTCTATGTGGTCAGTTCGCGCAAAGAACGCATCAAAAACCTCCTCCGTAGCTATTCATTCAACCGCCCGCTCGATCTCCTTCGGCAGTACAGCCAACGTGTGGATGAACTCGAGCGAGCCATGACGACGGCAATGACGCATACGATATCGCTGCTCAAAGCACGCAGCGAGTCGCTGCTACATCAACTCACAGCGCTCGACCCGGCGTCGGTCTTGCGCCGCGGCTACGCTATCGTTCGAAAAGAAGGACGGGTTGTCGCTTCTCGGCATCTGTTGAATCCGCAGGATGAAATTGCCATCACGTTTCATGATGGAACCGTCGAAGGACGAGTATCGTAATGGCATCAGGAAAGAAAGAACAAAAACAAACGTTCGAAGACTCACTCAAACGCTTGGAAGAGATCGTTGAACAGCTTGAGCAGGGTGATGTTCCTCTGGACGATGCTCTGCGCATGTACGAGGAAGGTATCGCCCTTGCGAAGGCATGCGTCGAAAAACTCACGCAAGCAGAGTTGCGTCTGAAGAAACTCTCAAAGGACATGGAAGGCAACGTTCGCCTGATCGAAGCTGACGAAGAAGTGTCAGAGGAGTAAGCGTTTCACTAACGAAGAAGGCATGCAATGAGTACGTATCCGCTGTTGGACAAAGTGAACGTTCCCGCTGATCTCCGATCGTTCACCGTTGCCGAGTTGAAAGCTCTCGCAGACGATGTTCGTTCGTTCCTTATCGATGTCGTTTCAACAACAGGCGGACACCTCGGTGCAGGACTTGGTGCGGTCGAATTGACCGTGGCGTTGCACTACGTCTTCAATACTCCGCACGACAAGTTGGTCTGGGACGTGGGTCACCAAGCCTATCCTCATAAAATCCTCACCGGCAGAAAGCACCGACTTCACACCATCCGCCAATACAAGGGGTTGAGTGGCTTTCTTAAGCGCACGGAAAGCGAGTACGACACCTTCGGTGCGGGCCATGCAAGCACAGCTATCTCCGCGGCGTTGGGGATGGTGGCGGCACGCGATTACAACGGTGACGATTACAAAGTGGTCGCTATCGTCGGCGATGGCTCGATGACGGGGGGGATGGTGTATGAGGGGATGAACAATGCTGGCCTCTTGAAGAAAGATTTTATCGTTGTCCTGAACGATAACAACATGTCCATCGCTCCTAACGTTTGGGCGATCTCCAACTACTTCACTCAGATTATTTCCAATCCTTCGTACAATCGTTTTAAGGCAAACATCTATGAGTTGACGGGCAAACTCGATGCGTGGGGTGACCGTATTCGGCGAGTGGCTGCGCGACTGGAGGAGGGAGTGAAGGTCGTCATCACCCCGGGCATGTTGTTCGAGGCGTTGGGCTTCCGGTATTTTGGCCCGATCAACGGGCACAACGTGAACCAACTCGTCCAGATCTTCAAGGATGTGAAGAACTACGATGGGCCTATTCTCGTTCACGTGACGACACAGAAAGGCAAGGGCTATGCTCCCGCAGAAGCAGATGCTCAACGTCTGCATGGCGTAACTCCGTTCGACAAGGTAACCGGTATTGCACCCAAGAAGACGGGCGGACCACCTGCGTATACGAAAGTCTTCGGTAAAGCCATTACAGAATTGGCGAAAACCAACCCCAAGATTGTCGGCATCACCGCAGCGATGCCCGATGGAACGGGCTTGGACATTTTGCAAAAGGAATTGCCGACGAATTTCTACGACGTGGGTATCGCCGAACAACACGGTGTGACCTTCGCAGCAGGTCTGGCAACACAAGGAGTGATTCCCGTTGTTGCCATCTACTCGACATTCTTGCAACGAGCATTCGACCAAATCATTCACGACGTTGCCCTGCAGCATTTGCATGTTGTCTTCGCGCTCGATCGTGGCGGGTTGGTGGGCGCCGACGGACCCACGCATCACGGGGTGTTCGACCTCTCGTACCTTCGTCTCATCCCCGACATGGTCGTGATGGCGCCTAAAGATGAAAGCGAACTGCGAGATATGCTCTATACGGCAATCGAGTACAAACGAGGACCCATCGCGATGCGTTATCCTCGCGGCAACGGTGTTGGAGTTCCGCTGAAGCAAGGGTTCGATCTCATTCCCATTGGCAAGGGAGAGATCGTACGGTCGGGGAACCACGTTGCTCTTCTCGCCATCGGTGTGATGGTGCAGAACGCCTTGAAAGCCGCAGCCTTGCTGGAACAAGAAGGCATCGATGCCGAAGTGATCAACATGCGTTTCGTGAAACCGTTGGATGAAGAATTGATCGAGCAGCTTGCCCGACGATTCGATACGTTCGTCACCGTCGAGGACAACACGGTCAAAGGCGGTTTCGGCAGTGCCGTGGCTGAATGCCTTGCCGCAAAGCAACTGACAAACGTTCGGCTCAAGATTCATGGCATTCCCGATCGCTTCATCGATCACGGTACACCCGAAGAGTTGCACCGCGAAGTGGGCATCGATCCGCAGGGGATTGCAAGCGTCGTGCGCGCCTTCCTGCAGTCCCAGAATCGAACGGTGCAACATGCTGCGCGAGCTATTGCTCTTTAACGAATCACAGGTGTCGTGGAGGAGACATTGTTTGCCGAGCGCAGACAATGTCTCTTGCTTTTTATGAGACAGAAAGAGGATGCACCGGAACCTTCGGAGGACGCGAGCTACATGCGCGAATGTCTCACGTTAGGACGAAAGGGAACGGGCTTCGTTAGCCCGAATCCGCTCGTTGGCGCTGTGCTCGTGCACGATGGTCGCGTGGTTGCCCGTGGCTATCACCGCATCTTCGGAGGCCCACACGCAGAAGTCGAGTGCTTGCGTCGCTTCAAGCACGATGCTTCATCAAGCACACTCTATGTCAACCTTGAACCGTGTTCGCATTACGGCAAGACGCCGCCCTGTGTCGATCTCATCGTCCAAAGGGGAATCCGTCGCGTCGTTGTCGGCATGCAAGATCCGAATCCTCTAGTTTCTGGTCGTAGCATTCGAAAGCTCCGCCGCGCCGGCATCGAGGTGCGCGTGGGTGTGCTGAGGAAAGAGGCTGAAGAACTGAATCGTACGTTCATCAAACATATTACGACGGGACTTCCTTACGTTCACGTCAAGATAGCGCAAACAGCAGATGGCTTCATCGCCTCGCGCAAGCGGATGCGAGGCTACATTACGTCCTCCCACGCGTTGAAGCAGGTGCATTGCTGGCGAGCTGAATACGATGCCGTTCTCGTCGGCGCACGAACGCTCACGATCGACAATCCGCAGTTGAATGTACGCTTCACGCACGGGCGAGATCCTGCAGTTGTTGTCGTTGACGGACGACTTTTCGTAAGCGGGAAGGAACGCGTCTTCCGCTCTGCACGAGCCAGACGGATATTCGTATGCACGACCAACGATGCTCTCCAACAACATAAAGCAAAGGCTGCCTTGCTCGTATCTCTCGGTGTAAGTGTTCTTCCGTTCCAAGGAGAACAGAATCGAATCGATCCCCGAGCGCTTCTGAAGAAGCTCTACCGGCTCGGGATAGCTTCTGTTCTTGTAGAGGGAGGGAGGGAAATATTCTCGCAGTTCATCGAACGCCGGTTGCTCGACGAACTCACGATATTTTTTTCGCCCAAACGCTTTGGGCGCGGATTGCCAGCAATGTCGGATCGTGCACAGCAAAGCCTGATGAGATGGTTGAAGGGCAAGCAGTGCTTCGGTCAGACTGTAGGCAACGATTATATGCTCACCGCTCGCAAACAGTGAGGAACCTATGTTTACCGGCATCATCCAGGAGATCGGTCGAGTCGTTTCTCGAACCAATGTCGGGGGTGGCATTCACTTCACCATCGAGGCTCCACAATCTGCGTCGGCACTTGCCGTCAACGATAGTGTTGCCATGAACGGCGTGTGCTTGACCGTGATTGAACGGTCGTCGCATGCCTTCACCGTGGAAGCTGTGGAGGAAACGCTCAAGAAAACGACTCTTGCCCAATTGGATATTCAGCAACGCGTCAATCTCGAATTGCCCTTGAAGGTGACCGAACGGCTTGGGGGCCATATCGTGCTCGGGCATGTGGATGGCGTGGGCGTCGTTACGAATATTGTACAACGAGAAACGAGCTGGCTGTTTGAGTTCGCATTCCCATCAAACTTTCGGCGCTACATAATTCCTGTCGGTTCCATCGCCATCGATGGCGTGAGCCTTACTGTTGCGGAGCTGGGCGAGCACTGGCTACGCGTCTCCATCATCCCCCATACATGGTCGAACACCACATTTCAATTTTTGCACGTAGGAGAGAAGGTCAATCTGGAATTCGACGTGATCGGCAAATACATCGAAAGTTTGATGAGCGCGCAAACGCGGGAATCTTCTTTCGATGTCGCAACATTGCGAGCTTGGGGGTATGATGTGTGAGGTGCCTGCATAATGTTCTTGATTCACACACGCGTTTTGAGTATTTTTCGATGCCAGATTTTTCCAAGTATTGATAAAGGTGTACGATGTTCGGATTTCTCATGGCTTTGGAAGTCCTCATCAGTATCCTCCTGATTATCGTTGTCCTCATGCAGGCAAGCAAGGGTGGTGGACTTGCGGGTACGTTCGGTGGCGGCAACGTTGGGATGATGTTCGGCGTGAGGCGCACAGCCGATTTCCTAATTAAGGCAACGCAAACATTGGCTGTCCTGTTCGGCGTGCTTGCGCTGATCATCAATATCTTCTTCCTTCCACGCACAGGAGCGAACACTGAAAGCTTGCTTCAACGAAGCGCGCAACAACAAAGCGCGCCGGTGCCGACGGTGCCACAGCTCCCATCGCCACAGCAACCTGGCTCGACGCCGTCACAGGCCCCTGCGAAATAGGTACCGGGTGGATTCCTGAACGTGCTCGTTGCACCCATGGCTCAATTGGTAGAGCAACTGACTCTTAATCAGTGGGTTCCAGGTTCGAGTCCTGGTGGGTGCACAGCATATAACAATGCCAAGGAAACGCCCCCTTGGCATTTCTCGTTTTCATGGGTTGATGAACAACGCCTCGACGTTCAAATATCCCGGCACGGATAGGATGCAGGCATCGAGTAGGGGTTCTGCGATGCACAAAGGCATCGCCGACGTGTACACCGACATCGAAGCGGAGTACGATGCTGCGGTGAGGGCTGCTGCGCTGATCGATCAGTCAGCGATCGGAATGATCGAAATGCACGGCAGAGACGCACTCGATCTTCTCCATCGACTCTCGACAAACGATTTGCTACGCGTGGGTGTAGGAGGTGTTGCACCGAGTGTTCTCGTCACAGAAAAGGGGAGGGTCATCGACTATCTCCACGTGCTCGTCTTTCCTGATCGCATCATGCTCCTTGTCTCCGCGGGGAATGAACAGCGGGTTGCTTCATGGATCGAGAAGTTCACCATTATGGAAGATGTGCGTTCCTACGTTGTGACCGATCGCTTCAGTTTGTTCACGTTGATCGGGCCCCCCGCAAAGCAGATCGGCGAACACCTTTTTGGATCGACGGTTGAATCGGGAAAACTCATCGTGGGTGAAATCGATGCAACGCTCGTGCACGCGTTTTACAGAAAGGAATTCGAGTCCGACTTGCTTGATATGATCGTCGAGCGGAGTGCTGCCGAAAAGGTGTGGAGATACCTCGCCGGTCGCCGACAGGAGTTGGGGGTTTCTTTGATGGGGGCGAGTGCATACGAGGTGTTCCGAATAACGCGCGGCATGCCCCTGCTGGCACATGAGCTGTCGGACGCTTTCAATCCGTTCGAGGTTGGACTTCGCCATGCAATCAGCTTCACAAAAGGTTGCTATATAGGCCAAGAAGTGATTGCACGCCTCGAAACGTACCAGAAAGTTCAGCGCAGATTGGAGGGGATCGTCTTCGATCAGAACGCAAGCGTGCAGAGCGGTTCCACTCTTGTGCACGCTGGAGAAGAAGTGGGCGTTCTGACGAGCAGCAGCAGTAAAGCCATTCGCGGTAGGCGATGCGGCTTGGCTGTACTCAAGATGCATCGCATTCACTCCGATGACCCCATTGGGATCGTTGGACCCCAAGGGACCGTTCAGGGCGTTTGTGCAACGCTCCCTGTTCTTTTGTAACTGACACCATCACATACATGTACCACGAGGGGATGCATGAGACTGAAGTTCTCTGCAGAAGACATTGAACGGTGGCGCGACCGAACGTACAGACGGACCGCACGATTTGCAATCACCAACGAGAAGCAAGCCCTCGCTTTTATCAACAGTGTAGGGTTTTGTCTTGCGTCGAAAGCCGACGGACTCGAATTGCCGAATTTGTGGGAAGCGCTTGTTGGAAGGAAAAACTCTCACGACGCACGTTCGGATCGGAGCTATTATCTATCATACGCGTGGGACATTCACCACATTCTGCCGAATCACAACAGCGTGTATTACGGCAAGCTCTTTCGTCGCAGACCAACCCTCGTCTCGCGAGAATACTTCCCTTATTTTTATGCCCTTGCCAAGCGCACAGGTGCAAAAGACGAATATCTCACAGAGTTTTCGCAAGGGAACCTCAGCGCACTGGCAAAGCACCTCATGGACATCCTTGTCCGCCGGTCACCCTTGACCACGAAAGAGCTTCGCACGATCCTGGCAACGGAAAGCAAGAAACACGTCGATGGATTGGATCGAGCACTCGACGAATTGCAGAGAAACATGTATATCTGCCGACTCGTCGGGAGCACGCAGCGCTTCGGCGCCGCGTGGGCGCCCGTGCTGAAAATGTTTGGGAAGGAAGTTCGCAAGGCGAGAAAGATTTCCGTAGAGGACGCTCGCTGCAAGCTGCTCGAAAAATACTTCAGAAACCAACTGATCACATCCGTCGAAACCATCCACAAGGTCCTTGGATGGTCGAGAAAGGACATCTATCATACATTGGGACAGCTCATACGGAACGGCATCATTACACCCTGCACCGCTTTCGACGGAGAGAAGGGGAAGTGGTACTGCATCATTCGCGCGTAGGGACGCTATGAAAAAACAAATGCAAGAAAAGCCGCCGAAGGCATACAAGAATGCCGACTTTCTCAATAGCCACGATGCACGCATTATCCGCATCATGGCTGAGTTCTTGGAGCCGCACGCGAGGTTTCGCCACGAGCGCATAACAGACACGATCGTCTTCTTTGGCTCGGCACGTATTCAGGAGCGTAAGCATGCACTCGCACACCTCAAGGACGTCGAGGCATTGCTCGCCAAAACCCGCAAACCCACAAAAAAGCTGCTGTTGGAATACCGCTCCGCTCAGACTGCTGTGGAGATGTCGAAGTACTATCATGACTGCGTAGAGCTTTCACGTTTACTCACTGCGTGGTCAAAGACTCTGAACCACTCGCATCGTTTCGTGGTTTGCTCAGGTGGCGGACCAGGTATCATGGAGGCTGCGAACAAAGGTGCCGCATTGGCGAAGGGGAAATCGATAGGACTCAATATCAGCCTGCCGTTCGAACAATACGCGAACGGCTATATCACCCCCAGCTTGAATTTCGAGTTCCATTACTTCTTCATGAGGAAATTTTGGTTCGCCTATCTCGCCAAGGCGTTGGTCGTATTCCCTGGCGGATTCGGAACGATGGATGAGTTGTTCGAAATTCTCACGCTCCTTCAGACCGATAAGATCAAGAAGAAGATGACGGTGGTGATTTACGGCTCTGATTATTGGAAGCGCGTTATCAATTTCGATGAAATTGTTAGAACGGGGATGGCCTCGCCGGAAGACTTGTCATTGTTTCGATACTGCGACGACCCTCGTGAAGCATTCGAGTATCTGAAAGAATCGCTGCTCAAGAATTATCCAACAGCGTGAGGGATGGTCACCCCACCAGTATCGCACGATGCGGTTCTGCTCGAGATAGTTTCGCTCATCGTGGCTCGGCGGTAGCAAGAGGGAAACTCGGAAAGCAAGGTTACACGAAGCACATTGAACTCACAGAAGCGATCCACCCCTTTGAATCCCGTACAGCTCGTGACGCTAGCAAAACTTTAAGCGTCAAGAGCAACCTCTTGCATCTTCATGGTTGAAACTGTAGATTAAAATAGAGTAGGGGATGACTTGGATTCGACGTGGAGGAAGATGGTCAAGAACGCATACCGTGCTCTCCGCGTCGCACGATAATAAAGCGGAAAACCATAAGTGCCAACTACAACTACGCACTCGCTGCTTAATTAACAAGGCAGCACGTCTCTTGCGTCCTCGCCTGTCGGGATGCGATGAGACGCCGACATGAGGCAGGATAACGTCATCCGTTCCTCCAGCAGATGACGTGAACCTCGCCGCAAGCGGGGATACTGGAGGTAGTCGTGCCGATGTCCTGTTTGTCGGATGCGGCTCGATGAGATGTCGAAGACAAACTATGTATGTAGTGTTCTTGATGGTCTTCTCTTCGGACGCGGGTTCGACTCCCGCCATCTCCACGAACGCTTCTCCGGATCTCGGTAGAAGCGTTTTTGTTTTTGCGTCTTGCAAGTCATTGCTAAAGTCGTTACTTACATTTCCATGAGAAGCAGTATACGATTCGTGAAGATGTCGGGGGCGGGAAATGATTTCGTCGTCGTTGACGACATGCGGCAGGAGATTCGTTGCGACAAATCGAAACTCGCCGTTGCCCTCTGTGCACCACACACGGGCATCGGTGCCGATGGCGCATTGTTCATCGAACCGAGTGAGAGAGCCGATTTCTTCATGCGATACTACAACGCCGATGGAACCTACGGCGGTATGTGCGGCAATGGCGGGCGTTGCGCGGCACGCTATGCCTACATTGCCGGCATCGCCCGCACACCAATGACATTCGAGGCACTCGACCATGTGTACGCAGCTAACATCGTTGATGCGAACGTCAAGCTGCGGATGAAGGACCCTACTATTTTTCAAGCGCGCTCTGTGCGCATTGGCGACAGAACGATCGATGGAGTATTTATCGATACAGGCTCGCCGCACTTCGTCGCTGAAGCTGCACACCTCAATGACGTCGATGTCAGGCAGCATGGACGGAGTATTCGTTTTGCAGCAGCGTTCGCGCCCGATGGTTGCAATGCAAACTTCGTCGAATTACTGCAGGATGGCACCGTTCGAATCAGGACATACGAGCGTGGAGTGGAAGCGGAGACACTCGCGTGCGGAACCGGCTGCATTGCCGCGGCTCTTGCATTGGCACAGAAGTACAACATGGAGTCCCCGGTACGACTCAAGGTGAGGAGTGGAGAGGAGCTTAGGGTATATGTGCAGAGGGTCAATGATCGGTTTACGGATGTGCATTTGGAAGGGAGCGCGCATTTTTTGTTCGCCGGTACCGTAACGTACGAGTCCGAAACGAACGCAATAGTCGATTCACCCGATATTGTGAAATAATGTTCGTCTTTGCCTTGCCGACATTCACGTTTATCATCAATCCTGTAGCCGGGAAAGGAAAGGGCCGGAAACTCATACATCCCCTCGAACGGGAAATCACATTGAGGCGCTTGAATGCAGAGATTGTCCTCAGTGAGCGGCAGGGGCACGCGCAAGAGCTTGCACGGGCATCGAGCGCCGACGTCATCGTTGCTGTTGGCGGCGATGGGACGGTCAACGAAGTTGTCAATGGCATGATCGATACAGAGAAGACGCTCGGCGTTATACCGAATGGGTCTGGCAATGATCTGGTGAAGTCTCTTGGGATACCCGCCGATATGCGTTCAGCCCTCGATGTGCTTGTGGCATGTTACACAAGAAGAATCGATGCTGCGAGCGTGTTCTGTTCGGGCAACTCGACCGCACGATACTTTGTTAATGGAGTGGGCATTGGGTTTGACGCGGCGGTTGCCGAACGAACGACATCGATGAAGTACTGGAGTGGTTTTCTCCTGTACCTGGTCGCTGTACTTCAAACCCTTGGTAAGTATGAGTCCCCGTGCTTCTCCATCCGCCTGGATGGCGCATCGATGGGGGGCAAAAAGTTGCTCATTGCTATCGGCAACGGGCGTTGTGCCGGCGGCGGCTTCTACCTGACACCTGATGCCGATGTGACGGATGGAGTGCTCGATGTATGTCTCATCGATGATCTTTCAATCCCCAACATCCTCCGTGTAATGCCAAGAGTGATGAAGGGGGCGCATCGAACATTTCCCGGCGTGCAATTTGTTCGAACCGCCTCGATCGAAGTCTCGGCATCAGCCCCTTTTGTTGTTCATGCCGATGGGGAGATTGTAGGGAAGAGTACAACGGACGTAAAAGTTCATATACTGCCAGCCATTCTGAATGTGATCGTTCATGCGAGATTCCAAAGTGAGTAAGGGGGAAAAGCACCAACAGCGACGAGACGTGCTGAAGTGGCTTCTCGGCACTTGGAGCATCGCTGTCGCTGCACCCGGACTGAAATCACTTCTCGAATATGTAACGCCGAGAAAACCGCAATCCACCCAAACGCTGATACAGCGTATTGCATCGACGGCTGACCTTGAACCTAACACTGCCAAGGTCTTCAAGGTGAATAAGGATCCGGTGATCGTGGTTCACACAGCGACAGGGCAATTCAAAGCATTCAATGCTCGCTGTACACATCTCGGTTGTGTTGTGCAGTTTTCACCGGACGAGACACCACCACATTTTATCTGCAATTGCCATGGAAGTGAATTCGACATCAATGGCAAGAATATCGCTGGTCCTGCATCGCGGCCTCTAACGCCATACCGGGTCATCGTGCGAGAATCGAACATCCTCGTGGCAAAAATCTGATGGAAGGCATACGAACGACAGTGAGGACGCCTTCGCGCTTCTTTGAGTGGTTGGATGAACGAACACGCTTCGGCACCCTCGTGCAGTATCTTTCCACCAAAACAGTCCCGAGGCACAAACACAGCTTGTGGTATTACTTCGGAGGCTTGACGCTTTTCTTTTTTATCGTGCAAATTGTTACGGGTGTGTTGCTTGCCTTGTACTACAAGCCGATACCTGAACTTGCTCACGAAAGCGTTCGAAGGATCGTCAACGAAATTCCGCACGGATGGTTGATCCGCTCCATCCACAACTGGGGGGCGAACTTGATGGTAGCGTCTCTGCTCATCCACATGTTCAGTGTTTTCTTCCTGAAAGCTTACCGAAGACCCCGCGAAGTCATGTGGCTCACCGGTGTGCTCCTTATGCTCATCGTTTTTGGATTTTGCTTCACAGGGTATTTGCTCCCTTGGGATACCACCGCATATTTTGCGACGCTTATTGGAACTGAGGTGCCGCGGACGCTACCGATAATTGGGGATTGGGGGGTGAGTTTACTAAAAGGTGAAGAGCAAGTTGGTAGTGAGACACTCTCGCGAATGTATGTGATTCACATTATCATATTGCCCTTAACTGCTTTATTTTTCATCGCCTTTCACATTCTCCTGAATCAAATTCATGGCTCGAGCAGTCCCGTCGGTGTAGATGATGTAAAACCGGCTATTCCATTCTTCCCAAATTTTGTTTTGCGAGACTTCGTCTGTTGGAGTCTCGGCGCTGCAGCCCTGCTGACAATAGCAAGCCTGAGTCCTGCAGGACTGGGCGAAATCGCCGATCCATACGCATCTGCTCCCGTCGGGATCAAGCCAGAGTGGTATTTCTTGCCGCTGTACCAAACGCTACGGATGGCGCCTGCAACCATATTCGGTATCAATGGAGAACTGATCGTCAACCTTCTCGTTGTAGCTCTCTCGACGATTTGGTTTTTAATTCCATTCTTGGATCGCAATGCATCGAAAGGCGTCCGCTCTCGATGGTTCATTGTTGCGGGCATCGCGATGATAGGCTACTTGATCGTGACTATAATCCTCGCATACACAACCTAATGCGTACAAACACTTTTACTTGTTTGAAAGATGTTAGCACGTTTCCTCATCGAAGAATTCGAGCGAGTTACGAATGCTCTTTCGATAATACAGACAAGTGAGGTCGCTCCAATCCAACATGCTCACTCTACCGTTTCTTTTCCCGACCTCGAGACACGCTTGTGGATTGCCGGGGCGAGTTGGATACTGTTGGGTGGGCTGGCGTTCTTGCTCAATCGATTGAGGGATCGTGTAGATCAATCAGCCGGAATTACGTAAGCGACCTCGTACGATTAGCTCAGTTTAGAATACATACGAGCTACACGTTAACGGTTCGTTTCCAGCAGTCGCCATCCTTCATTCGAAGCATTGATAGCGGGGCCTGCATGGTGGTTTCATGTGAAGGTTCGTATTGGCTGCAATGTATCGCTTCAGGCATCAAGCACTACCGGCATGTATTGCTCGAATATATAAGACATATTATGTCAATTAACCATCGCTCGCGTTATTTCATCGTAAGCAAGTCTCATTTCATCAACGCTCACACAAATTGAACTGTCTATCCTGAGGGCTTCCCCACCAACCTCACCAATTTTGCGGGCAAGAATCCCAAACGCAGATGCTTGTCTGACTATTTCGGATACGTGCTCGTTGTTCGATGTCAGCACGATCCTCGATTGATCCTCACCAAAGCACACATAGTCGTCACGTAGGCCGTTTGATGACCCGAGGCGAATCGTGGCACCAAGCCCTCCTTCGGAATGGATTGCACACTCAGCAAGTGCGACAGCGAGGCCGCCCTCAGAACAATCGTGAGCGGACTTCACAAGTCCAAGCCTAATCAGTTGTAGCATCAGCTCTTGGAGTCGCCTTTCCGCTTCTAAATCGAGTTCAGGAGGCTCGCCTGCAATGAATCCATGTATCTGTGCCAGATACTCCGTCCCTCCAACATGTCCAGCGTTTTCACCGAGCAGGATCACTGAGTCCCCGTGTTCCTTGAAAGGCAGCGTAACGACCTGATCCAATCGGTCGATAAGCCCTAACATGCCGATGACCGGTGTCGGGAAGATCGAGGCATTGGGACCCTCGTTGTAAAAACTGACATTCCCACCAGTAACGGGTGTTTGGAGAACGTGGCACGCCTCGGCTATTCCATCCACGGCTTGCTTGAATTGCCAATAGACATCTGGCTTATACGGATTGCCGAAGTTCAAGCAATTTGTAATTGCAATAGGCTTTGCCCCAGTGCACACGACATTGCGGGCCGCCTCTGCAACGGCGATCATAGCTCCACGTCGGGGGTGTAAGTACACATAGCGACTATTACAATCAGTCGAAAGTGCGAGGCATTTACCACTTTGTTTTACATAGACTACAGCTGCATCTGCTGAATCTAATACTACATTATTGGTCCGAACCATACTGTCGTATTGCTCATAAGCCCAACGCTTACTTGCGATCGTTGGAGAACGGAGAAGCCTCAGTAACACATCGTTCAGGTCAGACGGAACCGGCAGTGAGCTTGGATTGAACGAGCGTGTCGTCTTCAAGTAATCTGGTTCTCGTGCCTCTCGAATATAAACCGGAGCCCCACCGCCAAGAACCAGTGACGAAGCTGGTACGTCGGCAACCACCCGTCCATGATACGACACAAGCAAGCGATCCTGCTCGATTACTTCACCGATGATTTCAACATGCAAATCCCATTTTGAGAAAATCTTCTTGATCTGTTCTTCTTTTCCTTTCTGAACCACGATGAGCATCCGTTCCTGGGATTCTGAAAGCATCAGTTCGTAGGCGCTCATACCTTCTTCACGAGCAGGAACCTTGTTGAGATCGATACGCATGCCCGACTTGCCGCGTGCGCTCATCTCCGACGTCGAGCATGCAATGCCAGCCGCCCCCATGTCCTGAATCCCGACAAGCAAGCCCGATCTAATTGCTTCCAGCGAAGCTTCGAGGAGGAGTTTTTCGGTGAAGGGATCGCCAACTTGAACGGATGGACGACGTGTATCGGATTCCTTGGAGATCTCCTCAGAGGCGAACGTAGCACCGTGAATTCCGTCTCTTCCCGTTGCCGAACCGACGATCATCACGGGGTTGCCCACGCCGCGAGCAACCGCACTCGCCCACTCTCCATGCTTCACTATCCCAACCGCCATCGCGTTGACAAGCGGATTGTCTTGGTAGCATGCATCAAAGTATATCTCCCCACCAACAGTCGGCACTCCGAAACTATTGCCGTAATCCCCTATCCCTTTTACTACACCTCTCACAAGATACTTCGTTCGTTCGCTCTCGAGGCGACCGAAGCGAAGCGAATTCAGAGCAGCGATGGGTCGCGCCCCCATTGTAAAAATATCGCGGAGAATACCGCCGACACCAGTTGCCGCACCTTGGTGCGGCTCGACTGCCGAAGGATGGTTATGACTTTCGATCTTGAACGCCACAGCAAGTCCATCGCCGATATCGACCAGTCCGGCATTCTCTTCGCCCGCAGCAACAAGCAATCGACCTCCGCTACGCGGGAGTGTCTTCAACACAGCAAGAGAATTCTTGTAACTGCAGTGCTCGCTCCACATGACGCTGTAGATGCCGAGCTCGGTATAACTCGGCGTGCGACCGAGGATGTTTACAATGCGCTGGTACTCTTCCTCGGTGAGACCGTGCGCGAGTGCAAGCTCGAGCGTGACTGGAGGATCAATATGTTCTCGTCCCATCGTCTTCATTCCAAGCTCATAAGCAGCTCACCTTTTTCCACCGCTTGCCCCTTGTTGACAAAGATCTCCTTTACCCTTGCTTCAGCGTGCGCCCGAAGTTCATTCTCCATTTTCATCGCTTCGAGGATCATCAAGCCTTGTCCGGGCTTGACGTCTTGCCCCACCTCGACTTCAACACGAACAACCAGTGCGGGCATAGGCGCATGGATATCCATGCGTGTATGTGCTGCATGACGCTTTCCTCCGAATTGTTTGAGCAGGCGTGCCCGTTCCGACTCGACCGAAACATCCACCCTTTTACCATCAACCAGAACGTCATACCCTTCGGCGCTTCGAGCAACAACGAGTCTTCTCGATCTTCCGTCAATCAGGATTACAAATGATCGCTCGTCGAGTTGTTCGAGTTGGTATAAGAAAGGCGACCCATCAATCGCGGCTTTGCCGTTTTGAAACGTCACGATGTGTTCTTTGTCTCCGATAGTAATGTAGTACGAAGCCATAGGCTATCTCATGATTTCGCTACGACGTGTTCTCCATTTGCTTGGAACCCATTCTCCTGCGCTCTGATGATTGGTCTGGGGCATTGAGTGTTGTCCCATTTTTGATTCGAGGATTGCAGTAACAAGCGCTGCCGCTTTTGCCTCGTCGGCGCTCGGCACTTCAAGGTGCGACGGATTGAAGAAACGCTCGACGAAGTGCGTATCGAAGTCCCCTTCGAGGAACTTTGGGTGTTTGAGCACGAACAGTGTAAAGGGGATGTTCACGCGCACGCCGAGGATTTCGTATTCCCGCAGTGCACGTACCATCTTTGCAATGGCTTCACTGCGCGTAGCTCCAAACGCCACAAGCTTCGAAATCATGGGATCATAGTACACCGAGATCTCTCCACCCTCTTCTACTCCTCGATCCTCACGAATGCCGTTGCCTTGGCTTGGCTTCAAATGCACGATCGTTCCCGTCGAAGGAAGAAAGTTGTTGAAGGGATCCTCTGCGTAGATGCGGCACTCGATCGCATGACCTCGAAAGAGAATATCCTTTTGAGAAAACGGAAGCTTCTCGCCCATGGCAATTTTCAATTGCTGGTGCACGATGTCGATTCCCGTCCGCAATTCCGTGATCGGGTGTTCCACCTGCAAGCGAGTGTTCATTTCCAAAAAATAGAAGTGACGATCGCGATCGACCAAGCATTCGATCGTGCCTGCGTTGTGGTAGTTGGACGCCCGCGCGGCAGCAACAGCCATCGCTCCCATCCGCTCACGGAGGTCATCGTCGAGAATGACCGAGGGAGTTTCTTCGATAACCTTTTGATGCCGACGCTGGATACTGCACTCGCGCTCGCCCAAGTGGACGATATTGCCGTACGTATCAGCGAGGATCTGAAATTCGATATGTCGCGGATTCTCCAAATATTTTTCTACATAGACACGCGCGTCTCCAAATGCCGAGAGCGCTTCGGATTGTGCTGCATCAAAAGCTGACGGTAACTCGCCCGCGGAATGAACGATCCTCATCCCCTTACCGCCACCGCCAGCCGCTGCCTTGATGAGAAGCGGATACCCAAACGATTCAGCAAACTGTTGTACGTCGTGTACATCGGAGACGGCATCGGGCGTTCCCGGAACTGTGGGTACGCCAGCAGCACTGACGAGCTTGCGAGCTTCGGTCTTATCCCCCATGGCACGAATCGATGCGGGCTGCGGGCCCACGAAGATGATGCCCGCTTCCAAGACCTTCTGCGCGAACAGTGCGTTCTCCGAAAGGAAGCCGTATCCTGGATGAATCGCATCCGCAGCAGTGCTACGAGCAACGTCGATGATACGATCGATGGCGAGATAACTTTCTCGCGATGCAGCGCGACCAACGCAATAGGCTTCATCAGCCAGTTGCACATGCGGATTGCGACGGTCGGCTTCCGAAAAGATTGCGACGGCTTCAAAACCTAACTCATGACACGCTCGAATGATGCGGACGGCAATTTCTCCGCGATTGGCTACAAGAACTTTTTTGATCTGTCGTTTCATGTTTCTTCTCCCAACTCCACGACTGTTGTGCCGGTTCCTCCCTCATTCCAGTCACCCAGCCGATAGGATTTCACGTAGGGATGTTTTGAAAGGAAGTCGGCGATCTTTTTCCGCAACGCGCCTGTCCCTTTGCCGTGAATAATGTCGATGCGATGAAGTCCCGTCCAAAGCGCGGTGTCGATGAACTTTTCCACCAACGGCAAAGCCTCTTCGCCCGTCATCCCGCGCAAGTCGAGGTCGCGAGCAACGCCGGATGGCAACGGCTGCGTTGCCTGAATTTGCTGCTTTCGGAGAGAGGAGCGAGGGGCAGTCTCAAGATCCGTAATTGGCACTTTCATTTTCACACTTCCGAACAAGACGATTGCAAACTTTCTTTCTGGACTGATTTCAACGACCTCTCCCGATTCACTTCCGCCCCGTAGCCGCACGAGACTACCACGCTCAATGTTGGTGACTGCCGGTTGGCTTTGCGCGCCTTGTTCCGACTGTTGCAAACCGTGTTTGACTTCTTGAACGATCTCCTTTACGCGCTTGATTGTTTGATGGGCAGCCGATGATTCACGTATCTCGCGTATGCTCCGTTCGATGACCGCATTAGCGTTTTCAACGATCCCTCTTGCCTCCTCGATCGCTTTTCGCTTCAGTTCCCGTAGCTCTGCTGTCTGTGCAGCGAGGCGCGATTCATACGCTTGAACAAGTCGAGCAAGGCGAGCTTTTTCGTGTTGAACCGACTCCAACTCACTCCTATACTTTTGTGCAGCCGACTCCAAATCCGAGACGAGTTGCTGGAGTCTCACTCCCTCTTCACCCAAAAAATTACATGCACGACCAAGGAGTTTCTCATTGAAATTCATGCGTTTAGCCATTTCCAGCGCGTAACTACTTCCTGGTACTCCGGCTCTGAATCGATATGTCGGCTGAAGAGTTACCTGATCGAATTCCATAGCTCCGTTGGAAACGCCCGCCGTATGATGAGCGAAGACTTTTAGGGAGCCATGATGTGTCGTGGCAATGGTAGGCGTCCCGCGCTGTGTTAAGGCTTCCAGCAGTGCAGAGGCAAGCGCGCTCCCTTCTGTTGGGTCCGTACCCGATCCAATCTCGTCAATCAACACCAACGTATCGGCGTCCGCTTCCGATTCGATCTCTTTCAGGTGCGCAAGATGAGAGCTGAAGGTGCTCAGGTCATTTTCGATCGACTGTTCATCTCCGATCTCTACAAAAATCTTCCTAAAAACTCTCACCATCGAGCCTTCCGCAGCTGGGATGTGCAACCCTGCCTGCGTCATCATCGTCAGCAAGCCGACGCACTTCATGGCCACACTCTTGCCTCCTGCATTGGGTCCGCTGATGACGAGCGTGTTGTATGCTCCACCCAGTTCGATATCTAATGGTACCGTTCGATTCCTTCCATGTGCCTGAATCAACAGCGGGTGCCGGGCTGCTACAAGCTTCATCGCGCCTTTTTCGACAACAGAAGGTTCTGCGCCAAGAATCTCGATAGAATATTTTGCTCTTGCTATGAGTGAGTCTAACTCAGCCAAAATCTGTAGGTTGAGTGCCAGGTCTTTACTTACATTCCTGACTTCTTTAGTTAGCTCACGTAAGATACGCTCGACTTCCTTCTGTTCTTGGAACTGGAGAGTACGAACGTCGTTGTTGAGATCGAGCGTTTCGCTTGGTTCGATGAATACTGTAGCTCCACTCGCTGATTCGCTATGAATGAAACCTCTGATTTTATGCTTGTGCTCCGCCTTGACTGGTATGACCATTCTCCCTTCGCGGGTAGTGATGATCTGATCCTGCACAAAGCCTTGAACAGTTGCTTCCCCGAGAATTGCTTCAAGACGCTTTCGCAGTTGGTCGTACTTCTCTGCAATGGAGCGACGAATTGCCTGAAGATCCTTCGACGCAGACGTTTTGACGTTGCCCTCTTCGTCGACGGCTTGATCGAGATTGAATTCGAGAACCCTATCAACGGAGAGCGACTCGACAATCTCACACACACTCGGGAGTTGCTCTCGCCTTTTGCGCAGAAACGTCTTGCATACGCTGGCTGCCCGCAACGTGGCAAGTATTTGAGCGAGCTCTTTGCTTGCGAGGATGGTACCCTCGATTTGGGTTTTCTTCAACGCATCGGAGATCGGGTAAACGCCTTCCAACGGTACGCTATCTTCTTCCTCAAGTAATCGCTTTAGCTCGCTGACGCGCCGAAGCTCGAGGCGAGCCTTTTCAGCCGAAGTAGAGGGTGAAAGCCTGAGAATTCTCTCCCTGCCCGGAATGGACGATGCATACTTCGCTACTGCACTGCGAACCTTGTCGAATTCTAGTTTCGCAATAACATCGGACCAACAATCATGTTCGGTATGGTAAGCGTTCATAGCCTCCGTTTTCTTCATCCTCCCAATCGCTTCTTGACAAGCTCTTGAACGATCTTTCCGACCGCCTTGCCTTTAAGTTGCTTCATCACTTGGGGCATGACTTTACCGAAGTCCTTCGGCCCTGATGCTCCGGTCGCCGTTATGACCTCATCGATCATCCTTTGTATCTCCTCTTCAGACATTTGCTTTGGGAGATACTCCTGAATGATTGCCAACTCAGCAGTTTCCTGCTCGACAAGGTCATTGCGACCGCCCGCTTTGAATTGCTCGATGGACTCCCTTCGTTTCTTCGCCGCGGTAACGAGTGTGGCGATTTCATCGTCCTCGGTCATCGGTTTTCCGAACCCGCGGAGTTCGATTTCCTTTTCGGTGAGGACTGCTCGAAGCGTTCGCAGCGTTTCAAGGCGAAGCTTATGGCCGGCTTTCATTGCTGCTTTAAGGTCTTCGGCGACCTTTTCTCTCAATGTCATGTGGTCTCCACAGGAAAATGAAAAAGGCAGGAACATCCGCTCATGCCCCTGCCTTCGAAGAATGATCGAGGTACCGTAGAATGTTCGTATGCACGTAGATGATGGGTGAACGTTCTTTGCACGCAAAAAAATTAGATGATTTGATGTTGAAATGCAAACCGCCACCTGCACCAACTCGATTACAGGCTCAATCGCATCACGTAGTCGTTCATCCAATAACCGTTGCCGATGTCGATATCTTCCTCCCGAATGATACTGAAACCGAGATGCTCGTAAAAGAATCGAGCAGGATTCTGGCGGTTGACGTTGAGCTCGAGCGCGACGGCACCGTGCTCGCGGATGCGACGTACGATCTCGTCGATCATGAAACGACCAATACCTCTCCCCTGGCGATTGGGAAGGACATAAATCTTGTGGAGTTTGAATATGTGATCGCCTGTGGGACTGAAGGATGCAAATCCCACTGCCTCGTCGCCTTCGTAGCAGAGGATGAATTCATGACCATGCTTTTCGATTTGCTGTCTGAGAGCTTCGTCGCTGTACATCATGTCCAGCATGTACGTGATTTGCGCTCGCGAAAGGATCGTGCTATAGGTCGCAGGCCAGATGATCGATGTGAGTTGTTGAATGAGCGGGATATCAGTCGTGGTCGCGTGCCGAATCAAAAGCGTGCCCTTGGCAGGTGACGTGAGTTCACGTGCGCTCATCTCACAGCCCTCCGAACATCTTGATGATGGATCCATTGACCGCCCGCGAGGCGTCTGAGCACAGAAAAAGTATCACTTCAGCGATATCTTCGGGCGCTATCCAGGCGCTTGTGTCAGCCTCAGGCATGGCGGTGGTGTTTTCTTCTGTACGGATAATGCCGGGAACAATCACGTTCGCCGTCACGCCGGTACCGCGGACTTCGTCGGCGATGACTTCGGTGAGGGAGATGACAGCCCGTTTGGAAATCGCATAGGGACCTTTTTTCGCTCCTGATGTCAGCGCCGGCATCGCGCCGATGTTCACAACGCGCCCCCACCGTTGTGCAAGCATCTCTTTGAGCACAGCCTGCGACATGATGAACGAGGTCTGGAGATTCTTTTCAAGCATTGCATGCAACTGGGCAAGCGGTACTTCAGCGATCGTTTTCCCTCCCGCATAACCACCTGCAATGTTCACAAGTCCGTGAACGCCCTTGAAAGCCTTGATCGCTTCGTTGACGACGCGCTGAGCGTCTGCTTCTTTCGAAGCATCCGCTTCGACCATCAACACTTGGGATGAGGCGTTCTTCATCCACCCGCTCGCAGTTGCTCGCCTGTTACCAGAACGAATCGGGAGAACAACGTTGGCACCCTCATCCACGAATCTTCGCGCAACAACACTCCCCAAGGCTCCCGCTGCACCTGTTACGATGTATGTCTTTTGACGAACCGACACGACACGGACGTGGGTAAGGACATTCCAATATATCCACGACGCGGACCACTTGCAACGGTTGCTTTTCCAAGCCAGTTACAGTAGATTATTATGTGTTCAATCAACAATCGAGTTGGCTGAGCTTCCTATGACTGGGCTTCGAAGTGGAGCGAGCGTTCTGCTCATCGTTGTTGCGATTGCAACGGCACCAGCAGGCAAATTGAAAGTCGGTGACCCCGCACCCGAGTTTACGCTCTCCTACGCAACGAAAGATATGATCGTGCCGAACGGGTTCTCCCTCCGCAACGAAATCGGAAGGAACACGATCATTCTCGCCTTCTACCCTGCCGATTGGAGCGGCGGATGTACAAAACAGATGTGTACGTTGCGGGACGGGATGAAGGAACTTTCCACACTTGGAGCTTCGGTGTTCGGAATCAGCGGCGATTACGTCTATGCCCATAGAGAGTGGTCGCGTCAACTCGACCTGCCGTTTCCCTTGTTGAGCGATCCCAAGCACGAAGTTGCTTCCCGCTATCAAAGCTACAACGAGCAGACGGGATTCAATCGCCGGACGGTGTTCGTCATCGACAAGCAAGGACGGATCGCATCTATCGATTGGCAGTACAGTGTGTCAACTCCTGACTCCTTCAACAAACTGAAGATAGCTCTTGCTGCTCTGCAGTGAAGTTCGGAAGGTTCTCAAAGATTGAAGATGAACGACTACGTCCCCATATCCTGCGCTGCCTATGACGTGCTCGAAGCAGCCGCCGTTAGGCGCTCACCGTTGCGTATCGCTCTGCGTTCTGCAGACGGCATGCACGAGCGCGACGTGAAGGTTCTCGACCTCTTTTCGAAGGATCGCTTCGAGTATGCTCGGTTGCAAGATCTTGCCGATGCATCGGAGTTCGTGGTACGGCTTGATGCAATCGAGCAGATTACCGATATGACAACGCATGCAGTTTATGTCACCAACACGTGTTCACCACACAGCTCCTCATGAAATCGAATGATGAAATTTCTAACTCCCCTTGCATTCGCTCTTACGCTTGCGGCGAGGTTCTCGCACTGCTCCACGTCGGCCGGCAGGCAGCAACAAGTCGATGCTTCGCTGATGATGCCCGGCGAGGAAAAACACCTCGCGAACATCCGCCAGTTGACATTTGGGGGCGAGAACGCAGAAGGCTACTTCTCGTTCGACGAAAGGATGATCACCTTTCAATCGACACGCGACAGTTTCACGTGCGACCAACAGTTCGTCATGGACCTTGTTACCGGCAAGACGACGTTGATCAGCACGGGAACAGGCAGAACGACATGCGGTTATTTTCTTCCCAACGATAAGCAGGTTCTCTTTTCCTCGACCCACCACCACAGTGCTCAGTGTCCTCCGCCGCCCGATTACTCCCGGGGCTATGTTTGGCTTGTCTCACCGGAGTATGACATTTTCGTTGTGAACGTGGATGGAACGAATCTCCGCCAACTGACATTCACACCGCTTTATGACGCCGAGGCGACTGTCTCTCCTCTTGGCGATCGCATCATCTTCACATCTTTACGGAACGGCGACCTCGATCTCTACAGTATGAATTTGGATGGAACAGATGTCCGCCAGCTCACGAACGAACTCGGCTACGACGGCGGAGCGTTTTACTCATGGGACGGCAAGCGCATCGTGTATCGCGCATGGCATTACACGGATTCAGCGGGAATCGCTGATTACAAGCAGAATCTTGCACGTGATCTTGTGCGCCCCACACGCATGGAGATCATGATCATGAATGCCGATGGCAGCGGCAAGAAGCAGATTACCAACAACGGCGCAGCGAATTTCGCCCCATTCTTTCACCCGGATAACAAGCGCATCATCTTTGCGTCCAATATGCACAATCCCCGAGGCCGCAACTTCGACCTGTTCATCATCAATGATGACGGCAGCGGACTCGAGCAAATTACGTTCAATCCGACATTCGACAGCTTTCCAATGTTTACGCGAGATGGCAAAAAGCTTATCTTTGCCTCCAATCGTAACGGGAAGGTACCAGGCGAGACGAATCTTTTCCTCGCTGATTGGATAAACTAAGCAACGTGAAGTGAAAGGAACGCTCATGCGAAAACTCCATGTTATTCTCCTCCTGCTCGCTTTCTCGGCGGCAACGCTGCTCGCCCAGACGGTTGCGCCCGCTATCACTGCCGAAGAGTTACGCACGCACGTGAAGTATCTTGCGTCCGATGAGTTGGAAGGCAGGGGCTCGGGTACGGAGGGCAATCGCAAGGCTGCGCAGTACATCGCCGAAGAGTTTCGAACGTATGGGCTGAAGCCTGCCGGAACCAACGGCAGTTACTTTCAAGAGTTCGAATTCGTTTCGTCGGTGAAGCTCGGCTCCCACAACAAACTCGCGCTTGAACGCTCGGGTAAGGTGGTTCGATCGTTGACGCTGGATGTCGACTTTCGGCCTTTCGGCTTCTCTGCAAACGGTAAGGTGAACGCTCCCACCGTGTTTGCAGGATACGGAATTGTGGCGAACGAACTCCAATACGATGATTATGCGGGACTCGATGTGAAAGGGAAGGTCGTGTTCGCTCTGCGATATGGTCCTGACGGGAACGATAACCATAGTCCGTTCTATCGCTTCACATCCTTCCGCAACAAGGCTCGGTACGCGCGGGGAAAAGGCGCGGCGGCACTGATCATCGTCGATGTGGAGAAGGATGAGCCCCTCAAGCTTTCGTTCGATCAGTCGCATGCCAGCTCCGGGATTCCTTGCGCGTCGATGCGAGCGACGATCTTGGAGGACGTGTTGACCCCACTCGGTCACAGCCTTTCCGGTATTCGCGACAGCATCAAAGCCTCACGGCGCCCGGTAGCGTTCGAACTTCCCTATGTGACGGTGTCGCTGGAAACCGAGATCGAGAAAATCATGGCGAAGACCGCGAATGTTCTCGGGTATCTCGAAGGAATTGATCCGGCTTTGAAAACCGAAGTGGTCGTCATCGGGGCACATTTCGATCATCTCGGTTACGGTGGAGAAGGTTCCGGCTCGCTCGTTCCACATCTTCACGAGATACACAACGGCGCAGACGATAACGCTTCGGGAACCGCCGCGTTGTTAGAGTTGGCGCAGCAGTTCGCCGCTGCCCCTTCGCGTGCTCGCACCGTGGTGTTCATTGCTTTCTCCGGTGAGGAGTTGGGAACGCTCGGCTCGCAACAGTACGTGAACAATCCCTTCTTCCCTCTCGAGAGAACGGTTGCCATGATCAATATGGATATGGTAGGACGACTGACCGACAACGCGCTCACGGTGTACGGGACGGGTACTTCGCCGGAATGGATTTCAATCCTCAAAAAGTACAACACACCATCACTTAGCGATACGTTCGCGCTGACGTTCGTGCCCGATGGGTTCGGCCCGAGCGACCACGCGTCCTTTTACGGAAAGGATATCCCGGTCCTGTTTTTCTTCACCGGCACGCACAACGACTATCACAAGCCCTCGGACGATTGGGACGAGATCAATTACGAAGGCGAAGAGCGTATCGTACGCTACATCTACAACATTGCAAACGAAATTCAAAGCAGTACGCCAAAGCCAAAGTTCACGCGCGCACAAACCACAGCCGGCATGGGCGGCGGTGACTCAGGTGGCTTTACGGTGACGTTGGGAGTGATTCCCGAATATGGCGAGAACCTGCAAGGAATGAAGATTGGTGGAACGCGTCCCGGAGGACCGGCGGACAAAGCTGGACTGAAGGCTGGCGATATCATCATCGGCCTCGCCGGCAAGAAGGTACTCAACATCTACGATTACATGGGCATCTTGGGCGAGCTGAAACAGGGACAGGTCGTCGATGTCGAAATTCTCCGCGACGGCAGGACGATGAAGATTGCCGCCACGATGCAGAAGCGCTGATCCTACGGATAATACTTCACCGTTGTGCGGAAGAGACGTCACGGTTCGCCTCGCTTGCCCAGCTCGATTTCCTCGACCACCGTGCCGTGTGGGTCGTAGGTGTACGCGTACTTTGCCTGCAGCTTGTCTTCGTCTTCGTACAGTTCCTTGAGCGTAGGTCGCTTCGACCCTTCGAATGTGTAGCGCTCTCGAGACTCAAGCCGATCTCCCGACGTGTAGTGAGCGACTTCGATGAGATTTCCCGTAGCATCGTATTTCGTAGAAACGTGGGAGATGACCTCACCGTCATGATCGTATACACTCTCGTCCGTCAGGTTGCCTGCTGCATCGTAGCTGTACACAGTTTTCGAACGTAATTCGCCTTGCTCATCGAACTCCAGCGCCTCGGCTTTCCTGCCTCGCCCCTCGTAAACGAACTTCGTGCGTGTGATACGATCACCGCTCGCGCGGAAAACACTCGTGCCGCTTCTTCTTCCTGCGGCGTCGTACTCGTGGGTCGTTTTCTTCTCCAGTTCTCCATTCGAGTTGTATTCAGCCATCTCTCTTTCTCGCGACGCATTGTCGTATTTGTACATGACCTTGCGTCGCAACTCCCCGTCGCCGTTGTACTCATCCTTCTCGATGAGATTGCGTTTGGCGTCGTAGGTAAAAACTTTTTGTTCTGTCAGCGTGCTATCCTCATCGAAGGAGAGTTCTTCAACAAGGTTGCCTACATCGTCGTAACGAAAGATCGCCAAGCTGTGCATCACGCCGTCCTTGTAGGAACGGTGAAGTGTCTTCTTGCCCAGACGGTTGAACTCGATGTACTCCTCGATCGTGCCCGGTTCTTGCGGGCTGCCGAATTTGTACATGAGGCTTTGCTTGAGAAGCGACCGTACGACAGGCGTCTTCACCGCCGGTCGAGGAGCGGGTGGTTCGGACTTTTGGGGTTGTTCTGCCGGAGCGGACGGCTCCTGGCGTTTTCCCTTCTTTGCTTGAGCCAATCCTCCATCGAGTGTGAGCAACAATGCAGCGGATAAGGAGAGGAGGAGTGGATGGACAATCAGATTTATCAGTAGCTTCATGGATATGCCTCCTTACACTTTCACGGTTGTGCGACTCTTGTGATCGGCAAGACGTTCACGTACTTCTTCGATAAACTCTTGCACGATGCGCAGCCGCGCATCTTCGCTGCGGGCTGCGAAGAGTTCATCGCGCTGTTGCTTGATCAAGCCATCGAGCATTGCCTTTTTATCGTCAGCAAGTGAGGCGATAAATCTTTCGAACGCATCTATAGCTGCCATCGTTTTCCTTTCTCGTTGTCGGATATTCTACAAACATTATCGCTCGTAGCGCAATCCGCTCTCTCGGAGCGTAAGAATTGCGTCGGACGATCGCGAGTGCCATTCAATAATCTCCCCCACACACAGAAGGTGATCACCCGTCCGTAGCCTGCTCACCACGCTACACATCAACACGTCCGCTGCGCCGGTGAGATACGGAATGCCACGATCTGTGAGAGTGAAATCGTTCAGGCTTACCTTGTTCTCATCTCCCCGCAATGATTTTAGATATCGCTTGGCTTGTGCCACAGAGCCCGACGGCAGGGTGTTGATGGAGAAGGACCGGGACTCTTCCAAAAGATGGAGGATGTTGGAATCATTTTCAAGAGCGATGGCAATCAGCGGTGGCTTGAACGATACCTGTGTGATCCAGTTCGCAATGATCGCAGCAGAGCGCTCACGCGATGCCGTTGCAACGATGAAAAGGCCGTACGGGATTTTTCTCAAGATTGTCGTCAACGCTTTCTTGTCCACACTTGCACCATTCACGAAGTAGAGCGAGCTGCTGAGCACTTCTCGCACTCGCATAAAGAGCGAAGGTATTCCCAATGATACAAGCCTGTATCGTGCCCATCAGCCCACACAAGTTTCAGCGCATAGGTGCCGACAATCTCAGCGTTGACCAGCCGATAGCGGTCCGGCACTCTCGTGTCGGGTGGCGGCGGTTGATACGTGCGCAGGAGAACGGTTTCGCCCTTACAGCCTGCACATGGGCACGAATCTCTGAGTGTCGTGAGTCGCACGTTCCCCTCGTGTCCATCGGTCCACGTAACTGCCAGTGTTTCGGTGTCGAGTTGCTTGATCCTTATGGGTTGAGGTGTGCTCATTTCTTCGGTTGCAATTTCGAATCGAAGAACGCGAAGATTCTTTGCCATGCCGCCGCGGCCGTTTGCTCGTTGTAGCCGCCTTTGTTGTTTGGGTTCATGAACGCATGCCCCGCGTTCGGATAGACGGCAACGCGTACATTCTTATCGAGCTGTTGCGCTTGGCGCTCGAATGTCTTCACGCTTGCAGCGGGAATGCCGCGATCTTTCTCTCCGAAGATTCCTAAAACCGGACAGGTGATCTTCTTGATTTCTTCAGGCTCGGAAAGAATCCGACCGTAGCACACCACTGCCGCTGCAAGTCCTTCGACTGCTGTGGCGGCGGCCAACGCGTAGCCGCCGCCCATACACCAACCGATCGTGCCGATACGGTCAGGGTACACGTCATCGCGCTCGCGAAGAACGTTGAAAGCGGCGCGCAAGTCTTTCACGACTCGATCTTCCGGCAGGCCACGCATCAGTTCGTGCGCTTCATCGGAGGACGTTGCAACCTTGCCGCGATACAAGTCGATTGCCAGCGCTGTGTAGCCGCGTTGCGCAAACTCTTTCGCATTGTCCTGGATCCACTCATTCAAGCCATACCACTCATGAATGAGAATGACCGCGGGGAAGGGTCCTTCCATGTCGGGCTTCGCCAGAAAGGCTTTCACCGTATCGGCGCCGCTCGTGTACTCCACCCATTGCGTTTTGATTGAACTCTCACCCGCGTGGAGGCGGGCAATCGCCGCGGAGACAATAATGCCGGTGTAGAGCAAACGACGAACAGAGCATCGCATAAGGCATCTCCTCTTCCATAAAGTGAATCGATGATTCATCAAACCTCGAACTTTCCATCGCTGAGAATGCGCTCGGTGCCGCCGTCCGGGTAGAGGAACGTCACTTCCACGACGGTGATCAGCGGTTGCACGGGAGGAACGTACACACGGTCGATGTGCACCACGTTGTTGGGATTGCGAAACGACAGCGGTGATGTGACTCCTCCGAAGTGTTCGCTACGTCCGAACGCGATGTGCAAGCCGAGCTTCTCGTCCAGCAACGTGCTCCCGACAGCCTGTACGCCCCATTCGCCGAGAACACCGATACCGATTTCGGCAATATTGCCGTACGCGGGTTCAGCTTCGATCTTGGCACGCTCCTCTTTGGAATGCTTTCCCTTCGTCAGCACCGCGACCGCCCGATTCCGCTCGATGCGATAGACCACAATCTCGTCTTCGAACTGTACGGGGAGCAAGCCGTTGCTTCGACTTTCGTCCCCTTTCCTCTCCCCTTCATACGGAGTGATGTAGGCTTCACCCGAAGGCAAATTTCCCACCATGCCTTCCTCACGCATGAGACCGCTGCTCGCATGTGCTGGGCGATAGCGAAGGTCGAACAAACATTCGTAGGACTTCTTTTTCGCCGAGAGAACGATCCGCACCGCTTCCGCGCGTTCCATACGTTCTTGCAATTGCAGCACACGTTCGTGAATCTTCTCGTAGTCGAGCAACAGCGTGGGACTCATGACGCGCAAGAAACCGGGCATGGAGGCACCGCGGAACTGAAACTTGCGCGCCAGCATCTTCAACGGAGCCGTTGCCGACAGCTCCGTCAGCGCGAGAACGATACTCGACGAAGCGAGCACCTCATCGAGAGAGACCAACATGCCCGCGCCCAGCGACGCGTCCCCGAGATAGGCACGAATTTTTTTGACGAAGGGAGGTAGATCGTTATTGTTGCTGCCGACATTTTTGTATGTGCAAAGGTTCACCTCACTGAAGGGTGTTTGCAGAGAATTGTCCGACAGCGTGTTGTACCACTCACCGGCGATCTGTCGGCGATCATACCAGTCGTCGTTGTCGGGCAGCTTCTCGTCCGGCAGATCGACGAGGATGGTGAGTTCGCCTTCCCGCAGCTTCAAGCCGAAGACAGTTCTGAACAGTGTGAGCAGTTCTTCGAATGTCAGATTGCGAATCATCATCGGTAGGCAGCAGACCACACACGCAACAAGCACAACGATATGGAAGCCAACTCAGCCATCCAGAACGGTCCCCCGTTACACCATGCGGCGAGCAACCTCGCGGAGGGCATCTTTCGTCAAGAACTTCTGGACAAGGGGAAATAAGATATGATTTTCTTTGTGGATGTGGTTCACGAAGAGGGCAACCATATGTTGTGCGACCTCGTGTAACTGGCGCGCAGCGCGTTTGTCGTGCTTCTTCGATGCAACCGCGCGCACAGCTTTGCGCAATCGAACGAATTCTTTCCGGAGCGTCTTGTGCTCTTCGCGCATCAGTTGGGTGGGCCCTTCGACATACCGTTCCAGCACGGGGAAGAGCGCCTCTTCTTCACTGCGGTTGTGAACAGTCACCTCTTCGTTGATGAACTCCAAGGCAAGGCGGATCTGCGTGTATGCTTCCTCCGAATATCCGTGTTCAGCGATCGAACGGGCAGCTTTGTTGAGCATGGAAAGCTTCACCAAGGCTTCGTCATGCTCTTGCATCAGTTGCGCGATGGGGTCGATCTGACGCGAAGGAATCATCGGTCTTCCTCGTTGCGTTCTCTCTGGGGGAATGAACCTCTCAGCGGACTCATGCCGATAGCGGTCACGAAACCTCGGCATAGGTCGAGTACTTCTTGCTGTTTTCGTCTATGCACCCTTCTAATAGCGTGAGTAATTCCTGTGTACGTTCGTCTTGTGTGTCATCCAGCGCATCGAATTCCTCTTGGCTCCCGAACATGTACACTTCCGTGAAGTGGTGCCTCTTCCCTTTCATTTCATAGACCGCGTAGTTCTTCTTTGTCGTATTCACGAGATGATCTCGAAGTTGTCGGATCAATCCCAAATACGTCTCGCGTTGTTCAGGGATGATGCTGTAAGAAATCGTAAACATAATTCGTGGCATCTGCTGGAATCCTTTCTGATGTCAAGAAGAATGACTTGCACCTGTTGTTCACATGTCCCTTCGGCGGCAGCGGCTCAGTCAGTACCCCGCCGCCCGGACTTCTTCCTCGTTCATGCCGTAATAATGGGCAATTTCGTGAATGAGGACGTGGCGAATCCGCTCACGCAATTCCGGGAGCGATCGGGCGTCACGCTCGATGTTGTGCTTGTACAATGAAATCCTGTCGGGAACTACGGGAGACATGCCGTACCACGTGCCACGTTGGTTGAGCGGAATGCCTTCGTACAGTCCGTACAGCTCGCGAGGCGAACGCAGCCCCATCTTCTTCACCGTCTCAGCTGATGGCTTGTCCTCGACGACGATACTCACGTTGTCCATGTTGCGTTGGAAATCCGGAGGCAGTTCGTCGAACGCTTCTTGGACGAAATGTTCGAACTCCTCGTGTGTCAACGTCATCGCACCGACATCCATTGTAACGTTGTTACATATCCACCGACAACCAACAGCACGCTCAGCACCACGGGAATGGTTTGCCTGCCGCTGAGGCCGTTCGCTGCTGCCGCACCTTCGACAAGCAGGTAAAGCGCATAGACAGCGAGCACACTCTTCAGCGCTATCAGTGTGGTGTACGCGGCGGGCTTGATAATCATCGGCGGTGGGTTCGTGCCAAAGAAAGCGAACCCGAACACTGCAAGTTCCAACGGCACTATCCACACGAGCGCCGACGCGATCGGAAACGTCGCGTATGAAACCACCGCATACATATTCCGTAGCGTAGCATGCCCGCCTGCCACCTTCGTCAACTGCTGCAATGCAACGCTTACCAGAAAGAGAGAAAGCATTCCCAGAAACGGGCCCACGAAGAAAGCAAATCCTGTCAACGTTATAAGGCCTCCGAAGACACCGCCGAGCGACCTATACCATGCAAAGTCGAACACCAAAACGATCCCGAAGAGGGCACTGAGCAGAATGACATAGTTTTTATGTCTGGCAAGCACAATCCGCATGAACGTCCGGCGTGGAGCCTCGATCAAACCCCATAGAGTGTGGAATAAATCGAGTGCATCGACCTTGCCCTGAACAAAGCTCCCACAGCTCACGCACGTCGTGTGCATATCCTCGTTAGCAGTTCCGCACACCGGACATTCGATCATTCGGGCCCTCTTTCGCGCTCGTGGTGCATCGGACGCAACTTGGTTTGTATCAAGCGCTTAAAAGTTACCGAATTTGGCATACTTTAGCAACGAAAATGTTGATCGTGCAAAAAATGATTGCTCTTCACACCAAACACAGCATTGAGTGTCAGATCGGTTCGAACTTCGCTGTGAAGTGGCGAAGCATCGGCGCCTCTTCGATGATGCGATAGCCGCACAGTGTATCGCGGTGAGTAAAGGTCTCCGCGACCATTTCGGCAACGTAATCCATGTGGCTTTGTGTATAGACGCGACGAGGTATTGCTAAGCGAACCAACTCCATGCGCGCAGGAATCAATCGATGTTGTGCATCGTACTTGCCGAACATGACGCTGCCGATTTCGACGGAACAAATGCCTCCACGTCGATACAACTCAACCACCCGCGACTGTCCCGGGTAGTGCTCCACAAAAATGTGGGGCAAGAATCGTTTCGCATTCAGATAGATCGCATGTCCGCCGGGTGGTTGCAAAATGGGCACTCCTGCCCGGGCAAGTTGTTCTCCAAGGTACTCGACCGAGCGAATGCGATATCCCAGATAATGTTCGTCCAGAACTTCATCCAATCCTTGGGCGATCGCTTCGAGGTCTCTGCCGGCGAGTCCGCCGTAGGTGGTAAAGCCCATCGTCACAATCAGGAGATTGCGCGCCTGCATTGCAAGCTGGTCGTCGTTGAGAGCAAGGAACCCTCCGATGTTCACGATTGCATCTTTCTTTGCGCTCATCGTTGCGCCGTCGGCGTACGAGAACATCTCGCGTGCGATTTCCTTGACAGGGACATGCTCGTATCCCGGTTCCCGCAATTTGATGAAGTAGGCATTCTCCGCGAAGCGGCACGCATCGAGGAAGAGCGGTATCCCATACTTCGAGCAGACGCGTTTCGTTTCGCGGATGTTCTGTATCGAAACAGGCTGCCCTCCTCCCGAATTGTTCGTCACAGTGATCATGCAAAGAGGAATGTTAGCGGCGCCAACACGATCGATGAACTCTTCAAGTGCCTGAACATCCATGTTGCCCTTGAACAGAGCGATGAGATCGGGGTCCTTTCCTTCCTCCGTCGGCAGATCTACGGCTTCCGCACCGCTGAACTCGACGTTCGCTTTTGTTGTGTCGAAGTGGGAATTGTTGGGAATGTACTCCCCTTTCCCGCCCACAATGGTGAAAAGAATTTTCTCTGCTGATCTCCCTTGGTGCGTCGGTATGATATGCTTCAGGCCCGTTAACTGTCGGACCTTGCGTTCGAACCGGTAAAAACTTTTCGCTCCGGCATAGGCTTCGTCTCCTTCCATGATGCCTGCCCATTGTTTTGCACTCATCGCGGCAGTGCCGCTGTCGGTCAGCAAGTCGATCAGCACTTCTTCGGCAGGTAGAAGAAACATGTTGTAGTATGCTCGACGAAGGTATGCTTACCCTTCTCGTTCCGTCGTAAAGTTGATCGGCTCGACGGATTTGATTTTGAATGGTTCGATGATCGTCTTCATGGCTCGGGTGTATGTTCGGTCGTAGGGTTGCTTTGAGACGTTCTGCGTCACACACGTGTTACCGATGTGGCGCCGCTGACTTTCGACTGAGAGAGAAATCTCCTATCTTGCCGTCGGTGAGCTCACTGCATGATATGAATTTGTTCAAGAAAAATCTTCTCCCCTCGGAATTGGGCGAGCACATGTACGAAGCGCTCCGCCACGCGATGCAATCGGATGGAGAACTTTCCATGCGCCGTTTGCTTGTCGCTTTGGAGTTGGTGCCGGAAGAACTGCACGATCAGTATGTGGGTGAGATTATGATCGGACTGATGTTCGGGGCAACGCTCGCCGTCGAAAGTGCCGCTACGCCCAGAACAGCCACGCACATCATCTCCGCACTCAAGGCGGAATTCCTCAATCACCTAGAAGAGCAGGGGGCAACTGCACTCCAACGTGCCGAATGGGAAGCCGTTTTAGCTGCGCGGTTCCTCACGTACCGAGAAACGCTCGAAGGATACACAGGCTTCGAGCCGCCATGGAAGCTCGGCAGAGCGTTCTTTTGGCATGTCATCAATGAGGAAGTTCACCTCGCCATGTGTGTGAAGATTTGCACGCTCTACATTTTGGCTGCTCGTGACTACTGCTTCGGCATCCTCAAGGAATTGGGTCCCCGGCTTGCTTTCGCGCCGGAGGCATAGCTCTCACGTCGATGTACACAACTCTCGCAACGCTTCCAGCACGCCATCGAGATGCTTCCCGATCTGGATTTCGTGATGCACGATGCGACGAATGATGCCTTCTTTGTCGATCACGAACGTCAGTCGTTTGGCTCCGGGCAGCATCCCCCACAGTCTTCCATCCGCGCCGTACGCTCGAGCAATTGCATGATCGCGATCGCTGATCAATGAAAACGGCAATCGGTGGCGATGCATGAATGCCTCGTGCGTCTGCTCGTCATCGAAACTCACGCCAAGGAGAACTGCATCGCATTGCGTGAGTGCTTCGTAGTTGGCGCGAAAGGAACAGACCTCCGCGGTGCAGCCCGGCGTGAAATCCTTTGGGTAGAAAAACAGCACGACGTGCTTCTTTCCACGAAAGTCCGACAGTTGAATCTCCTCTCCGGTTGTCAAGCGTGCACGAAAATCGGGTGCTGCATCACCCGGTTGTAACGAGCGAGTTCGCATGGTTCATTCTGCCACTGGGGTGGTTTCTTCGGATGAAGCTGAGAGGCGCTTCCGCCACTCAGCAAAACGCGCCTTGAGCGCAAGATTCCATTCTTCCAACAATGAATAGAACGTCGGGACAATCACCAGTGTCAGGAACGTGGAGACCGACAGGCCGAATATGATCGCAACGCCAAGAGGTCGCCAAAAATCTGCGCTCTCGGCGCCCACAACGAAGTGAAATCCTCTCCAATCGAAATCGACTCCCGATGCCAGCGGCAGAATACCTAACACGGTCGTAGCGGCTGTGAGGACAACGGGACGTAAACGAGTTCGCCCCGCCTCCAGCAGAGCTTCGTCCAGTGTCATGCCCGCAGTGCGAAGGTGCTTCGTGAAATCCAATAGGACGATAGCATTTTTCACGACGATTCCTGCAAGCGATACAATACCAACGCCGGTCATGATCACGCTGAACGGCGTGAAGGTTATCAGCAATCCGATAAAGACGCCGATCAGCGACAGCGGGATGGAAAACATGATCACCAACGGAACCTTGATCGAGTTGAACTCCGAAACCATCACGAAGAACACCAACAACAGCGTCACCAGAAACGCCTCCTTGAGGAATTGTTCTGCTTTAGCTCGTTCCTCATCTTCACCCGAAAAGCTGATGGTGTAGCCCGATGGCAGAGAGAAGTCTTCCAGCGCCCGCTTCACATCCGTAAGCACATCGGCAGCCAGCCTGCCTTGCGCATCGGCGGTAATGGTGATGACCCGCTTCTGATCCTTCCGATAAATGTCGGCAATACCCGTCGTTTGATGAATGTTCGCCACGTCAACCAGCGGCACGGAGAGAAGCTTTCCTTGTTTGTTCATGAACGTGATGTGCAGATTCTGTAAGTCGGGAATCGATGACCGCTGGTCCTCTCGCAGTCGGACACGAATTTTGTACTCATCCTCTCCAACCCGATACTTCGATGCCTCTGCACCGCTTATCGCAGCTCGCACCGTGTTGGCGATCTGACCCGTGTTCATCCACAGCAGTGCAGCTTTCTCGCGATCGACTTCGATCGTCACCTCCGGTTTCCCCGGGTTGTAGTTATCTTTCAAATCGACCAATCCCGGAATCGCCTTGATGCGTTCCTGGATCCTTCTCGAAAGAGCGATCAGCGTCGGGTAGTCCGTGCCGGCAAGCTCGATGCTTACTGGTGCGCCCACCGGGGGTCCCATTGTTTGTCGCTCCACCCTGAGCTTTGCATCGGGAACGCCCGTTGCATCGGCGCGCACTTCCTCGAGGGTCTTGAAACTCGATCGCGAGCGGAGTGCCTTCTCATAGAAATTGATGGCGATTGTGCCTTTGTTCGATGTCCCCTGTCCGCCGAAATCGAATACGTTGTCGGATGTACCGATGTTGGTGACAACGAATTCCATATCTCGTGCGCCGGGCAGGCGCGCAAACCGGTGCTCGAGAATCTCGGCGATGCCGTTCGTGACGGCAAGCGACGTACCGGCAGGCGCTTCGATACTCACGCGAATTTGGTTCGGTTGAGTGTTCGGGAAGAATTCGATGCCTTTGTTGAAGAAGGCAAAGACAACCGAGATGAGCACGAGAAACGCAAACGCGACGCCCAGTGTAGCCCGCTTGTGGTTCAGTGCCCACCGCAAGGTACCGACGTACCTGCCGATCAACGCCGGGAAGAACCGCTCATCGACTTTGTGATAGATGATTGTAATGGGATTGTACTTCTTGTACCAGCGAGGATGCGCGAGATTTTCTTTTGCTTTGCGGATCTCTTTCCTGTAGTCTATCCAACGAGCGCCTTGGACCGGACTAATGACGAACGCGACGAGCAGCGAACCACCCAACGTGATAATGAGTGTGAGCGGCAAATACTTCATGAAGTCACCGACGATGCCGGGCCAGAACAACAGCGGAATGAACGCCGACACGGTCGTGACGGTCGATGTGATCACCGGGATGGCGACTTCTGCCGTTGCTCGTTTCGCCGCCACATCTGGCTGTTCTTGATACTCCTGCTGATGCCGGTAAATATTCTCGATCACCACAATCGCGTCGTCCACGAGGATGCCGAGTACCAGCACCAACGAAAACAGCACGACCATGTTCAGCGTGATGCCGTAGAGCGAGAAAATCGTGAACCCCACCAACATCGAAAGAGGAATGGCAGTGGCGATGAGGAGCGAATTCTTGAAGCCGAAGAACATGAATAAGCACACCACCACGAGGAACATGCCCGTCATGATACTGTTCTCCAACTCGAATACCATCCGATTGATGAAGACCGATTGATCGTTCGTGATGTCGATGTTCACGCTGGGGGGCAACGTCGCTCGCGTGCTTTCAACAATCTGCTTCACCTCTCTGGCGATGCGCACGAGGTTCTCGCCCGCACGCTTGCGCACCGCGAGCGTAACGACCTCCTTGCCGTTGAGCCGCGAGTATGTTTTTCGATCCTCGAACGATGCATACACCTGCGCAACATCGCGCACGTAAATGGGCTTCCCTCCTTGTAACTTAATGACGATGTCCTCAATCGGCTTCACGTCCTTGTACTCACCCGGGATACGCACCGAGTAGGTCAGTTCCTTCGTATCGATCGACCCGCCCGGGATGGACACATTTTCGTTACGTATGGCGTTCACCACATCGTCGAAGCCGATCCGATATTCGTTGAGCAAATGAACGTCGCAATTTACCTGAATCTCCGGCTCCAAGCCTCCAGTGAGATCGACACGCAACACACCCTGCACCGCCTCGATCCTTTTCTTTACGTCTTCGGCGATGGTCTTCAGGCGCGCGACGCCGTACGGTCCGCCAACATTGACGTACATGATGGGGAACTCGCTGATGTTGATCTCGCTGACGACCGGATCGAGGATGTCGTTCGGGAGGTCCTTGCGAGTGGAATTAACTTTGTCGCGTACGCGTCGGAGCGCTTCATCGAGATCGACGCCGATTTCGAACTCAACGCTCACCGTGGCAAGCCCTTCCTTCGAGACGGAGGTGATGTGCTTGATGTTTTTCAGCGACTTCAACGCCCGCTCCAGCGGTTGCGTTACCAATCCTTCCACGTCGGTGGGCGATACGCCAACATACGGCACTGAGACGATGATGTAGGGAACCTTCACATCCGGGGAGGCTTCACGCGGCAAGCCGATGTATGCCTTCCATCCGATGACCACGATCAGAAGGATGAAGATATAAACGACGACTTTATTGTCGATAGCCAGATTATAGATCCGCATAGCTCACTCGTGCAATGCTCTGCTGATAGCCGTCTTGGGGGTCACTCAACGATCCGGTGTCGAGTAGCCCGCTTCGTGCGGCGAGACGACCACAACGGGTTGCTTGTCGGCAACTTCCTTGAATCCGCGAACGATGACGCGATCGCCTTCCTTCAATCCCGAGACAATTTCCACCACATTTCCGTCACGCCCCCCGAGTTGCACGATCCGTTCCTGTGCAATTCCTCCGTTCTCGACATACACAACGAATTTGTTACGATCGACTTGTTGAACGATGCTCTCATCCACCACCAACGCGCGCGGTTGCACAGCGAGTGCAAGCTTGACACGTGCAATCATTTCGGGTTTCAGCTTGCCCGCGGGATTCGACACAAGCGCCTCGATCGAAAAGGTGCGATTGTCGGGTGAAATCGTCGTGCCGATGAACGCTACGCGCCCCTCGAAAACCTCCGACGGGTAGGCCAACACGGTAAGCTGGAGGTGCGAGCCTGGTTTGATCCTTCCTGCATAGCGTTCGGGAACATTCACCACCACCTTCACCGTGCGTATCTTGACGATGCGAGCGATCGGAACGCCGGGCGCTGCCATTTCACCCGCGTCCACGAAACGATCGTCGAGAATGCCGTCGATCGGACTTTTGATGCGTGTGCGCTCCCATCGCGCGCGCATCAAATCTGCCTGCGCCTTGGCAGCGTCGCGATTGAACTCGCTCGTCTTCAGTTGCCACTCGCTCACAGCCTGTTCGGTAAACACCTGTTGTTGTTTTTCCCATGTCAGTTCTGCCGACTTGTATTGGGCGAGCGCAGATTCGTAACTGGGTCTGATGACGTCATCATTCAGCAATACAACCACATCGCCCTTCCGTACGAACGAGCCTTTCTCAAACTTCCACATGTTCACAACGCCCCCCTCTTCGGGTGCTATCACGATATCTTCCAAAGCTTTGATCGAGCCGCTGAGATGAAGCGTCTCGACGAACGGCTGAGGTCGCAGTTCCTGCACCTGCACGTGCACAGCACGCGGCGCGGCTGACGCCGTCGTTTTCGGCTGGTTCGCCGTTGTGTCGGAACAGCTTCCCACCAGCATGCCCAGAACAATCATCCCTCCTTCGATTGCAACAAGTCTCAACATTCTCATGACCATTTCCTTTTCCATCTTACAGAAACCTCCATCAGTTCATTCCTCTGCCGCCGACTGAACATACGACGGCTTTCTACCCAACAATTGGTCGAGGTCGGCTGCCGCGACCAGATAATCGTACATGGCTTGCACACGATTCGTTCGAGCGGTGGTGAGCGCAAGCTGCGCGTCGTTCACTTCGAGTTGTGTGCCGCTGCCCGTTGTGAACCGTGTGACCGCAATGCGATAGCCGCGCTCCGCCTGCTCCACCGTGCGCTCTTGCGCATCGATGCGTTCCTTGGCACGGCGTAGGGACATGACCGTTGCTTGGACGGCTGCCTTGAGCGATTGTTCGGTGTATGCAATCTGCTCTTGCGTTTTTCGCGCATCAAGCGCCGCTTGCTCCACCCGCGCCGTCGTACGAAATCCATCGAAGAGATTCAAAGAAAGAGTAACACCAGCGAGCGAGCTTCTCACGAAGTCGTGTGTCGAAATGCGCAGATCGTTTTGTTGTGTTTGAAATTGATAGGTACCGAACGCGGCAAGACTCGGCAAAAAGTTCGAACGCTCCACTCTGGTGATGGCATCATTGACCTCGAGCTGGTAGCGCAATGCTCCAAGCGACGGATTCGCTTCGAGAACGCTCTCTGCACCCGAGCGGAGCACACCTTCGTCCACCGGTTCGTAGGTGAGCGTTCCGGTTATCTCCACCGAATCGTTCACCGCCAACCCTAAGGTGACCTTCAAGGAGTTGAGAGCGAGATCATAATTGTTTTCTGCACGGATCGCTTCGGGACGAAGGTTCGCCAATCCGACTTCCGCCCGTAGTTTGTCATATTCGGAGATCAATCCTTGGGCTGCAAGAATCGTGGCGTTGCGAACGTTTTCTTCCGCGTTCCGCATATTCGCACGCATCATCTCGCGCACCTCCGCGGCAAGCAACACGGCGTAGTATGCCTTGCGTGCCGCAGTGATCGTCTCAATCAGCTTCGCCCGATACACTTCACGCGTTGCTTGCGAATAGATCCTTGCCGATCCGACACCGGTGAACACAGCAGAATTGAACAGGACTTGCGAAACGGTCACATTCAGGTCGATTGAGTTCGCCGAGCCTATCTCGATCGCCCGAACATCTCCCCTCCGAAATGCCGTTGAGTCGAAAATATTGGGAAAGAAGAAGACAGGTCTCTTGATGGCACGGGTGTATCGTCCTGCGATGTCGATGCTAGGCAGGGCGTATCCCCATGCTTCACGAACGCGCGCGTCGGCACGTCCCACTTCATGTCGTGCTTCAGCCAACGCATGATTCTTCTGCAGAGCCACGCGGACCGCCTCTTCCAAGGTCAAGCGGAGGACCTGCGCCTGCGTCGTTCGAATGGTACCCATTACTCCGAATATCACAAAAACAAGAATTGTTCTCCGATGCAGTTTCATATCATTCCTGTCTATCAATCCTCATCCTTCACTCATTTCCAGCCAAGAGGTTGTCTCTGTCCCTCGCCCCACGCTCTCTCGTGCCGGAACACGTATTGCCGAATTGCTTTCTCGAACGCCACGATGCGTGACCGCACTTAGGAGCGCGCGGCACCGTCAAAGAACAGCCGCGTCAAAAATGTTGCTTCAGCTTCACAATCCACCGCCGTGAGGCCGGGGAGCGTAAACGATCGCCGCATGGCGCGATTATGAATCATCCCCACGAAGACGTGCGCCAACTCCGCAGGATCGTCCTTGATGATAAGCCGCTTGTTCATCTCGCGACGAAGTGCCGAAGCCAAGACCGAGGCAATGGCATGAACGCGTTTGATAATTGCGGAGAGGTCTTCCTTCATGTGCGTTCGATGGATCTCGCGCACAAGAATATGAAGCAAGTCTTCGTTGGTGCGATAGTATTCTAACGTCCGCACAGCGTACCGGCAGAACTGATCGCGCACGGGCCCTCCCTCCGCCAGCGCCTGCTCAGCGATATGAATCATCTCATCGAGAATGCTCTCGACGATTTCGCGGAAGAGCGTCTCCTTGCTGTCGAAGTAGTTGTAGAGCGTTCCCTTGGCAAATTCTGCAAGCTCAGCGATCTCATCTAATGTTGCGCGCTCATAGCCTTTTGTGGCAAAAACCTTACGCGCCGCTGACAGAATCTCCGCCCGTTTTGCCTGCCGTTCCCGTTTCTTCCGTTGCAAAGGGATTTGCGTCTGTCTCATAGTGTCCGAATGATGAGTCAGTAAACCAACCGACGAGTCATCGACTGGACTTGTCAGTCATAATTTATGGAAGATGGACCCTCGATGGCAACAGATGAAGAAGAAATAATCTTTTGGTTGGGCGAGAGTGTTGAAGAACGCTGCAGATTATTCGTGGTCGTAGGTAATCAGAGAAAAGACATCGTACTTGCGCAAACGATCTCTGCCGTGCAAGAACGATAATTCGATAAGGAATGCCAGTCCCACAACATTTCCCCCCAGTCGTTCGACGAGACGTGCCGCAGCCAGCATAGTACCGCCCGTCGCCAAGAGGTCGTCGATGACCAGCACGCGATCGTTGGGCGTGATGGCATCGGTATGAATTTCAAGCGCATCGGTACCGTATTCGAGAGCATACTCTTCGCGAAGAGTTTCCGCGGGAAGTTTGTTGGGTTTACGCACCGGCACGAAGCCTGCCTGCAAGCGATATGCAAGCGGGGCGCCGAAAATGAAGCCGCGGGATTCGATGCTCACCACTTTCTCGATTGCAGAGCCTTTGAAGTGTTCATAGAAAAGATCGATCGCTTCTACGAACGCTTTCGGGTCTTTCAGTAAAGTTGTGATATCGCGAAACACGATCCCTTTCTTCGGAAAGTCGGGGATGCTTCGGATGGTATCGATAAGATGCGATGACATAGCGTGAGCTCTACCACTGGATTTTTTCTTTTCGAAGGAACGCCGCAACGCCTGCTTTGCAGTCTGCGGTCATCCGAGCTGCAGCATTCATGTTGGCGGCGAACTCCAAGGAATCGGCTACGTTCAGTCCATGGAGCTTCGAGAGCATTTCCTTGCACAAGCCCATGGCGTGGAGGCTGTTGTTCGTAATGCATTCTTCGGCAAGCGTATCGGCCGTGCGATCCAGCTCGGCTTGCGGCACGACGATGTTCGCCAGTCCGATGCGATGCGCCTCCCGAGCTGAAAGAACGTTCCCGCGCAGAATGAGTTCTCGCGCCTTGCCTTCTCCCACGCGCATGATGAGAAAGATCATGACGATGGCAGGAATAAAGCCAATACGCACCTCCGTGTAACCAAACGTTGCCTGCTCTTCAGACGCCACAATCACGTCGCACACTGTCGCGATGCCACAGCCGCCGGCGAGTGCAGGTCCGTTGACGACAGCAATCACCGGCTTACGCAGCTCGTAGATCATTTTGAACAGATGTGCCATCTTGCTCGAGTCCTGACGATTTTCTTCGAGGTCGAACGCGGCAAGCCTGCTCACATATTCGAGGTCTGCCCCCGCGCAAAATGCGCTACCGTTGGCTTTCAACAACACCACTTTCACGTGCTGATCGCGTGACGCTTGCGCAAACGCCGTCGTCAGTTCGGCAACCATCGTATCATCCAACGCATTGCGTTTCTCAGGACGGTTGAGCGTGATCGTTGCTCGGCGATGGGAAACGTCGTAGAGAAGTCGGGAGAATTGCATACGACAAATGAGAGAAACTGTTCAGGAAAAAACAACAACGCTGAGAACCACGCATGGGTCGTTGCGGTGCGAGGGAACGACACCCCGTCGTGGATGCCAAAGGTGGTCGATATTCCGCAGCGGTCACGACACTCACCACGATGACTTGAACCAGCTTGCGTCGGTGTAGTAGGGCTTCGTCAATCCCTCTGTTGTGCGCATCTCTTGCTCCGTCATCGGCTGGAATGTTCTTGCAATGCGAACGTTCTCTTCCAACTCTTCGAGCGTCGAGATACCCACGATGACGGTGCTGACCTGCAACGTCAGCACGAAGCGCATGGCTTGCTCCATCGTGGTGATGCCCCCTTCACGGAATATCTTGCCCCGCGCAGGAATCTTCATCCCGATAATGCCCATCTTCTTTTCCACAGCGACAGGCAGTAGGTTTGTGATGAAGGATTTGTTATGACGGTCTGCTGCGTTCAGCGCCACGAGTATCGTATCGAACGGGTATTGCTCAATCGCTTTCCGCAGGACGAACGGATCGTAATGCCCGGTGATGCCGAGGTAGCGGACTATGCCCTGATCTCGTGCCTGCTCCAGAGCCTTGATCGCTCCATCGTCGGAAAAGATTCGATCGAGATCATCCTGCGTACGCACGTTGTGGAGTTGCCATACATCGAGATGATCGGTCTGAAGGTTCTTCAACGATTGCTCCAACAGGCGCATCGAGCCGTCATAACTTCGGCTGTGCGTCTTGGAGGCGAGAAAAACTTCCTTGCGCCGCGACTTCATCACCGATCCAATGTAGCGCTCACTGATGCCGCGTCCGTAAGCTGCTGCCGTGTCGATATAGTTCACGCCCAGATCGATAGCGCGAGAAATGATCCTTTCCGACTGTTCTGCTGTGCCGGATCGTTCAAGCGTTGCCTGCCCACCAAGGCTGAAGATCGCAACCTGATGCGTGGTGCAGCCCAGTGGGCGGAGGGGCATGCGTTGCTCATCGGACGGATACGCGAGCGCGGCGAGCGGTTTGAGTTTCGACCCTGTGCCTGCCGCCGCTACTGCACTCAAGATAGTGCCGACAAATTTCCTGCGGGAAAGTTTCCAGTTCATAGAGCCTCCGTCGGAAAAGATTTTCTGCTGTTAGATGAAACTGAAATCGCCGCTCAAGTGCAACTGTGTGGGTAACAAGAGTCTTCATCCATCGAGTTTTCGCTCGAGGTACGAACGGTAGTCGCGCAACACCGGTGTGTATCGTTCCCGAATAAGGTACGATGAAATGAGAAAGTCCGCGGTCGAACGATTGCATGCACAGGGAATGTTGTACAGAACCGCGATCCGCAGCAATGCTTTGACATCGACATCATGCGGTTGAGGTTGCATCGGATCCCAGAAGAAGATCAGAATGTCGATGCCGCCCTCGGCGATCATCGCACCTAACTGCTGATCACCCCCGAACGGTCCCGACTTGAGCTTCTTGACTGTGACGTCCGATCCGGGATCGAGATGCCGCTTCAACGCGGCTTCGACCAACGTTCCCGTTGTGCCGGTGCAGATGAGTTCGTGACGCAGCAACACTTCTCGGTTCCACTCTACCCATTCGACCAAGTCCTGTTTACAGTTGTCGTGCGCAACGAGCGCTATCCGTTTTGTTATTTCCATAAAGCTCCTCTGGTGCGAAGAGTGTGCGTCAATGTGAACGTCTCCCTGGACGAACGCATCGAATCATTGACAACAACAAGCGCCGCTTGCCTTAGCGGGCAATGTCCCCGCCGACATGACGTGGTATGGCTCGAAACGAAAACTCCCGCGCATCCGATTGATGCGCGGGAGCGGCGTTGATCGAGGTGCGATGACTAACAATCGTAGTACAAGCCGAATTCGAAGGGATGCGGTCGCAGTGCCATCGTCTTCACTTCCTTCTCCATCTTGTAGGTGATCCACGTTTCGATTACGTCTTCTGTGAACACATCACCGCGCATCAAGAAATCGTGATCGCGTTCCAACGCTTTGATGGCTTCTTCGAGCGATCCCGGCGTCGAGGGAACATCCTTGAGTTCCTCTGGATCCATATCATAAATGTCTTTATCGAGCGGTTCGCCCGGATCGATCTTGTTAATGATGCCGTCGAGTCCTGCCAACAGCATAGCGGCAAATTGCAGGTACGGATTACCGGAAGCATCGGGGCATCGGAACTCGATGCGTTTTGATTTCGGATTCGAGGAGTACATCGGAATGCGTACCGACGCACTGCGGTTGCGCTGTGAGTACGCAAGGTTCACCGGTGCTTCGAAGCCCGGTACCAAGCGCTTGTAGGAATTGGTTGTAGGATTGGTGATGGCGCACAGGGCAGGTGCATGCTTCAGCAGCCCACCGATATAGTACAGCGCCGTCTCACTCAAGTTAGCGTACCCGTTGCCGTAGAAGAGAGGCTTGCCGTTCTTCCACAAGCTCTGATGGACGTGCATACCGGAACCGTTGTCTCCGAAGATCGGCTTTGGCATGAAGGTCGCCGTTTTGCCGCGTGCACGCGCAGTGTTCTTGATGACGTATTTGAACAGCATCATGTCATCGGCGTGTTTGAGCAGGTTAGCAAACTTCAAATCGATCTCCGCTTGCCCGCCGCTGGCGACCTCGTGGTGCTGTGTCTCGACCTCCTGCCGCGATCATGTTCGCGACCATCTCGTTGCGTAGATCCATCAGGTGGTCAATGGGAGGCGCAGGATAGTAGCCTTCCTTGTAGCGCGGCTTGTAGCCGAGGTTCGGCATTTCATCGCGCCCCGAGTTCCATCGTCCTTCGATCGAGTCCACGTAATAATAACTGCTATTTCCGTTCGTATCGAAACGGATGTCGTCGAAAATGAAGAACTCAGCCTCCGCACCCATGTAGGCAACATCCGCAATGCCTGTCGACATCATGTACTGCTCGGCTTTGTGCGCGATGCCGCGAGCGCAACGGCTGAATCGTTCCTTGGTCAGCGGGTCGAAGATTTCGCAGATGAAGCTGATCGTGGCCACTTGAACGAACGGATCGATGAACGCGGTCTGGGGATCCGGCACCATCAACATGTCGCTTTCGTTGATCGCCTTGAACCCGCGGACCGATGAGCCGTCGAACCCGAACCCGTCTTCGAACGATGACTCTTCCAACCGATACACAGGCACCGTTACGTGCTGCCACACACCGAGAAGATCGACAAATTTGAGATCGACCATCTTCACGTTGTTGTCTTTAATCATCTTAAAGACATGGGCGATTGCCGATGCAGATTTTTTTGCCATGAGTGATCCTTTGTTTTTTGGGGATGATGAGTGAAACAATGTGACTTACACAAGTTCGTGATAGCCTTTCTCGCCATGTTCGACGAGATCCAGTCCTTCGTGCTGGTGTTCGTCGCTGCTACGAATGCCGACGGCCGCATCGAGGAGTTTCAACAGCAAAAACGTCACCGCTGCGGAAAACGCCGCGGTCGCTGCGACTCCAACCAACTGAATCCCCACCAAGGAGACATTGCCGTAGAGCAACCCGTCATTGCCGGCCGGGTTCACGGATTTCGATGCGAGCACACCCGTCATCAGCGCCCCGAACATGCCGCCAACGCCATGAACAGAGAATGCGTCTAACGAATCATCGAGGTTCCATTTCATCCGCCAGGTAACAGCCCCATAGCACAGCGCGGCAACACCCAAACCGATGGTAACAGCACCCAAGGGCGACACGAATCCGCAAGCGGGAGTGATCGCAACCAGTCCCGCAACTGCCCCCGTAATAGCACCGACAGCCGTAGATTTTCCTTTGATGAACGTATCGAGCAGAACCCAGCCGAGGAGACCTGATGCGGCAGCAACGTTTGTATTGACGAACGCTGTTGTCGCAAGCGCACCGGAACCGATAGCACTGCCGGCGTTGAACCCTAACCACCCGAACCAGAGCATTCCAGCACCGAGGATTGCAAGAGTGACGTTATGCGGCGGCATCGTGCGCTGCAGAAAACCTCGCCGTGGTCCCAGCATCAGCGCACTACCAAAGCTGCCACACCCGCGTTGACGTGAACAACCGTTCCGCCGGCAAAATCAAGAGCACCCATCGTGCGCAGCCAGCCACCAACGCCCCACACCCAATGGGCGACCACATCGTAGGCAAGTGTTGACCAAAGAAAAATGAAAATGACATAGGCTTTGAATTTCATCCGTTCGACGATTGCCCCCGAAATGAGAGCGGGCGTAATGATGGCAAACATCGCTTGATAGATCATGAACGCCTGGTGCGGTATCGTCGGTGAGTACGCCTCGCTTGGCAGCAACCCGACGCCGTTCAGTCCGACCCAATCGAAGCTGCCCAAGACACTACCGAACACAGTCGCGTTCGGAGCAAAGGCGAGACTGTAACCCCAGAGCACCCACTGAACGGTGACGACACCCATCGCCACGAGACTCATCATCATCGTGTTCACGACGTTCTTGCTGCGAGCTAAGCCGCCGTAGAAGAACGCCAACCCGGGTGTCATGAACAGTACGAGCGCGGCCGAAAGCAAAAGAAAAGCGGTGTCCCCCGTATCAATCACTTCGATCCCTCAACTTTGATGTAGTATGTTTCCTTGGATGTCGAAAGAACAAGATGCGTTCGCGTACTGATGACGCCTATCCAGGCTTGAATCTTTGCCAAGAGTTTCTCCAGCGAGTTCGTGTTGGCGGTTCTCACCTTCAGGAGGTGTGAGCCTTCGCCCGTAATGGCATGGCATTCCAGAATGTCATCCATGTGTCGCGCATGTTCCAGAAACGAGGCATAATGTTTCGAGGAATCCACCGTAACGAAGATAAAAGCGGTGATGTCTTTTCCTAACTTTTTCGGATCTACGGTTGCGTAGTACCCGGTGATCACGCCGCTGTCCTCCAGCTTCTTGAGACGGTCGCTTACCGATGGCAGCGATAACTGGACGGCCTCTGCCAGATCGTTGCGTTTCGTTCTTCCGTTTTTTTGAAGAATGTCAAGAATCTTCAGATCGATATCGTCGAGCGTAATAGGCGTGGTCGGCAAGTGCTTTCAATGACCTTAGTAAGTAAGGTAATATCCTATTGTTGGCTTCCAATATAAGGCAAGAAGAGGGTTTTGTCAAGATATATTTTTGAGAGATGTGACGCAGCCAATACAGGCGGCGCCGGGGAGAAGACTTTTGCGTGGGTCGGGGGGGGTGGGGTCGCAGCTATGCTGCTTGCGTCTTGGCAATTGTGGCTCGGAGAGAAGCGATGGCATCAGCAATATTGCCGCCGCCGAACACGTAATTGCCCGCAACGAGCACGTTCGCTCCTGCTTGCAGCACGGCAGCCGCTGTCTCATCGTCGATCCCACCATCCACTTCGAGAAAGACCTCCGGCTTGATCTGCTTGATCATGTCGGCAGCCTCGCGAAGTTTTTGTGTCGACGTAGGGATGAATCGCTGACCGCCAAAGCCGGGATTGACGGACATGATAAGAACCAAATCCACGTACGGAAGAATGTCGCGCACTAGTCGCACAGGCGTTGCGGGATTGATGCAGACGCCGGCAAGCATTCCCAGTTCTTTGATACGAGTGACAGTGCGGTGCAGGTGCGTGCAAGCTTCGAAGTGTACGGTGAGATGATCCGCTCCTGCAGCATGAAACGTCTCGATGTAGGCATCGGCGTTTTCGATCATGAGGTGTGTATCGAACGGGAGGGCCGTCAGTTTACGCAGCGATTTGATCACGGGAGGACCGAATGAAATGTTGGGGACAAAGTGCCCATCCATGATGTCAAGATGAAGCCAATCGGCACCGAACTTCTCTGCAAGCTGGATCTGAGACTGCAGGTTGGCGAAATCTGCCGAGAGAATCGAAGGAGCGATCTTGATTGCGTCAGTGTTCGTCACGGATTTTTCCAGCTTTGACGATGAACAGATTTACCCGCTTCGTACTATCGGCAGGGGCGCCGGGCTGCGGGAATTGATCGACAATGGTGTTCGGCAACAGATCGGGATTGACCTGGTATTCAACATTGCCCACCTTCAGTCCCATGCGAGCGAGCATGCGCTCTGCCTCACTCAACGACAAGCCCGTGAGGTCGGGCACTTCCAGAGCTAGCACTCCACGTCCCACACTCACAACAACATCGATCGACGTCCCCTTCCTCACTCTTGCGTTGGGTGCCAAGGTCTGCCCCATGATTGTGTTTGCCGGGAGCGAGTCAGACGCCGCATAATGCACCTCACCCAAGACGATGCCGTTTCTTTCCAACGCAAATCGTGCATCGCGTAGCGACCGCCCTCGTAAAGAGGGCACCGTCACCAATACCTCCCCGCCGCAGACTGTGAGATACACGTGCCTGCCATACTTGACAACAGCGTTGGGGCGAGGATTTTGCGTCACCACCGTTCCGACGGGCACGTTGTTGTCGAGGATAACCTCGCTCTGGATGCCAACCAAACCGAGCTCATCGAGCCGCTTGATGGCATCTTCCACGCGCATCCTTGTCAAGTCCGGCACTGTCAGGGTTCCACCGTGATTTACGTACCACGGAAGGATGATGTAATTCATGAGCAAGAACATCACCATGAAGAAGCCGAAAGGAACGAGCACCCACTTGCTCGTTACCAGATTGAGTAGCGCTGCGAGGATCTTCTTGCCAACAGACTGTACAAACGCTCTTGTATTCATTCTTTGCGAAAAAAATATACTGAAATGCGCCCCCATCCACAACAAAGGCGGCTTGCATCACTGAGCCAATCTTGCCATATTAAGACCAACGATATCCCTCACAGGCTCCCCTATGGAAATGCAGGCTGCAGTGCTGAGAACCCTCTTGTACTACGACATTTGGTCGCATCCGTTGACGGAAGAAGAATTGTTCACGTTTCTGCCTGTAAACTCGATGACGTTCGAGCAGTTCCGAGAGCAGTTACGAGCAATGCCTCGGGATGTTGTTACTTCGAGGGATGGTTTCTACTTTCTCACAGCAAAGTCATCGGCTGTGGTCAAGCAACGACTGCGCCGTATGCGTCATGCACGCCGCATGTGGCTGCTGGCGAGATTCGGTACGCATGTCATCAAGCGCTTCCCATTCGTGCGAGCAGTGTTTGTGTCGGGAGATCTTTCGAAGAATGCTACGCACAAGAAAAGCGACGTGGACTTTTTCATCGTCACCGAACCAGGCAGGTTATGGATCACGCGAACGCTGCTCGTCCTCTTCAAGAAAGTCGTTTTTTTGAATAGCAAGAAGTTCTTTTGCATCAACTCCTTGGTTGCCACGGACGCATTGCAGTTCGATGAACACAATATCTACACAGCAACGGAGGTTGCGACGCTGAAACCGCTCTACAATTCGAAACTGTTTTTCGAGTACCTCAAAGCAAACGAGTGGATCAAACAGTATTTCCCGAACTTCGAGCCGAAGAATCTCTGGTTGCCTGCGTGCAACAACAAGGCGAGCGTGCTCCAGCGATTGCTCGAGTTGCCGTTTCGGTTGATCGATGCCGACCGGCTTGATGTACGGTTGATGGAGATGATGCGCCGCGTGTGGGCACAACGCTATCCTACGGTTGACGAGCAGACGCGTGCGCGTATCTTCCGCTGTACGCGAGGTGACTCGCGCGCCTTCGTTGGTAATTTTCAAGAAGCGATTCTCGCATTGTATGCCCAACGGTTGAACAGGTTCGGGCTGACCACCGATACTCGTTTCTGGTCATGAAGCTTGCACTGGCAACGTTCGTTCTTGCGGCGAATCTCTTGCTTGTTGCCCCTGCCGCGGCGACATTGACAACACCGCAAGCAAAGATCGTGTATGTTCTCCCGGATCGCATTCGCCACTCGCGGCGAAGCCGGAGAACCGGCGCACCGATGGGTCTTGCTCGATTAGGCTATGGATGTTCTCTTCACGCATTCGTACTTCCTTCGGTTTGATCCGAAGGAATTCAAGGCTCACATGCCTTATCCTCCATTAGGCACGCTCTACGCAGCCAGTGCCGCACGGGCACGTGGGTATGACGTCGCTCTTGCCGACAGCATGCTCGCGGAGTCACCTCTCCATATCCTCTCAGCGTTGAAACGCCATCGTCCAAAGGTGCTTGTCATCTACGACGACGATTTCAGTTATCTCACCAAAATGTGCCTGACCACCATGCGGCACGCAGCATTCACCATGAGTGAACTTGCGGCAGCAGAGGGATGTATTGTCGTCGTTCACGGCTCTGATGCCGCAGACCATGTGGAGGCCTACCTCGACCACAAAGCACAATTTGTTCTCTGTGGCGAAGCTGAGGAGACATTGGTGGAATTGTTGGATTGCCTTTTCCGCTCGCAAGGTTCGTTCGAGGAGATTCCTGGCTTGGCATTTCGTGAGGACGGGACAATGCGTCGGACAGCGCCGCGCAAGCCGCTACAACAACTCGATACGTTACCATTCCCGGCATGGGATCTTGTCGATATCGAAGCGTATCGCGACATGTGGGTGCGCTCTCATGGATACTTCTCACTCAACATGGTAACAACGCGCGGATGCCCGTTTCATTGCAACTGGTGTGCAAAGCCGATCTATGGACAGGTGTACAACACGCGTTCGCCTGCCAACGTCGTCGAAGAAATGCTCATGCTCAAACGCCGATTTCGACCCGATCACCTGTGGTTCTGTGATGATATTTTCGGACTGAAACCTGGTTGGGTGGAAGCCTTCAGCGATGAAGTGCATGCACGTGAAGCGGTTATTCCATTCAAGTGTTTGGCGCGTGTGGATTTGTTGTTGCGCGGCAATACGATCGATGCCCTGCAGAGTGCAGGCTGCAAGACGGTATGGGTCGGAGCTGAATCCGGCGCACAATCAATCCTCGACGCTATGGAAAAAGGAACCACCGTCGAACAAATCTACGAGGCAACACGACGACTGAAGGCTGCCGGCATTCGCGTCGGATTCTTCCTGCAATACGGGTATCCCGGCGAAACACACGCGGACATCGACGCGACTCTCCGCATGCTGCACGATTGCCTCCCTGATGAAATCGGCGTATCGGTTTCGTATCCCCTACCGGGGACGAAGTTCTATGAACGCGTCAAGGCTCAGCTTGACGAGAAGCGGAACTGGATCGATAGTGCCGACCTCGACACCCTGTATCGCGGAACGTATTCACCCGAGTTCTACCGTTCGCTGCATACCATGACACACAAGAAACTACGCGTATGGCAAACGTATCACCTTCTCAAGCAATTGATGCTGAAACCGTGGCGTGCTAACGCGCCCGCGTTCCGAACAATGGCAGCCGGCATCTACCACCTCGTGACGCTCCCTGCCGTCACGCGCAACGTCCACCGTCTCGCACAGTCAACGTAAGTGATGACTCAATATCTTCTCACATACTTCGCCTCGGAAAAACTTGCCAGCGCTTTCCTCTGTCTGTTCGGTGCTGCGTCGCTTGGATTTGCCACACACCTCTATACATCCCAAACTCTATTCCGAGGCATGATGTATCCCTTGTTGTTGTTCGGACTCATACAACTGACGGTCGGCTCAGCGGTGTATATCAGAACCGATAAGCAGGTCTTGCAGCTACGCGAGCACATGCACAACGCACCTGTCGATTTTCGTTCTGCCGAACTCGCGCGCATGCAACGAGTGTCGGAATTCTTAGCACTGTACAACGCCATGGAGATCCTCGTGCTCGCTGCAGGAATCGGACTGACCCTGCTCTTCAGACACCAGATGCTGTGGTTTTCTATCGGTGTGGGGATGATCATCGAAGCAGCGCTCCTGCTGGTGTTCGATCTCTTCGCAGAAAAGCGAGCGGATATCTACATCATGCGCTTGCAAGAGTTCATCCCGTTGCTGGCACAGTGAATCAACGTTCTCGAGCAACTTCTCATGACGCAATTGTGAATGGATATTCTGCTGACACATGCCTATTTCCTTTGCGAGGATGATGCCGAGCAGCGCGTGATGAAGCCGTATCCCACGCTCGGCATTCTCTATCTCTCATCGTATCTCAAATCAAGGGGATACGCTGTTGACGTGTTCGACACGACGTTCTCTACACGAGCAGCATTGTATCGGCACATCGAATCGACAAGCCCACCGGTTGTCGGCATTTCCATCAATCTCATGACAAGGAAGAGTGCTGTGGAAGTGATCCGATTCTGCAAGCGACTCGGCTGTCTTGTGGTTGTCGGTGGACCCGAAGTCCCCCACTATGCCGAGGAGTTTCTTCGCTGCGGTGCCGATGTGGCGGTCATCGGCGAGGGCGAATTGACGTTGGCGGAATTGCTCGCCCATCTTCGCCGTTCCGGAACATCCTCGTTGCAAGCGGTTGCCGGCATCGTCTACCGCGAGCAGGATGGCAGCATCGTGCACACTCCCGCGCGCGCACTCATCGAAGATCTCGATGCTCTCCCCAATCCCGACCGCGCGGCGATCGACATGACACGCTTTCTCGACACATGGAAGAGGCATCACGGACGCAGTTCGCTCTCGTTGTTGTGTGCGCGCGGCTGTCCTTACACCTGCGCGTGGTGCAGTCGCTCTGTCTTCGGCGAGACCCATCGCCGGCGCTCCGTTCAGCACGTTGCCGACGAAGTCGAACTCCTCGTTGCTGAGTATCACCCGGACCAGTTGTGGTATGCCGACGATGTCTTCACCATCAATCACCGCTGGCTGTTCGCATTGCGTGATGAACTGAAACGACGCGGTATCAGCAAACCGTTCGAGTGTATCACCCGCGCCGACCGCCTGAACGAAGACGTGATTCGAGCCTTGGCTGAGATGGGCGCCTCCCGTGTGTGGTTTGGGTCCGAGAGTGGTTCACAACGCATCCTCGACGCGATGGAACGACGTGTGAGCGTCCAGCAAATTCGAGGAGCGGCGCACCTCCTCAAGCGCTACGGCATCGAAGCCGGGTTGTTCGTGATGCTCGGATATCCGGGCGAAGAGCTTGAAGACATCGACGCCACGATCGAACATCTCAAAGCCTCCCAGCCCGACACGTTCTTGACCACTATCGCCTATCCGATCAAAGGGACCCCCTTCTACGATGACGTTCGAGAGAGAATCATCACGAACGGCGAGTGGAGTTCCGCGTCGGACCGAGCGTTGGAATTTCGAGGACGCTATCCGCGGCGCTTCTACTGGTTTGCGACGCGCCATCTTGTCAACGAGGTACACCTCCACCGTCTCGTCTCCAATGGGCAACGAAAGCTCGTTCCCTTACTTTCAGCATTTGTAAAATCAAAAGCCGCACGCCTCGGCATGTACTTCACCGCTCAAAGAAGGACATAAGATGGAACCTCAAACACTTGCTGCCGCCGCAGCATTCGATCGCGCGGCTGCTTCTTACGACGATGAATTCGAATCGCTGCCTGCTACCCGCCGGTTGCGGCGCGCAATATGGGACATGTACTATAAGTACTTTCACCCGGGCGACGTGTTGCTTGAGCTGAATTGTGGCACCGGCACCGATGCCATCAAGCTTGCATCGAGCGGCATGCATATCGTCGCAACCGATGCCTCTGCAGAAATGATTGCGATAACCAAACGAAAAATCTACGGCACGGCACTTCACGCTCTCATCACTCCGATGCAAGTACCCTTTCAAAGATTGCGTACACTTGCAGGCAGGCGATTCGACGGCGCGTATTCCAATTTCGGCGGGCTGAATTGTACCAGCAGACTCGAACTCGTTGCCTCCGACCTCGCACTGCTCGTCAAGCCGGGCAAGTTCGTCGTGCTGTGCTTGCTCTCGGATTTTTCCCTGTGGGAGACCACCTCGTTCTTGTTGAGGGGAAAATGGAAGCAAGTCTTCCGCCGCCGCCAGCCTCTCGGCGTTCTGGCGGATGTGAAAGGGGAAAAGGTGTGGGTACGGTACTACTCACCTGCCATGATCAAGAAAATGTTCAATCCGTTTTTCGAGGTGGTCGAGATGCGCGGCTTGAACATCTTTTCGCCTCCTCCAAGCTCCCACTTCGCGCATCGGCTGCTGGGCAAGGGTGTGCGCCTGCTCGAGTCGCTCGATGCTTCCCTGCCCGAAAACTCGCGGCTCAACGCGTGGGGGGATCACGTTGTGTATGTCCTGCGTCGCGTAGGTGGTTGATGACTATTCGCTGGATGCGCCGCTTGGATCGAATTCTGGGTGTTCCGCTCTGTTGGATGGTCGGCTGCTTCAACGTTCTCGCCAGACGACGTCCTGTTCCATGCCCGCCGGCGCCTCGATCCATTCTCGTCATCAAGTTTTTCGGCATGGGCAGCGTCTTGCTGGCGATGCCTTTCCTCTCCGCGTTGCGCACAGCGTATCCGCAAGCGCGCATCAGCTTCCTCACGTTTGCATCCAATCATGAGTTGCTCGAGCGGCTTCCCGTTTCGATGCATCGGTGGAGTGTTCGCACAAATTCCCTTCGAAACTTCGTGCGCGACACACTTCTCGTCCTTCGCTTGTTTTGTCGCGAACGCATCGATATGGTGTTCGATATCGAGTTCTTCTCCAAATACTCGACGCTCCTTGCTGCTCTCAGCGGAGCGAAGGTTCGCGTAGGATACGCGCTGCCTACATTTTGGCGCAAAGCGAATCTCACTCATCCCGTTCTTCTCGAGCGCCGTCGGCACGTCGTGAGCGTTTTTCTCAACCAACTCGCATCGGTAGGAATGAACGTACCCCATACGCCAACCCTGCCTCGTCTTTACGCCACGCCTAACGAGATGATCTCGCTGGAAAAAAAACTCGGGTTGCAAACAAACGGCCGCGAGCTTCTCGCTCTGAACATCAATGCAGGAGCCACGTCGCTTGAACGCCGCTGGTCACCCGATCGCTTCGTCGCACTTGCGATACGCCTCCTCGAAGAATATCCGCACATTCATTTCTTCTTCACAGGAAGTGCAGATGAACGATGCTATGTGCAAGCTGCGCTCGACAGTCACGCAACACTGCGTAAGCATGCCGTGAATTGTGCTGGCATCCTCACGTTGGGGGAATTGCTCGCCCTCCTGCAACGCAGCAAGGTGTTCATTACGAACGATAGTGGACCTATGCATATCGCTGCCGCCGTCGGCGTACCTATCGTTGCTCTCTTCGGACCGGAATCACCAGAGTTCTACGGTCCATGGGGCGATGCGCGCGTACTGTACAAACCGCCTGCTTGTAGCCCATGCCTGAATATGTACAACGCGAAACTCTTTCGATGTCCCTATGAGGAAGCGAGATGCATGCGACAAATCGATGTCGAGGATGTTTTCCAGGAGGTCCGCCAACTCATCGACCGGCCGCCGGTTGCCGATCATAAGGTGCCATGCAAGCTCGTCGGATCCTCTCGTTGATCGTCATTGTTTTCGCGGGATCGTTCGTCGTTGTGCGTGGAATTGTTCCGGCCGTGACTGTCATCCAGACCGATTTCCCGAACTACTACACCGCCGGTGTTATCGCACGGACAGGCAGCAGCGCAGAACGGTTGTACGATGATGCCTGGTTTCAGCAGAAGATGTACGATCAAGGAATCTCACAGCAAGGAAAGTTTTCCCCCTTCCCTCCTGCGACTGCCGTGTTGTTCGTTCCCCTTTCTTTGCTTCAGCCTCTTGATGCTTTACGCGTATTGACAGCGTTGAATGCATTGTTTCTCGCTGGATCGATTGTGCTCTTCTCGCGACTCTTTTGCATCCCACTCTCCGAATCGACGGCGCTTATCCTTCTTTCAGGGTGGGGATTAGTAAATGGTTTTCGGTTCGGTCAGCTCTACATCGCTCTTTCGTTCTGCATGCTTGCGGCACTCTATGCTCAACGACAGGGTTTGCAAGCAGCATCCGGCGTGGCTATCGGCTCGCTGCTTCCGATCAAATATTTTTCACTCGTCCTGCTCCTCGATGCGACGCTGAAGCAGCGGTGGCGTACCGTCTTTTGGGCAATGCTTGTCAGCGGAGCGATCGTCGCGACCAGCATTGCCGTCTTGGGATGGGAACCCCACCACCAATGGCTAATGAGTGTTCTGGGCGATCACTTACAGGGGAACCTCTCGCAACAAGACCCGTACGCCTCAACCTTCCAATCGCTGCACTCACTCCTTCGGAGGATGTTCGTATTCGATGCAGCGCGCAATCCGCAACCTCTCGTTCACTCGGCGATGCTATACAGCCTCCTGTTGTACACGATCATACTCATATGCATTGTTCCGGGTGTGGTAGCAACTGTTCGGCTTCTCCGTCGTGACGCGGCTACGGAAACAACGCTCGCCGTCCTCTGCACATTGGCACTTCTTCTTGCTCCGGCAACGGCAACGTACCACTTTGTCTTACTCTGGTTGCCTGTAGGAATTCTGCTTCGCCATTACGTAGATAACGGTGAACGTATGCTCACTCTGCTCACCCTCTGCGTCTTTGCAGCGATCGGATTTTTGCCATACAGTTGGTTCGACCGCTTCGATGGACGAGGCATTGTCACAATAGCGGCGTATCCTCGCCTTCTGCTTCTGGCTGTCCTCTACTTGCTCTCGGTTCGGGCAGCGCATACACCACGATTGAACTGAAAACCGATTTTGGGCGTTAGACACATTGCATATATTGGTTGCACGATGCTATGCCATTCTCTCATGAAGTAGGAATTGTCGTGTTTCGAATCGTCATTTCAACACTTTTGTTGAGCATCCAGCTTCTTCTGTATTTGCGAGCCAAGAAGTGGCTCAGCCAGACCCTTCCCGACAAACACTGGGTGCATCGTATGGTCGCGGGACTCTTCATGGTGATGAATCTCGCGTTTCTGTATGTGGCGATCGTCCGACCACGACCAAACGAGTTGTCCCCGTTGTTCATGTATCTGGCAGCCTATCCATTTTTTCTCTGGCATGCTACGACGCTCTTCATCGGTATCGTGGTAGTTTTGGGTTTGTTGATACGACTCCCGTTCGCTTTGACGAGCTGGATGTTGAAGATGATTCGACCGGTGCAGGAACATCTGCATCGGCTCAAAGCAACGACTCGCTTTCAGGAATTCGACAACGGGCGACGTACGTTTCTTCGGCGCAGCATGTATGGACTGACTGCGGTGTCGTTGGGCGGTAGCGCCTACGGCATGTTCGTGGGTAAGAAGGAACACGAGATTACGGAGGCAATCTTTCCTCTTCGCAACTTGTATCCGTCGTTGCACGGCTTTACGATTGCTCTCATCAGCGACATCCATTCGAGCTTCAATATGATGAAGGAAGATATGGAGGAGTATGTGCAGATCGTCAATGCTCTCGGATGCGATATGATCCTCGTGACAGGGGATTTCGTCAATAGCACGACCGAGGAAGTCTATCCCTTTGCAGAAGCATTTAGCAATTTGAAAGCGCCGTTTGGCATTTACGGTGTCATGGGGAATCATGATTTCTTCGCGCCGGAGCCTGAAGTGGTGGCGCGCGAAGTGGATGCTTGCGGCGTCCGACTCCTCCGCAACGATAAAACGCTCATTACAAAGAATGGCGGCTCCTTCTACTTGCTGGGAGTGGATGATGTCGGCAATCCTCGACGCGCAGAAGAGAAGTTTTCCGTAGCGCTCAGCAATGCAACGCTCGAGGTTCCGAAAGTGTTGATGGTGCACCGCCCCTACTTTCTCCAACAAGCAGCAGAGAAAGGCTTCGACCTCGTGCTCAGCGGACACACCCACGGGGGCCAAATCGTGCTGGCGAACTTCGGAAAGATCGTCATCGCCCCGGCATCGCTTGCCTCGCGGTACGTCTGGGGGAAATATAGCATCGGCAACACGCAGATGTACGTCAATCGTGGCATCGGCACTGTCGGCTTGCCGATCAGACTGAATTGTCCGCCCGAAATCACGCGGATTACTCTCGTGCCGCAATCCATACCCGTGCCGTGAGCCGATCGCAGCAACATCTTTTCAAGGGCGACTACGTCAACATATGATCCTCTTGATCAATCCACGAGCGACCAACTGGAAGGCTCGCATTCCACTCTCTGTTCTGTCGATCGGAGCATCCCTTGAAGGCATTCATCCCTACCACATCCTCGATGGGAACCTCGATCCGCATCTCGTTGACTCCGTGCTCACAGCCGTTCGCCAGCAGCAGATAAAGTATGTGGGCATAACCGTTATGCCGGGACCTCAACTTGTGCAAGCGATCCATTTGACGAAGGCGATCAAGCGAGCGTCATCGCAAACGGTTGTCATCTGGGGAGGATACTTTCCAACACTTCATGCAGAAGTTGTTATTATTTCTGGCTACGTGGATTACGTCATCCGAGATCAAGGAGACTATGCATTTCGTGCACTGATCGATGCACTCGAAACGAACTCACCTCTCGACAACATTAAAGGGCTTTCCTATAACGCCGCTTCACCGAAACACAACGAACCGCAGGGCATCATCGATCCCAACTCTCTTCCCTTACTTCCTTACCATCGAGTAGAGCTTCAGCGATATATCGGTCGAACATATCTGGGCACCCGGACAGTAAACTATCACTCGAGTGTCGGTTGCCCATTTCTGTGCGGCTTCTGCGCCGTTGCAGCATCCTACAAAGCACGGTGGCTCGGACTCGACGCAGCCCGCATCGTGAATGACCTCATTTGGTACAAGAATCAGTTTGGAGTGAACGCCGTTGAGTTTCACGACAACAACTTCTTTACGTCCGAAAAGCGCACCTATGAATTTGCTGACCGCATCCGTGGACAGGGAATCGCTTGGTGGGGCGAGGCACGCCCCGATACCATGCTCCAATATGCTGATGCAACATGGAGATTGATGCAACAATCCGGATGCAAGATGATCTTCTTCGGAGCTGAATCCTCCTCTCAGTCGGTTCTCGACCTCATGAAGAAAGGTGGAACCCAAACACCTGACACTACACTGGAGCTTGTTACAAAGATGAAAGAAGTCGGTATCGTTCCCGAACTTTCCTTCGTGTTGGGGAATCCCACTGATAATCCAGAGAGAGATATCGAAGAGGATATCGCTTACATACGAAACGTCAAACAGTTAAACCCAGACGCGGAAATTATCATCTACATCTACTCGCCTGTGTTTTTCGATGAAGCTGAACTTTTTCAATCGGCACGAGCCTATGGCTTTGCGTATCCACGCCGACTCGATGACTGGCTGCTACCCGAATGGCAGTTGCACGATTTGAGGAAAAGGCCTGTTACGCCGTGGTTGTCGGATCGTGCGATTCGGAGAGTTAAGAACTTCGAGCGAGTGATACATGCAGCCTTCCCTACTCTTTCCGATCTCCACCTGACTCGTTTTCACCGAGCAACGCTTCGATTGTTCGGGAGATGGCGATACAGCCTCTCGTTTTACAACGCACCATATGAAGTCGCGGCCGTACAACGCCTTTTTCGTTATCGCCATCCCGAGATAGAGGGGTTCTGATGTCGAGGAGAACCGATACAATCCTCGATTATCAACTCGGACCAGCGAGGCGTTTCGCTCGGCGTCTTGTTACGAAAATTCTTTATAGAATATATCTTCGTAAGCGTTTAGTAACTACTCAGGATTTCAAGACTTATGGCATTTCCCTTCGAATTTTTCCTTCGGTATTCCATCCGCTCTTCTTCCGTTCGAGTATTTACTTTGCGGATGTACTCTTGCGATCGTTTGACTTTGCCAACAAGCGAATTTTAGATGTAGGGTGCGGCTCAGGCATTCTTTCTCTGCTTGCTGCAAAAATGGGAGCATATGTTGTAGCGGTAGACCTCAACCCCGAAGCGGTGCGAAGTACTCGTGAGAATGCCGAACGGAACGATCTGTACGACCGCGTCGAGGTTCTCGTGTCGGATGTGTTTGAGAACGTACCGCGTGGCAATGTGTACGACTACATCATCACGAACCCTCCTTTCTTCCGAGCTAACCCGCGATCACTCGCCGATCTGGCGTGGAGGACAAATCCTCAGCAACCATTTCTCAAGAGAGTCGCTGAAGGCGCAAGGCTATTGTTGAAAGAGAACGGTGAAGTCGCGTGCCTTCTTTCTTCCGATGGTGACGTCAGAGGAGAGATCGAAGAATTTGAGCGAGCAGGTTTTGTATCGAGGATTATCGAGACGAAACGCTTCTTGTTCGAAAGGCTGTATGTGTTCAGCTTCATGCTCGAACAACGAACGAGCGGCCCGCCGATGGGGCATGAAGCCTTCGGGGCAAAACAGCAATCAGCATAGAGTCCGGTTGCGCCTCATCAGCGCTTTGTCTATATTTTTTCCAACTATTTTCCACAAATGCATGACGTACACATCGCTTATCAAGAGAGCGGCTGCAGCACGCAAGCATTCGTATTCGCCTTACTCCCACTTTCGCGTCGGAGCGGCGTTGTTGACGCAGTCGGGCAAGGTGTACACAGGATGCAATGTCGAGATCAGTTCGTACGCGCTGACGATTTGCGCGGAGCGTACCGCTCTGTTCAAAGCCATTTCTGAAGGGGAAAGAAAATTCTGTGCAATTGCGGTTGCGACCGATGAAGATGGGTTTACTTCGCCGTGTGGTGCATGCCGCCAGGTGATTATGGACCTTGCCGGCGATATTGACTTCTTGATGAGTAATCGCAACGGCGAGATTCGCGTGCTCAAGATGAGGGAGCTTTTCCCCTATCCTTTCGGCTCGAAGAATTTTCTCAAGAAAAAACAAAAACAATGAGCGTCCCGACGATTCACGACTCGCCCAAAGGAACCGGATGGATCGAAGTCATAGTCGGGTGCATGTTCAGCGGCAAGACCGAAGAACTGATACGCCGGCTACGACGCGCCGAGATAGCAAAACAGCGGGTTGCCATATTCAAACCCAAGATCGACACACGCTACAGTTCCGATCACATCGTGTCGCACAGCGACGCGAAGCTCAGATCTATGGTAGTTTCTGATGCAAGAGAGATCGAACAACTTGCTCAGGATGCACAGGTTATCGGCATCGACGAAGGACAATTCTTCGATCTCACCCTTGTCGATGTTACGGAGCGGCTCGCCAATCATGGCAAGCGTGTGGTGATCGCGGGCCTCGATCAAGATTATCGCGGCAAGCCTTTCGAGCCGATGCCTCAATTGCTTGCCGTGGCAGAATACATCACCAAAACCCTTGCGATCTGTGTCGTCTGTGGCAATCCGGCCGATCGAACACAACGCACAACGCCATCGAAGGAGCGTGTGCTGGTGGGGGCAAAAGATTCCTACGAGGCACGCTGCCGCAGATGCTTCGAGCCACCATCCGACTAATCTTGTCAATAAAAAGGGAGAATCTTCCGTATGACCATCATGTCATTCCTGAACGGCGTCTTCGGATTGGCCGTTCTCGTCGGCATAGCATATCTCGTTTCAAACAACAAGCGCCAAATCAATTGGCGACTCGTACTTTCAGGCTTTGCACTTCAACTCATTTTCGCGGTGCTCATCCTCAAAGGAACAGAGTTGTCTGTTTACTTCTCTCCCCTCGGTTGGCCCAAGATTTTTTTCGAGAAAATCAGTTACGCATTTGTTGTACTGCTGGGCTTTACAACGGAAGGAGCGAAATTTGTTTTCGGGAATCTTGCCGTCAGTCCCGGCAATGAGGGCAACATGGGGTTCTTCTTCGCATTTCAAGTTTTGCCTACCATCATCTTCTTTGCTTCGCTGATGTCGGTGTTGTACTACCTCGGCATCATGCAACGAGTTGTGCAGGTGATGGCGTGGATTATGGCGCGAGTAATGGGAACCAGCGGCTCGGAGTCACTCTCCAATAGCGCCAACATCTTCGTCGGTCAGACGGAAGCCCCGCTGATGATTCGCCCCTATATCAAAGGCATGACGCAATCGGAACTTCTGACCATTATGGTTGGTGGAATGAGCACAATTGCGGGCGGTGTGATGGCAGCATACGTCCAAATGCTGGGCTATTCATACGCACAGGCGCACGGCATCGATATCACGACTGGCCAGATGAAATTTGCAGTGCAGTTGCTTGGCGCAAGCATCATGGCGGCACCCGCCGGACTTGCCATAGCCAAGATCCTTTACCCCGAGACACAAGAATCGGAAACGAAGGGAACGGTTAAAGTGAAAGTCGAAAAGAACGCCTCCAATCTCATCGAAGCTGCCGCTGCCGGTGCTGCAGACGGGTTGCACCTGGCTCTCAACGTTGCCGCGATGCTCCTCGCATTCATCGCATTGATCGCTCTGGTCAATTACCTTCTCGGCGGCGTCGGTAACATGACCGGATTGAATCCCGTGCTCCAGGAACGATTCAACCAACCTCTCTCGCTACAACTTCTCTTCGGGTTGTTGCTTCAGTTTCTTGCCGGTGCCATCGGCGTGCCGTGGCAAGAGGCCATGCAGGTTGGATCGCTCATCGGAACGAAAATTGTACTCAATGAATTTGTCGGATACCTTGACTTATCTACCATGATTTCAAGCGGTAAGCTTGTTTCAGAGAAAGCAATCATGATGGCAACGTTTGCGCTCTGTGGGTTTGCAAATTTTTCATCCATCGCAATCCAAATTGGAGGCATCAGTCCTCTTGCGCCCGAGAGGCGAAAGGACCTCGCCGCACTCGGACTGCGTGCAGTCCTCGGGGGCATGCTAGCAAATTTGATGACGGCAACGATCGCAGGAATGTTATTCGGCTCATGAGGAACGACTCTTACCTTACCGAATCTGTCCGCTTTATCCGGAATCAGACCTCGCTCGCACCGCGCATTGCAATCATCTTGGGTTCGGGGTTGGGCGATTTCGCCGATAACCTCACTGAGCGCACGGCGATCGCTACGAGCGACATTCCCCATTATCCCCAATCGACCGTTGAAGGACACAAGGGACGCCTCGTCTTCGCCGTTCTTGATGAGAAACCCATCCTCGCTTTTCAAGGACGGATCCACTTCTACGAATCGAACGACCTTGAAGCGGTACTCTACCCCATTCGAGTTGCACACGCGATCGGTGTCAAAACTCTCATTGTGACCAATGCGGCAGGCGGCATCAATCGGACGTTCAATGCCGGTGACCTTATGGTGATCAGGGACCATATCAACTTTACGCTCCAGAGATTGCACCTGGTGGACGATTTCGCAATTAGGCGTCGCGAAATTTACAGTCGGCACCTGATTGAACAGGCAGAGTGTGCTGCTGCTTCAAACAGTATCGTCTTGCGCAAAGGCGTGTACGTTGGTCTGAAAGGTCCATCGTACGAGACAGCGGCTGAAATTGAAATGTTGACGCGGATGGGCGGCGACGCGGTCGGCATGTCCACTGTGTTCGAAGCATCGCTCGCGGCGTCGTTGGGTATGGAGGTACTTGGCATTTCCTGCATCACGAATGTTGCGGCCGGTATTTCAAGCAGCAAGCTTAGTCATGCCGAAGTAACTGAGGTAGGCAATCGAGTGAAAACAAAGTTCGCCACATTGGTGCGTTCGACGATTCGGCTTCTGTAAAATCCTCCCCCTTCTCCTTTCCCAGACCTCACGCGATCTTTACAGCCTATAGAGCATCACATACACGATCACGCCGCTGACAGAAACATATAACCAGATCGGCAATGTCCAACGCGCTATGCGCTTGTGCGTGTCGAACCGTTCACGCAGCGCTCGCACGAGCGTGATGATTGCCAGCGGCGGTACCGTCATCGCGAGAATCGTGTGTGATAGAAGGACGATAAAATAGACCGTTCGGATCGTTCCTACGCCTTGGAAGCGCACCGAAGCGACATGGAAGTGATAGACGAGATATGACAGCAGGAAGAGCGAAGATGTCACCAGAGCGACAAGCATCATTCTTTTGTGGAGAGACTTCCTTTTTTGTCTGATGAAGTAATACCCCGCACACAAGAACAGAGAGCTTGTGATGTTCAGAAGCGCGTTGAGAAAAGGAAGGTCGGTCAACCCCATATGGTCACGGCATGCCAAACTTATCCAGCACCATCAAGACAAGCAACGCAGGAAGATACAGGAGCGAAACGAAGAACAATTTTCTCGCGTCTGCATTCGACTTTGATTTCCGAAGAAGAATGCCGTAGTAGAGATACGTCCCTCCAACAATCACCGCCCCGATGGCGTACACGAGTCCCAACCCTGCAGAGGTCGAGAGCATGAGTGAGATGGGAATCAAACCATTGCAATACAAAAGAATATGGAGACTTGTACGATTGCCGTCTTGATCGAGAACGGTGAGCATGGGATAGCCTGCCCGTTCGTAATCTCTCCTGTACATCCACGCGAGCGAGAAGAAGTGTGGCATTTGCCAGCAGAAAAGAATGCCGAAGAGAATCCATGCTTCGATGCCGATCGCGTTGCGTGCCGCTGCCCAGCCGATCATTGGGGGGAGCGCACCGGGGACGCCACCTATCACCGTCGAGAACGGCGTCACGCGCTTAAGAGGTGTGTACAGAAAGAGGTACGATACCAGCGTAGCGAGGGCGAGCAGACCAGTCAGCAGATTCACGAACGCGAAGAGCTCAACCACTCCCACTAGGGAGAGCAATGTTCCAAACAAGAGCACTTCACTTGGTACAAGGCGCCCTGCAGGCAACGGCCGATGTTCCGTTCGTCGCATGAGCGCGTCGTAGTCGCGCTCGATATACTGGTTGAGCGCACCCGCTCCGCCCCCGACAAGCATGGTCCCCACAAGCGTATGGACGATCGTACTGAGCGACATGTTGCCATCTGCGCCAAGAAAGTATCCACCAAGAGCTGTGAGAACTGAGAGCAGTGTCAACTCCGGTTTCGTCAGCGTGATGTAGTCAGCGAAGCGCGATTGCTGCACTACGATTGTTCCATCCGTTTGCATGTGCGACCTCATGCCGGCTCCGCGGCAAGTGCTTCTTCCGTTTCGGTCGAAGGACGTTCCAACAGGTGGTAGGTCCAGGCAGCTAAAGCCACACTTGTTGCCAAGAGGAGCGCTCCCACTGCAACGTGTGCGGTTGCAATCTGTACGCCCCTGCCGGTCCACACAGTGAGTGCGCCGAGGAGAAACTGAAACAGCACGAGCATTCCTTGGATCAATGCAGCCTCGCGAAGGCGATGGTCGCTGTAGTGCTTGAGGATGTGAACGACGTTCATAAGCACAACCACGGTCACGAGAACAGCGCCAAGACGATGGGCAAAGTGAATCCAGATCTGTGAAAGTTCAACCGGCGGTAGGTCGTAATACACGAGCCGATATTCGTTGAGGGACTGTAACGCTTTTGCGTCCAGAGGTGGTATCCAGTGGGAATACGACAAAGGAAAGTCAGGAATCGCCATACCTGAGCCGGAATGGCGCATCAGTGCGCCGAGCACAAGCTGCAACAGCACCGTGCCGGCGGAGGCGACAGCAAGTCTCCGGGTTTTCCATCCAAACCGAGCGCTGCTCGGCGTTGCATTTCCCCACGCAGATGAGGTAACGATCGCCAAGAATACCGTGAGGGAAAAAAAAGATTGAGCTATCGTTGCATGGGTTGTCGAAACCCATGTCGGGAGGAGATACAGGACCGTGATGCCGCCCAACACTCCTTGCGTGATGACAGCAAGGAGAGCAATTGCTCCCAAAATACGCACCCATTGTCTTTGCTCATTTCTCCAGAGCCAGACCGCCAGGATGATCGTGAGTAACCCGACGAATGTTGCTACCATCCGATGTCCATGCTCGTAAAAAATCCCTCCCACCATTGGCGGCATCAGTTGCCCGTACGATAACGGCCAATCGGGAACAGCTAATCCGGAATCGGTACTCGTCACCAATCCGCCGGCGATAATCAGCAGGAAGGTGGATACTGCTGTGAAGACGGCAAAGCGATGAAGTGCGCGTTCGTGTGTCTTACTGCTCAAGGTACTGCACCTCTTCTTCTAGCCATTTTTGGAATTCTTCAGGCGTATCGAGCACGAGCGTGCCCCGCATCCGATAATGCCCCAACCCGCAAAGCTGAGCGCAGGCAATTTCCGTCGGTGTATCTTGCGTCGCTTCGATGGACTTGACGCCTGCCGCCAGTAACTGATTGAGAGCGTCTTCCGTGATGGGATCACCTTTGGCGAGAATCGTTGCACCATCTGCCGCTG
>PSMW01000004.1:151760-177479 GCA_040290295.1 Ignavibacteria bacterium
TGTTCGAGCGCGAACGTCTTCTTCAGCTTCTCGCGAATGTCGTTCGTCGTCATTGTCACAGTGAACGTAATGGGAATCCTCTCGCCCGGTATTGCGTCCTGTTTGACGCGCAGAAGCGGAAGGGCAAAGCTATGTATGACATCCTTACTTGTGAGATAGATTAGGATCGGCTTTCCCACAGGGATGTGAAGCTGATTGATTGTCGTGATGTCGTCCTTTGCGTTCGGATCGGAGCGATCCAGCCCTAAAGGATTGTCGGATGTAACGAGCTTGATGTCGCGCTTACCGAAGACGCCATCCCTACCCGGATAATGGATATTCCAAGCAAACTGCTCGGCGACCACGTGGATCACCACAGCGTCTTTTTCTGCAGGATATTTCGTCCAAACGTTCGACCAGACAGGAATCGCAAAGCCCACAAGCAAGAGTCCCTCAAATAGTGCGACGGCAACTTCGATGTAACTCGAGGCATGACTGCGAACGCCGATGTAATCGGCTTGTGGATTTTTCTTCTTACGAAAGCGGAACAACGAGTAAACAAAAAAAGAACCCCATCCCACGAACAACACGAGCATCAGCCAATGGAGGATCACGATGATTTGATCTATCTGCTCACCGTGAACCGACGCATCGATGGGAAGTCCTAACAGATCGTGCATAGTACACAGCCTCCGTTTGAGAGTTTAGTTCAGCAAGTCACTGAACCGGCGATTGAATTCGACGGATCGTTTGCGTAAGTAGATGAAGAAAGCCGTCATCCCTGCCAGCACCGAGCCGGTAATCCCCAACAAGCTGAGAATTGCCCACTGCATCGCTTCGGTCTGGGGAGAATCCGGCGCGCCATAACACGTTGGGCAGGCGAGTGCCGCCGAGTGCAATGCGACGATCGCACACGCCAAGACGAATGAGCGCATCAGCGATTTCATATCAACCTCACATGCTTGAGCTTTCTCAAAAAGTACAGTCCGTACACGATAAGTCCAACAGCAATCACGAAAGAGAAAATGCCGCTGATGAGATCGACAAGCTCGCCCGTCGCGATGTAGCGCTGGATCTCCCATGCCGCAAAGCCGAGTGCCAACAGGATCGAGAGCGTGATGAAGAAAATGTGCACCGCCTTGAGAGACATATTATTGCGCCACGCTGTTCAAGAACGTCGAGACCGGGAGAAACATCAGTGCAACGAAGAAGACCGCCGTAAGGATGAGCGTTGCGTAGATGAGCTTTCGCTCCGAGATCAGGTGCATAAAAAAGCCAGCCACGAGCGAACCTTTGATGGTTGCAACGATCAGCGCAACCGTCACCGCAGCCGCTACGTCGAGGTGCAGCGTCGAGATGGCTACCGTTATCATCGTCAGCACCATCAGCGCAACGAAGACGAGAATGTACGTTCGAACGCTCTTTTTGACTTCATCGCTATGGACGGATTCCATGAGGTACCTCCTACAAAAGATAGAGTGTCGGAAAAAGGAAAATCCACACCAAATCAACGAAGTGCCAATACAACCCTGCAACTTCGACGCGATTGGTAAAGCGCTGGGGATCGGTGTTCCACATCTTGGAGCCAGGTCCCCACAAATACGAGTTCACAATGATGCCACCGAGGATGTGTAAGCCGTGCAAACCCGTGAGCGTATAGTAGATTGCAAAGTAGGTACTCGTCCTTGGGAAACGGCCGTGATGAAACTCGGCAGAGTATTCAAAATACTTGTTGACAAGAAACAGCACCGCCAACAGAATCGTCAGCCCCATGTACAGTTTGTATTTGCTGAACTGCTTCATCATCAGCGAAGCCCAAGACATGACCATCGTGACGCTGGAGCCTATAAGAATAATTGTGTTGACGGTGCCGAGCGGAATGTTCATCATCTCGTAGCCGTGGGGCCACGACGGCGCCCCCACCCGAAGCAGCACATACGATGAGAAGAGAGCGCCGAACAACATGACCTCCGAGGCGAGAAACAGCCAAATGCCGACTTTGGCGTTGTAGAGACCGGTGTCGGGTCGTGCCGTGGACGTGTATGGGATATTCATCGTTTTCTATGCCCTTTCGTTTTGAGGAAGAAAATCGCGCTGCGCTCCGGGGACACTGTATTCGTAGGGACCGCGATAGACCTCGGGTATCTGCACGAAGTTACCATGCGCCAGCGGCGGCGATGTCGTTGCCGACCATTCGAGTGTAGTCGCTTGCCAAACGTTTTCCTCCACCTTCTTTCCTTTCTTGATACTCCAGAAGAAGTTGATAATGAACGGAATCTGTGCAAGCCCGAGCAGCCACGCCGAAACCGAGATGAATTCATTCCAATGGAGCACCTCCTGCGCGTGTGCATATTGTGCACCGCCGTCGTACAGCCGCCGCGAAACACCTGCGAGTCCCTGAATAAACATCGGCATGAAGACGCCGTTCAGAAAGATAAACGACCCCCAGAAGTGTATCTTGCCGAGAAGATCGTTCATCTTGCGACCCGTAACCTTCGGATACCAATAGTAGATGCCTGCAAACAGCGCCATCAACGTACCCGGTGCGACAACATAGTGGAAGTGTCCGATGACGTAGTACGTATCGTGAAGATGAATATCCGGAGGCGCCAAGCCGAGCGGTAGCCCCGTCAACCCGCCGATGCCGAACATCGGAAGGAATGCCAAGGCAAACAGCATCGGTGTCGTGAACCGAATCGACGCACCCCAGAGAGAAAGGAAGAACGCTGTCAGAATGATGATCGACGGGATGGAGATGATCATCGTTGTTGTCTGGAAGAATGCACTGATGACGGTTCCCATGCCGGTCATGAACATGTGGTGCGCCCAAACAATGAACGACATGAAACCCAGAAAGATCGCCGCATTGACCATAGACTTGTAGCCCCACAGCGGCTTGCGCGTGTTGTTGGCAATGATCTCTGCAACGATCCCCATCGCAGGCAGGATCAGCACATACACTTCCGGGTGCGCGAGAAACCAAAACAAATGCTGCCACAACAGTGGGCTACCTCCGCCTGTGTACGGAAGAGGAACTCCGCTGACAACTAGACCGCTTGGCATGAAGAAACTTGTCCCCGCCAACCTATCCATCAGTTGCATGATGCCCGCCGCTTCGAGTGGAGGAAAGGCAAGCAGCAAGAGGAACGAGGTGACAAACTGTGCCCACACAAAGAACGGCAATCGCATGAACGTGAGGCCATGCGTGCGCAGTTGGATGATCGTCGTAATGAAATTGATCGAGCCAAGCAGCGACGACGTGATGAGAAAGACCATACCAAGAAGCCAAGCCGTCTGTCCGGTCGTGGCAATGACGGCTAACGGCGCGTAGGAGGTCCAGCCGGAATTGGCAGCGCCGCCGGGCAGAAAGAAACTGACGAGCATCGTCACGCCACCGACGAAGTACACCCAGTAGCTCATCATGTTCAATTTCGGAAACGCCATATCGACCGCTCCGATCTGCAGCGGCATGATATAGTTCCCGAATGCACCCACCGCCAGTGGTACGACACCAAGGAACACCATAATCGTTCCGTGCATCGCTCCGAGTTGATTGTAAAACTCCGGCAGCATCACACCATCGGGGGCGCGTTCAGGTCCAAGCAGCGCTCCGATCAGTGGAATCGGCTCGCCCGGATACGCAAGCTGCCACCGCATGATCATCATCAGCGTGAAACCGAACAAGAGGAACAGCAGAGCCGTGATCCCGTATTGGATACCGATCACTTTATGATCGGTCGAAAAAATGTATTTGCGGACGAAGCTCAGTTCATGATGTTCGGCATGCGCTGCATGAACTTGAGCCGTCCCGACGCCAACGCCTTCAACCTGCTTCTGCGATCGGTGTTTGGAAGTATCGTCCCTCAAGACTGAATCTCCTTATCGTTGATTGAAGAGATACCCTCCGACGCACCCACACCTTCAGAGACGGAGTGCATCGGCCGGAGTTGTTCACGGACTATTTTGCTGCGTACTTGAAATCGACCGTTGCCTTGCCTGCCGCATCTACCTTCACTTTGGCAGTCTGCGTGCCGTACTTCTCATGCCACGCCTCCACGGTATATTCCCCCGCCGGCAGTTTCGGAAGCGTGAAGGTCCCATCGTTGCCGGTAACGGCAAAGAACGGATGATTGAACACGCCGATGTAAGCACCCATCCATGTATGGACTTCACATTTCACTTTGAAGACTTCTGGCTTCTCAAACTTTTTCGTCAGCGTCATCCCTTTCTTCGGTTGAGCGACGTTGAACTGAGGGTTCTCCTTCGAAAGCGAGTGAACATTGTGCAACGTCGGGTCACTGTTCACCACAATCAATTCTTGTCCGGTTTGGATACCCACAACGTGCGGGACATAGATGCAACCGATCTGGTCGAACTTCACCTGCGATGCAGGGGGATCGAACTTTCTGGCTCCGAGTCCCTCCTTCACGTACACCAACACGTTCTTCAATGTGCGGTTGGCGTTCACAACTACTTCCTCACTTCGCTGCGGCTCCTTGTGCGCTGCTTTGCAAACCTTATCGGCATCCATTCTCAAGACTGCCTGTTTCGGCGGTGCCTCTTCGAAGGCAACTTTCCCCACAATATCACCAGCGTGCAACGAGCCCGCGACGAGTGTCGAGAGAAGTACTGCAAGTGTCTTACCCATAATGTGTGCTCCAAAAAAGTGAATGAATTGAACCGAGTAGTGCTATCGCAATGCAACAGTCGTACGAACCGGTTGACCTAGCGTCCAAAGGTAATCGCGTATCGCCATCATCTGCTTGTGTGCATCACCGCCCAGGACATCAGGTAGAGGAGATTGACCGTCCGGGAAGAATGTCGGCATCCGAGTTCCTTCTTGTATCTTGCCCGGATCGGCAAGCCAAACCACAATCCACTCCGGCTTCAGTCGTGTGCGCGCCAACCGCAGATTCGGTGCGAGATCAGAGGTCGAGACTTCACCGGCAGGCGGCGGGGCACTGCCCGCTGGATGACATTTTAAGCATTGGAAGTCTTCAAATATTTGTTTGCCTACAGGCAACAATGCAGGATCGGGTTGGAACGCGGCGTAATCCCTCAGTTCAAACTCTTGCCGGCTCAAGCCGAGAAAATACTTTTGTACTTTGTTGATCTCATCCTCTGTGAAATCAAATGTCGGCATGCGTATGGGCACCCATGGGCGAATGGAATTCGGCTTGCCCACCGTTGTCGGTTGCTTCAAGAATTGATACAGCCACGGCTCTTGTACTTTTGCTCCTTCTCCGGTAATAATGGGAGGATGGAAGGCAGGCTCCTCGATGATGCTGGTAATGTACGCGCCCGCCTGCTCGAGCTGATGACATTGCTGGCAATTGTACATGATGGCAACACGCCTGCCGGTTTCGATGTTCTGCTGCATCTTATCGAACGCGCGCACATAGCGTTTGTCAGGTTCGTCCTTTGTTTGCGCGAGAAGGAACATCCGTAGAGACGTAATTTCGTCATCGGTGAAAGAGAAGACCGGCATTTTCTGTACGATGCGATCGGTCGCGAACACACGGGCGTTCTTCAACTTATTGAACACCCAATCGTGCCATGTATGGGCAACATGCGTATCCCCGAAGTCCATCTCCTCCACTTTCTTCCTCCCAAAATTGGAGAGCGACACCGACACCCGACCTTCCTTCTCCATTCCCGGGATAAGATGACAACCGTTGCAACCGTACTCGCGTATCACTTTCTCCCCACGCTTGATCATCTGCTCTGATGTCACGTCCAGTTCATGCACCGGCAGGTCACGTTCGTCTTTCATCGTCATGAGAAACGCAACGATGTCCTTCGCCTCATTGTCCGTTAGGCGAAGGTTCGGCATCTTCGTGGTGGGATTGAAATGCCGCGGGTTGCGCACCCAATCGTAAAGCCAGTCGGGGTTGACCTTGCTGCCCACCCGCGTCAACTCAGGAGCAATATCGTAGCTCGTGCCGCGCGTCTCACGTACCTTCGTCATCGCTCCTGCAACGTGGCATGCTTGGCACCCGATTGTCTCGAAAAGTTCCTTGCCGCGTTGAGCGCTGCCGCCGGCATACGCACCCTGAGGAGCAGCGAAACGGAAATCACTGGTATTCGAAACGCTGAAGAGATATGCCGTCACCGCTTCGGCTTCCTCATCCGTGAGTTTGAAATTCGGCATACGCGTGTGGGGAGTGTATTCCTTCGGGTCCTTCACCCATCGATAGACCCACGTCGGTGTGGTCTTGAATGCGATCGAAATGAGTTGCGGTCCGATCTTCGGCAGGTCGGTGTAGCCCTTGATTTCGTGGCAGCCGTGGCAGCCCGATTCGATCATCAATCTCTTTGCTCGGGTGAATTCCGGTGCGCCAGCGAGCACGCTTTCGTTTTCATGACATTCGTTGCACGACGCCCACACATCTTTACCTCGCAGCAAGGGATTCTCCCAGTAGTGGTCCTCCTCACCATGAGCCATCCCCGGTGTCAGCGCGGGTCCCTGTCCACGATGACACGGCGTGCAGCCAAACTTCTCTGGATTGTGCGTTGCCAACAGTTCAGGACGAGGATGTTTCTTGAAGGGTTCGGGTGCGTCCTCCAATCCTTCTTCATTCCATCCGAGATGACACGTCTGGCAACGATCGATGCGCGCCTTCGGATCGTTGAACGGGTTGCGATCGTAGTCGAGCATCATCACTTGCTTGATTTCGATAGGCGCCGCAGCGAGTCGTTCACGGCGGGTCTGCCACTTTTCGACTTTCTTGAGGATCTCACTGACCGCGTTGCGGGCTTTCTTTTCATTCAAGCGATATTCGGTCAGAATCGCGAGCAACGAATCCTTCTGCGCTTGGAGAACGTTCATCACGGCTTGATGCTGTGCCATCTGTGCTTCGTTCTCTTCCAGCTTTTTCTTCTGGCTGAGATCTTCTTTCCCTTCCCGCAACGATTTCTTGTAGAAATAGTATGCCTCGTCGCCGCGGCTCTTGGCAAATTGGTATTCGCGCGTCTCGTCGATCAGTTTTTCGGTGGTTCGCTCGTACTCCCGCAGGATGCCCCGATAGCGTTCCCCGTGGAGAGAATCCTGCGCCGCTTGGAGATATGCTTTGGCTTCCGCTAAGGCAAAGGAGTCGATTTCTGCCGCTGCCTGCTCGATGCGCTGCTGCAGAAGCGAGTCCGCCATGCGGTAGAACTCCTTCTGGTAGTGTTTCCACGGCCTGCGCGTCGCAATTTCATCCACCACCGCCCACATCGTTCCTAAGAACAACAGACCGGAGAGCACGACGTAGTAGGTCGAGTAATTGCGCTGCTCGATCGGAACTTGTGCACGCTGCTTGAACAAGAACAGGCTCCTTCCGAAAAACTTCAAATGTTGAAGAACGGAGTAACGACGATGTACTTGATGTTCATAGTCAGTCGTAAGATGATCTTCACCGGAACAGCCATCATCGTCATGAACAAGAACGCGGTGATGCCGTAACGCAGCGGTCCCATTTTCTTGATGAGATCGGTGTTGCGTTTCCCAAAATAGTAAGCGACGGGAATGGCGTACCACAACAGAATGGCGGCACCGCCGATTGCCATCGCCAGCGGATTGAGTGAATCATCGACACGCCGCGTGGGGACGCCGAAAAATTTTTCTGTGAAGTCAACGTTGGTCAATGCCACCACACGATGTGTGTCCCAATACTCCCAGGGCCAAAAAAGGTTCCATCCGGGACCTCGGAAGAATGTTCCCAGCACAATCAAGGCAACCCACATGAAGAGGAACCCGAAACAAAACGTCAGGACCGCGAACGGACGCTCCTTGAACGTGTAATACCCATTCCCTTTCGGATTGATGTCGATATAAGGGATGGCACACAATCCGAAGATAATCAGTCCCGGCAGAACAACGCCGGCAATCCACGGATCGAAGTACACAAGAATTTCCTGTAAGCCCAAGAAGTACCAGGGGGCTTTGGAGGGGTTCGGCGTCAGCGCGGGGTTCGCGGGTTCTTCCAGAGGCGCATCGATGAGAAACGACCAGAAGGTGAGAATCACCATCACAACGAGAGCCCCGAGAAACTCCACCTTCACGAGAAAGGGCCACACCTGCACCTTGTCGGCTTGCTTTGCCTCTTCGGGAATCTCTTGGCGGTCGTTGCGCAGAGCCTTCCGCATCGCATACCAAGTGTAGAAGATCGTGAGCACCAACATCAACACGATCGGGAGATTATCCGGTTTGGTGACGATTTTCCAAAGATGCTCCATACCTCAACACTCGAAGAATGGTTGATAAGTAGTTGCTTCAGAACTTTTTCGAAGTCATGTCCGGTCCCGAAATGCCGCCGTCTTTCCGAATCCTCCAGAAATGCACAATCATCAAGATCGAGGCAATGAGAGGAAGAAAGATGCAGTGGAGAACATAGAAGCGCAACAGCGTCGGCGGTCCAACTTGCGTCCCGCCCAGCAGCACGAAGCGCACGTCGTTGTCGATACGCATTCCTAATTCAGGCCCAAACGGTCCCTCATGTCCTAAGAGCGGAGTTGCACGGGCCATGTTCGTGCCGACAGTAACCGCCCAGATGGCAAGTTGATCCCACGGGAGAAGATAGCCGGTAAAACTGAGAAAGAGCGTCAACGTCAGCAAGAACACACCGATAACCCAGTTGAACTGTCGTGGAGGCTTATAGCTTCCGGTGAGGAACACACGGAACATGTGGAGCATCACGGTGATGACCATGGCATGCGCAGCCCACCGATGCATGTTACGCATCAGAGGACCGAACGCAACATCGTTCATCAAGAACTTCATATCGTCGTACGCGTATTCAGCCGCGGGTCTGTAATAGAACATCAAGATAACGCCCGTGATAGTCAGGACGATGAACAGGAGGAAGGTGATTCCTCCCATTCCCCACGTAAAGCCGATGTTCGTGGCGTGGCGCGTAATGCGAACAGGATGGAGATGAAGGAACACGTTATCGACAATCTGCAACGCTCGATTGCGCTGTGTGTCCTGATAGGTATGGCGGAAGATGCTTTTGTATACTTCCGTCCGTTCCCACTTTGCTTTGATCTGATCGAGTATGCCGAGCATAGGACCCTCTCCCAGTTGCTTAGCCGTATTTCAAAAACGCGTCGGGCTTGGACCACTCACCCTTTTCGTATAAAAACTTCACGTTGCGATCGACGAGAATCTGTCCGTCGTCGCCCAGTGTAATCTTCAATCGTTCCAGCGGTCGCGGCGTCGGACCTTCGAAGTTGATGCCGTCTTTGTGGTAGCCGCTACCGTGACACGGGCACTTGAATTTGTTCTCCGATGCCAGCCATCGTGGGGTGCAACCCAGATGCGTACAGATTGCCGACAGTGCGTAGAAGCCGTCCACGTCGCGCACAATCCACACGCGGTATTCATCTTTATACTTCTCGTTCACCTCTCCAATGATGTAGTCTTCAGGATAGCCGGCTTTGAATGCGGAGGGCGGCTCGTAGAGGACGCGGGGTACCATCAATCGAAGGGCCCCGAGTGTTGCGGTCACCAGAAAACCGAAGAAGCCGAACCAACCTGCAACGTTCAAGAAGTTCTTGCGACTCATGCGCCAAATACCGGGATCGTCTTCGGGAGGTTTGTCCTGTTTGGGCTTTTTCACTTCGGCTGCCGGTCGTGTCGGTGAAGGCCGCGGCGCGCCCACAGGAGGTGCAGAGGGCTCTGAAGCCGCCGGCATTGCTGTTGCCGTCGGCACAGGCTTGGGGGCAGGACGTGGTGCCGCGACGAGTGCAGCGGGCTTTGCCGGTGCGGCAGTTGGAGGCTTCGGTGCTGCCCCACCTACCGGTCGTGACGAACTCAGCGGTGGCAATACTTTCACGCCGCCGACAGGCTTCGCGGACGTGATGGGCGGAAGAGTCTTCTTTGGCTCTTCAGCCAATTCCTCGCCGGTCGGTTTTGTCACATCATTGTCATCAGCCATAGTTCTTCTCTCGCGAAGTACCCGTACGCATGCTTCGCTGGATTACGTGCTATCGTGGAGTTATGATGATGGAAGTTAAGCTCAGAGGATACGACGTGGAGTGCAGTGTGCATTACTGCAGAGACAAACGGAAGAACCAACACGCTCGACATGAAACGCAAAGATCAGTTATTCTTTCTGAAAGAAGAATCGCAAGGATGGCGGAGTCTGCAACACCGCGCTCAGAACACGGCTAAAATATACTCTTCCGTTGATATAAAGTCAACATACCGTTATATTTCTTCCCGCGTGTGAACATGTATCCACAGTCCTGTCTGTACACCCGCATCGCGAACAGAACTCTTACAGACTATTCTCTTCATGGATTGCATCGACTATCGTCAGCTTCCCGCTTCCGCAGGGGGATTCTCTCAACTCTTTCTCGACTATGTGTACAACTTCGATGCAGTGCGGCAGTACTTTACGCACAATTTTCGCGGCAACGCACCGTACGAAGCGATGATCGCGACTGCTGCTGCTCGTCCACTCGATCGAGGTACGTTGACCCGCGTGCTGCGCGAACAGAACACCGTGTTCGGTGGGACCCAACCCACATTCGATAACATCGCACTGTTGCAGAAGCCTACAACGCTCGCAGTCGTGACCGGGCAGCAAGTGGGGCTGTTCGGTGGTCCGCTCTACACCATCTTCAAGACCGTCACAACGATCAAACTCGCCGAGCGCCTCAAAGCCAAATTCCCATCGTACGATGTCGTCCCACTCTTCTGGCTCGAAGGAGAGGACCACGATTTCTTGGAAATGAATAACATCGCACTGCTCGATCATGAAAACAAACCCGTGACAATCGAGTACCTTCATGGCGAGACCGCACCCGAACGAAATCTCGGACCGATCGGCGAGCTAACATTCAACGATGCGCTCACCAAAACGTTCGAGCGGCTCGATGCCGCTCTCCCGAAAACCGAGTTCACCCCTGAGATCATTTCCGCCTTGAAGTCGTGTTACACGGTGGGAACGACGTTCAATCGAGCATTCGCGAGATGGATGAATTTCCTTTTTGCCGATCACGGACTTGTGTTTCTTTCATCCAACCATCCCGACCTGAAGCGGCTTCTTTCGCCACTGTTCGTGAAGGAGATAGCGGAGTTTCCCAAAACATCTCAACTCGTCATCGCACAGAGCGCTGAATTGGAAGAGCGTTACCATGCTCAAGTAAAGCCGAAGTCGCTCAACCTGTTCATGTTCCACAAAGGTGGTCGCTATCTGATCCAGCCGCGCGAACGTGAAGAGGACTTCAGTTTGAAGGGGACGAGACATTTCATCCAGCGAGATGAACTGCTGCGCATCGCTCATGAAACGCCCGAGCTTCTCAGCCCGAACGTCATCCTGCGACCCATCGCCCAAGATATGCTGCTGCCGACCGTCGCGTACGTCGCAGGTCCAAGCGAAATTGCCTACCACGCTCAACTCAAACCTGTGTTCGAATTTTTTGGTGTTCCACACCCCATCATCTATCCACGCGCGAGCGCATCGTTCCTCGAAGAACGATTGCTGCATGCGATGGAGAAATATGGGTTGGATATTTTGCAAGTGATGGAGAACCCGGACACGGTAGCAACGCGAGTCTCAGAACATATTTCATCCATCAAGCTGGACGACCTCTTCGCCAATGCCAATGGCACGATGCGAACGGCACTGAACGAGATGAAATATGCACTGAAGGAGATCGATCCGACACTCATCGGCGCACTCGAAAACGTTCTGGCGAAGCTCGATCAAAACATGAACGTCCTGAAGGAAAAATCCATCGCCGCACAAAAACGCAAGAACGAAACAGCCCTCCGGCAAATCGAGAAGGCGGCAAACGGACTGCTACCGAACGGCAATCTTCAAGAACGAGAAGTGAATGTGCTGCAGTACATCAACAAGCACAGCTTGGGATTGATGAGTCGAATTATCGGGGAGCTGGACGTCGGCGCGTTCAAGCACCAATTGTTGGCGCTCTCCACACGCTGACGTCCTTGAAGACGGCAGTTCACGCTACTTGATGCGGTACAGCTCGATCCGGCGGTTCTTTGCCCGCTCTTCTTCCGTCGTGTTGGGAGCGATCGGGTTGTCCGGACCGAACCCCTTTGCCACCAGACGGGAACCATAGATCCCCCGAACCTCGAGCCACCGCTTGACCGCTTGAGCGCGTTCGCTAGAAATCTGCACGTTGCGCGTCCGAGGACCGGCGTTGTCGGTGTAGCCGCGGATTTCCACCTCCACCTCCGGATAGAGCGTGAGCATCTCCAAGACTTTTTGCAGCACTTGTTCTGATTCGGGAGTGATCTCTGCGCTCCAGGGCTTGAACGTTACGCCCTGCAACACCATGCTCTTTCCCACCTCAAGCTCAGGACCACGTTTCGCAGGCATATCATCGTACGGTACCAACGGGTTGCCGCCTCGAGCAATTTCGGTTCCATCATCAACGCCACCGCCATCCGAATCTTTGTTCAGAGGATCGGTCTTGTAGGTGAACACCTCGTCGGCATCACCGATCCCGTCGCCGTCGCTGTCGGGATTCAGGGGGTCGGTCTTGTACGTAAGAATCTCCTCGCCGTCGGTCAGCCCGTCTTTGTCGGTATCGGCTTTCAGTGGATCGGTGTTGTACTTGAAGATCTCATCGTAGTCGCTCAAGCCGTCGCCATCAGTGTCGGGTTTGAGTGGATCGGTTTGGAAGCGCCACACTTCGTCTCCATCTTTGATGCCGTCGCCATCTGTATCGGATTGAAGGGGATTGGTCTTGTAGATGTAAAGTTCTTCGCCGTCGGTCAATCCGTCACCGTCCGTATCGGGATTGGTTGGATCGAGTCCCATCATACGCTCGGTTCCGTTTTTGACACCGTCGGCATCGTCGTCATCTTCATCGTTTGAACCGAAATACATCGTGTAGCCGAACTTGGCAGTCGGATACGAGTCCGATTTGCCTGAAGCGAAGTTATCGGTGCGGCCATCGAGTAAGCGATAGCCGAAATCGAAAACCAGCGAGGCGTTCTTGCCGACGAAGGCTTCGAATCCTACGCCGAACGGAATGTACACGGTAATATCCGACGCACCCGGAGGATAGCCGAAACCTGCTCCATCCTTCCGCACATAGTGCATCGCGCCGCCACCGAAGTACAAATAGGGGGAGAATTTGCTTGCGGGCGACAGATGTATCCACAAATCCACCGAGGCATGGAGCGATTTCGCGTGGATGTAGTCCACCGGTATGTTTTGGGTGAGAGGAAATTGCCGCGCTTTGAGGGACTCGTAGCCGATGGCGCCGCCAAAGATCAGATTGCGTGCTACGCCGTATCGGACGATGCCTTCTACACCGATGCCGACCTTTCGGTCGTTCAGGTCGTTGATCCATAAGTTCGGACCGACGCGAACACCGAGGGAAAGCTTATCTTCAAGACTTTGAGCGGAGACGCTCCCACGAAGGAGCGTGGCGATGCCCAGCAAGAGTACCCACGAATGATGCCTCATAACCCGAACCTACCGAGAGTGAGAAAAAGGAGTGCGTTATCCTTCAACCGGTTTTTTGTGTTTCTGTTCCATCTGCATCAGTGCTTTGCGGCTCAGCTTCCATCTGCCTTGATCATCCCTGTCGATGATCATGACGTCGAATTCATCTCCGACCTTGACCACGTCGGAGGGTTTGTTGACACGCTTGACGTCGAGTTGTGAGACGTGCACAAGCGCTTCTTTGCCGGGGAGGAATTCGACAAACGCTCCGAATTCCATCACCTTCGTGACGCGTGCACGATAGACCTTGCCGATTTCGGGAGTGTCGGTCATTCCCTTGATGGCATTGATTGCTTTCTCCGACGATTCCTTGGATGTGGCTGCGACGACAACGGTACCGTCTTCCTCGATGTCGATCTCCGCACCGCTTTCTTTGACGATTTGGCGAATCGTCTTGCCGCCCGGACCAATCACCGCGCCGATCATATCGACGGGAATCTTAATCGTCGTCAGCCGCGGTGCATACAGCGAGAGTTGCGGACGCGGTTTAGGCAAGGCTTCTTCCATCTTTGCGAGAATGTGCATGCGACCTTCGCGCGCTTGTTCGAGTGCTTCACGCATGATTGCCAGCGAGATCCCGCGAATCTTGATGTCCATTTGAAACGCCGTGATGCCGTCCTTTGTACCGGCGACTTTGAAGTCCATATCGCCGAGATGATCCTCGTTACCGAGGATGTCGCTCAGGATCGCCACACGATCACCCTCTTTCACCAAGCCCATGGCGATTCCGGCAACGGGCTTCTTGATGGGCACGCCGCCATCCATCAACGCGAGCGTGCCTGCACAAACCGTTGCCATCGATGAGGAACCGTTGGACTCGAGGATGTCGGACACGATCCGCGTGGTGTACGGGAAATCGTCCTCGCTCGGCATCATGTTCTTGAGTGCGCGTTCGGCGAGATTGCCGTGCCCGATTTCTCTGCGTCCCACGCTACCGAGCCGCCCCACTTCACCGACAGAGAACGGCGGAAAGTTGTAGTGCAGCATGAAACGTTTGGTCGTATCGGGCATGATGCCGTCGATGATTTGCTCATCGAGCTTCGTGCCGAGCGTCAGCGTGGTGAGGCTCTGTGTTTCGCCGCGCTGGAAGAGTGCCGAACCATGGGTGCGCGGGAGCAAGCCAACTTCGATGGAGATCGGGCGGATGTCCTTCAAGCCTCGACCGTCCAAGCGCTTCCCATCGTGCAAGATCATCTCCCGCATGGCAACGTACTCCATGTGGTGGAGAATCTCTGCAATGGTCTCGTTCTGCTCGGGGAATCGCTCGGCGAGTGCCGCTTGGACTTCGTCGTAAATCGCCTTTGTGCGGGCGGCACGCTCCTCTTTGAGGAGAGGCGTGTGTGCCAACTCGATGATTCTGTTCCCAACAATCTCTTGCACTGCCTTGACAAGCTCACTCGTGTCGGGTTTTTCGGGCGGGAGGCGCTTGTGCCGTCCCACTTCCTTCACCAACTCGATTTGCAACGCGCAGAGTTGTTTGATCGATTCGTGTGCGAACGCGAGCGCGGCGAGCATATCCTGCTCCGAAATTTCTTTCGCCTCACCTTCCACCATCACGATCGAATCTTCCGTACCAGCAACTGTCACGTCCATATCGCTCTGCTGCAACTGCGTGTACGTCGGATTGACGATAAACTGTTCGTTGATGCGACCCACACGCACTTCAGCGACGGGCCCGTCGAAGGGGATATCCGAGATGCATAGCGCCGCCGAGGCAGCCACAGCGCCGATCGTGTCGCCATCGTGTTCTTGATCCGATGAATAAACGGTCACGATAACCTGCGTTTCGCACTTGAACCACTCGGGAAACATCGGTCGAATCGGTCGGTCGATGAGACGTGCCGAGAGAATTTCCTTTTCGGTCGGACGCGCTTCACGCTTCAGAAATCCTCCCGGAATCTTCCCCGCCGACGCCGCCTTTTCCCGATATTCCACTTGGAGCGGGAAGTAGTCGAAACCTTCCTTCTCTTCCTTTGCGGCGACAACGGTGGCAAGCACCATCGTATCGCCGTAACGCGCCATAACGGCACCGTCGGCTTGCTTAGCAAACCGACCGGTTTCGATCGTAAACGGCTTTCCGCCGATGGTGACTTCTTTTACGACGTTCATAGTCTCACATCTGTTGTTTGAATAGTGAACTTACTTTCGGATCTGGAGATCAGCAATCAACTTTCGATAACGCTCGACATCTTTTTCTTGTAGGTAGTCGAGCAAACGGCGTCGCTTGCCGACCATGCGCAGCAAGCCGACACGCGAATGGTGATCTTTCCGATGCTGCTCGAAATGCGGCGCTAGCTCATTGATGCGCGCCGTGAGAAGGGCAATCTGCACCTCCGGCGTGCCGGTATCCTTCTCGTTTCTACCGTACTTCTTGATGATCTCTGCCTTTTGCTCCTTGGTTAAGGCCATGTAGTATGCTCCTGTGTTGGTCGTACTGTGTTGAACAAATTATCGTTGATGAACAAACTCGTGTATCAGCTTGCGTGACTGTTCGCGATCGGCGTGGAGTTGAGCCACCAACTCCTGCGCAGAAGCAAACTTCTGCTCGCTACGCAAACGCTTCAGGAACCCCACGGTCATGTTCTTTCCATACAATTCCCCATCGAAGTCGAGGATGTGGACTTCCACGGTTTGTTGCAACCCGTCGGTGAGGGTAGGCCTCACCCCAATATTCATCATCCCGAAGTGGTGCTTTCCTTCCACTTCGACTGCGACAAGGTACACCCCACGCGCGGGAACCAATTTCTTCAAGCCATGCACATTCAGGTTTGCCGTTGGAAAGCCGATCATCTTGCCACGACCATCTCCCGGCACGACCGTACCGCTGAGCGAGTAGTTCCTGCCAAGAAATGCTCGCGCCTTCTCGACCTCCCCTGCCAACAACGCTCGACGGACCTGCGTGCTGCTGACCACCTCGCCATGCACAGTCAACGGATGAATCGCAACGACCGAGAAGTCGAACTCCTTACCCATTCTCACCAACAGCTCGATCGTCCCCTGACGGTCGCGCCCGAACATGTGATCGTACCCGACGACCACCTCGCTGACGCCTGTTCCGTTCACAAGATAGCGCGCGTAAAAGTCTCTCGCACTCTGACGCGAGAACTCGTAGGTGAAGTGCAAAATGAGTACCAGGTCGATGTGCATTGCCTTGAGTAATGCAATGCGCTCGTCGATCGTCGTCAGCAGATGAATTGGCTCGGCGTAGTTGCCCACCACTTCTTTGGGATGAGGATCGAAGGTGACAACGACGCTGCGACCCTCTCGCATGCGTGCGCGATGCACGACCTCGCGAATAATTTCCTGATGCGCAACGTGCACACCATCGAACGTCCCGACGGTGACGACGGAATTTCTCTCCTTCTCGACCTCTTCGATTGAGCGCACGACCCACATACGATTCAGTGTGGTCTCCCAGGATTCAGGTGCAACAGGTCTTCGATCGTGAGCGCGTCCGCAACGTGGTAGTTGCCGATGCGCGTCCGACGCAGGCGCACAACGTGCGCCCCCACCCCCAACGCCTCTCCGATATCGTTGACCAATGAACGAATGTACGTCCCTTTCGAACACACCACCGTCATCGTCACATCCGGCAGTGCTATGGTGCGCACGTCGATGCGCTCGATGAACACGTCTCGCTCCTTCCGCGGCACCTCGATGCCTTTGCGCGCATACCGATAGAGCGGCGTGCCAGCAACCTTGACCGCGGACCACATCGGCGGCAGTTGCTTCTGTATCCCGACGAATGCGGCGATCGTACTGCGAATCGCCTCCTCGTCCATCCCGCTGAGATCGTGCCGGTGGATGACGGGCGTTTCCGTGTCGTAACTTTCGGTCTTCTCGCCGAGGCGCATCGTCACGTCGTATTCCTTCTCGAGTTGTTGGAAGGACGAAAGCTCTTTCGTTTTCCTGCCCGTGCACACAATCAGCAACCCGGTGGCGCTTTTGTCGAGCGTCCCCGCGTGGCCGATACGCTTGATGCGAAAGATGCGCCGCATCTTGTTCACCACGTCGAACGATGTCCAGTCCGCGGGCTTGTCCACAAGGAAGACCTCGCCTGCTTCAAGGTCGAGATCCTTCCCCGGATTCAGGGTCATGCAGATCTCCGCTCGAGTGGATTTTTTTCATGAGCTGGTTGATCCTATCCACCTCATCCATTGTTGTGTCGTGATAGAATTGTAGCGCGGGTGCAAACTTCAAGCGCACGCGATGTGCAACCTCGCCGCGAATGTGTTGCTTCTGTTCCTCAAGCATCGCCATTGTTTTGGACTGTTTCTCCGAGGAACCGAAGACGCTGAAATAGACTTTCGCGATCTTCAAGTCCGGCGAGACGCGTACCTCCGTTACGGTGATGAACCCGTACTCCGTGCTACTGTACTCACGCAGGATGATGGCGCCAATTTCGTGTTTGATGAGCGAAGCGACGCGCTCTGTTCGTATCGACATTAGAGTTTCCCTTTCACTTCGACGATGCGGAACGCTTCGATGATATCCCCTACTTTGATGTCGTTGAAGCCGTCCAGTCCGATGCCGCACTCGAATCCCGCTTCCACCTCACGCACATCTTCCTTAAAGCGCTTGAGGGAGGCGATGTTCCCTTCGAAAATCTGGATCCCGTCCCGCAGGAGGCGTACTTTGTTGTTGCGCACAATCTTCCCGTCCTGCACGAAGCAACCGGCAACGTTGCCTACTTTGGGCACTTTGAAGACTTCGCGTACCTCGACGGTTGCAGTCACTTCCTCTTTCGTTTCGGGAGCGAGCAGACCTTCGAGGGCGTGGCGCACATCGTTGATCGCATCGTAGATGATGTTGTAGGTGCGGATATCGACTTTCTCCTTTTCTGCCAAACGTCGCGCGTTCAAGTTCGGACGAACACGGAAGCCGATAATGACTGCGCTCGATGCAGTCGCCAGCGTCACGTCCGATTCCGAAATGCTGCCGACGCCTTTGTGGATCACACGCACCTTGACCTCTTGATGGTCGAGCCTCATGAGTGAATCCGAGAGAGCTTCGACCGACCCATCCACATCACCTTTGACAATGACGTTGAGTTCTTTGACTTGACCTTGTTTAATCTGCTCGGAGATGTCGTCGAGTGTGGTCAAGCGAATCTGGCGGAAGTCCTGTTCCCGCTTCAGTTGTTGTCGTCGCAAACTGATTTCCCGTGCAACACGATCCGACTCCGTCACGACGAAGGAATCACCCGCTTGAGGTATGCCGTCTAATCCCGTCAATTGAACAGGCGTCGAAGGACCGGCAGCTTCCACACGATTGCCGCGCTCGTCGAACATTGCTCGCACCTTGCCCGAATAAATACCGGCGAGGAATGGATCGCCAACACGCAGTGTCCCCTTCTGCACAAGAACGGTTGCGGTGATCCCCTTGCCTTTATCGAGCTGTGCTTCGATGACCGTCCCAACCGCGCGTCGGTTTGGATTGGCTTTCAGGTCGAGCACCTCAGCTTCCAGCACAATCTTCTCCAACAACACATCGACGTTCTTGCCGGTGCGCGCGGACAGTTCAACACTCTGATACTTGCCGCCCCACTCTTCGACCAAGATATTCTTCTCGGCAAGTTGCTGACGAATGCGATCGGGATTCGCGTCGGGCTTGTCGATCTTGTTGATGGCGATGATGATCGGCACTCCCGCTGCCTGTGCATGGCTGATTGCTTCGAGCGTCTGAGGCATCACGCTGTCGTTGGCAGCGATGACCAGCACGACAATGTCTGTCACTTTTGCCCCGCGCGCACGCATAGCAGTGAAGGCTTCATGACCCGGCGTATCCAAGAACGTGATGCGATTGCCCGTTGGGGTTGTCACTTCGTATGCGCCGATGTGCTGCGTTATGCCGCCGGCTTCTCCCGCAACGACGTTCGATCGACGAATATAGTCCAGCAACGACGTCTTGCCGTGATCGACGTGTCCCATGATCGTAACCACCGGAGGCCGGCGCTGCAAGGTTTCAGGCGGATCCTCCTGATCTTGTAGAACCTCTTCTTCTGTGATCTCGTCGTAGAAGCTGATCTCATACCCGAATTCATCGGCTACCAGCGTGATCGTGTCTTTGTCCAAGCGCTGATTGATCGACACCATCATACCCAATTCGATACACTTCTTGATGACGTCCGCGACATTCACCTGCATCAAGTTCGCCAGATCGTTGACCGACACGAACTGCGTGACGCGCAGTTTACCTTTCTCGCGCTCTGCTTGCTCGAGCATGCGCTGTTCTTCCTCTTCTCTCTCCTTTCTCTTGCGCTTCTTGAAGGTTGCGCGACTGACCGAAGGGGCATCTTCCATTGCGGCGAACGTTCGGCGTATGGCATCTTTCACTTCCGCCTGGTCGATCTCTTTGTGGCGCAGCTTCTTCTTCTTTTTCTTCTTGCGATCGAGCAAATCGACCTCGACGGTAGCGCCCGGCGTTTCCGCTTCGCGCAGCTTCTTCTTCTTTTTCTTTTTCTTGTGAAGCTCTTCTTCTGTCTCGACCAGCACGCTTCTCGGTTCTTCCGTCTCGACGGGCGTCGCCTTCTCTGTCGCCTTTTTCTTCGGTGATTTTTTTGGTGTCAGATCGATCTTTCCCTTCACCGTCAGCCCGATCTTTGTTCGGCGCTCTTTCTCTAACGGTGAAAGGTACTTTTCCTCTTTTTCCTTTTGTTCTACCAGTTCTTGTATGACAGGCTCCGCTGCGGGCGACGGTGCTTGTCCTTCGGTGATCACGAGAGCTTCAGGCGGACCCACCGGTTGTTCTGCGGGGGGAGAGACTTCTGCACCAGTTTGTGGTTGCGGCTCAGGTACTTTCACTTCAATTGGCAGAGGTTGAGCGGCTGCTTGCTTCTCGTCCGCAGGCCCTTGTACAACAACCGGTGCAGGGCCAGGCGTAACCGGCGGAGGAGGCGCCGCAACGCGGGGCGTTACGCGCGTTGCGGGTGCCACAGGCGGCGCTACAGGTGAAGGCTCTTCTGGTTTCTTGTCTACCTTCTTCTTGCTTTCGCGCAGCGCGCTCAGCTTGCGCTGATGTTTTTCAGCAACATCCTTTTCTTTCTTGAAATGGATGAGGATATCCTTCATCATCTGTTCGTCAACAGATGACATGTGGCCCTTGACTTCGTAGCCTTTCTTTCTCAGAAACGCAACGAGCGTTTCGTGAGAAACATTCAGCTCTGCCGCAAGCTTGTAAATCTTTGGTTTCTTTTCGACTGTTTCAGCCATCGTTTTCCTTTACTCGAGCGTCATCGGGACTGTTTTGCCGTCAGCACTATTTCGTTTCCGTCGCATCCTCCGATGTTGGCTTCTGTGTTGGCTCCATCTCCTCTTCAGCCGATTGCTGAGGGGATGGCGCCTCTTGCTCGGCTCTTGTCTCTTCGCCATTCTCTTCCTCCTCTTCGTCTTCCTCCGTGGCTCCTTGGGTTTCTTCTTCCTCCTCCTCGTCTTCTTCTTCCTCCTCTTCCTCTACTTCCGCTTCTTCCAACTCATGTTGAATCTTCGCGCGAAGCTCGCGGACCTTGTCCTCCGTCATGCCCTCGATTTCGAGCAGCGTATCCATCTTGGCATTAAGGACGTCGGCTGCGGTCTCCATACCTTTCTCGATCAGTTGGGCGTAAAGCGCTTCGCCGAGTTCCTCTTTGATATCGGCAAGGTCCATATCGTATTCTTCCTCGCCGCTCTCTTTGATGAGCGTGATCTCGTAGCCGGTCAGTTTCGAGGCGAGCCGAATGTTCTGTCCGTTCCGCCCGATCGCCAGAGACACTTGATCCTGCGAGACGACAACGTTCGCACGTTTGGTGTGCGGGTCCACCTCGATACTCTTCAGCTTCGCCGGGGCGAGCGCACGCTGGATGAACACCGCCGGCTCGTCGCTGTAGTTAATGACGTCGATGTTTTCATTGTTCAGCTCACGCACGATCGTGTGAATGCGGACTCCCTTCATGCCCACGCATGCACCAACCGCATCGATCCGATCGTCGTGCGATTCAACGGCAACTTTTGCGCGCTCACCGGGTTCACGAGCAATCGCCCTGATCTCGATGATCCCGTCGAAGATCTCCGGTATCTCCATCTCGAAGAGTTTGATGAGGAACTGCGGATCGGCTCGTGAGACGACGACAACCGGGTTATTGCCGTCCTTCCGCACCTCCTTGATAACCGCTCGGATGCTCTCCCCTTTCTTGTACTTCTCCCTTGGGATTTGTTCTCGCTTAGGAAGGACAAGCTCGTTACGATTGTGGTTGATGAGTATATCGCCCCGAATTTGGTAAATCTCACCCACCACAATTTCGCCGATGGAGCTGCTGTACTCATTGAAGATATTTTCGCGCTCGACCTCTTTTATCTTCTGATTCAAGATCTGTTTGGCGCTAACCACCAATCGGCGACCAAAAGAGGAGAGAGGGATGACCTCCGCATACTCATCCCCAATATCCAGATCTTCTCCCGACAGTTCACGCGCAGTCGCCACGTCGATTTGCGTTGCGGGGTTCTCGACCTTTTCCACAACTTCCCGCATCAAAAAGATCTCGATATCCCCCTTCTCCGTGTTGAACACGACGGAGAATTTTGCGTCCTGCCCGTACTTCTTCTTCACCATCATCGAGAACACTTCCTCGATGATGCCGACGAGCATATCTTTATCAATCCCTTTGTCGCGTGCTATAGATGAGAAGGATTCGACAATCTCGGAATTCATTCCTGCCTCCACAAAAAAATAAATTTTCTACTGCCTCTACCAAGGCGCTTTCACGATTGCGCTCTCGATGACGGCAAAGGCGATTTCCTGTTCGCCGTTTGCTGATGCCAGTGTGATCGTCTCTTGCCCCACAGCCCTCAGCGTTCCTTGCAGTTCACCCTCAGGCGATTTCACCAGCAACGTACGACCGACGTGTTTCTGGTACTGCCACGGATACATCAGAGACCTCTCGATACCGGGAGATGAAACCACCAACGTGTACGTGGCGGCAAACCCTTCGAGCGCATTCAGCACTTTACCAACATCTCGGCTGATTGCCGTGCACAGATCGCTCGTGACACCTTCCACGGAGTCAACGAACACCTCTACCACCGGTCGGTTGTGCTTGCCTCTCACCACCACCTCTAACAGGTGAGCGCCATGGCGTTCGCAGCACGGTGCTACAAGTGGCGCTAACTCTTGGCTCAGCATTATCAATGGCTTACAATGGTTGCACTCGACTCAAACAAAAATAGCCCGAAACGGGCTACTTCTGGGGCACTTCAAGATACAAAGATGCGGAGCGAGATGCAAGCCTCGCGATCAGACTTCGTTGGGTAAGGTGGGATCAACAGAGGCGTCAAGAAGATATGCATGCAGAGCGCTTGTGCGTTCTCGCAGTTTCTCTCTCTCTGCAAAGGCACCGGCGGATATCCTTTACGAGCAACGAGCAGTACCGTGCACAAATGTCAATGGATGACTTTGATGTACCCCCAGCCCTCTTTCTGCTTCGTGATGATTTCAAAGATGCCGTCGGGAACCGTTCTAACGTTGGGAAGGAGGTGGCGTTTCTCGACGCCGTTGTTTCTGAGAGCCACGTCGCACACAGCAAAGGAAATGTTCGAATTTGCGAGAGCCGTCCTCACCTCGTCGATGACTCTCGACCGTTCGGTCATGACCAGCATGAACCCCTTTCCGTACATGACGACCTCCAGTTGAGCATTGGCGTTCGACGAACTACTTTCTCGGATCCATCGCACCACTGCCCTCTGATCCCAAGCTATCTCTGCTCGTCAGATCGAATACGACTCGATACGATCGATCCTGTTCCAGCGCATCGCGCTGTATCGGCAGGTGCAATGCCACGCTCATCGCTGTCGCGGCAATCAATGCTACGCGTAGACGCTTCATGAGATCACCTTTCGATTGGTGTTTGGATAAAAGTTCTACAGAGAAGTCCTCTGCTGAGATTGTGAAAAAGCTGAATAAGCAATTTCGTGATATCGTTGTGCAAGTGAACATCGAGTTACGAGACCGGAAGGGGGCAGAGAATCGACTGCGACGATCCCTGCCACCCCGTTCCCCGTCACGCACCGACGCACTCATCATCGCACGATGCTGTGCAGTTCCTGATACGAACGCTTGGGATGGATTCCGGGAGGCAAGTTCGGTGCGACAAACGTCGCGGAGAACGTATCCGCCTCCGACTTCGAAAGCCAGAGCTCGATCACCCGCTAACCATCGGCCGTCGGATGCGATGTGCGAAGTACAAACCCGGGCGCTTACTTGATCATTGCGTGCAACGTCTCGCTTACTGCGTCATAGCCGCGTTGTGTTTGCCCTTTGATTTCTACCGTCACGAGCACTGCCATGGTTTCTCTTTGACTGAGATCGTTTGAGTCCGTTGACATTCACTTTTTCATCTTCTCGTGGAACGATTTGATCTGCTCGCGGGTGAATTTTCCGACCATCAGGATTTGGACATCTTTCCAGCCGGCGGGAAGCATCGCCCGCACCGCTGCCTCGTCCTTCGCTTCGAGGATCGCATAGCCCTTGTGGTTACCTGCCATGCATCCCCAATCGAATTGGGCAAGCGGCTTTTCTCCTTTTGCATCGAGTGCATCGAGGTCGGCAAGGCATTGATCAGGCGTGTGCGTGTCGATCACGAGGAAGCGTTGCCCTTTCGCAAGTGCCGCCTGCGTGAAAGCAGCAGTCAACAGGACGACCGCCGCCAAGGCGAGGAATGTTGCTCTGTGCGTCATGGTATTCTCCTACTAAAAAATGTGAACAGATATGTGAACTGTACGGAGAAAAGTATAGTTCATCGCACCGAGGGATTCAATCGCATGATGATGTGATTTTAAAGTGTGGCGTGCGCGTTTGTGCCTTCGACGTGGGGTTCTCACAAAAGAAAGGCAAGAGCACCAAGGCCGATCAGCACCACCATCACCTGAAGAAATCTCCGGGGGAGGACATGCAACCGCAGAGGTTCAGCGGTTATCAATGTGTTATGTCGTTCCGTTGCTTCCGAGAAACTCCAAAGGCGAAAGTGGAAACTTAACAGTTTATGAAACCGCAAAGGTCGCCAAGCATTTTCCCCCTTTGCGTTCTTTGCGCCACTTCGCGTCTTGGCGGTTCGATTGTTAACCGCAAAGGACGCCAAGAGGCGCTAAGTTTCCTGAAGATTATTCACCACTCGCTTAATCCCATTCTTTATCAAAGCAACGTTGAAGTTGATGAGAAAACCAAGCCTGCAGTTGGAAAGTTTCAGGTAAGTCAGTATTTGTGCGTGATGTAAATCGTTCAGCGTTTCAACGGATTTTATTTCGATCACAACGTTATTCTCGATGAGCAGATCGACACGGTATCCACAGTCTAATTTCACTTCCCTGTATACAATCGGTAAAGCTTTTTGTTGTTCTACCTTCAATCCAGCAAGGAAACGTAGCAGCATTCAGTCCGATCAGCAGAACTCCGAGCAGCAGCGACAACAAAGCCCAGTGCGCGCCTAACCGACTGTGCCTGTACATCGGAATCGTCACAACAACCATCGACCAGCCGATGAAGAGATCCCACGCGAGATCGAGTCCGAAGTCCACGAACCGCAGGGCGCGACGTAAAATGTTCCAATCCATCTGCACTGGTCCTGCGAGCGATTGTTTCAACTCGTCAACACCGGCTCCTACAGAAAGCTGAATGGCGATCATCGCCGTCACCGTTGCTAAGGCGAACAGCGAAAGGATGAACGCAAAGCGATTTGCCACTCCCTGACGCTCGACAGCGATCAGGCGATACAAGGCGTAACTGTACACAACGCCGACGAGAGGCCAGGAGGTTGCTACGAGAAACGTGAGCGACCTTTGCCACTGCGACGCCGGAAACGGCAAAGCGATCACGACAATGTACAGCGCAACCGACACGATTCCGCAGAGACCGCCGGTGGTCAGGAGCTTTTTGAGTTCGGTATCCATTGATTTGTTCCACTTCGTGTAAAAGGAAAATACTCATAGTCAACTTTGCATCATCTTTTTTGCGCTGGCGGGTGTGGTACGATCTCTCCGTCAAGCCGCCCCCCTTCTGAAGACGGACGTCTGCACTGTCCGCTCGTACGTGCGGCTGTGCTTGCGGGTTGCACTCAAAGAAACACCCCATGACGCCATAGACACGCTGCACCACTGAAAGCTTTTCAGCGTTCGAGAGCCGCCGTGCATCGGTAGAACAATGTCAGATTCGTGCACTGACTGCACTTCCTCCGGAGGTGCGAGAGCGTCATCTGTTCATACTCTCTCATCTCCTCCTCAGCGCCATGGCGATGGCTTGCGCTTTG
>PSMW01000004.1:177619-178510 GCA_040290295.1 Ignavibacteria bacterium
CCGAAAGATCGGCGGCGGGGTGAGCATCGCGGAAGATGGCAAGCACGCGGCGGGCAACTTTCGGCGTCATCGGCGCGCCGCCCCGCGCAAGATCGTACACAGCTTCAACGATGTCCTCGGGCGGTGTTCGCTTCAACAGATAGCCCGATGCCCCGGCGCACACTGCCTCGAAGATGCGGCGGTCGTCTTCGTACACCGTCAGCATCAAGACGTCGGCTGAGGGAAGCTGTTCGCGTAGTTTCACGATCGCTTCGATGCCCGACATGCCTGGCAGGCCGATGTCCATCAAAACGATGCGAGGCTCGATCGTACGTGCCTTTCGCAGGAATGTCTCGGCGTCGCCGAATGCCCCGACGCACCGCAGGTTTTCGGAGCAGTCGATGAGCTGCACGAGGCTCTCCCGCAGCGCAGCGTTGTCTTCGACGATGGCGACGGTGACAGTCATGGCGTGTGTAGGTTCCTCATTCGTCTCACCAATGTCAATCCCATCTTTATGTGAGGGGAAGGTTGAGTCGAACTGCAGTTCCCTTTCCATGCGCAGAGTCGATCTCGAGCACAGCACCGAGTTCGCGTGCCCGTCGCTTCATGTTCCTAAGTCTATTCCCTGTGACCATCGCATCGCAGTCGAATCCTCTTCCATCATCTTCGATAGAAAGTCTCAGCACGCGTGTTGCGACCTGCACAACAATGTGAACGTTCGAGCACCCCGAATGCTTCGCAATGTTGTTGATCACCTCTTTGAACACAAGATAGAGATGCCTTTGCTTCTCCATCAGGATTTTCACGTCGGTGCGGTCCTTCGGAAATTCGGCAGTGCAGCGGATGCTGTGTGAGTCGAGCACTTCATCGGCGAACGAGCGCATGCGCAGCAGAAGATCGTCGAGCGAGTCG
>PSMW01000028.1:0-2532 GCA_040290295.1 Ignavibacteria bacterium
TGGCACTCACTTCAGGAGCATCATCTTGCGAGTCTCCATAACATCGCCCGCCTGCAGCCGATAAAAGTAGAGTCCGCTCGAGAGATTGAACCCGAGTCGTTGCGTATCGAACACCACCACGTAGCGACCTGCCGTCTGCCGTTCGTTGACCAGCGTTGCGATCTCTTGACCAATTATGTTGTACACCTTCAAACTCACCATCGCTTCTTTCGGTAGTCCATACCGAATTTGGGTAGATGGATTGAATGGGTTCGGATAATTCTGGCTCACTTCGAAGGTGGTCGGTATGCCGCCTTCTGCCACCGAGTTGGGACCGAGGATGGTGAAGAAATCATCGCTCGAATCTACGACCGTTCCGGCAAGTTCGTCCATGATTCTTACGCGAGCTTGCGTTGTGGGGGTATTCGGAATGAGCCAGGGGTATCGTCCCGTGGCTGCTGCCACGCCCTGCGCAATGTTGAGCCACGATGTGCCTGGTGAAGTTTTGTAGGAGATCGCGACCGTCGTCAGCGAGGTTGCATTCCACGTGATGTCGTGTGACGTCCCCGCCTGCCAAAGCTCACCGCCGTTCGGAGCGGTAACAGCGATGCTTGTTCCTGTTGTTCCGTTGCCGGAAACCGACACCCCAATTGGACTTCCCGGAACGTTGCACGCGAACTGCATTTGGCCGCTGACGGCTCCGACGACCCCTGGACTGAAATGAATAAGGATGGTATCGGACTGAGCGGCACCGATGCTGAACGAGCTGCGGCTGATCGAAAAGCTCGGATCGCTCGGCGTTACACTACTCACAACCAAAGTGGCTGTGCCGTTGTTGGTAATAGTCACCGTTTGGCTGGCGCGTACACCGACCGGAACGTTACCGAAGTTCACCGAATTCGGCTGGGCCGCAAAAGCCGCGACGGAAATGGTGAACGGATGGTCGCTGCTATCGATGGGGTTGGCATCGCTTGCATCGGAAATACGGACGCGTGCCTGCGTGGTCGGCGCATTGGGAATCGTCCATGCGTACGTTCCCGCTCCTCCCGACGTGCTTGCAACGATCGTCTGCCACGACGCCGTGGGTGCACTCTTGAATTCGATCTTTACCCTCGGGATGTTCGTGGCACTCCACGTAATGTTGCGCACTGTACCATACGACCAGTTCTCCCCGCCATTCGGTGCCGTGAGTGTCAACGCCTGCTGCGACGACGTCGGGACAGTATAGGTGAAGGCATATTTGTAGATGCCGCCACTTTGTTGCGCAAAGAATGTTGCCCGATCGTACGCGAGAATGGCATAGTTGGAGCCTGTTAGTGATGACGTAAAGAACGAAGCGCCGGCAGTGGATGAGACGTACGAAGTCGCTCCGCCGTACACTCCGTACATAACAACGTTTGGATCGTCCTTCGCAATATCCACGCCCCACGTCGAACTTGTGGATGCAACCGAACTCCACGAGAGCCCTTGATCGACCGTTTTCATCACGCCGCCCGACCCCCACGCAGTCGCGTATCCCACCGTGTTGTCGAGTGAACTGCTGCCGATTGTCGGAATCTCAGAGCCGGAGGTAGAATAAATAAGTTGGAACGTCCGCCCACCGTCGCCGGAACGAAACATCTGTCCCTGTCCGCTTCCGGTAACGCCATCTCCCACCCAAATGACGTCCGGCTTGTCGCGTACAATCACGATGTCGCATGGACTGCGGAAGCCGGGGCGACTCAAGGTATCCCACGTCAGACCGAAGTTCGTTGAACGATACACGTACCCATCTTCTGGCCCAAACAAAAGCGTATCGGGATGCGATCCATCCATTTCCAGCGGCATGCCGTACTCAGTGAAATCTCGAGCAAGCGTCACCATCCAGTCTACGCCGCGGTTGGTGGTTCGCACAATGCGATCGGGCGCTCCGTATGCAGCAACCCAGAGGTTCGTGTCTTTGGGAGAGACATAAAAGGAGTTGACTTTCGAGCCGCCGGTAGGCATCGTCGCAATCTGCGTCCACGTATCGCCGCGATTGTAGCTGGCGTACACACGCGTGCCGAGCGCACAGTAGATGGTGTTCTTATCGAACGCATTTATGCTGAAGGCATTCCCTCGCACTGTTGCACTCACCGAAAGTTTTTGGCTCCACGACGCGGCCATGGTCGTCCCTTGAGGCATTGCCCATGTCGTTCCGCCATCGGTCGTCCGCAGAATGACATTCGTTTTCTCTCCACATGCCCATCCCTTCTGTGCATTGAGAAAGAAAATATCGTTGAGAGGAGAATGCAATCCATGCTTCGGATATTCGAACGACACTCCCCCGTTGTTCGACTTGCGAATATACCCACCGCCGCCGACAAAGAAAACCGTGCTGCCATCGAAGGCGAACGCGCCGTTCACATCCGACTGTGAGTCGGTAAGCAGGTTCAGCGAAATCCAACGTGTTCCGCCAGTCGTGCTCTTCATGCAAAACGCATCCACGCCGGTAACATAGACAGTCGAGCCGCTGACCGCGATTGCAGTGATCTTCTTATTCCAACCCGCGCCTGCAATGCTCGTCCAACTGGC
>PSMW01000028.1:2542-34225 GCA_040290295.1 Ignavibacteria bacterium
TGCGCCGCCATCGAGCGTCTTCATCATCAAACCGTTCGTACCGCCCAAGTAGCCGATCTGTGCATTGACGAACGTGAGAGCCGTAACGGTCTCGAGTGTTCCCAGCACAATCGGCGTCCAGACAGTTCCACCGTCGGTCGTTTTCAGCAACGTCCCGTTCGCGCCGGCAATCCATCCGGTGAGACTGTCGGTAAAAAGCACGCGTGTCAGATTCGTGTTGCCGACGAGATTTTTCTGATCGAAGGTTGCGCCTCCATCGGTCGAGGCGTACACTCTGCCGTTATCGCCCACCATCCACACTGCCTCGCCAAAGGCGAACACGCTGCGGAGCGTCGAAGTGCCTTGAACCAAAGATGTCCACGTGTTGCCGCCATCGAGCGAGCGAAACACGCTGCCGCTATTGCCCACTGCCCAAACAGCGATGCCATCTGCCGAGTGAACGCTGTAGAAGCCGTCTGCCTGCATTTGTGTGAATGCAGACAGCACCGCAATGCAAACGAGAATGAGTTTGCTCATGGTACTCCTGTATTGAAGAATGATTTAGTGTGAGATAGGTAAAAGCCGTGCGATCGTCTCGACTTCGGCAAGACCGGTAATGTTCCTGCCTTTTATTTTTCCAAAGAACTTCGTAATCGTAATCCTTGCGGCGTCAATCGTAGTTGGACGAAGAGGAATCTTCGTGCCGTTCTGACTAAGAGGTGCAGAAGACGTAACGGCACCAACCTCAGTGCCACGATAATATAAGAGAATTTTACAACTTTGCACTACTCCCGTCGTTCCTTCTACAGGACGCTTCGGAATGTTGTACAGGATGAACTCTCGTACTTCGATGGGGAGAGACCAGCGTAGCTCGATCCAAGGCTGAGGGTCTTCGTTCGAAATCCAAATGACGGAGTCGCCGCCCGTGCGTGCTTGGCGGTCGACGATCTTGCGAGCCGAGAATAATGTAGCGTTCCCTGTGCGCAATGTTGAGCTTGCCGTCACAGAAGCCGAAGGGGCAGCGTTGAACCACTCTGCCAGCGCACCATTCTTGGGGACCTCCAACATCGAGTGACCGATGTGGCATCCGACGCATTTCGTTCCTGAGCCAACCCGCTCGAAATTGAAACCGGCAACGTGCGCGAACTTTCCGTCCGTTGTTTCGAGGACGCGACCCTTGCTGTCGATGATTTGTTCGAAGAGCGGTACCTCTGCCGGTACGTCATGCTCATGCACAGCGCCCATGTAGAAGACAGGAGCCGTTTTCAGCAGGATCGAAGGATCGGGTCTGTCCGCACTCTGCCTCTGCGGGTTCATAAAAAATTGAATGGTCAGGTCCTGAGCGATGCGAGGCGCATCCGGCATCGGCTCGTCCACCTTTCCATTGGTGAAGATATTCATACAGTCGAAGCGAAAGAAATCGTTGCGCGCGTACGTTTCAGGGTCTTCGGTTGGAGGAAGATCCGTGACAGGTGTAATGAATTGCTCGACAACAATGGGCGGCCGACGCCGCGCAATCACCACTTGTGGCTCAAGCTCTACCGTTCTGGGGAAATCCACCACTACACAGAGGTTGACTCCATCGAGTGAGCAAGAAAAAATTCCGAAGTCGCTACCATCAGCAGCATACGCGCACAGAATCGTTGTCGGCGAGAGTTCGACCGGATCGGTAGCGTACGGAGCTTGCACCGTCGGCTGAGTGCGGAGCGATTCATCCGATCGCACACCGATAATGTGATGCTCGAAATCAGCTCCGGGCCTGAACCACCGAATGCCCAGTCCCCCACTCGCAGGCACAAGCGAGGTTCGAGGCGAGAACGTGCTCAGCAGTCGCCCATCATGCATGACGGCAGGCTTGTAGGTCTGCGTGCCGTATCGCGTGCGCGCGTAGCCGGCGTACAGCTTCAAGGCATCGCCGTCGGGATTGATCGCCACAGCATGCCAGAGATTGCCGATGTCGGTCGTGAGGGCTGTCGCATCTTCTCGCGAAAGATTATTGCGCGTGACGTTACTCGGACGATCGACGTTTGCCCACCAGCGTGCATACACGATCCGCCCTGTCACCGGGTCGACTGTCGGCTCTTCTCCGCCGTTGCGTTCGCTTGTAATGCGACGGAGATTTTTGCCGTCGGCATCCATGACGTAAATGTTGCTTGCTCGCACCCTCTCGACCATCGCCAAAGAAGGATAGCGCGTACTGGCAAAGGCAATCTTGCCGCTCGGCAGATAGCACGGATCAAAATCGTCATAACGTTGGAAGAGGGATGCGGTCGCGCCGAACTGCGACAGATCTACCTGTCGATCCGAAAACGTCAGTTGACGAAAACCCTTCCCGTCGATACCGATCTCGAAGATTCTCCAACTGCTGTCACGATGTTGAACGCCTGAGAAGAGTACCTTCTTGCCGTTCCACGAAACGCACGGGTCGGCAACGTCGATGAGTTTAGACGAGTCAACCAATACGCGTATCCGCCCGCTGCGCTCACGCAGCATCAGCTTGCCGCCGACGACCGCTGTGCGATGAAGCGGACCGAACCCCGGCAAACTGCCGGGTTCGCCACCGGGAAGAGGATTGCGCGAGACAAAGATAATTGGGGGCATGCCGGGGGACGAAGCGAGTACCGCTCCTCCCCCTACAACGACGGTCAACACCGCAAAGCACAGCCAGCGAACAAATGATCTCATTGTCCTGAAGTCCTCGGAAGATAACGAATGGAACTGATCATGAGTTGATGCAGTTTGTCGAGTCGCTCCACCCGCTCGACGAGCGACGGGTGCACGGAAAACATTTCCTCGATCGGTCCGGGCGGCAGCGGGCTGACCATAAATACGTGCGCAACCGCCGGAGGAACTGAAAGCGGTGATGTATGTTTTTTCTTTTCCATCGTTCGAATGGTGTTCGCCATCGCCAGTGGATTGCCGATGAGGCGGGCGCCATATTCATCCGCCCTCAGCTCTCTGCGAGGCGGTACCAAGAAACGCACAATCAATGCCGCGAGCGGTGCAGTGATGGCTTTGATGCCACCGAAGCCCTTGGCCCCGGTGGAAGCTGCAGCCGCGAGCGCGCTATTGGTGCTCATCCCGAGGAGGCTCGCACATCCCACAGCAAACGATCCTGCAAAACTATCGTGCTCGTAAATATGCACAAGCTCATGCGCGATTGCGCTCCTCACCTCATCTTGGCTCAACACTCTCGGCAATCCCTCTGTGAAGACGATGGCCGACGACCGCTGAGTGCTTCCTACAGAAAAGACGTTCGGCGCATCACCCGGCATCATGAACACCGCAGGCGCCGGAACGCCCGCTCTTCTGCTTACTTCCTCCGTCAACTCGATCAGTCGAGGATTGTGGTGCACCAGTATTTGCTGCGCGTCGCACACCTTGAGGACAACACGATCGGCATACAGAAATATTCCGATAACAAACACACTCCAAAGAACCAATCCGAAGAGCACAACCTCTTCCCCCACGATAATGCCCACACTGAAAATCAGCACGGCAGGTAGTGCGACAAGCAGACCCAGCTTGAAACGATTCATGAAGATGGCGGTATGAAAAGAACCAACGGCGGGGAATCAGCCCAAACCCTTTCTCAAGAGTCGGCAACAATCTACAAAAAAATATCTCTCAACGCATCATCCAATGTCGGGAAGATGAACGAGTACCCTACACGCAACAGGTTTGCCGGTACCACGCGCTGACCGGTCAGAATCATTTCCGACATCTCACCAAGAGCAAGTTTGAGCACAAACCCGGGCACCGGAGCCCATGAGGGACGCCGCAGCACCTTCCCCAACGTTTCGCAGAATTGGCGCATCGTCACCGACTCGGGCGCAACGGCATTGACCGGACCGGCGAGTGCCGAGTTTTTCATCGCAAAGTGTGCGATGCTCGCCACGTCGTCGCGATGAATCCAAGGAAACCATTGGCGACCCAAACCGATTGGCCCGCCCACGAACAATCGAAAAGGCAATGCCATTTTCGTCAATGCGCCGCCATCGCGTGCAAGCACCACACCCATGCGCAAAAGCACCGTCCGCACTCCTTCAGCGACTGCACGCAAAGCCGTTTCTTCCCACCGATGCACAACATCGGCAAGGAACCCTTCCCCACGCCGGTACTCCTCAGTGACTTCCTCCTGCTCGACCGAACCGTAGTATCCTACAGCCGACGCGTTGATGAAAACCGACGGCTTGTTGGTTGCACGGCGAAGTGCTTCCACAATTGCTTCCGTGGACTCGACACGGCTTCGCACAATGATCTCCTTCTGCTTCTGCGTCCATCGTTTCGCGTCGAGCGGCTCGCCGGCGAAATTCATGACCGCGTCGGCGCCATCGACTTCCGATGCCCATGTACCAACCGTGCGAGCATCCCAAAGCACCGTGCGAACATTCTCACGTGCAAAAGACAAGCGAGGATGGCTCCGTGTCAGCACAACGACTGCATGCGACTCACGAGCAAACTTTTCTACAATCCCCCTTCCAATGAATCCTCCTCCACCAGCAATGACGATTTTCATACACGACCTCTTAAGAAAAGATAGCGGGACTGCTATGTTCTCCATCGAATCAAGCGCGCCTCTCTTCGTACGGCCACCGGGACACCTCGCGATGCTTGAGGAACGCAAGAAGCTCACGCAAGGTGCTGTACCGATACACGCACTCTTTGGCAGCGGTATGCCCACACAGCACCTTGCCGCCAAGCAGGATCGTGACGCCGCTTGCAAGCACGGTCCGCAGCATGCGATCGCACGCTTCACGCTCAGCATCGTCCGTAAACGAAACGGTCCGAGAGATGCACACCGTCGTCGGGTGCAACTCCTCCACCGCATAAACGATGTCCTCGAAAGGAGTACGAGCACCAAGGTAGTGCGTGAGCCACCCTTCCGACTCGAAGAGCGATGCGGCACAGCGTAAACCAATCTCGTGCAGTTCGTTGCCGGGACACGCACACACAACGCTGAGTCCCGTCGCCGGCTTCACATGAATCTGTGCTTGTAGTTTCGCCAGTGCATCCAACGTTTCATACGATGCTCGGTGTTCCTGACAGATCTTCACGTCGCCACGCGCCCAGCGTTCACCGATTTCCATCATGCCCGGAGCAATAATCAAGTCATAGATCTCCCACAATTCGATCTGATGTTGGTAGAGATAAGAGAACAACAAGAACAAATCGCACTTGTCGGGTGACAATGCTTTTTCGATGAACACTCGCTGCAGAGCGGCAAAGTCACGTGTGAGGATCGCGACCTGAATCGTCTGCGCAAGGGCATCTTGGTCGCTCAACGACAAAGCACAAGCAGGCTCCAACTGCACACGCTGTGCGAACTCCACCACGTGCTTCATTTCATACTTGCGATGTCCGCCCGGTGTCTTCATACACTTCAACATGCCGTCGTTCGCCCAACGCTTGACGGTAGTTTCCGTCACGTTGAACAAACGGGCGACATCAGCAGTCGAAAGAATAGTCTTGCGCATAGCCAACTCTATCTTCCTTCCCGAAACCTTCGGTGGGCTTTCAGTGTCGCAACACGATATCGAAACATGCGGTTCCCTTAGGGACATCTCCACGCAGGCAACGTCTATCGTTTCTTCAAGTAGAGTGCCCCCAAGGGTGGGAGGGTGAGAGAGAGCGAATACGGCCGGTTGTGGTACGGTGCTGCTTCGGCTTGGACTTCGCCCGCGTTTCCCACGTTGCTGCCGCCGTACACAGCCGCGTCGCTATTGAGCAATTCTCGGTACACCCCATCGTGCCGCACCCCGATGCGATAGCCGTGACGAGGCACGGGCGTGAAATTGAAGACAGCAACAACGGTCTCATCTCCATCTCTCGCCTTGCGTTCGAACGAGATGATGCTGGCTGCGTGATCGGAAAAATCGATCCACTCGAAGCCCGTGTACGAAAAATCCACCTCGTGGAGCGCGGGCTGCGCTTTGTAGAGCGCGTTCAAGTCCTGCACAAGCCGAAACACACCGCGATGATACTCGTAATCGAGGAGTGCCCAGTCGAGACTCTGTTCGAAGTTCCATTCCCCCCATTGTCCAAACTCGCCTCCCATGAACAAAAGCTTCTTGCCGGGAAAAGCATACATCAAACAATACAGTGCGCGCAGGTTGGCAAACTTTTGCCAGACATCGCCCGGCATTTTATCCAACAACGACCTCTTACCGTGCACCACCTCATCGTGCGAGAGAGGGAGGAGAAAGCGTTCGCTCCATGCGTACCACGCCGCGAAGGTGAGCTTGTCATGATGATGCTTTCGGTAGATGGGATCCTTCGAGAAATATTCCAGCATGTCGTGCATCCATCCCATATTCCACTTCAGGTCGAAGCCCAACCCGTTGTGGTCGAGCGGATGCGTCACGCCGGGCCAAGACGTGGATTCTTCGGCGATCATCAGGACGCCGGGAAAGTAACGATGTACGACGCTGTTCATGTGTTTGAGGAATGCGACTGCCTCCAAGTTTTCGCGCCCGCCATACTGATTCGGCACCCATTCTCCTTCCTTGCGAGAATAATCGAGGTACAGCATCGACGCAACCGCATCGATCCGCAACCCGTCGGCATGATACTTCTCCAACCAAAAGAGAGCGTTTGCGATAAGAAAATTCTTGACTTCATTTCTTCCGTAGTTGAAGATGTACGTTCCCCAATCCATGTGTTCGCCTTTGCGCGGATCGGCATGTTCGTACACGTGCGTGCCGTCGAACAACCCGAGCGCGTGAATGTCCTTGGGGAAATGGGCGGGCACCCAATCCAAGATCACGCCGATGCCGTTGCGATGACAACAGTCCACCAAGCACATGAAGTCTTGCGGCCTTCCGAATCTACTGGTTGGTGCGTAATAGCCCGTCACCTGATAGCCCCACGATCCATCGTACGGGTGCTCCATCACCGGCATGAGTTCGATATGGGTGTAGCCTGCTTCCTTGACGTAGCGGACGAGTTCTTCTGCTGCCTCGCAATACGTCATCCACCGGCCACCTTCTTTCAATCGCCATGAACCAAGATGAACTTCATAGATTGCCATGGGTTTCGTGAGCGGATCTTCCGAGGCGCGTCGCTCCATCCATTCTTGATCACCCCATTGATAGCCTCTCAAGAAATTCACCCGCGCTGCGGTACGAGGTCGCAGTTCCATCTCGGTGCCGTACGGATCGGTCTTGTCGAGAATGAATCCTTGCTGCGTCTTCACATGAAATTTGTAGAGCGAGCCTTCCGGCAAGCCGGGGATGAAAATTTCCCACACGCCCGACGAGCCGAGCACGCGCATGGCATGAAATCGTCTGTCCCACCGATTGAAGTCGCCGATCACGCTGACGCTGCGTGCGTTCGGCGCCCACACGGCAAATTGCACACCGCCGATGCCGTTGACTTCCGCGTAGTGCGCGCCCAGTTTCTCATAAATCTCGTGGTGATCGCCTGCGTTGAACACATAGATATCGAAGTCCGTCAACGTCGACATAAACGAATACGAATCGTAGAATTGTGTGATCTCCCCGTCCGCACGCACTTTCTTGAATTGATATGGAAAGATATTCTTGCGGGTTTTGATCACAACCTCGAAGAATCCGTCGGGATGGATCTTCTCCATTGGAAATGTACGCGGCTTCACGTTGGAACGCTTGCGTTTCTTTCCTGCCGGTGCCGGCATTTCCACCACCGTCAATGATTCGGCATCGGGAATGAAGGCGCGAATCGCCACGCAGGATTTACCGTCGAGTGTCGCCAGATGTGCACCCAACACTTGAAAGGGGTCGTGATGATCGGTGTAGATGATGCGATAAACGTCATCAGGAGGAGCTGTCGTATTCATCGCTGAGGTTACTGCTTCGTCCATGAAGAGATGAGATGATTGGCTGCGAGTAATATATGAAATTGATGCAAAATCAACGAACAGCTCTCCTGAGGATGGCAGTTTGAAGAATCGGCAAACGGCGCCCCGCTGATGGCCGGCTTGTTCCTGCCCTTGTGCCTAGAAAACGGTTACGTGTCGTGGTACTCGAATTGTGAGCCCACAAGACACTTCACTACTTGTGAGAAGCACAATGTGTCATCCATTGAAAAGGAAAACCTGATGAAAATTCTGCTTGTTGACAACGACCCCGTGTACCTCAGTTTGATGGCAGAAGTGCTGCGATTGCATTCCTACCAGATCATCACCGCTCCCGACGGCGAAGCTGCGCTCGAAACCCTGAAGGCTGAGCCTGTCGATCTGATCATCTCGGACATCAGCATGCCGAAGATGAACGGGATCAATTTCCACAAACACGTCCGGGCTGACGAGCGATTCAAACATCTTCCGTTTGCGTGGAATTCCGGCTACCGCGAACTGCGAGAGATTGTGGACATCGACAATCCGACCATCGACTTCAAACTCGACAAGGCACTGCCTGTGCCGAGCCTACTCCACTTCATCGCCGACATCAAGAAGCGGCTCGAAGAACAGAACGCCGCTGCGACGGCTTAACGTACATCGTTCGCGATCACGAACGTGGTTTTTCCCGGGCGAACCATCACTGCCTGCTCGTTCAAAACAACGCGGCCGTCGGCAGTACGCACCGAGCAGGTATAATTCCCGGCAGGAACAGCAACACGAGCAAGGCGAATCTCCGCGGGCAACGTGCGCCACGTACGCGTGTCGGCTTGTTCGGTCGCGCCCACCAGCAAGTCGATGGCGATGCTGCCGAGAACATTCGCCCTCTTGCTCTCGTGCTTTTTCAAATCTGCTTTGGCTCTTTCTGCTGCCAGGAACTTCAACACCGCGCGCCCGCCGGCTTTGAGATAGGTGAGCGTGAGACGTTCCTCCAGTGCGGTGCTTGCTATCGCGGTAATATTCTCCGCCGTCTCTGCACGTGCATGAACGGTATCGACCTCGCCGGCAAGCTTAATCCGATAATCGCGCCCGCCGAAGTATCGGAGCACGAACTTCGGAAGCGCGATCTGGAAGGTATGCAAGGTGCCGGCACTATCGGCAATCGACACAACAGGCTTCACCTCCTGCTTTACAGGACCTTGTCCGACGTAGGTGATGACGAGAACGGAACCTTCGGAGCGAGTCTTCGCCCGATCGAACGGCCGGCCTCCCAGCTTGACGAATCGCTTGGCTTCCTCGTCGAACCCTATCAAGGTTGCAGTACGAACCAGATCGTCCAAAAGGAAGCTCGGTGCAGGAGTGGCATAGTGTTGTTCGTACTGTTGGTAGGCAGCAAAAGCGTTGCGGTAAGCGATGAACGCGTCGTTGATGTCGCCCGCAGTTTCGTATAACGCACCGGTCATATATCGGATGAATGCATCCTCCTTGTACGTGTTCGTCTCCTCATATCGGCGGGAATATTCACGCAGCTTCACATCGGCCTTGCGCGCCTCGACGAGCGCGTCGTCGATCATCCCTATCTTGGCAAAGTTGAGAGCGAGAAAGAGATTGATCAACACCTTCTCGTGGTCTTCTCCTTCGTAAGGGAGGATGTTGTCGTACAGAACGAACGAGAGCACTTGTTGCGATATACTTTTGGTGTACAGCTCTTCGATTGCGCGCTCGGCTTGAAGGAGATAGAAAATGCTCGAATCCGGTTCGCCAGCATAGTGAAACACCAAACCGAGATCGAGAAGGTACAACACCGTATTCTTCTCGCCGTAGAGTTCCTTACTCCCCTGGATCGTTTGGATGGCTTCGAGGTGGTTGCCTTCGGCAAGAGAACGATCAATGCCACGAAGGAGTGCCTCAGGCGTAACACAAGCGGCGCGAAAGCGCCGCGGCTATCCACAGCGCTTTCCACCAAGCCATCGGACGATCCATCATCGGGGCGGTTAGAACTTCGTGCTCGACTGCGTCACCACTTTCTTGATACGCTTCTCGCCTACCCACACTTTCTTGTTGGTTTCGATGTCCACCAACTCCAGATTGACTTGATAGTACTTCACCGCTTGTCCCCCTTCCTTATCGACGATGCTCGCGATGTCGCCGCGCAGCAGAAAATCGGCGCCCGTTTCTTGCTGAAAGCGTTTCATCGTTTCAGGCGAAGCATTCTCCTGTTGGTCTGCTCTCTCCTGCCGCACCTCCTCACGCTCGTCCTTGCTCGCAACAAACCCCACGCGGCCCGAGTTCAAGAGTTCGCGTTCGAGATTTTTGATGAAGGTGAGTGTTTGGATGTGTTCCGTCGTTCGATTCCTCACCGTACCGACGATCACTTCGGGCTGGCGATTGTGGTGTGCGATGAAGCCACTGAGCCAGGGGCGAGAAAGAACGTCGCGAACCATCTCCTCGGCAACCAGCCGCGAATCCGTGTCGTTCCATTCCCCACTCAAATCGATTGTGGAGTCTGCTTCGACACGTTGAACACTCTTACCCGAACCGGCACAGCCGGAGATTATGAGTCCCGCTGCGAATAGTGCTGCAACGGCAAAAGAAGAAGAGCATGGTGTGTCCTTCACGATACCTCCGATGAGTTGTTGACGACCACCAAGAAGATATTCAAAAAGAGGCGACCGAACAATCCATCATACCACATCATCGGGTGCATCGCCCAACACGCGAGCGGCATCTCCGGAGGGTAGGTGCTGCACGTCCCGCAGCTTCCGTTCGATCGCGCGGGATCGTCGTGCTGCATCATCGATAGTTGTGCTTGCTTCCTGTAGCTTTTTGTGCGTCTTGTCCAGCAGGTCACCGAACCGACCGAACTCCGTCTTCACTGCACCGAGCAGTGTCCAAACTTCGCTCGAGCGCTTCTCGATGGCAAGCGTGCGGAACCCCATCTGCAGGCTGTTGAGAAATGCCGCAACCGTTGTCGGTCCCATGACCGTGACTCGAAACTCACGCTGCAGCATTTCGACAAGTCCTGGCCGTCGAGTCACTTCGGCGTATAGACCCTCCGTCGGCAAGAACAAGATGGCAAAGTCGGTTGTCTGCGGCGGGTCGAGGTACTTCTCTTTGATGCGTCGTGCTTCGAGCTTGATGCGCGCTTCGAGTTCGTTCGTACATTTTTCCAACAATTCCTTGTCCGCCTGATCGGCAGCTTCGACCAGTCGTTGATACACATCCAGCGGAAACTTCGCGTCCAACGGCAAGAGTACTTCCGCTCCACCGCGTTCCTTCGAGGGCAGTCGTATCGCAAACTCCACGCGATCGGCACTCCCAGCTTTCGTGGCAACGTTGGTCGCGTACTGCTCCGGCGTGAGGATTTGGTCGAGGAGCGTGCCCAACTGAATTTCTCCCCACGTTCCGCGCGACTTCACATTGGCCAACATCTTCTTCAAATCCCCGACGCCGGAAGCAAGCGATTGCATCTCGCCCAAGCCTTTGTGTACCTGTTCCAACTGTTCACTCACCTGCCTGAACGATTCGCCGAGTCGTCGTTCGAGTGTGGCATGGAGTTTCTCGTCCACCGTCGCGCGCATCTCTTCCAACTTCCTCTCATTCCCCTCACGGAGCTTGTCCAAACGATCCTCCACCGCTCCGCGCATTGCCTCCAACCCGTCGGTGATCTTCCGGGTGAGTTGATCGAATGACTGATTCAACTCGATTCGTTGCTTGTGAGCAACAGCGTTTGTCTCCTCCCGAGCACTCTTGAGTTCCTCACGCAGTGCACGCTCCAGACTCTCCAGATGTTGCATCACCCGCACACACTCCGTTGCCATCTGAGCGACCGGGTCGTGCTTCGGGCTGCGCGCTAACAACCATAGCACGATCGCGAGGAGTATCAGCAGCAACACCATCGAGCCGATGAGGAGGATTTCGGTTGTTGCCATCGTCGTCCTTTCATATCAAATGCTGCACAAAGGTACGAAAGATTACCCTGTTTCGAAACGAGAGGAAAAAGAAAAGCCGACCACCAACGTGATCGGCTTCGGAGGGGGTCAACAAAGCACACCCGTTACGCTGCTCCTTCCTTCGCCAGTGCGGCACAACGCACTGGATTGCGAACTACAAACCAATGAGGATTGCCAAACATTGAAACCGATGTGTGAGCAAAACCATTGAGCGCCTCAATAATTCTTGTGGTGAGCTTGTCGAACCACTTATCAACAGAGGGAGCGTCGGCGCGCCGTTCGGTAGGCGCCGTCTTCCATTCCGTCGGGAAAGAGTAGGCCCTTCCCCATCACAGGAGATTGATTCTCTCCTGTGAAACATTGAAGAAGATTGTCTTCTGCGATACGAAACGCTGTGCCCCTGTTTCGTACCTGGCCGTTGGTTTTCAAGTGCATACGCAGGTCCACGACAACGTGGCCTTGCTTGATTAGTCTGAAGCATCCTTGCTTGCTCGGATGCTTCAGAAGATAAGCCTGGGTAGAATAGAAATGCTCACGTCCGTTCTTAGCTCGTCGAGTGTTGGCGATGACGAGAATGAGCGAAGGTAGCTTCTGGACAAAGTACTGCATCAAAGAATCAGCGTTCCAAGAGGCAATGATGTTACCTCTTTGGTCACGGAGTTGAAGTCCACTCTAGGTTGTTGTGAGTTTAAGTCCCTGCGGGTTTGGTTTCACAGTGACGGTGCACTTTAAGGCCTCGCGACCCGACCTATCTCGATAGCCATATTGTTTGATGATGGAGGACTGAGGGAGTTTCCAAACGCCACGGTTGAATGTGAACATCGTGACGAAGGAAGAAGCGTGTCGACGTTTGGATTTGAGTTCAATGCAACCCAGGTCGGTCAATCTGACGTTGTTTTCTTTCAGCCCGAGCAGGGTTTCGAGTGTGTAGCCAACGCCTGTGTTCCCCTTGCGCTTGGAGGGTATAAATCCTTTGGAGAAAATCTTCTTGAGTTCAATCTTGAATTGCTGGAGAATCATTGATTGCTCATTTCTGCTTCCTCAATATTACGATATACTCCTTTAGCATTGTTGTGTCCAGTTTGCCTGGCTCATTGGTTGGACTGCTCTTGGCGGGCATTCTCTTATTCGGAATGCTGCGGACAAAAGTATCCACGTGAGCGAACTTGTTTCTCTCAAAGAACGACACGATGACTTGATCGGTAGGCAGAGTGACACCTTTGACTCTTCGATTACCAACTACGTAACATACATAGCCGGCACGGCGAATGAGACGAGAAACGTTGTGAATTGACTTTTCGAGATCAATAGAGAAGGACGCAATTTCTAGAGATCGCTCATGGTCGACATCCGAGATCTTCTTGATTGCCTTGTCAAGCGGCGGGGCAGTCAAACTTTGGAATGTGCCCGCTGGGTTGGCCACCCATTAGCCTTTTGTCAACAAGATTGGGTTCCTCGAGCTCCAGCCATTGACTTGACAGACGGGAGTATTGGCCATAGGCTACAGTAGTACGTGAATCGCCATAGGGTGGGGAGGTGATAATCAAATCGAAATCAGAAGAAGACACGTTATCCGGGATCCCTTCGACTGTGTTGAAATCATAGATTGTGACCGATGCCTTTCGCGGTAACTGTTTTACGGCAGCTAAATAAGCGAGCATACCTTTCCGATTGCGAGCCAACTTTGTTTTCGATGATGCCGTACACGTCTGGATTGAAGGAGGATAGTTGTTTCTCAGACATTCGGAATAGCTTGAACTCAGCATTTCGTGTGAGGGATGATTCTCGAACGGTTTCACTGTAAGCTACCTTGAAGAAATCCCTGACATCCTCGTTGTCTATTTGCCAAATGTATTGCTTTAGGTATGTGAGCTTTCGGATAACGTCTGGCTAAAATTAAAACTCGATGTTAGGGAAATTCGGCAATCGCAGGACGCTAGGTTCGCCTTCAAAGCGAGCTTTGAAAGCAAACTCAGAAAAGTCCTTGAGATACAAGTCAAGTATCTGCTGTCGTATTGGGGTTGTCTTCGCTTTAGCAATGAGGCGTGCAAGTGGATTGAGATCAGTCCCCGCAGCATCGATACCTCTAAGTTGTGCTTCAACGAGCGACGTTCCAGTGCCGCAATAGGGGTCAAACAGTCTCTTGGCTGATGAACCGAAAAGCTCAAGCAACTTGGAAGGTATTTGTGGAATCATACGAGCTGGGTAATCGTGAAAACAATGGGTCATTGCCCTTGTGTCGGTGCTACGAAAATCCCAGTCGATTTCTGTGTGATGCTGAAGTGCACGCATAGGTTCAACTGTAGATTTGGTTCAAGTCCTGAACAATCTCAGAGAAATTCCGAACGCGCTCGCCCCAATCACCAGCCTTTGTGATATACACAAAATCAAAGAAACGCAGCATTCCAACTTGCTGCGGGTTGGTAATTTCCTGATAGAAGTTTGTTGTGATGGGTCCAACCTTGAAATTCACCTGCGCTTGATAAGAGAGCTCGTACTTCGCTTTGATGGACTGACAGTCGTCGGTAGTGGCAATATCCATCAGTAGCTTCCATTTGTATGTCTGGCCAACCCGCTTTCGAAGCGATGTCTTCATCGAGTTCAAGATAACCTCCTGTGATTGCGTGAAAGATATCAGTTGTGTGGGTCATAATAATGAAATATGGTGCCTAACTCCCCACGAGACGCAAAAGCAGCAAGTAGAGGTTGATGAAATCGAGATACAGCCGGAGAGCGCCCATGATGGCACCCCTTTGCTCTGTGCCGGCCGCCGTCAGTGCAGTTGCACTCATCGCCTTGAGCTTCTGCGTGCCGTACACTGTAAGACCGACGAAGATGAGAATGCCGACAGACGTCGAAGCCTAAGACACCATCGAGTTCTGAAAGGAAGGACTGACAAGCGAAGCGCGTACAACGCCGATCGATCCCATCATCAAGAAGCTGCCGAGACTTGTGAGATCACGCTTGGCAAAGTAACCGTATGCACCCATCGCACCGAACGTTTCTGCGGTGACCGGGAATCACGCGAGACTCGAAGAGACGATTGTCCATAGGCTTTCCTTTTATGAAGTTGCCCTACTCAAATACGGCAACACGCGCCGCAGATCAATTCTTCGATATCTCTTGAGGCATCAGCACCGTGTTGATCGCTTCGATGAACGCTTCTTTCGGCATGGCACCCATCGCCATTTGCGGCTTCCCGGTTTTGGGGATAAAGAGAATCGAAGGAATGCTGCGGATGCCGAACACCGCCGCTAACTCCTGCTCGCGGTCGGTATCCACTTTGTACACGTTGATCTTGCCAGCGTACTCCTTCGAGATGTCCTCCAGGATCGGAGCAAGCATCCCGCACGGTGCACACCAATCGGCGTAGAAGTCGATGATCGCAGGAAGTTCGCCTTGATACTTCCACTCGCGATTGTTTTCGTAATCAAAAATCTTGGTGAGGAACGTTTCTTTCGTTAGGTGTTCCATGTGTCGCCCCCTTTGTTCTGTTCTTGATTGTGGTATTTGTCCACCGATGAGATGCAACGAAAATCCCAAAAGGGTCAACACTCTCTGCGCTACCGGGCAATCACCTTCGAGAGCCATGAGGGCGGTGCGTACATGGGCTCCCCGCTCGTACATCGGGAAAGCGATCAAGAAACGATCCGCTCAGCCTTTGGCGGCTTGCGAGGCTTCCTCGACTGCCTTGCGTAGCTCCTGAATGGTGTCACCAAAGAACCGCACCGTTGCGCGCTTCTTCTCATCCCCTTGGATGCTCGTCTCGGATATCGACAAGTACTTGTTGCCGTTCTTCGCTTCCTTCAAGTCAACGAAGTACGTTGTTTTGCCCGACTTGAGCATAGTGGAGTAGATGGCGTTGTTGTTTTGCATGACGACCTCCTGTTGGTGATGTGGTGAAGATTTCCCCCTCTACCTATATAAACGAAATCAGGTAACAGCTTCGGTCAAGACTCTTCCGGCAAACCCTCTCCTTCGAGTGCGGCAACGTACCGATCCAACGAACAGAGTTTCCGCTCCATTGCCTCTTCACTGACGTCAAAAAGCCGCGCAAGCGCGGGCGTGCATCGAAGCGAGCCGAGGAGGGAACGAAGCATCGGTGTAGGGATGAGGAGTTCCGAAGCGAACGTATCAGCTTCGCGGTTGAGTCGCGCTATCTGTCCTCTGCTGCACTTCCGCTCCGCTGGATGGTGAAGCACAAGGTGTCCGATTTCGTGGGCAAGACTAAAGCGTTGCCGGTAGTGATGGTGCGTGCCGTTGATGCCGATCAGCCGGTGGCGCGGACTGACGATACCTGCGCATTCGACCGGAGCGTCGTACAAGCGGACAACGGTGAAGCCTAATCGCTCAGCGATCGCCTCGATGTCGATAGGCAGTGCGGCGGTGTTCGCCGTGCAGGACGCAAGAAGCTGCTGTGCAGTCCGGACGCAGCGAACGAAGGCGTCGGAGGAAATCTCCATACTACGTTCTACGTTCCCGGTGATCGGCGGAGTTCTTCGAGCAGTTTCTCTAATGCCTGTTCGTGTTCCGGTGGCAACTCTAAGTCTGCACGCGCGTACAGTTCGGCAAAGGCTTTCTCGAGGGCCGTCAGTTTCTTCCCACCTTTTATACCCTTGTATCGTGCCAACATGCCGGAAAAATGCGGTCTGTACGCGGTCAGTTGCACCGTCCGACGCAAAAGCGTCGCCATGTCGGGCAGCGCGATCTTCAGCAGCGCCATCAGCCGTTGCCATACGGCAGCAGGAATTTTTAATGGCGAGATGGCATCCTGCTCCATCAAGGTGTAGATATTGCGGCTGACACCGATGCGGGTGAAGACATCGTGCGGCACGAGTTTGTTGTTGCTGCGCACGGAACGTAGCAACGAACCGACGGTGAGCGGCCTGCGCTCCTGAAGTGCACCTTGGAGTCGCTCGACGAGCTGTGCCTGCTGGGCGGGAGAAACAGAGAGCGCCTCTTTTCGTTGCAGAACCGCCCGCTCGTAGGCGCCGTGCGTCTGCACCATGCCCTCCAGCCACGCAAGGCGAATCAATGTGTCAACGTTCGCCATGTTGATGGGAGCGAAGTTCGGGATAATACTCGGCGAGTATTTTGACGAATTTTCTTTTCACCCGCGCATGATAGACTTTGAGTTGCGCGACCGATTTTCCTGTGTACGTTGCGATCTCTTCATAGGGCACATGGAGTGCGCGGCAGCGGAGGAGCACTCGTTCCCACGTTTCGAGTCGCTCCAGTGCATCGGCAATGGTTGCGAGTTTCGCAGCGGCTGCGCCAGCAACACCCGGACGGTTCTCATTCATTCCCTCCTCCTCTTGTTCCTCTTGAACGAGTGCGTCTCGATAACGATGGAGTGCTATCCGTACGACACTCGCTTCGGAATCAATTCCTTCATCGTCCACCGTGGATTGCTCCTCGTCAAGCCGCACCATCAGGTTTCCGCTGATGGCTTGCCTACGGACGTAGTCGCGAACTTTATTCCGGAAGATCGCCAGCACCCACACGTGGAAATCGCCGTCGCCACGCTGAAACGTGAAGGAACCGATTCCCTGCACCACTGCGAGCAACACGTCGCTCACGATTTCCTCGGCGTCTTCGAACGGGAGGGAGAAGACGTACACCGCCTCGTGCAACAGCATGCCCTGGTAGCGTTGAGCCAACGCTGCGCATGCACGTTGATCCCCCTCTTTCAGTCCCCGGACGAGCGCTTTGGTCGATACGACTGCCACACGCCTTCCCATATATATAAACGAAAACAGGTAACAGGCTTGAGGCATCTTCGGTCGGTCGGCGAGCACAACCGAGGAACACTCCTCCGAGCCGAGAGCCGTTCTGTGCGATTTGTTTGAATGTGAATCGAAGAGCGTGTGTGGAAATCAGAATCTCTGAGAAAGAAGGTTCACACCCACCTACGGCAGGCATGGAAAGCGAATCTCCTTGTCAGCGACCGACGCACACACTCTACATGCCGCCTTCGGCAACGACTCCGATCGAGCGATGGTGTGCGAGCGGAAAGCTCCTACGGGGTCTTCTTTTCCTTTTCGTCTGCGTGATGAAGGTCGATCATCGTGATGTTCTTCGCGTAAGGGACGGAGACCACCGTTTCGATCGACTGCGCCTTGCGGACGAGGGTCTCGATCCGTTGGAGTTGTTTTCCGATGAGTTCGAGGTCTTCTTTGAGGTGTTGAGTTTCCTGCACCACGGGACTCTTGGAGATGCGCTGGTGCAAGAGAAATGCTGTTGCCAGCGGATTGGCGATTTCGTGTGCCACCGCCACCGCCATTTCCATGACAGTCTTTTGACGTGCTTGTTCTGCCACCCTGCGTTGCAGGCGCATCGTACGCAGCCCGACATGCAACCGTGCGTGCAATTCCTTCCTGTCGAAGGGCTTGACCAGATAATCATCGGCGCCGGCTTCCATACCCTTGACGCGATATTGCATCTGGCTGCGCGCCGTAACCATGATGACATAGGGACGGAATTGTTGCTCTTTTTCTTGCAGCAGTTTCAACAGATTGATCCCGCTGACCTCGGGCAAGTTCCAGTCGAGCAACACCACTTCGGGTTTCTCTTTTTCGATGAGTTGCCAACCAATACGACCATCAGTTGCCGTCACTACTCGATGCCCTTCCAACTTAAGCATCATCTCCGTCAACTCGAGATAACTCAAGTCGTCGTCGATAAGCAAGATAGTCGCCTGGGTATTCTTCGCTTCCCCTTCCACCGTTAGCCCACGTAGAGAGTTTTGGTATCGACCGGTACGCCGAGCACTTTCAAGTTCAGATGGAGTTCCATCAAATGATGAATGTGATGTTCCAAGACGAAGGCACCGTAGCGCCAGTAGTGCGTTCGTCCCAATTGCGGCGTGTCGAGCAAGCCAGACTGGAATTGTTCTTCGCTCAGTGTGTTCACGGCGGCGATAAAACGTTCGCGTGCAGCATGAAGTTCATCAACCGCCTGCTCGACAGTGGCTGAACTATGATTCCGGTTGGCAACAAATATCTCTCGCAACGATCGCAGCGGAACTTCTTCGTTGCACAACACTTTTGCCGAGAACTTTAAAGCGAGCGGAATGTGCCGAAGCAATTGCCCAACGCTGAACGAAGACGCGGTCAATTTCCAAGTGAGCTTATCGGCGGGAACGCGGCGAAAGGTCGGCTCCGTAGGACGAACGACATCGTCAAACCAAAGAAGGTATTGAGCTTTCGTCATAGGGGATTGCGTGAATGCTCGATGCGTGCACGCCATCGGCGTTGTGACTGGTAAAACGTTAAGAAACTGCAGACAGAAAAGCAAACCCCACGATGACATTCTCCCGCCGAATGCCTACCTTTGAGTAGGCTGTGGCAGTACTCCTCAAGAAGACTATCGATGATTGAACTTTCTTCTGATGACAGGTCGTCGCCTGTCCTCACGTTTCAAGACGGTTCGCTCGTCCTGGCGGGCGCCGGACAATCACCCTGTCCGTTCTTCCGCTTGCATGGAGGAATCCTGCACGCTCTGCCGATCGACTACGTCGAGGTCCTGACGTGGTTCGCATCGAAAAAATTTCCGTTGGACAATCGCGGCTCGCACGCATGCACGATCGACGTGCGGGAACAGACGCGCTACGAAGACCGCGACTACCAGCAACAAGCAGTGGAAGCGTGGAAGCAATCCTGGTGCCGGGGGTGCGTCGTTCTCCCCACTGGTGCGGGTAAGACGGTCGTAGCGCTGAAAGCGATCGCCGCCATCGGCAGAAGCACCCTGATCATCTTACCGACGCTCGATTTGATGAACCAGTGGTACGGCATTCTCTCCAACACATTCCCCGAATCGGTCGGTATCCTCGGCGGGGGGTATCATGAAGTGAAAGCGTTAACCGTCACCACCTACGACAGCGCGTTTCGCTACATCGATCTGTACGGCAACCGGTTCAACCTGCTGATCTTCGACGAAGTGCATCATCTGCCGTCGGAGACGTATTCTCAAATTGCCGAACTGAGTCTCGCACCCTATCGACTGGGGTTGACTGCCACGTTCCGCGGCCCCGATGGCAAGCAGGCAGCATTGACGCGCCTGGTCGGACCTCTGGTGTTCGAGCGAACCATCGACGATCTCAAGGGAAGCGTGCTGGCAGATTTCGAGATACAACGCATCTGGGTTGAATTGACCGAGGAGGAAAAAAACTTGTATGAGACGAAGTACGATGAATACGTTCGCTTCGTGCGCGAACGAAACATATCGCTGTACGGAAAGGGCTGGGATCGCTTCATCAAAATGACCGCCTCGGACTCCTCGGCGCGCAGCGCTTTGTTGGCAAAGAACGAAGCGGCACGCATTGCGGCGCATGCTTCGGCAAAGTTCGACGTGCTCGAACTTCTTCTAAAGCTTCATGTGCAGGATCGTGTTCTTATCTTCACGAAAAGCGTCCCTCTCACGTACGACATCGCAGGGCGTTATCTCATTCCTCCCATCACCCATTACACCGATACCAAAGAGCGCAAGGAGATCTTGGAAAAGTTTCGGTCGGGAAAGTATTGGGTGATCGTTTCCTCGGAAGTGTTGAATGAAGGGGTCGATGTTCCGGCTGCAAATGTCGCGATCATCCTCAGCGGCACGGCAAGTCCCCTCCGACATCTCCAGCGTTTAGGACGTATCTTGCGAAAGAAGGATGAGAACCGTGCTCTCCTCTACGAAGTGATCAGCCGTGGCACCAACGAGCGCGAGGTTTCCCGGCGGCGACGAACCCAACACACAGACGCGTCAACGCATACGATCGTGAGGCAATAATGTTGACGTCCGATCTGTTACGCATCGAGGTAGCGGGCAACGGGGTAAAGCCGCTTTACATCTCTCGCAAAGAGTCGGGCATGTATCTGGACATCGCCGAGAGAATCCTCTCCGTTTTTCGCTCAGGCATCGGTACACCGCGCAGCAAGCTCCACGCCGAACTCCAGCGTATCGAGCATCAGGCGAACTTCAAGGTTGTGCGCGGACTTGCAAAGCTGGTGGAAGACGAATGCTTGTACATGCCGGCTGTGGATACCGAATACCCGGCGCTTCGCGCGGAGGTGTTCGCCCGCGCGCAAGAACGTTACCCGCTGGTGACCACCACCGACCTTTTACACCCCACACACCGCGATGATGCGGTCGCTGCCATCGCTGCAGCGTTGGGATATTCCCGCAGCCGATTGGAGGAATTGCTCTTCGCCGACTTGCCGCCGTACCAGGTGCTGCGCGAGGTGCACGCAGATGCCAGCCCCGAACGTCTGCTGCAGCGATACAACCTTGCACTCGCACAAGCACTCCTGTATCGAGCAGTGTCGATGAACATCACGCTCACGGGCGATTTCAGTTTTGTGTGGAAGTACGTGAAGCTCGCACAACTCATTCACGAGATTGAAAAGCGCGGCGATGCCTACACGTTTCACCTGACCGGATCGGCATCAGTGTTTCGCCAAACACAACGCTACGGCATTCGCATGGCTCGGTTCCTCCCCGGGTTGTTGCTCGCCAAAGAATTTACCATGGACGCTGCCATCGCCTTCAACGGTGCGGTGCGCGTGTTCCGCCTCGACCACACGTGCGGACTCCGCAGCCACTATCACGACGCGCCGAAAGAGTTCGATAGCGGCGTGGAGCAACGCTTCTTCAAGGCATTTCAAAAACACCAACAATCGTCGTGGACGGTCAGCCGCGAAACGGAGGTGATCGACTTGGGCACGACCGTGCTCATCCCGGATTTCACCTTCACCCATACAGACGGAAGAAAGGCGATCATGGAGATTGTGGGATTCTAGACACCGGAGTATTTGGAGAAGAAGCTCACCAAACTCGGCAAAGCGGCAGCCACGAACCTTATCATCGCGATCAGTACCGCTCTGAATTGTTCTCCTACCAAACTTGCCGACCTCCGTCCTAGCAAGCTTGTCTTCTTCAAGGGAGTACTGCACGTCCACGACGTTCTCGCTCAGCTCGACGCGATGCGTTGATGCCGAACTCGAACAAGAACGCCGGACCCGTTACCGAGTCCGGCGCGTTGATACTTTCTTTGCTTCCCGACAACCGATCAGATTTCAGTCGATGGTCTTGGGAAGCGAGGATGGACGAGATCGCCGGAGCGATCGACCGGCAGCGTATTCAGGCGGTTGTAGCGCCGCAGATCGACCCAGCGATGCCCTTCGAGGAACAGCGAGTAACGGCGCTGCTTCAACAGCTCGTCGATGGCATTCCCCGATGTGAGGGTTACATTCGGCAAGCCGGCAGCATTGCGGACGATATTGACATCTGCCTGCGCCGCAGCCAAGTTGTTCAGGTTGATGTTTGCTTCGGCGCGCAGCAAGAGCAACTCTTCGTTCCGAATGATCGGGTACGGAGCAGTCGAGCTGCTCGCAACCGTGATGCCGACGTTGCTCGCCAATCCATCGAACGTTGTGGTATCGGGTCGTGTAATGGTTTTGGCGCTCACTCTCGTATCTCCTCCCTCAGCTTCTGCTCGGAATGAAGGATGAGCGAAGAGTTTGATGGACGAAGCAGTCGGCACTTCGTAGATCGGATTGAGTTGATCGTTCAAACCCGAACCGTAGTCGAGATACACACCCTCGCTGAGCGGTGCAGAGGTCGAGATGAACGACCCGTTGAGAGCAGTCAGCATGGTGCTCCAATCGGCTTGATAAGCAGCCACACGCGCACGCAAGGCACGATTGAATTTGGCGAACGTTGCCGGTGTGTTGAATCCGGCAAACCCTGCCGAAAGCTTGAAGCTGAACGCTGCGCCTGCCGCTGCCAAATCGCTATTGCCCTCGTCCAGCAACCGCGCAATTTCGGTAAGCGCGGCAGTCTTGGAAACGAACGGGCCCGGCGCCGCACCGCTGACGTCGATACGAATGCCGTTCTCGTCGGTCATGTTCAGATTGAGTAAGTACTGATACGCCATGATGGTTTTTGCGAAGCCCGTTGCCCCGCGGTCGCCTTTCGCGATGAGATAGTTGCAATTGCGAATCACGCGATAGCGGGAACCCCAGGAACGTACTAACAAGAAGCCCGAGGCGTCGAGCGGCGTGCCGTTTTTCCCCAGAAGCTCGCCCGTATAGCGCGGGTCGGCAGCTTCGAAGTAGTACACCTCACGACCGATGACGGACACACTGCGAATGTAGAACTCGAAGTCCACGCGCATGCCCGCCTCTGTGCCGGTGACCAACGTCTGCACAGTTGTTTGCTCGAGCGTCGGACCGTTCGGATCGACGAAGTCCAACTTCTCGCAACTCGCCAGCGTCAACCCCACGGCAGTCACCACAAGTTTGAAACAGTGACGGAAAAAAGTTGTGTTCATAGTTGTGCTCCTTCCCTCAATAACCAAAGGAAACGGTGAAGTAGAAACTGCGCGAGGCTGGGAACGGGGTCACCTCGATCGATCGCCCGATCGCACGATTGCCGAAGTTGCTCACCTCAGGGTCGTAACTGCTATAGGGCGAGATCGTGAAGAGATTCCGCGCGGCGAGCCCAAGGCGCAGGTACGAAAAGATGCCGCCGAGGAGTCCCTTGAACCACCTCTTTATCGAAGGAGTATCCAAGAGAAATCTCCCGCATACGAACGTACGAACCGTCTTCGACCAACTGACTTGTTGCTCGCCCGAACAAACTCACACGATACTGTCCGCCTGGAGTATCCAAATCGGGCGTCGTGCCGTTGAGATCGGAAAGCAAGCGCGTCAGGTTGATCACCTTTCCTCCCTTCTTCCAATCGATCAGGAAGTTCAGGTCGAAGTTCCCGTAGGTCAACGAGTTGATGAACGACATCTGGAAATCCGGCGTCTCGTCGCCTAACACGCGCAAACGCTGCGTGCCGGTAATCGGATTACCGTTGGGAGCGAAGTCAGGCTCGATGCCGACGATTTGCGTCGCCGACTTCCCTTCCTCGATGCGATAGCGCCCCAACACGTCGGCAAAACCGATGGTGTTGAATGCGGGTACGCTCAGCTTCTCGATGGTGGATTTCGTTTTATAGAAGTTGATGCGCGAGGTCCAAATAAAACTCTCGCTGCGCACCGGGGTAAAACCGACGGCAACCTCGACGCCACGCGTCAACATCTCGCCGCCGTTGATCACCTCCTGGGCAAAGCCCGTCGATGGCGGCAAGTCACGGAACAAGAACAGATCCGTAATCGTGCGGCGATAGTAGGAGAACTCGACTGTCGCGCCGCCGTGGAAGAGGGTCGCGTCGAAACCGACTTCGATTTCTTTCGACTTCTCCGGTTCGATGTTCGGATTGCCCCGCACGGTGCCGATGATCAACCCGCCACCGCCGCTGATGTTCAACGGATTGAACGTTGTGAACTTCGCGCCCGGTTGCGGCAGCGTGCCGGTTGCGCCGGCGGCGGCACGCAATTTCATCTCTGGAGCAAACGCTCGCCAATCACTCCAAAAATCGAACTGCGACAAGCGTACCGAGCAGGAAACTTTCGGGAACAGAAAGTACTTCTTCGTGTCGCCGTTGGAACTGCTGGCATCACCACGCACCCCGGCCGTGAGGAAGAATCGATCATCGATGTTCACCTCTTCCTGCGCGAAGAACCCGCGATTGCGTTCGATCGTCAGATTTTGGTCCACCGTCAGGCTCGAGCCTTGATCGATATTTTCTTGACCAACGATCAAGTTCTTCGCTACGCTGAGCGTGTGTTCCAAGTTGCGGTTCTCGACTTGAACGCCGACTGCAGTCTGGAACGTCATGTTGGAGGCAGTCACGTATGTGTGGAGGAGGTTGACGTAGAGGTTGTTGTTCTTGCTCGTTGTCTCGCCAAGAATCGAGGTGCCTGGCAGCGCACTTGCCTTTTCGAATTGAAGTTCTCGAGGGAAGAATGCTTTGTTCGTTTGTGAGTAGAAATCGATGCCACCGTTGGCGATGAAATCCAAGTTCTGCTCCTCGTTCTTGAAGATCGTCCACCGCAGCCTGCCCGAATTGATCGTGCGATTGACGAGCTCGTTATTCTTCATCAGGTCGCGTGTTTGGAGCGGATTGGACGCGTTAAAGGGATGATCGGGATACACCCCGTTGACGGGATGGAGGTCCACAAAGCTCGGCGTCGCTGTCAGCGCGATGCCGAACGTCGTGTTCGTGTTATCGTTGTTGGTCAAGCCACGATCGGCACTGGTGCGGAAGAAGTTGGTGAACAACGCCACCTCGAGATTATCCGACAGGCGATGCGTAACGTTTACCTTTGCCCCATACTTCTCGTACCCCGTCCGCTTGATGATGCCTTGATCGGTTCTTGCGATGCCGGAGATGTAGAACTGCGTATTCTGACTACCACCGCGTACGCCGACGTTGGTCTCGGACAAGAGTCCCTTCTGCCCGTACATCTCGTCTTCGTAATCGAACGTCTTGCCCTTGTTGAATTCATCCAACCCACGTTGACCGTACACCTGCAAAGCAGTTTGTGCAGTGAACTTTCGGCTGCCGAGTTTCTTTGAGATGCTCGTCAAACCAATCTGCTGCGAAATATCGACGCTCGTCTTGCCGGGGATACCGGATTTCGTTGTGATGATCACGACGCCGCGCGATGCCTTCGAGCCGTAGATTGCGGCGGCACTCGGTCCCTTCAACACCTCGATCGTCTCGATGTCGTTGGGATTCAAATCGGCGATACGGTTGACGGGATTGTCTTGGAAGTTGGCGTTGCCGCCGCCTGTCGCCTTCGTAACGGCATCCACGCCCGATTGCGTCGCGGTGTTATCAACGATCACCCCATCCAACACGAACAGAGGCTGGTTCTCACCGTTGATGGTGGTAACACCACGCAAGTTGATGGAAATGCCGCCACCGGGCGCACCGGAGTTTTGACTGACGGTAACACCGGTAAACTTACCGCTCAAGGCGGCATCCAGTGTTTGCGTCGGCGCAACCAACAACTCCTTCGCCGAGATGGTTGCGACTGAGTTCGCAACGTTCTGCTTCTTGACGCTCGACGCAAGACCAGTCACGACAACCTCCGAGGTGCGCAGAACATCTTCCTCCAGAGCAACGACAAGGTCTTTAGTACTGGTACCGACTGCAAGCTCTCGGGTCTTGTAGCCTATGTAACTGATTTGCAGCGTTACCGACGTCAAATTGGGTAGAGATAGCTTGAAGCGTCCGTTCACATCCGCGGTAGTGCCCAATGTTGTCGCTTTCACCTTGACGATAGCACCGGGCAACGCGTCCTGCGAGGCTTTCGCGATCACCTTTCCTTCGATCTCCAAACCTTGCGCTCGCAGCACACCCCAGATGAACACGAACACGGCAAGCAAACAGTAGAAGCGTGCCATTGGCCCTCTCCTTTAGTGAATGAATAGTGACATGAAAAAAACACTGTAGCCCCCGGCATCTCTCCCCTGTTACCTTGCGTGTTCTCGATAAACCTCCAGAGTTGTGGATGAAGCAGTGGATGGACGAACGATAGATAAGAAACGAAATTAGGCGCGCCTACGATCTGTCATTTGCTCGAGGATGTAGGGGTCGGAATCCATGAAGAAAGAACGATAGTCGTTTCAAGCGGGTTTCATTTGCGCCCCAGTCTAGCAAAACTCCCATTCAGAATCAAGCCCTTCGCTCCCGGTTCGAAAATCGCGACGCTGTGTTCCATAACGATCACGAAACCATTCTCATCCGAACATTTTTTCTTCATGTACCATGAACACACGGCATCGCTCTGCTCAATGTCTCTTGCACGTTCTCGGATTTTCGATCGACCGCGTCGCAGCAGCAGGCTCCGATTCCGAGGTGCTGCGACTGGAAAATTTGGACACGATTCATCCGCCGCCTCGCGTTGTCATCGAAGCACCGACCCGGATGACGAACCCATCTCCACCGCTACGACGTATGCAGGCATGACGAATCGCGCGCAACTCACAGGAGCGGTCCCCCCTCGCCTCACCGCGCTCAGAATGACAGGCGCACGGAGACGCAAGTTCCAATTCTCAAGCTCCAAGCCTTGGATCTCCTCACCTCAAATCTCTAACTTGCAAGCTCCAATCTTAAGATATTGCCGCATATTGCAACAACGCGAGCATCCTTCGTATATTGACTCACCCAATTGTGCCAACCTCAGAACAATATTGAAATGCAGATATGAGTCAGGGAAAACTGTCGGCAGTGCTCGCCGTATTGTTGGTGTTGGATGTCGCGGCGTCTGCTCAGCCGCGAGGGTTGCGGCGGGTGCGTCAGGTACAACGGACATCCATCGTAGTCACGCTGGGTGTAGCCAACCCGCAAAGTCACGGACGGCTGCGTGAGTTTTGGCTCAACGGTCCGAGTGGTTCCGCCGAATTTCGCGTGCATCTCAACCCGTCGCTTTCGCTTGGCGGCGGCGGCGACATGTCGTTGCTGTACTTCAACGAAGCGGCGTTCGCCACGCGGTGGCCCAACGTTCCGATCAAAACGAAGGAGAATCTCTTCGTCGGGAACGTGTATATCGATGCTGCATACGCTCCGCTGCCGGCATCCATCATTCGACCATTCTTCAAAGGACAGGTCGGGGCACTGTTCGTCACCGAAGCGATCTATCGTCAAGTCATCGGCAACGTACGATACACGTATTACAACGTTGGAGGCAGAACGCGGCTCACACTCGGCGTTGCTACAGGAGTGACGTGGGCTTTCGATTACAACTTCGGTCTCATTGCGGAAATCAAAGCCACGTATGTTCACAACGATCCGGCTATTGGCTTGTTGCTTTTCGGGCGTGCAGGCATCCAGTACAAGTTCTAAGCTCATCCATCGCCGTGAGAGAATCCGAACAGCTTCTTGTCCTCTTTAAGCAAACACACGCACTGTTGGAAGGACATTTCCAGTTGACTTCCGGTCTGCACAGTCCGCACTATGTTCAGTGCGCCAAAGTCTTGCAATATCCACAGCATGCTGCAACACTGTGTGCGGTCATCGCCGAACAGTTTACAACCTCCCGGATCGATGCCGTCATCGCGCCTGCACTCGGAGGCATTGTCGTTGGGCAGGAAGTGGGACGGCAACTTGGCGTACGCTCCATGTTCACCGAACGTAAAGACGGTACGATGCAACTCCGTCGCGGCTTCGAGATCGCAGCCGGTGAAAGGATTTTGGTGTGCGAGGACGTCATCACAACCGGAGGATCGGTCGGTGAAGTCATCGCCATTGTGAACTCCTTCGGCGGTACCGTTGCCGGTGTGGGCTGCATCGTCGATCGCAGCGGCGGGAAAGCACGCTTCGAGTTGCCTCCCGGCGGCAAGTACGTTGCGACGTTGAACATGGACGTTGTAACCTACCAACCAAACAATTGCCCGCTGTGCAAAGCGGGTTTGCCCGTCACCAAACCGGGAAGCCGATGAAGTCTGTGACAACGATTCATTCATTGTCGTCAGCATGAGTATGGATTGGCTTGAACATATCTTTCAGGATCAGATGTTGTATCACTCCATCGTAACGGTTATCATTATCGCCGCGTTCTATGTTCTATCGAGTCCGGTGAAGAAGCTCTTGGAGTGGATCGGTAAGAAAATCTTCGCCAAGACACAAACGACGCTGGACGATCTCATTTTCGACGTGGCGCGGAAGAATGTGCGATCGCTGATGGTGGTGATCGGGCTGCACATTGCGGTGCAGGAGCTACGCAAAGGAGTCACGCCCCACCAACTCACCGCACTGCAGATGCTCGACTATGCCGAAGGCTTACTGTACGTTGCTGTGGTGCTCGTAGTATTGAAGGTCGTGCTCGGCATCGTTCACGTCTTCATCAATTGGTATCTGGATAGGATGGCGGGCGATGGCGCCTCGCAACTGAAGCTGACGCTGGGGCCCCTGACGAACAAGATTATGAGCCTGGTCTTCGGATTGATTGCGCTCATCATCGTTCTCGACCACTTCGGTATCAACATCGGCAGTCTACTCGTTTCACTCGGTGTCGGCTCGCTGGCTGTGGCACTCGCGGCGCAAGATACGCTCGCGAACATGATTGCGGGATTCGTGATCTTGGTGGATCGACCGTTTCGTGTCGGCGACCGTATCGAACTCCCTTCGGGCCAAGTGGGCGATGTACAGCAAATCGGGTTGCGTTCGACACGCATTCTGAATTTCGACAACAATCTCATCATCGTTCCCAACAGCGATTTGGTCAAAGGGAGGATCGTTAACTACGCGTATCCGCACAACCAAATGCGCGTGCTGATCAAGGTGAACGTGGCGTACGGAACCGACCCGGCAAACGTGCGCGCCATTTTGCTCGATCTTGTACGTAAAAACCCCGATTTGCTCCAAGATCCTCCACCCGAAGTGTATTTCACGGCAATGGGTGATTCATTCATCGAGTTCAGCCTGGTTGCCCGTGCTTCGGATTTTCTCAACCGTTTCAAGGCTGAGTGCACGTTGCGGGAGCAGATCTATCTTCGCTTCGCTCGTGAAGGGATCGAGATTCCTTTTCCGCAGCGCGTCGTCCACATGAAGCCCACGTCGTGATGGAACTGAAGCAACGCAAACGCGACATCCTCTACCGCGGTAAAGTCTTCGACCTCATTGTTGACGAAGTCGAGTATCCCTCGGGCAACCGCGGGGTGCGCGAAATTGCTCACCATCCCGGCGGAGCGGTTGTCGTCCCTTTGTTCGACGATCGAACCGTGCTGATGGTGCGACAACTCCGGTATCCCCTCGGCAAGCACATCATGGAATTGCCTGCGGGCAAACTCGGTCCCGGCGAAGACCCCGAAGTGGCTGCACGCCGTGAATTGGAGGAGGAAACCGGATGGCGAGCATCGTTTCTCTACAAACTCACGTCCATCTACACGACACCGGGTTTTTCCGACGAAGAGTTGCACATCTTTCTCGCTACGGGACTTGCCCCGCTACCGCAGGGACACAAGCGGGAAGAAGGCGAGTACTCGATGACGCTGCATCGCTTGCCACTGGACGACCTCATTGGCATGATCCTCGGCGGTGCATTGAAAGACAGCAAGACGATCATCGGTTTGCTTTTAACCGAAAAATATCTCGAGAGGCACCCACATGAGCACACCACGCGATGAACCGTCGAAGCGAACTTATCGACTCGACGTCAAGAGTTGCATTGTACAGGCGTGCGGAGGTGAGCTGGCCGAGCTGTCGTACTACGAGCGGAACAACTGGCTCACGGTGGAACTGGAGTGCAACACGTGCAAGCGAAGGTTCGTGGTGAAAGTAGAATGCTGACGACACCACAAGCAACGGACAGCGTTCGCCGTTGTTCTGTCATCCAACATCCGTTTTTCCTCTTGTTATCAACTGACCTATGACACCAGTAGAAGTCATCAGAAAGAAACGAGACGGCGGAACGTTAACGCGGGAAGAAATGCACGCGTTCATTTCCGGGTACGTGGCAAACGAGATTCCGGACTACCAAATGGCGGCACTTCTTATGGCGGTGTATTTCAACGGGATGACTGCGGATGAACGCGCAGCGCTGACCGATGTGATGCTGCACTCCGGTGTCGTGGTGGACCTGTCGCACATACCCGGCGTCAAAGTGGACAAGCATTCGACGGGTGGCGTCGGAGACAAGGTGTCGTTGATCCTCGCGCCGATGGTTGCAGCGTGCGGCGTTCCCGTGCCCATGATCAGCGGGCGCGGGCTGGGGCATACGGGCGGTACACTCGATAAACTCGAAGCAATCCCCGGCTTCCGCACCGATCTGAGCATCGAGGAATACAAACGCGTCATTGCCGAAACGGGACTCGTCCTCATAGGCCAGACGAAAGAAATCGCTCCGGCCGATAAACGCATGTACGCTTTGCGCGACGTGACGGCAACCGTCGAATCGATTCCCCTGATCGCTGGTAGCATCATGAGCAAGAAATTGGCGGAGGGCATCGACGCTCTCGTTCTCGACATTAAAACGGGAAATGGCGCGTTCATGCATACATTCGAAGACTCGGCGGCACTTGCCGAAGCGCTTGTCTCCATCGGCACGTCCATGGGCAAGCGGACGGTCGGCTACATTACCGATATGAATCAACCCTTGGGATACATGATCGGAAATTGGCTCGAAGTTGTGGAGTCCGTCGAGTGCCTCAAGGGACGAGCTGTTGCCGATTTGATGGAGGTGACGTACGTGTTGGGCGGTACCATGGTCTGGTTGGGCAAGCGTGCCGCTTCGATCGATGAAGGGATCGAACGCTGCAAGGAGGCGATCGCGTCCGGCAAAGCCTTTGAAAAGTTCTGTGAGGTGGTCGCACGACAAGGTGGCGATCCTTCCTACCTCGAGCATCCACAGCGTTACCCCCGCCCGCGGCATGTCGTAGAAGTTCGCAGCACTGCCTCCGGCTACGTTACCGGCTATGCAACGATGCAGATCGGCTTGCTGGCAATAGCGTTGGGAGCAGGTCGAACCAAAGTGGACGACATCATCGACCCGAAAGCGGGCATCATCATCACCAAAAAGATTGGCGATCGTGTCGAGCGCGACGAACTCCTCGGAACGATCGCAACCGACCGCGGCGACGTTCTCGATCGAGCACGAGCAGCGATGCAGTCGTTCGTTGCCGTCGGCGAAACGACGCCTTCGCGCCAACAGCTCGTGCATGCATTCGTGGACGAGACGGGCGTGAAGCCGTGGACGACACCTTCTTTGTGGAAGGGCATGAACCGATGATTGAAAAGATTCTCGACCAGTTCCATCTCAAACAAGAACAAGAAGACTTTCAGACGATTCACGAATCGGTCGAACGCGGCATTTTCTTCCGCGGCACGAATCTCTGGATTCTCATCTTTGCAATCTTCCTTGCTTCCGTCGGACTGAATGTCAATTCGACGGCGGTCATCATCGGCGCCATGCTTATCTCCCGCTGATGGGACCGATTATCGGCACGGGCTACAGTGCGGCAACCTACGACTTCCCTCTCTTTCGCAGAGCAGTGGCAAACTTCACCTTTGCCGTCATCTCCAGCCTCGTTGCATCGACCATCTACTTCGCCATC
>PSMW01000028.1:34325-40904 GCA_040290295.1 Ignavibacteria bacterium
TCGCCATCGCCACTGCGCTCATGCCTCCGTTGTGCACCGCAGGATATGGCTTGGCAACCTTGAACGGCGAATTCTTCTTCGGAGCGCTCTATCTTTTCACTTTTCACCATCAACACGGTGTTCATCGGCGTGGCGACGTTGGTTACGACGCGGTTACTCCGTGCTGCCATCCGACAACAAATCGATGAAAGGCAAAAAGTGCTTGCCAAGCGATGGGTGACGGGCATTGTTGTTCTCACGGTGGTGCCGAGTATCTTTTTCGGCTATCGCTTGGTGAAGAAAGATGAGTTCTTGAGAAACGCCTCCCGGTTCGTCAACCGCATCACGCTCGTCGAAGGAGCCTATTTTCTCAAACACGATGTCGATCCATCGGAGAAACGGATCGTGTTGGTGTACGGCGGGCGAACCCTCTCGGATGCCCAGAAGGCAAACATTGTGCAGCAGGCTTCGGACTTCCACCTTGCTGATGCTGCGCTCGAGTTCCAACAAGGGTTTACCATCGGCGACGTCGGCAAAGAATTGACGCAGGCTGAGGCGCTCAAAGCTGAGATTCATTGTCTCAAGGCGCTGCTACAAATCTCGGAGCAACGATTCGACAGCCTTGTCCTTGCAGGCATGTTGGGCAAGCAACTCGTTCGGGAGTTGCAACCGCTGTTCCCCGAGATTGTGGCGTGTGCCGTTACACAGGGAACGTTCTTCGATACCTCGGACAGCGCTGAGCAACGCAGCAGGCACATTGTCGTTTTCAAGAGCAAGAACGTAACGTGAGGCAGACCAATCGCCAGCAGTCCCGCATCGAACGCTGGCTCCAAGCCCGGCTCGGTACAGACTCGCTCGCACTGTTCATCGAGCGCTGAACCGTATTGACATTCAACCGATTCTGCGCTATTTTCTTGTAGCACATCACCGTATGCCGAGCACCTCGTAACACTCGAGAGATTCAGGAGGACCAAAAGTTCTCGACACTCTTCTACACGAACGCACCATCGTCTCATTCGGGGATGCGCCGAACACATGATCTCCAAGGGCGTTCGGGACGACGTTCAGAACGCGTACACCGCCGAGAGAACACTCATGCACTAAACGAAGGAGGAGACATGACTTCCATCAAACAACTACTCGAGCATCGTGCGTTGTTCGCCGTCGAGAAGGATGCTACCGTCCAAGCTGCAGCCGAGTACATGTCCAAGAACAACATCGGCGCTGTACCCGTGATGGAAGGAACACGGTTGGTCGGCATCTTCTCCGAGCGCGACGTCATCAACCGCGTCGTCGCCAAGCGGCTCTCACCGGACACGACACGCGTCGCAGACGTCATGACGACAAATCTTGTAGTCGCACAATCGGATGAGACCTACGAAGATTGTTTGAGGAAAATGAAACAGGCAAACTGTCGCCACCTCCCCGTGGTGGAAGGCGATCACCTTCTCGGCGTGATTTCGCTGCGCGACTTGCTGCAGGTGGATATCACCGAAAAGGACGACAAGATCGAATTCCTCAATACCTACATGTTCCATGTCCCCGCAGGCATGGAAAAGAAATACGCCCGATAACCTCATCACCTCAGGAGTCTTCTCGATGCCGGTCGTAACGTTCCACAATGAGCACCGCTCGTTCGAAGTCGATCCCGGAACCAACCTTCGCCAATTTATGCTCAACGTGCACGTCTCGCCCTACAAAGGACTGGACATGCTGACCAACTGCCGCGGTCACAACTTCTGCGGCACTTGCGCTGTCGAGATACTCGACGGCAAGGGCGCACCCCCGCGCGGTCAGGATGAGGAAGCGACACTCGTCGGCAATTTACTCATCGCGCGCAAAGTGGATAAGAACCTGCGCCTTGCTTGCCAAACCACCGTCATGGGCGATATGGTGGTCAAGACGCATCCCGAACGACCGATCGATTGGCAGAAGACGAAAGAACGCTTGATGCTCGCCGGCATCGCATCGTTTTTTGGACTGACATTCGCCGTGGTGTTCGTGTTCTTACTGTTGGATATGATCAAGAAGTTTTAGGCTCTACTACAAAGGGGGGAAGGAGGAAAACCATGAATCCCGGATTGACACACGAAGAAGCAGCAGTGTTGGAAGAGGTGCTCAAAGAGTATCTCACCGAGTTGCGCATGGAGATCGCCGACACTGAGAATTACGACTTTCGTCAAGCGTTGAAGAAGAAAGCCGAACACTTGCAGATCATCCTCTCCAAGTTAGAAAGGGCAAAGATCTCCGCTCTGACTTGACGTCGAAGCGGTTGACATACGCGGCGAGTGCCGATTACACAAAACCCTTGCGTAGGACGTGGAGCATGGCATCGTGGATGATGCCGTTCGAAGCCAGGACTTGTTTTTTGTAGATGGTCGATTCCGCGCCCGCGAAATCCGTGACACGCCCGCCTGCCTCCCGCACGAACAACAAACCCGCCGCCATATCCCACGGGTTGAGATTCACCTCCCAGAAACCGTCGAAGCGACCCGCTGCCACGTACGACAAGTCGAGCGCTGCAGATCCGAGCCTTCGAATCCCTTGCGCTTCGACCAGGAAGTTCACGAAATGGCCTATTGCGTTCTCAGGATTCTGCGCGATGTCGTACGGAAAGCCGGTGACAAGCAGACTGTTGATGAGTTTGGAAGTAGAAGAAACGTTGAGCCGTCGTCCATTGAGATACGCGCCCGAACCTTTCTCGGCTGTGAACAGTTCGTCGAGATTCGGATCGTACACGACGCCGGCGATAAGCTCACCCTTGTATTCGATCGCGATCGTGACGCAAAAAATGGGAACGCCATGAAGGTAGTTCGTGGTGCCATCCAGCGGATCGATCACCCACGTGTAGTCGGCTGATGTGGCGCTTGCCCCGCTTTCTTCTGCGAGAATGGCATGAGTCGGAAAGTGCCGGCGGATGATCGTGATGATGCGTTCTTCCGAAGCCTTGTCGATCTCCGAAACCAGGTTTCGCTCCTCCCCCTGCTTCATCTCGATGTTCTTGACTTTGCCGACGCTGTATTTGAGGAATTTTCCTGCTTCTTTCGCCGCTTCGATCGCTACGCTGAGCATGCACTCCTTGGATAGTTGAACTCAATGGCACAGGAAGATAGCAAAAAAAGCGGGGACGTTCAATCAATCGTCCCTGTGCTCACCGCGCCTTACCTACCCAAACGCTATCGAACGATGATCGTCACCGCACTGAACTTCGTTCCGTCGAAGAGACTCTCAGCGCCATGATACCTCGCGCTGTCGAACGTGATGTCGAGATGCTTCACCAAGAAGGAAAGCGCATCGTCGTCTGTCGTTTCAGAAGCGATCGCTCGCCACAGCTTCAACAATCCGCCCAAGCGGATACCGAATCCGCTTGTCGTCTAGGTGCGATTCCCCCAATGGACATCTTCGGTGAATGAACCGCCTCGCACGTAGATGAATTCTCCCAAGCCAATTTGTCAACCCTTGTGCAGTGTTACACGCTCGTTCGGATCCATCCTTCCACCGATGACATGACGGAAGAATGCGATGTCCCCCAATCCTGACTGATAGCGAAAGCCGTTCAGCGGAACGTTGGTTCTTTCCGCTAACACATCCTCAGCCTCGCGAGCGAGCGTGAATGTCAAGAGACGCCACGCGCCGGCGGGGAGAACCACTGCAACACCCGCCTCAGCACTCAACCCGATGATTGCACTACGTGGAAGCGCGTCGACCGAAGGAACTCCGGCATAGACAACCGGATTGTCGCTGATGTTTTTCCGAGCATACCCGAACGTGAGATCCAGAATCGGCTCGACGTTCTCAGCAAGCCTCACCGGCTCATATCCAAACGTCTTGAGGATTTCGAACACAGGCGCCTGCATCAAAAATCCGAAGTCCTTTGCAGAGGGACGGGCCTGCCCGCTACCGAAAGGTGGAGGAGCAAGATTCGATACAATGTTTTTGAACGTCATTCCCCGTCCGAATCTGAAGCCATACTCGATACCTACCCCGAAAGAAAATTGCTCGGAGCGTTCAAATGCTTCGTACGCCTCCCCAGACCCCGTTGGGAACTTTCCCAAGTCGAACGCGATGCGCGAGTAACCTGCACCCACGCCCAAATGGAACGGAAGATTGAGCAGGGGCGTCAAATCCTAGGCGGCGTTCATTGCCCACACATGGTAGGTCATATCGGGCACACCCAACGTCGGTAGCCAGTTCGTCTTGGGTACATACAGTGATGCGCTGACATTGCCACGCAGACTGAACAACCCCAAGTGCGCCGGATTACTCATGGTGTTGATGGGATTGTCACTGACAACCGCAGCAGCAACGTTGCCCCATCCATTGCCTTCCGGCCAGGAGTGAATGAGAAGAAACGGCACAGCGGCTTGGCCTTGCGAGAGCGCAATACGCGGAGAAGCGAGGGCGAAAACCAATGCAGAGAGCATGAAGCGGGTCTTCATAACGTCCCTCCATGAGAAGTGTGAGTGGGCGGGAAACTGAGCGCTCGTCGGCGCTCCATGCAACACTACCCAAAGTCGGTCGTAATGTCAAACCGTTACAGAGCGCGTCGCCAAAATTTTCTTGAGTCGTTCGGCATGATGCGTATGCATCCTGAAACGGATGGTGATCGCATCGCCGTCGTAGTGTTTATCCACAATCTCCGCCCAGTTATGGATGTGCGAGATGATATGGTAATCGGATTGGTGAAGCGTGACGGTCTGTTCCGTAATGCCGGCGTCGAGCAGTGCAATAAGCTTGTCCTTCAACGCTTTCATATTGATGCTCCGTGCAGCCGAAATGAATACCGCCTGCGGAAAACGCTTGGCAAGTGCGCCGAACAACGATCGGTCTTCGACCTTATCGATTTTGTTGAACACCAGGATCGTCGGTTTGTCCTGTGCGCGCAGTTCTTCCAGCGTTGCCTGGACCACTTCCATCTGCTCTTCGCACAGCGGATGACTGACATCCACAACGTGCAAGAGAATGTCGGCATCGACCACTTCTTCCAACGTGCTCTTGAACGATGCGATGAGATGATGCGGCAACTTGCGAATGAAGCCGACCGTGTCGGCGAGGAGAATCTTGTGCGCAGGCGAAAGTTCCACCAAACGCACCGTGGCATCGAGCGTAGCGAAGAGCTTATCCTCCACCAACACGCCCGCGTCCGTAAACCAGTTGAGCAGGGTGGATTTGCCTGCGTTCGTATAGCCCACCAACGCAACACGAGGGAACTTCTCCCTCCCCTTGCGCTGCTCGGCGCGTTCACGCGCAATGTGCTTCAGCATTTCGCGCAAATGACTGATGCGGCTACGGATGGCGCGCCGGTCGGTTTCGATCTGCGTTTCACCCGGTCCCTTCGTGCCGATACCGCCGAATTGTTTCGAGAGGTGAGTCCATTGCCGCGTTAGCCGGGGCAGCATGTACTGCAACTGCGCCAACTCCACTTGCGTTTTCGCCTCGCTCGTGCGTGCGCGCGAGGCGAAAATGTCGAGAATCAACCCACTGCGGTCGAGAATCTTGCACTTGACCAGGCGTTCCAAGTTACGTACCTGCACCGGCGAGAGGTCGTCATCGAAGATCACCACGCCGATGTGTTCCTGCTCCACGCGCGCAGCCAGTTCTTGTGCTTTGCCGCTCCCGATGAAGTAAGCAGGATCGATGCTTTCGCGTTCTTGTACGATCGTATCCACCACCTCGGCACCTGCCGACGCAGCCAACAACGCCAACTCTTCGAGATACTCGTTCACCCGACGTCGCAACGCATTGGCGCGCGCACTGCGATCGGTTGCAAGACCGTAGTTTGCCGTAAGTTCGCTCTCGCGCAGCGAATCTGCAACTGCCCGCGAAGCAAGCCCGATAAGAAGAGCGCGCTCCTTCTTCTTCGTTTCGATCAAGTGCAACGTTCTCTTCTCTCCCTCCATCGCCCTAAGTCTCTGCTGCCTTCGCATCACGACCGACCGCCATTTCTGCCAGAGCACACGCAAGAGCCAGCCCCACGAACAGCTTCCACAGTTCGACACCGAAACGCGATTCCATCACTTTCGCCTCCAGATTCTCTCCTTCCGCGACGAATAGCACCTGATCGGCCCGTACGCCCAATCGAGCCAGAAATGCCTCCACCTCCTCTGCGCTCGCATGCCTCAAGTCCGTTTCCTCCACCGCAATATTTACCGGCACCAGATGCAAAAGCTCGCTGTGTGTTTCCGACACAACTCGGCGCAACTCGTACAAACCCGGCTCGACGAGGTTCGACGAGACGAACTGCATCGCTCCCGAGCCGGGAACAATCTGCGGAACGATGCGCTCATCGATTCCAGAAGGCGAACGCAGCACAAACTGTCCGCCGCGATCCTTCAAACGCATCTGCACTCTCATCTCCTCCCCAACCGTGTACGACACCGACGTGGTGCTCTGAGCGAGGAACTGACCCGAACGATACACCAACGGTGCGAACAGCGGCTTGAGCGGGAAGTCCGACCACTGCACCCCTGCCTCCACAGAAAAGAGCAACACCATCCCCGCCCCACGCCGATACTCCGTCAAGAAGCTCGTGCCATCGGAAAGCTGAACGAGCGAGTTTCCATCCACACCGAGCTGTGGAACGATCGTCGTAAAGACCCA
>PSMW01000028.1:40925-42580 GCA_040290295.1 Ignavibacteria bacterium
TGATGCTCGGCTTCGCTTGTTGTTTCGGCGGCACATCGAACAAGCCCGTGAACAACGGATGATCGAACTCCACCTTACTGAAGGAAAGAAAGCTGCGGCTCTCAGCCGGCTCGCGAGGTTCCGATGGCGGTCTAAACTGGACCTTCGGGATGCCAAGCCGAGGAAACAGAACAGCATTGTAGTTCTCGATATCCATATCCTTGCCGGGAAAGATCATCACACCGCCACCCGACTCCACGAACCGTCCGAGGCGATCCGCCTCTCCGCTCGAAACATCCTTTACGCCGCACAAGATCAACACATCATAACGATTCAGATCGCGTGAGGAGAATTGCGTTTCTGGCACCGCTTCAACATCGAACAATCCCGAGCCACTGGAATCCCGATCCAGCGTCAGCGCCAGCGCGGGAAATCGTGTATCATGCAGCGTCGGTCCAACACACAACACCGCAATATGATCCGGCACAGGAACGACGAACCACCGCCGGTTGTCCGCTTCGAAGAGGTCGTCTTCGAGTTGAACGTACCCCGGCACCATGCCGCGCCGCTTAGGCACAACCGACAAAGAATGCGAAACGAACGCACGAGGAGCCGCTTCGAGCGCCTCTTGCGCTGTGCGCGTGCCGTCCACGTACACACTCAGCACCGCGCCGCGGAGAGGATCCACACTTGCATTGAACACCAACGCACGCACCGTCGCCGGCTTGTTCTGCGCCACGATCCTCGACGTCACGGCAGCTTCCGTCACGCCCGCGTTGTTCAGCACAGTCGTTGAGCCTTGCTGAAGGTCAGCAACGAAAAGCTTCACCCGGTCATCGAACAGATCGGCCGAATCCCGTTGTTGCATACGGAGATGCGTCGCCTGCGCATCCGTCACCAGATACAATTCCCGGTTCACGTTTTTCGACTCCGAAAGCAACCGTGCCGCCATACCCAACGCATCACGGAACGAAACCGAAGCGAACGTCGGTGAGAGCTTCTCGAGCGTGTTCCTCAGCGCCGCTACATCCTGCGTCGCCATCGGATTCTCCCTGGTGCGCACGCCCGAAAGCGGAATCAGGTACACCTCATCTCCCTCCTTCACCACATCGAGAATCCGGCGCGTCACTTCCTGAGCCTGCGAAAAGAGCATGCCGCGTTCGTTCCGCACCATCATACTCGGCGAATCATCCACCACAATCACCAACGTTGCCTTCGCATGCGACGAACCCGCACCGAAGCTTGCCAACGAGCCGCGCAGCGCTGGCCGAGCAAACGCCATCACCACGGCCACAATCAACAGCACCCGCAGCGCAAGCAGAAGCCACTGACGAATCTTCACGCGCCGCATCTTCGTCTTCTGCAATTCCTTCAAGAACTGCAGCGTACTAAACTCCACCGTCTTCAGCTTCCGAAAGTTCAGCAAATGAATAATGATAGGAATAGCAGCAGCAGCAAGTCCGAACAACAACAGGGGATTGAGAAAAGTCATCGCGCTAGGAAACTTCTACCCGAACAGACAGCACACTCGTGGATTCATTCCGGCCGCGCCCTGCACATTTCAACCGCTCCATCGACCGAAAAAAATTACATCAAAACCTCATTCAAAAGCAACCCTGATGTTATTGGGCGTTCCCCCCGCCTTCGCCTTGCCAACTGCGGGACGAAGGCGGGGG
>PSMW01000029.1:0-39754 GCA_040290295.1 Ignavibacteria bacterium
CTCCGGGCACCTAACGCACGCAACCGCTGAGCTTCTACAAACCATCCATGCTCGTGCATAACGACAGAGACTCGCGATGCGGGTTCAACCGCTTGGAGCTTGGAGCTTGACAAGTGGAACTTCGCCTCAAGCGTTGTAGGTGGGGACGCCCGTCCCGACCTACAAGAGGGTGTAGGACGAGCAGCCTGCTCGTCCTACACCTGTCATCACCTCATCACCACCAACTTCATCACCTGCGCAAGCTTCACCGCACCTGTTGCATCGGTTGCGGTGAAGCGGGCAAGATACACACCGCTCGCCACACTCGCGGCGTTCCACGTTGCTGCATGATAGCCCGCTTGCTCGGTCGCGTTCACCAACTCCGCCACGTTTCTTCCCAACACGTCATACACCACCAACGACACGTGTGCATCTTCAGGCAAGTCGTACGTGATGGTGGTAGTTGGATTGAACGGGTTGGGGTAGCTAGGGTGCAGGGCAAAGCTTGCAGGAAGCTGTTGCGTCGGTAAACCAACTTCGCCTTTTGCGAAGGGCATGGTCGGCTTGCTGAGTGTTGTTGGCTGCACAACGTCGATGTTGGAAAAGCTCGCACGACACTCAAGCAGCACAAAGGGGCTGATGCGAAGCTCGAGATATGCCTCTCGGGCGTACGGCGGCAGAGACTCGTCGATCGTTTTTGCGATGGAGTCTCACCGCGCACGATTGAGCGAAACACTCGTCAGTGTGCGCACGACGGTACCAGTGGCGCTATCGACTACAACCAACGACACTGTGGCTGGCACCGGCAAGCGATCGGCTGTTGCCCACAACCGTAAGAGAAGACGCGCTGGTTGCGGAAGCCGGAAGCTTGCCGTGCGCAGAAACGAACTACGCAGACCCGTTCGTGTTTCGGCAAAGTGCAGTTGCTTGTTGAGCGTATCGCGTCCTGCCAAGACTACAATGTCACCAAACTCCATCGACAGCAGAGCCTGCGAGAGTGAGTCGCGGAAGTACGCTCGCCGGTACAGTTTCGATGCACGAGTGCGGCTTTGCGATACCGGACTGGAGCCGTCGTCGGCATCGTTCTGATATGCCACAGCAATCGAGGATAAACCGCGCGTTGCCAACGTTGTGGCAAAGGTCGATCCTGTGGGGGGTGCAAGCGCAGCCGCATTAGGATCGTTGGCAACGGCACCGAAGGCTGTGTACTTCCAGTTGTTGAAGGTGTAGCCCTCGACGGCAAGCTGGTCGAAGACGAACGGCACATCGCCATCCGACCAGAACATGCTCACGCCACCAGTGCTGGCATCGTGGTGCGCACAAACGCTTGCCTGCAGATTGATCGCGCGACCAACATCATCGATAAAGATGGAGTACGACGACCACTCATTGTTGTAGCGACTGCGATGCACGACAACGTCGATGTCGCGGGATTTGTCGTACGCAATCCACACCACGTGTGCACGCCCGGTGGCATCGACCGCGACAGACGAGTTCCTATTGTTGACCAACGAAGGGTCGTCCCTTGACGCCGCCTCCGGTAACCACACAGGACCCATCCACACATCACCATTGTACTGGAAACTGTGGTAGAGATTGTCGTACTGAGCGCTGTACTTGTTCGAAAGGCTCGGGCGGCTAAAGCCCGCTAGCGCATACATGGGACTGGCAGGAGACCAGATCCACACCTCTTATCTTGCGAGTGCAAACAAGACAGCAGATTCCACCGTTGGTGGATAGTTGATAGCCCGATTGTTTGTTTGTTGCCTGAGCGGTAGTGGGGCAAACACTGCCGCTCAGGTTTTTTGGCGGAGGTCTCTCATACTGTTGAAGTGAGCAATTCATGACGATTACCTTCACATCCGTACGACCACTGCCCGCCCAGACCGCTGACCAACCGCTACGAGCGTGTTGCTCCGGTAGTCACACGAATAGAACAGTGCGACGGCCAATTCTGGATACAAAACCCAAGATGACCCGTTGTAGTAAGCCACGTATCCAAAGTGGCCTGTTACGAATATATCACTTATGCTCTGCCCGCGCACGCGTTCCGTCGTTATCAATGGCAGAACAGTTTGCTCAACCCACTGACCGTTTGGTCTACGCACAAAGACTCCCCCTCCTGCCGTACACAGGCGGTTTGTGGCCTGAAACCAGATCGAGATTACGTCGCGATCAATTCCCCACGCGACAGAATCAGTCGTACCATTCTGCTTGATCCGAATGATCTTCCTATCGCTGACCTGCGCCAGGTTGGAAGCAACACACAGCACCGTTGATTCCCCTGATTGGGAATCCACCCCACCCCAGACATCGTGTATTGCTGCCCCCGTCCCGCTCTCCAAGCGCCGCCACCGCACCCCGTCGTAGTGGGCGATGGTGCCCGCGTTACCAACCGCATAAACATCGTGCGGATTGACAGCATAAATCTTGTTGATAGCTCCAGTCAACAACGAGTTAATGCCGCAGTCCATCACTGCGTTTGTTCCGTCATAGCGTACGATACTTCCTCCGTTTGTTACGAGAATATTACTCTGCGAAAAGGCCCAAATGGCTCTGATCGGCGGATAGTTAACAGCACTGCAAGAGCCGATGAATGGTATTCTCTTCAATTCCCACCCCGCTCCATTCCACTTTGCTGCATTGTATGCATCCGGGTCCCAATTCCCCATGCTGTCCCTCTTGTAAATCTGCCCCACGGCGTAGGCGAGTGTGTCGTTAATTATCGCCACGTCGTACAGCACGCTGGCACCGTCTCCGACCGTGTCAATTTCCCAGGTCCATCCTTCATGGCTAGTCGTATCCATCGTCCTCACTTGCACTGTGGGTGTGGTTTCTACAACGGCAGAGTTGTCGGCTAATCTTTGCAGTTGGTAGCTGTAGGTTTGGGAGGGAAGGAGCCCCTCGTCGATCAGGATCGTGTCGGGAGTGATCAGTCGGAGAGTCTGTTTCGTCTGGGCAGTGGGCGTAAGGCTTACCAGTCGCACTGTGGCGGGGAGTTGCGTGGTTGTTGCCTTGAGCCATACCTCCGTACAGCTTGCATCGAGTGCTTCCAGTGCCAGAGTCGGCATCTGCACCGCAGGCGGAGGCTCTTTCTTGCATGTGAAACTCAGCAGCGCTAGCAACACCATCGCTGCCAAGTGCAAGTAGAACTTCTCTCTCATCGGGGGAATCCTTTCTCAGCTCGTTGAACAAGGATGCACCCAACAGCCTTCAGCGCAAACGAGAGAAGAGAAGAGAAGGCAAAAGCGGCTTTCATCTACTCTTATCTTACCCGCTCATCTTCTCGACGGGATAATATACAAACGGAAATCGAGCGTTGCCAAGTTAATTTTTACGCAAGGAAAATTTTTTTGTGCGAACCGAACGTCTGGTAGGCATAGGGATTGAACAACTCCCATCCTGTATCCCTCGGGCGCTTCCTCGAAATGGTACGTGCGGGTTGATTGCATCGGTAATGTAACAGGCGTTGGGACGAAAGGCAACAGACGGAGAGAGGGATGGGCGCTGGGGGGTCAGCGTTTGGAGCTTGGAACTTGACAATTGGAATTTGCGACAGCTCAAGTACTGGAATGTGCGCGTGCGTGCGCTTTCTGAAGCCACGAGAAAAGCCACGTCGGTTTGCCGTCGGCGAGCAATGGCAGGAAACGCCGGCAGATACATATCGTTCGAGAACGGTGCGATGGCTGTGAGCGAGCCGAGAACGAACAACAGCACCGTGTGGTAGCGTGGAGTTACCGTAAGGAGTGAAGGAAAGAAGGGCGGAGCGAACTCCGCCCTTCGGCAGTCGGCGATACGACGAATGTCAGAGTTTGTATCCCCCCATTTCAACGACCGTATCGGCGATACGGCGGCGCAAAGCAAACGTGTTGACCGGTGTATGCTTCGTGAGGCGTTTGAGTGCCGCCAGTTGCGTACGGAGGTAATCACCCTCGGCGATTGACGCCAAGATGTTCGTTGCGTGCTCTGCCACGCGACCGATGGCGTCGTTGATGAACACCTTCATCATGTCGATATACACGGCGTTCTGTGCTTCGCCGGACGATGCTACCTTTTTCATCACGCGCAAGAGTCCGCTCTCCATCGCGTAGGTCTCCATCATCATGTCCGTTGCAGCGGCGAGCACTTCTTGCTCGTCCTGAATGTTCATCATGTATTTTTGCGCGGCAGCGCCGAGCATCAGCACGGTGATCTTCTTTGCGTTGGAGACGAGTTTCCGCTCTGCAGCAAACAGTTCCTCTTCGCCGTTGCTCGCGAAGGAGGGCGTCATCAATTCGTCGAACAATTGCTTGGCATAACCGAACAAGTTCAGTTCTCCTTTCGATCCGCGCTTCAGCAGCATACCCGACGCCAGCAAGCGATTGATCTCGTTCGTCCCTTCGAAGATGCGATTGATGCGCGCATCACGATAGGCACGCGCCATCGGGTACTCTTCGCTGTAACCGTACCCGCCGAGAATTTGCACGCCTTCATCGACCACGTAGTCGAGAATTTCGCTGCAGTACACTTTCAACATGCCGCACTCTGCCGCGTACTCCTCGATGCTCTTGAGAATCAGCTTCGACGCCTCGGGGTTTGTCTTGTCCACGCTCCGGACGAGATGGTCGATCATGCCGGCAGTCCGATAGACCATGCTTTCCCCGACGAACGTGCGCGTGGCCATTTCGGCGATCTTGTGTTTGATCAGAGGAAATTCATGCAACCTCTTGCCGAATTGCTTGCGCTGGTCGGCGTACTTCACCGCTTCGTTGATCACGTGTTTGGAGGCACCGACCGCGAACGCACCGAGCTTGAAGCGCCCAATGTTGAGAATGTTGAACGCCACGAGATGTCCCTTACCAATTTCGCCGACAACGTTTTCGGCAGGAACTCGGGCATTGTCCAACAACAGTTGACGTGTGGACGAGCCTTTGATTCCCATCTTCCTTTCTTCTGCAGCAGTCGATACGCCTGGATAGCCTTTTTCGATGATGAACGCCGTGAATTTATCGCCATCCACTTGAGCAAACGTGATGTACACATCGGCAAATCCCGCGTTGCTCAACCACATCTTCGTGCCGTTGAGAATGTAGTGTGTGCCGTCCGGACTCAGCTTTGCCGTGGTCTTCGCCGAGAGTGCATCGGAGCCTGAGCCGGGTTCGGAGAGTGAGTAGGAGGAGATAAGCTCTGCGGTTGCGAACTTCGGCAGGTACTTCGCTTTCTGCTCAGGTGTTCCAAAGTACACGATCGGTAGGGTGCCGATGCCGGCGTGCGCACCATGGGTTACCGCCCATGCACCTGTGGGACCGATCTTTTCGGCAACGATCATCGAGCTGGTCTTATCCAAGCCGAGACCTCCGTACTCTTCAGGAATATCGATGGAAAGCAATCCCAGCTCGCCTGCCTTACGCAGCAACGCGACGTTGATCTCGTGCTTCATCTCGTCGATCTCATGGACGCGCGGCATCACTTCGCCGTTGACGAAATCCTCCGTTGTCTTGGCGATCATCTTGTGCGTCTCCGAAAAATCTTCCGGTGTGAAGATTTCTTCCGGGGCAAACTCACGGAGCAAGAACTCTCCGCCTTTGGTGTACGTGACTTCTTTGATCATAACTCCTCCTTGTAAGTATCGTTCGCTGAACGGTATGCCGTCCACGCAAGTGGATTACGGTGATTCGAATGCGAGAATCGTCTTCTTCACTTCATCAGGAACGGGAATCGAAGTCCCTGTGCGATAGTCGAACATCACCACCGCGGTCGATCCGTCGGCGATGAGACGTTGGGTGGATGCGTTTTCAATTTTATACTCCATGCGAAAGCTTTTCGTCCCAAATGCGGCAACGCGTACGCTCACCTTCAGCAACTCGCCGAGCTTCGCCGGGCTTCGAAAATTGACGTTCGCATCGGCGAGAATGATGCCGAGCGATTCCATCTTCTCTCCGTCGAGCGTGAAGAGGTTCCGCCAATACGCGATGCGGGCTTCTTCGAAATACGTTAGGTACGTCGCATTGTTCACGTGTCCGAGTACATCCAGATCACCGAACCGGACGGGAAGGGTTATCGCGAACCGAAATGCGGAGCGTTCGTTCATGGTTCGGCGCCCATCGTCTCCGACACGTGTGTGCACTCGTTCAATGGATGAACTCGAGGATACCGGCTGCTCCCATTCCTCCGCCAACACACATGGTGACCATGCCGTACTTCGCTTTGCGCCGTTGTGCCTCGTGGACGATCTGCACCGTCAACTTCGCGCCGCTGCATCCTAGTGGGTGGCCCAAGGCGATCGCTCCACCGTTGACATTGACCCTTTCTTCATCCATACCAAGATGTTGAATGACGTAGTACGCTTGCGATGCAAACGCTTCGTTCAGTTCGATGAGATCGATCTGATCGAGCGTCAGTCCTGCATGCTTGAGCGCTTTGGGAATAGCTTTTACGGGACCGATGCCCATCTCGTCGGGATGGACTGCTCCGACCGCGAAGCAGACGAACCGCGCGAGGGGTTTCAGACCTAATACCTCCATCTCTTCTTTCGACATGACGATCACGGCGGCTGCGCCGTCGCTTGTTTGCGAGGAATTTCCTGCCGTAACGGTCGCCGTCGGCTCGGCGGAAAACACCGGCTTGAGCGATGCAAGCTTTTCCATCGAGGTATCAGCTCGAGGTCCTTCGTCGGTATCGAACACGCGTTCGCTCACCTTCTTCTTTCCTTTCTCATCGAGAGTTTTCTCGATCACCTTCAGCGGTACGATCTCCTCCTTGAACTTCCCTTCCTTGATAGCGGCTACTGCGCGCTGGTGACTTCGCAGCGACCAACGGTCTTGCATCTCGCGGGTGATGTTGTAACGCTTTGCAACGTTCTCCGCCGTCAGACCCATGCTGAGATACACCGCAGGAAAGTTTTCGACGAGATAAGGATTTGCCGCGAGTTTGTTGCCGCCCATCGGTACCAGACTCATGCTCTCGGCACCCCCAGCGATGATCACGTCGGCGTTGCCGCAAATGATGCGTTCGGCGGCGAAAGCAATCGACTGCAGTCCGGAGGAGCAGAACCTGTTGATGGTCAAACCGGGGACATCGATCGGCAGACCGGCGCGCAGAACCGCGAGCCGCCCGAAGTTCATACCCGCTTCGCCTTCGGGGAAAGCACAACCGAGAATGACGTCGTCGATCTCCTGCGGATCGAGTTGTGGCGTCCTCTTGACCAATTCGGCGATAACTGCTGCCGCCATGTCGTCGGGACGGGTGTTACGCAATGTACCTTTCGGCGCTTTGCCGACTGCCGTCCGCGCCGCGGCTACGATGTAGGCTTCGGACATTGTGAGATTCCTTATCTTGTGGAAAATGTTTTTCTCGCACTCACGGATGACGGTAAACCGTCATCCTGGCCGAACAAAGTCAGCTAAAGCTGACTATCGTTTTTTGGGTTTCATCATTTCGAAAATGGATTTCAGCTTTTCACGCGGCAGCGCGTGTGCCAGCGTGTTGAATTGTCCCGATTGCAATCGTTCTCCTCCGTCGATCGTGACGCACGCGCCGGTGATGTATGACGCCAGGTCAGACATGAGGAAGACGGCGAGATTGGCAAGCTCTTCGTGTTTTCCGAATCGCCCTAAGGGTACCTTCTTCTTGTACTTCTCAAGAAGCGAAGCATCGCCCGGCATCAGACGCGACCATGCGCCTTCCGTCGGAAACAAACCGGGCGCGATGGCATTGAGCCGAATACCATAGGTTCCCCACTCCGTTGCAAGCGATGTCGTCATGGCATACACGCCGGCCTTGGCACACGCAGAGGGGAGAACGAATGCTGAGCCTGTTTCTGTGTAAGTGGTGACGATGTTGAGCACGACGCCGGGTCGCTTGTGCGCAATGAGATACTTGCCCATATGCTGCGTGCAATTGAACGAACCCGTGAGAACAATATCGACGACGGTTTTGAACGCGTTCGGTGAAAGGTCCTCTGACGCTGCCAGGAAATTGCCTGCAGCGTTGTTCACCAACCCATCGAGCGTTCCGAACTCGTTGGCGAGACGTTGAATCATTGCACCGACGCTGTCGTAGTCGCGCACATCGACAACGTGCGTCAACACTGTCGCGCCCGAGGAGGCGATCTCCTGCGCGGCGGCGTTCAGTTTCTCCGCAGTGCGTCCGCAGATGGCGACGCGAGCACCGAGCTCGCCGAACCGTTTTGCCATCGCCAAACCGAGTCCACTACCGCCACCGGTGACGAGTATGGCTTTATTCGAGAGAAGCGTTTTGTCGAACATAGATCGAGTGCATGTGATGGGTTGGTTTCGCCATCGTTTAGGTTTCGCTCGGTGTCGTCTTCAGTTTCTGAGCGGTTTGCCGTTCTTGAGCATGTACGCAAGGCGTTCTTGCGTTTTCTTTTCGCCTGCAAGGCTCAAGAATGCTTCGCGTTCGAGATCGAGGATGTATTGTTCGGAGACGAGCGTCTTGGAGGTGACGTCGCCGCCGCACAGCACGTAGGCGAGTTTGGTGCCGACGTGCATGTCGTAGTCGGTGATGCGTCCGGCTTCCTTCAAGAGATACATGCCGAGCTTTAGATTTGCAAGCGCCGGTTCGCCAAGCGCAGGAATGTCCGTACGCGGTGTAGGTTGTTGATAGCCCTCCTGCACCATTGCGAGCACCGTCGCCTTCGCATCGGCAAGGAGGTAATCTTTATTGATCGTGATGCCGTCCGACGGTCGAAGGAAGCCAAGACCGCGCGCTTCGACGGCACTCGAGGAGACTTTTGCCATGCCGATGGTTTCAAAGAGACGTCGGACCAAGGGGAAGAAATCAACGTCGGCGCCCTTGGGTACTGCTTCGAGCATGCGCACCAACATTTCTTTGCATCCACCGCCGGCGGGGATGATGCCGACACCGACTTCGACGAGTCCCATGTACAGCTCCGCCGCCGCGCGGATTTTGTCGGCACCGAGTGCGAACTCGCATCCACCACCCAGCGTCATGCCGAACGGTGCAGCAACGACAGGCTTCGGGGAATACTTCAGGGACTGCGTTGCTTTCTGGAACGCACGCGCCATCATATCCAATTCATCCCAATCACCTTCTTGCGCCGCCATCAGCATCAGCATGATGTTGGCGCCGACAGAGAAGTTCTCGCCCTCGTTACCCACCACCAAGCCTTCGGAGTTCTTTGCCACTTCCTGCACGGCATAGCCGGTCATTGCAATGATGTCTTCTGTGATCGCATTCATCTTCGAATGGAACTCGAGGCACGCAACACCATCGCCGATGTCGATCAGGCTGGCTCCTGCGTTCTTCTTGATGATTTTGTTACGGTCCTTCAGCGACGAGAGAATGACCAGTCCCGGCTTTGCTTCGAGCGGTACATGCCGTTGTGTCTTGACATCGAAGTACAAGGTGGTGCCGTTGCTACGTTCATAAAAAGACTTCTTGCCCGAAGCCAGAAGCTTTTCGACGAGCGGCGGAATGCTGCGTCCTTCTTGGCGCATACGTTTGACGGATTCTTCGACGCCAATGGCATCCCACGTTTCGAACGGACCGAGTTGCCAATTGAATCCCCAGCGCATCGCACGATCCACGTTCACGATGTCGTCAGAAATTTCGGGGATACGGTGTGCGGCGTAGAGCAGCACCGCACTCGTGGTCTTCCAGAGAAACTCGCCGGCGCGATCGTTTGCGTACGTCAACATCTTGAGTCGCTCGGAAAGATTCTCGATGTTCTTGGCGGCATCGAGCGATGCGAACTTGGCTTTTTGCCGCTCGCGATAGTTCAGCGTTGTGTAGTCGAGCATAAGGATGCCGTTACCGCCGTCGCCTTTCACTTTCTTGTAAAATCCCTGCTTGGTCTTGTCGCCGAGCATCTTCCGCTCGACCATCGTTTTGATAAAATCGGGAACCACAAACACATCGCGCATTTCATCGTCAGGGGCGGCCGCGTACAGATTGTTCGCGACATGCACCAGCGTGTCGATCCCGACAATGTCTCCCGTCCGGAACGTGGCGCTCTTCGGCTTGCCGGTGAGGGGTCCGGTAAGTTGATCCACTTCCTCGATCGTGTACTTGCCTTCGAGCATGGTGCGCATGGCATACATCATCGCAAACACACCGATACGGTTGGCGATGAAGTTGGGGCGATCCTTGCAGTACACGATGCCTTTGCCGAGGACGCGTTCGCCGAACGTTGCCATCGTTTCGACGACCTCCGGTAGCGTTTCCTCCGTCGGGATGATCTCCAACAGCCGCATGTAGCGCGGAGGATTGAAGAAGTGTGTTCCGAGGAAGTGTTTTCGGAAATCATCCGAAAGCCCGCGCTTGATCTCGCCGATCGGGATGCCGGAGGTGTTGGAGGAGACGATCGTTCCCGGTTTGCGAACGGCATCGACCTTCTTCAGCAACGCCTGTTTGATGTCGAGTCGCTCAACAACAACCTCGATGATCCAATCCACATCCCTCACCAACGCGAGATGGTCTTCGAAGTTGCCGACGGTGATGAGCGATGCAAAGTCGGGAGAATAAAATGCAGCGGGCTTTGCCTTTTTCGCTGCCTCCAGTCCGGCTTGTGCAATTCTGTTCCGGACAGCAGGAGTTGTCAACGTCCATCCTTTCGCCGATTCTTCCGGCGTGAGTTCTTTCGGAACGATATCGAGAAGGTAGGAGGGAATGCCGGCGTTGGCAAGATGAGCGGCGATTGCGGAACCCATCACGCCCGAGCCGAGCACGGCGACTTTGTTCACGGTTCGTGTCATAGTGCAATGATGTTGTTCGGTTGTGTGAGTGGAACGAAGTTCATGTTCTCGGGATGTCGATCGTGGTCTTGTGCCGATCTCGTGATCATCGCAAAACCCTTTCTTGCAGCAAGCGCTCCATATCGCGCCTTCCATCCAACACGCAATGGATGTACACCCGCTTCCTTGCCAACCGATAGATGAGACGATAGGGCTTCACATCGATCTCCAAAAACTCCGTAACGCCGAACTCCAGCAATTCAGGCGGTACGTGTCCGCGCTGAGGATTTGTTTGGAGGGTGCGTGCTGCTTGCTCGAGCCGCTCCAAGAGGGCCGCTGCTCGCTGCGATGATTCGGCACTTGCCACATAAGTGTAGATGTCGAAAAGGTCCGCTTCAGCATCGTCGGACATCATCACGTGGTATTTCATAGAGTTTCGTAGTCCTGAATGCGCTGGTGGAGATTCTCGAATGCCCGCCGGAGCGGCTTGAACCCTCCTTTGCGAAAACTCTGGCTGCTCTGTGCAAGAATCTTCAACATCGCTAAGGTCTCTTGCTGCCGCTCGTACACCTTCACATCTTGCACAACCACCTTCGCCTCGCCGTTGTGCGTTACCACTAAGGTCTTTTGGTTCCGAACAATATCGCGAATAATCTCGGAGGCATGTGCCTTCAGATAGCTGATAGGCTTGATCGAGTCACTGAGTTTCATCGGTGGCGGCTCCTGATGCATCGACCTAAATATGGTCTAAATTATGGTCAGAGGCAAGTAGGGCGAACCACAATGTCCGGCGCTCGACATCAGGCGCCGGAGTGTTCATGGTCGTGTGGTAAAGAGCAGGGGAGGAGTATGAGCGTGAGCGTGCCGAGCGGCGCGGTGCAGTGGTGACGGCTTGCCCTTCAGCGCCATGGTCGTCGTGTCGTCATTCGTACACTTCCACCCGCTCGTACTCCCGGTAGAGCGCCTCGATCTGCGTGCGGAATTCCTCCTCGATGATGCGTCGCTTCAGCTTCATCGTCGGTGTCAGCTGTCCATCGGCGATCGTCAGTTCATGATCGCTGACAATGAACTTGATAATGCGCTCCCAACGGTTCAACCCCAAATTGACTCGTCCAACTTCTTCTTCGTACAACTGTTGCACCTCAGGTCGTGCGACAAGCTCGGACAGCGTGGCGTAGGGAATCTGATGCTGTTGCGCCCACTGCTGGAGGTTCTGAAATTTCGGGAAAAGAATCGCGATCGCGAACTTGCGCCCTTCCCCGATGACCGCAGCATGTTCGATGTAGCGGCTGTTGCGAAGGCTCGCTTCGATCGGACCCGGAGCGATGAACTTGCCGCTGGATTTTTTGATGAGGTCCTTCTTTCTGTCGGTGATGAACAGGAAGCCATCCTGATCGAGGTACCCTACATCACCTGTCCTGAACCACTCGCCGTCGAAGACTGCAGCAGTTTGCTCGGGCGCATTGAAGAATCCTTTCATGACATTAGGACCGCGCACGAGAATCTCCCCGTCGTCGGCAATCTTGACCTCGACATGATCGATCGGCGGGCCGACGGAGCCGAGCTTGTTGCGGCCACTGCGATTGACGGTGACAACGGGAGAGGTTTCGGTCAGGCCATAGCCCTGGATCACCGGAAGGCCCGCAGCAAGAAACACGCGCGCAAGTTCGGGATGCAACGGCGCACTGCCGGAGAGAATGAGACGGAAACACCCGCCAAGCGCTGCACGCCACTTCGAGAACACCAACACGTCGGCAATTTTCAGGCGGAGGCGATACCACAAGGGATGGCCAATCCACGGATCGTATTGCTTTGCCAACGCCAGGGACCACGCAAAGAGTTTTTGTTTGATGCCCGTCAGTTCACTCCCCTTCAGGAGGATGCGATCGTACACTTTTTCGAGCATACGCGGCACGGTTGCCATGATCGTGGGCTTGACTTCTTGAATGTTCTCGGCAACCTTCTCGATCGACTCTGCAAACCAAACCGGTACACCATGGTACAGATACATGTTGATCATCGTCCGCTCGAAGATATGCGAGAGTGGCAGGAGTGAGAACACCACATCGGTAGCGGGGTGCCACTCGAAGTCGGCGCCTGCGTCGATGGCGTTGGAGACGAGATTGCGATGGGTCAACAGTACGCCTTTCGGCTTGCCTGTCGTGCCCGATGTGTACATCAAGGTCGCGACGTCATCGGGCTGTACGGGACGGCGGAGCGTGTCGTAGAGCGTCGGTTGGGACTTGTCAATGGCTTCGCCTTCTCGCTCAAGTTCCTCCAGTGTAATGATCTGCTCTCCTTCAGCGAACGGTGAGAAGATGACGACGCGCTTGAGAAATCCGTGCTCGATGATGGGTTTGACTTTGTTGAACAAACTCAGGCTGGAGACCATCAGGATCGAGCAATCGGCATCGCGGAGGATGTATTCGATTTGCTCCGCCAACTGTGTAACGTAGAGCGGTACTGTTGCCGCCCCATTCGCCAGGATGGCGTAGTCGGACATTACCCATTCGGGAGAGTTGTCGGCGAGAAGTCCGACGTGGTCTCCTTTGCGGACGCCGAGGCTGTACAATCCCAATGCCCGCCGTCGAACATGAGCAAGGATCTCGTCGGAAGAGAAGCCTACCCAAGCTCCTTGCACTTTATAGTTGAGCTGCCTAGGACGCCCATACAACGCGTGGTGGTACTCGAGAAGTTCGTTGAGTGTTGTTGGTTGTTTCATGGCTCCTTCCGTGTGCAACGCGACCGGAAATCGTTCGAGACTATCTCACATCAAGGTACTGTGGGGAGCGGAGAAGAACACCGAGTAGAAAACCGAGTGAATAATAGGGAACGCATCGAGGAAAAGCAAGATGGAGAATCACAACCTCACCCCGGCGATCGAAGGGAAGCATGGCGTTGTTGGCTCAAGATCGAGCGAACCTCCTTCAGAGGCAGGAAGTCGCTATCAGCATCCTTCCACAACGCCAGCAAGCGGTTGGCGATCTCCCGTGCCATCACAGTGTCGCCTGATGCTGCGTACACACGGGCAAGCGTCAGAAGGACTTCGGGATTGTTAGGATTGAACCGGAGCGCCTCCTCCAATGCGTCGAGGGCATGATCGTACTGCTTCTTGGCGAGCTGAATCTTTGCACGCTGGTGGTACACCTCTGCTCGTGTTAGTTCGGAGCCGAATTGGAGGGCGCTGTCGCATGCCGCCAAGGCATCGTCGAGCCTGCCCCACTCATGCAAGGCATGCGATCGAAGCAGATACCACTGCATCATCACCGGCGACGACGTAAGGTTTCTTTTGAGGAGTTCGCTCTGAATGCGCTCCAGGGTTCGTTCAGCCTCGTCGCGGCGATTCAACTTCACCAGAGCATGCACAAGGCCCACAGCCGCTCGGAAGTTGGTGCTATCCAATGACAAGGCTCGGTCGTACTGCCGAAGTGCATCTGCCCATTGCCCGCGTCCCAATTGGAGCCATCCTTCCGTCGCCACGCGGTCGGCTTGTGCTTGGCTATGCTGGAGCGAACTGATTGCAGCAGAATCGTATTGTCGCGCTGCGTCGTTCAAACGACCGAGAATAGCGTACACGTCACCGATGCGTCGTTGCGAGTACCAGTAATTGGGTTTGAGGGAGAGCGATGTCCGATACTGTTCCAATGCCTCTGCATACCGACCGGTGCGCAACAGGATATCCGCAAAGCTCGCTCGTGGGTCTGCCGCATTGGGCACGAGCTCGATATAGCGCTGCATCGATTTTATCGCTTCCGCTTCGTTTCCTCGCGTCGAGTAAGCGTAGCCCAGCGACATCGCCGCCGGAGCGTACGAAGGATCGACCTTGACCGCCTGCTTGTACATGTCGAGCGCGGCGTCGGCTTGCTTGTTTATCTCCAACAAGTCGGCGCGAAAGACAAATCCCTCCGCATTGTTCGGGTAACGTTCGGTAAGCGTGTCGGCGGTTCGCAATGCGACGGCGTATCGGAAGTGAAGAACATGATCGAGCATGCGGATGAACAATTGCTCGTAAGCGCCGGCGTGTTGAGCGTGACGCATTGCCCGACCGACGTAGAACCGCGCCGTATCTTCGCTCCCCGCCCGTTGATACAACAACGCCAAGCGTGCATACGCCATGGCGAAACCGGTGTCGAGCCGGACGGCTTCTTCAAGCGATTGTTTTGCTTCGGGAAGGTAAAACTTTTCCAAAAGAGCCACGCCTTCGTTGTACCGGCGCTTGGCTTCAGGCGAACTGGTTGTGATGGTCGGCGTGTCTCGACATCCAAGAACGAAAAGGACTGCACACGCGACAGCAGCCTTGACAATAGCGGTTCGATTCATCGACGTTGCATCATCGTCATTTGGTTGTCGGCCCTCTGCTGGTGTACGTGTTTTGGTTCGATGAGTTGCTCATGAGGTGCTTTGGGGCGGCAGCGGAGGAGGGGCTTGGGGATTTTCCCGCAGAGCGCGGAGACGCTTCAAACCTTCCTCAATGCGCTCGATGCTCGCATTGAGAAGTTCCCAATAATGTTCTTGCTTCTGCTGATCGTTCTTGTGTGCCTGCATCATGTACAACGCCATGCGCATAACGCCAAGAGGATTGTTGATCTCATGGGCAACTTCGCGAATCCCCGCTTTTAAATTCTCTACTTGCTTCTGCAAGTCGCCTTCTGACGACGATGTCATGATCTCCCCCGATTGTTTTTTTTCACTGCCAACAATTCCTGCAACTCGTGTGCATCCGACCGTGCGAGCGTCGCGACAGTCCGGACGAGCACACTGACATCCACTTGCTTGTCGAGCACAGCATCCGCCGCCGCCTTTGTCCACTGCTCTTTCGTTTCCGCCGTCACGTGGTTCGATACGACAAGCACCCTGATGCCGTGGGTCGCTTTGCGTTTACCAAGAAGGGCCAACAGCCGCATGCCATCGATGTGTTGCATGCGCGCATCGAAGATGACGAGATGAGGCTTTCGCTCGCCGATGAGAAGAACGCCTTCGTACGGGTCCTCGGTCGTGAAGACATCGACAGTGGGGAGTTCCGCCGTGATCACGCTCGTGAGCATCTGGGCAAATGGTTTTTCATCGTCGATGATGAGAATGTGGGTGATGGTATCATCGACGTAGTCGAAGGGGATATCCATGCCCGAGGCGTCGAGGAATTTCTTGAGGTTGACGGGCCAAATCCGGTAATGCCCGCCATAGGTGGTGAACGCTTTCAGCGCACCGTCGTAAATCCAATTCAGAACTGTCTTCTTGCTCACCCTGCAAATGGTCGCGACCTGACCAACGCCGAGTGGCTTTTTGTAGGTTGTTGGAGTGGACATGGAGACGCACGTCTGAATTGTTCTTCGTGATTTACGTGTTCAGAATATAACTATTCACTCAAGGTATGTCAAGGAAGCCGGCGACATACCGCGCGAACACTTCCATCACGAAAGGACGGCGGTGAGAGAATCAACGAAGACTTTCGATGTTGCCGATCTCCTTGAGCAAGTCCTTCTTTGTGAATGAGGACTTGCTCATCAATCCCGACACGTACCGACCAAGTTGGGCATGGAGCTGATCGTCGATCTCCATCGAAGTCAGGACGATGATAGGAATCGTGCGTGTCGTCGGATGGTGTTTGAGATGATAGGCAACATTCACCCCCGACATTTCGGGCATGATGAGATCGAGGATGATAACATCGGGCTTCTCGCGTGTGGCAAGCTCAAGCCCTTCTTTGCCCTGATGTGCCTTCAAGACCTGATAGCCTTCGTTGCTAAGGATGACCTCGACGAGGTCGGTGGCGGCGCGATCGTCATCGATGATGAGAACTTTCGGCGGCTTGCCGTCGCCGTGAGACTGCAAGCGCACGCGATCCATCGCCTCAAGGAGTTCTTCTTTGTTGACGGGTTTGACGAAGTAATCGACGGCGCCAAGACTGAAGCCGAGGTTCTTCTCGTCGATGATCGAAACGATGATGATGGGGATATGCTTGCACAAGGGATGGCGTTTCAATTCTCTCATTACCTGCCAGCCATCTTTCATGGGCAGAAGCAGATCGAGCGTGATGACGTTGGGATGAAGGTGCTTCGCCTTTTCGACGGCTTCTGCACCATCGTGTGCGATCTCGACGCGATAGCCTGCCGATTCGATGTAGCGGCGGAGGAGCTCGGCGGCGTGCGGCGAATCTTCGACGATCAGCGCGAGCGGCGTGGCGCCCGAAGGTTCGTGCTGTGCCTCTCGCTTCAACGCATCCAATAGCATTTCTGCTTGTTTCAATTGTTCGGAGGTAGCGTCGATCACCATCGGGATGCGGAAACGCACGGTGGTGCCTTTCCCGTACTCACTCTCCACCCAAATCGATCCGCCATGCAGTTCCACCAACTTCTTCGTTATCGCCAACCCCAAGCCGATACCTTGGGCGTTGAGTTCGCGCGTGTTCGAACCCTGGCGGAAGGGTTTGAACAGATGGTGCAATTCCTCAGGTTTGATTCCCACTCCCTCATCGCGCACCTCATAATGGATGTCGTTGTCGATGCGTTCCGATGAAACAACGACACGCCCTCCCGGACGACTGAACTTGATGGCGTTTCCCACCAGATTGATCAAGATTTGGCGGAAGCGGGTCTGATCGACCACAATTTCCTCAACTTCAGGAGTGAAGTTGATCTCCAGACGGATGTCCTTTTCTTTTAGAGGTGCAGCCAGCACGCGCCGCACACTCTCTTCGAAGTAGCTGACGGGATAACTGGCGATGTGTAGGTCCAATTTGCCGGCTTCGATCTTCGAAAGGTCCAAAATGTCGTTGATGATGTGTTGCAGATGCTTGCCGCTGGCATTGATGTTCTTCATGAACTCCTGCACCGATTCGGGCGGAAGCTGGTCGAACTGCGCTGCGAGTAGCTCTGAGAAGCCGATGATCGAATTGAGCGGCGAGCGCAACTCGTGGCTGAATGTAGCGAGAAACTTTTTCAGCGTGTCGCTGGCTTCCTGTGTTTTCAACGTTTGGTGCTCCAACTCGACGTTTTTGCGGCGCAACTCATCGATCAATCGCTTGCGACTCATGCCGCTTGCCAACTCGTTCGCAACAACCGAGAGAAGTTCCAGCTCACCATCGACGAAGGGCTTCGCCTTGATCGTCATGACTTCCAGTACGCCCTGCACTTCGCCTTGCACCACCAACGGCACGACGATGAGCGTCTTGAGTCGGAGGCGTTCGATCTCTTCGGGAAAAACCTCAGCGACCGAGCTTTCCTGCAGATCGTCGGTAACGATCACACGCTGGTGATGGGCTGCTTGGGCGGGCAAGAAGTAAGCGTCCTCGCACACACGTTGGTGCACGATCTCGGGTGAAAACTCCGCGTCGAGCAATGCGGGTGCAACCATGCGTATTTGCTTCCCTTTCGGATCGTACAGATAGATGCACACAAACTTCCCGGGTATCTCGAAAAGGCGCGCGATCTTCTCGGCGGTTTGGAAACAGAGTTCATCGAGTTGCACCGCAGACGTGATCGCCTTCGAGACTTCGACGAGGAGTTCCTTCTGTCGTTGATCACGCTTCTGCTCGGTGATGTCTTGAAAGAAGACCGACAGCCCATCGGCGGCGGGATAGATGCGCACGTCATACCACTTTTCGTATCGCTCGTCTCTGTAGGCGGTCTCTAAACTCTGGAAAGTTTTTGTGTCCATCGCCAGTCGATACTTATCGGCAAGAGGTGTTCCCTGTGCATTTGGGAAGACCTCGAACACGTTTTTGCCGATGACCTCTGCTGCCGAAAGGCCTGTTCCCACCTCCGCAGCATGGTTCCAGTAGGTGATGCGGTACTGGCCGTCCAACGCAAAGAAACCCCCACTGATACTCTCGAGAATGTTTTGGTATTGACTCTGATCGAGCATGGAGAATCCCATTGTAACTGAACGAGACTGCCTGCAAAAAAACTTCGCTTCAATAAATCGAGGAAAAACGAGAAATGCAAGTTGTTTGTGAGATGAGGTCCTCTAACCCCTTATATGGCAATGGGGATTTTACGCGGAATCACGTGATGGAAGTGAGCCTGCGCTTAAGCCTGAATGCCAAAGGCAACCCTGTGGAAGGAACGGACAAGAAGAGCATGGCCCTCCAACAAATTGGAAATCGCCCGAGCGAATGTGCGAAATCGTTGACAGGATCTCTTGCTCGAATTGGTGGAGATCGTCTTGCTTATACAACCATTGAACAGGTTGCTCAGGCCTTTCACTGAAGAGCAAAGATGCTCGAAGAGGATGCGCGGAGAAGTACTTGCTCACTAACAATGCGTAGAATTTGAGTTGCGTCTCGTAACGGTCGGCTTTCTGTTCAATCGATTCCTGGGCAAGCGAGTCGGTTTTGAAATCCACCACCGACCATACGCCGTCAGCGCCGCGATACACTCGATCCATCGTGCCCAGAAGAATGTCAGCTCCGAGCTTCGTCATGATGGTAAATTCCGCGCGGTGTTCGCTGCCGCACTGAAGCTTTTGCCAGAAATCGGAACGCACAACGCCGAGAACACGTTCGACGAGCGATTCGATTTCTAACGAAGGCTCCGAGAGAACGGCCGTTGAGTCGCGCCTCACGAAGCGGCGTACCTCTTCGACGAGTAAATCCCGGCTGTCGTAGAGACGGTCGATATGCTGCATTGCGTAATGGAATGCTCTGCCGCGGAGATCACGCGGGATTTCCACATCGCCTTCATCGTCGAAGGGATCGTTGAACAGACGAACCGTGGAGATCGGCAAGCCCACGATGTAGCGCAGGTAGTACTTCGATGGGCACTCTGCGTACGTTCGAATCTTTGTTGCCGAAAAAATCTCACCACCTTCTTTGGGTGAAATCCTCTGGATCATCACTCGTCGCGGCTCTTGAGGTGGGTGCACAGGTCGCGGCTCCAAGGGCACGTCGGCGACGATCTCCTGACTGCGAAGGATGTGCACGGTCAGTGGGTGTTGGATCGTTTCTTTCTCGTAACCGTTCGTGCCCAAGCGGAGACAATCGGTCCGAACGTTGAAGGTTCGTTGTGCCGGGAGATGGTGGGCGTCGAGTCCCAACACATCTACCAACCATTGCTGGTAGCTTTTCGGAAGTCTCTGGGCAATCGTGCCTGAGAGAACCAGCAGATCCTGCGCTCGAGTGCACGCGACGTAGAAGATGCGCTTTTCTTCTGCAATGCTCTTCTCGAAAGCCAATCGCTTGAACAGCTCGACCATCGGCACGTTCGGCATGTCTTCTTTTCGTTCCGCCGGTCGGAAGGCGAAGCCGAGTCGTTCGTCGAGAAACGGTTCGGGATCGGATCGGAATCCTCTGCCGAGGAATGGCACGAACACGACGGGAAATTCCAGGCCCTTCGCTGCATGAATCGTCATGACGCGCACAGCATCCGCCTTTATATCCACGGTCGCTTGACCTTCTGCTTCTTCCTCTTCGATCAGGCGTTGCAACCGTGCAGTGAAATCGTAGAGGGTTGTGAAACCTCGTGCCGCATACTCGCGGGCAACGCGTTTAAGCTTTTCGATGTTGGCGAGGAGTTGTTCCGAGCGAGCGGTTCCGGCAGCAAATCCGATGTATGCCGTTTGCTCCATGATTCGGTCGATGAGTTCCGGTGCCGTAAGCCGCGATGCGATTGCCACATCCTGCTTCAACATCTGTGTTGCTCGCGCCAGTTGCTCAAAGGTTTCGCCTCCCGGGTTCTGAGTGCACAGTGCTTCCCACAACGGGATCCAACGGGTCTTTAAGCGAAACGCGAACAAACCCGCATCCGAAACACTGAAGAAGGGTGAACGCAAAATGCCCACCAGGGCAAGCTCATCTTCGGTGTTGAGGAGGAAACGAAAGTAATGGTAAAAATCGTACACCGCTTGGGTCTGGAAGTATCCCACACCTCCGCTAACCACATACGGAATATGGTGCCGCACGAGCACTTCCTCCAACTCGCCGAGATGTGTGCGGCTACGCAAAAGGATCGCTACGTCCCGGAACTCTATGGGCCGCTCCGTCTCTCGCTTGTCGAGTACCGTATAACCCGTTTGATGGAGTTGAAGAATTCGCTTCGCAACCAACTCCACCTCGGAGGGTAGCGCCAACGCTGCTTCGGTATGAGATTGTGCTAAGATCAGCTCGACTCTTCCCTCGGCTGCGCTCTGTCTGCCGCAGACCAGCGGCTCGTAGCCGATTTTGTGCGGATCGTCTTCGGCTTGCATGATCGAGGAGAAGAGGACGTTGATGAACGCCGCGACATTGCGCAGCATGCGGAAACTCTCTCCCAACGTTACCGCACTTTCCTCGCCCGAGATGTGGCAAATGTCGCGCCTCGTTTTATTGAAGACGGCAACGTTGGCGTCGCGGAATCCGAAGATGGATTGTTTGGGGTCGCCGACAATGAACAGGTTGCCTCTGCTGAGACCGGCGAGCAGCGGGAGCAGGATTTCGTATTGGAGCAGGTTGGTGTCCTGATACTCATCGACCATAATGTACTTGAACCGCTGCGCGAGCTTCTGCCGAACGTTCTCGTTCTTGAGCAGGTCCTTCACGCGGAGTTGCAAGTCGTCGAAGTCAAGATAAGCGCCTTCGTTCTTCGCTTCGGCGTAACGCCGTTCAGCGTCTTGATAGACACGAAGCAGGAGACGTACGTATCGCAAAAGCAACGGATGGTTCCCATCGTCGTTCTTGCATAAGAAATCGATGTACGGTTGGACTCGATTGGCAAGCGTGCTGACGCGCTTGGCGGCTCTTGCCACATCTTCCGTAGCACTCTCGAACACCGCCTTTCGCGGCTCGCCTTTCTGCGTGAGGAGCGCTTGAGAAAGTTCGTAGAATGTCTGCAAACGCTCAGCTAATGAATCGGCGCTCCGAAAGTGCTCGAGCTGTGAGCGTAGGGCGGAGGCTTGTTCACCGACAACGTTCGACCCCAACGTTTCGAGATCTTCTTCGAGCGTGGGTCGGCTCAACACCCGCTCGACCAGGTCGATGATGGTAGAACGCCAGCATTGCAGCACTTCTTTGTCTTCCCGTTCGAAGATACCGCCCGAGGAAAGCCATCGTTCGACGAGATCACGCTTTGTTGCCAATGCGTGAACAATCGTGAGCGCCTTCGATTTTCCCACGGTTCGTAAGAGTTCGAAGAGATCATCGCGTCGCACGTCTGGGTGCATGCCTCGCAATATCGTCTCGAACGCCTCACGTATCGCCCGTTGGAGAATCCCTGCCTTATCCATTTCATCCAAAACCGTGAAAGCGGCATCGACATCAGCCTCGACAGGATACTCGCGCAGAATGCGTGCGCAAAACGAATGGATCGTCGAGATGATTGCACCGGAAAGTTCCTCGCGCAACGCCTCGAGACGTGCGCGCGTGTGGCCATCGTGCGCGGTGTGCATGCGTTGGCAAATATGGTCGGCAATCCTCCGCTTCAATTCACTCGCAGCTTTTTCGGTGAAGGTGATGGCGACAATCTCGTTGACGTGCGCAGCGCTGCTGAGAAGAAGCTGGACGTAGCGTTCCACTAAAACTGTTGTCTTGCCCGATCCCGCATTGGCAGTAACCGAGAGGTGACGCGTGGAATCGAGTGCTTGCTGTTGTGGAGGGGTAAGCATGACGTAAGATAGCAGATGCTGCAGTCATGTTCAACGTGCAGCGCGAGAAACCTTGAGGTTGTGTATGTGCAGGAACATTTCGTCTTATATTTTGTTATACTGTTTGAGAATTCATTCCCAACCAACAACAGGAGACCTCATGTCGTTGACAGGTATTCTTGCTTTCGTGCTGGTAGCAACACTGCATGTTACCGGCGATGCCGTGGCTCAGAAGGCACCAAATTTCAAATTGAAAGCTCAAGACGGAAAACTTGTGGAACTGGCAAAGCTGAAAGGAAAAGTCGTCGTCATAAACTTCTGGGCAACATGGTGCGGCCCCTGCAGGAGAGAGATTCCGGGATTCATGGAAGTCTATAATCAATATAAATCCAAAGGGCTGGAGATCGTCGGCGTGTCGCTCGATCAGGAGGGGTGGGATGTCGTGAAGCCGTATCTGGAGCGGATGCCGATCAATTATCCGATTGTTATCGGCGACGGCGCGTTGGCAGATGCGTATGGCGGCATCGATGCTATCCCCTCCACGTTCATCATCGACAAGAACGGCAACATCGCTCGCAAGCATGTGGGCTATATGAACAAAACAGATTTCGAGCGCGTCATCAAAGCATTCTTGTAGGATCAGGATGGGAGTGGTGAAACGATCGTTCATAGTCGGCATCACCTCATGGGCATTCGCATGTGTTCACCCGACGGCGGACGATCAGGGCAACGCCGGCAATCGCAATCCCGTCATTGAATCGCTTACCGCTGCGCCGGCCGCCATCGATGTCGGCTCGAGTGCTGTTGTCACGGTCGTGGCAAGCGATCCGGAAAATCAGCCCCCTAACGTATACGTGGTCGGCATCGACAGGGGACATCATAGGTGAAGGAGCGTCTGTGCGATTCACCGCGTCGTTCTGTTGCCGGGGACCCAACTTCGTGCAAGTGATCGTGAAGGATAATGCCGGCGGAAGCTCGGCCGCGCGCGTCGATGTGTTCATCAACTACTGATTGTTCGCCGATGAGACCGTCGCGTGTGCAAGCTTTTGTTGGCATGGTGATGCTGTCGGGTGGTATCCTTCTCTGTGCACCGCGCGCTGAAGCGCAAGGTTGCTGTACCGTTGGTGCCGCGTCGCTCGGAGGGGCGACCAGAGGCGTTCTGAAGCATCGCCGTTTGGCTATCGGTATCAATTATTAATTCAACTCGCTCACCACAGCGTACCAAGAGACTCGGCGCATCGCCGACCCTTTGCAACGAACAGCGAGCGTCAGTTATCTCGCTTTGCAGATCGAATACGGCATCGTGCCGGGCATTTCTCTTTACGCTGTGCTACCATTTGCCGACAAAACTCGTGAGATCACCGTGCGCAATGCTGTGACCGGACTGACCGAGACTGCTTCCTTCGGTTCGTCGGGCATCGGCGACGCAACCGTGTTGGCGAAGTATCCATTCGTCCGACCGACGATCACGTCGCCGTGGGAATTGGCTGTTGGCGTGAGTATGCCGACCGGGAGTTTCACCAACGAGCAAAACAACGCGCAACTTTCCATCGATTTGCAACCGGGGACCGGTGCTGTCGCGCTTCTTGCGTGGGCGTTCACCGCGTTGTCATTTCCTGAAGCTGGCGCGCGCATCATCGGTTCGGCAGCGTATCGCTACGCAGGAACGAACTTCGATGGCTATCGGATTGGAGATGAAGTGGTAGCGGGTCTGGGCGGCGAGTACTATTTCGATGAGCATTACGCCCTGTCGCTGCTGGTGCGCAGCAGGTTTGCATGGCAGGATTTTGCAAGCCAAAGAATCCTCTCCGCAACGGCAGGAACGTACCACGACGTGCTTCCCTCTCTTTCGTATTACGATGGACCCAGCCATGTTCGAGCGTTCGCGCAAATGCCCCTGTATCGAAATGTTCGGGGCATTCAACTGACCGTCTCCTTTATGCTCGGCGGCGAGTACAGTTAGAGCTTCGACTGGGGAACGAACGCGACTACAGGCACTGAGTAGAACCATGGAGCGAGGAGACAGGTGACGAACCTTGCCGTCCACTCGGAACTGAGCATCATTTGTTGTATATTGATCTACCAACGTTACTGTTCACACTCAAACTACCAAAGGGAGAAACCTATGAAGATCCGTCTCGTGTTGTCCATTGTGGTCGCTGCAGTGTTTGCGCTTGCCATCGCCTTTGCGTACGGGTCTGGCGAGAAAACGAAGAAGACTTCCACGCCGAAGAAAGAATTGAAGTCCTGCTGCTCGGGCGAAATGAAGGGTGCAAAGGAATGTTCTGACATGGAGATGAAAGAAGGCGAGGCAAAGGGCGCTTCATCATCTGTGAAGAGCGAGGAAGCAAAGGCTGAGAGGAAAGCCGAGGTCAAGGAAGGAGACAAGAAATAACGCATGCGGCAACGAACCGGCGAAGGCAACGCGATGACAGTCCTTGTTGTCGATGATGAACCCAGCTACAGATTGACGCTACGCGAGGTATTGAGCGCGGAAGGGCACGAAGTGTTCTTGGCGGAGAACGGCGAAGAAGCGCTTCGCAAGCTGACGATCATCGAACCCCACATCATCATTGCCGACGTCTATATGCCCGTGATGGACGGAAGGAAGCTTCACCGTGCGGTGCGGGAGATGCCCCGCTTCGAGAAGCTTCCCTTCCTTTTTGTATCGGGATACAACGACGAGCAAACGCTGACCGTCGTGCGCGACCCGCGATACGAAGCCTTCTTGCCGAAAGCAAGTCCGGCTCGCCAGTTGATCGAATGGGTTACGTATCTCACCTTACCTGAGGGGAAGCGCGGTGCGAGCTTTCCGGGCAAACCTCATTGGGTGAACTGAACGTTCCTCTCGCTCACCGTGATGCAGATGCGCACCTTCCCCTTGACCAACTCTCCATTCAATGTTCTGCGAAGCCTTCCTCCTTCAGATTCTTTGAGGTTCATGCTTGTATGAGTGCGACCATTCGCAAGCCCGCTGTGTTGGTCACGGGCGCAAACGGGGAAATGGGCCATGGCCTGATCGAAGCGCTTGCCCTTAACGGCGACTACGACATCATCGCTCTCGACGTACGCCCCATCGATGAAGTGCTGCGACCGAAGTGCAGTGATGTCATCACCGGCGATATTCTCGAAACTCGCCTGCTGGAGCGGATGCAAAGCGAATACGAGGTGCACACCATCTACCATCTTGCAGCACTACTCTCCACACGAGCAGAGTTTACGCCGGAAGCTGCACACCGCGTGAATGTCGAGGGGACGCTGAATCTGCTCAAGCTTGCCATCGAGCAGTCGCGTTGGCACGGGCAGCCCGTCAAGTTCATGTTTCCCAGTTCCATCGCTGTCTATGGTCTGCCGGATCGAGAGACGAAGAAACGTGTCGGCAAGATCAAAGAATGGGAATGGAACTATCCCACCACCATGTACGGGGTCAACAAACTCTATTGCGAGCACCTCGGTCGCTACTACTCGAAGCACTATCGGCAACTCGCATCGGATCAGACGCCGAGTGGTGGGGTGGACTTTCGCGCGATCCGGTTTCCGGGCCTCATCAGCGCAGTCACGGTTCCGAGCGGCGGTACCAGCGACTACGCGCCCGAAATGCTGCATGCGGCGGCGCAAGGCAAACCCTATGCATGTTTCGTGCGTGAAGAAGTGCGCATCCCCTTCATGGCAATGCCGGATGCTATTACGGCACTGCGCATGTTACACGACGCGCCGAAAGATCGTCTCACGAACACCGTGTACAACATCGGCAGCTTCAGTCCCACCGCAGGAGAAATTTTTCAGATCGTCAAGCAAGCCTTTCCCGGCGCGGTGATCCGCTTTTCGCCCGACGACAAACGCCAAGCGATCGTCGATACGTGGCCCGAAGACGTTGACGACTCCGCTGCCCGGCACGATTGGGGATGGTCACCGGCATACGATCAACATCGAGCTTTCCAGGAATATCTCATTCCCGGGATGCGTCAACGCTACGCATAGGAACAACAGTGTTTGTATAAAAGGATCGGGGTTCGTTACAGTATGCAGTGCAAACACCTCGTCATCGGTTTTTCGCTCGTCGTTCTTCCATCAACGCTTGCACAACAACACACGGTGCACGACAAGGATGCACCAGAACTGATCGCACGGTACGCGCCGCTTGTGAAGCAGTTGGTCGATACAGGTCTCACCCACGTAGGTGCGTACGCGATGCTGGAGCAGTTGACAACGCAAGCGCCGCATCGCTTGAGCGGTTCAGAAGGTGCTGCCGTTGCCGTAGCGCTCACCAAGAAGATGATGGAAGAGCGCGGATTTGAAAATGTGCATCTGGAAAAAGTGATGGTGCCTCGGTGGGTTCGCGGAGAAGAAGAATGTTGGATCATCCCGCAAGCGACACACATGCCGCAACTGATGCGCCTGCAGACGCTCGACGTCTGCGCACTCGGAGGCAGCGTTGCGACCCCGGATACGGGACTGCAAGCGGAAGTGGTTGAGGTCAAGAGCTTCGATGAGCTGCGTGCCCTGGGGCAGCGTGTGCGTGGGAAGATTGTCTTCTTCAATCGCCCCATGGACCCCACAAAGCTCAATACGTTCGAGGCGTACAGCGGAGCAGTCGATCAGCGGAGTCGCGGTGCAATCGAGGCGGCAAGGTTCGGCGCCGTGGCGGCGCTCGTTCGTTCGATGACACTGGCGATCGACGACAAGCCGCATACCGGCGCGATGAACTATGCCGATTCGGTGAGAAAAATTCCCGGCGCCGCCATCAGCACGTTGCATGCACATCAACTCAGCGAGTATCTCAAACGCAATCCCTCTCTTCGCCTTCATCTCAAACTTACGCCCAAGACGTTACTCGACGTCGAGTCGGCGAACGTCGTCGGTGAACTACGAGGATCGGAAAAGCCGAATGAGATTATCGTGGTTGGCGGGCATCTCGACGCGTGGGACAAAGGGCAAGGCGCACACGATGATGGCGCAGGATGCGTGCAAGCGATCGAAGCGCTTCATCTTCTGAAAAAGATCGGTGTCAAAACGAAACGCACCATTCGGGCGGTCATGTTCATGAACGAGGAGAACGGATTGCGTGGGGGCCGCGCATATCCATTAGCCCCGGAACGAAAAGGAGAAACACACATAGCGGCGATCGAATCGGACGCGGGCGGACATACGCCGCGCGGCTTCAGCGTTGCGGGAGACTCGCTCCTTCTGCACCGTGTCCTCCAGTGGCAAGCGCTGTTCGACATGTTGGACGCAGGACGCATCCGACCCGGTTACGCCGGTGTGGACATCTCGCCGTTGGTCAACGCCGGAGTGGCAGGGTTCGGTCTCGTCCCCGAAAACCATCGCTATTTCGATTACCATCACTCGGACAACGATACGATCGACAAGGTGCATCCGCGTGAACTCGAAATGGGCGCGATCGTCGAAGCTCTCCTCTGTTACCTCATCTCGGAAGAAGGCTTGATGAGCACCTCGCCAAGATGACGAGTCGCTCAAAGGAAGGAAGTAAGACATCGTCCGTAACACGTTCTGCATTGTTCGCCGAGAATAGGAAGCTTAGGCTGCTCGTGGCTGAGCAGTCTGATTCTGAACTCGATGATGACAATGCGCAGCGGCGAAAAAATGTTGCGCCGATGTACTGCTATCCTTGTGTTTTATGGGGAGGAATGATATCGTATCCCGTCGCTGGTCGCACCAGAAACTTCATCTCTCTTACACAATGAGAATATCCATCCGCTGCTCGCTCGCCTGGTTCTTGTTGACTTCATGCGCGACGGGGCAGGAGCGGAGTGTTCCACTCTATATCAAACCCGGAAGGTTGTTCCACGGAAGGAGCACCACGCTCCGTCAGAACGTTCTCGTCATCGGCAGTTCCGTTCTTTGTCTTTTTCGATATCGAGCTGTGATCTCCAGCTGTGCCTAACTAACCATCAATAACCAATTCAAGAAGCAACACATGCAAACTCTGCGGGTTGTACGGCTGTGTGTTTTTCTCGTCTCGGCGCTGCTGAGTCAAAGCCTCGCACAAAAACAGTCGGCAGCGACCGATAAGGTGGTCGCGAGAGGAAAGTATCTCGTCGATCTTGGTGGATGCAGCGACTGCCACACCCCGAAGAAGCTCGGTCCTCACGGTCCCGTCCTGGATGAATCGCGACTCCTCTCGGGCTCACCCGCGACCGACCCGGTTCTTCCCATACCTGCCGAAGCACTCGGTATGGGACCCGACAAGTGGGCGGCAGTCACCAACATGCATCTCTCGACGTGGGCGGACCAAAACATCTCCGCGTTTGGTGATCGGCAAGAATAAGGGTGTTGCAGATGCGGTCGTGATGTTGGAAGGCGTAACAGCGGGGAAAAAGTTCGACCGCAGTGCATCGCCGATTCTTGATCAACGCGGCTGCGATTTTTTCCCGCACGTGCTCTTGGTGCCTCGCAGCGAGAATCTCACCATCGTCAACAGTGATGCGGTGCTGCACAACGTTCGGGCATCCGACAGCGGCATCGACGAGAGGACGGTCTTCAACATCGCTCAGCCGATAAGAGGATTCCGCACCGTCGTCAAAGCCGAGCGCTTCCCGGCGCCGGGTATTTACCACGCCACATGCGATGCAGGACATCCGTGGATGAGCGCCATTCTTGTTGCGGATCATCCCTACTGTGCTGTGACCGATGAGGACGGAGCATTCGTATTGAGCGATGTTCCGCCCGGTAAGTACACGCTCCGCATGTGGCATGCAGGAGTCGCTGTTACTCATACCGAGAAACGCGGAGCGACCGTCACTGCGTATCGGTACGAAGAAGCGTACGTGCAGATACGCGAGGTAGTTATTTTGGCAGGAGAGGAGTTGGTCGCAGATCTTACTCTGACTCTTCGCCCGGCGTCCTACACGTCACGATCGTCAAACTAACCAACTTCACTGAGGGCATCCGTAGCGATGCGTGATGCCCTCAGGTTTTTGTTTCCCTCCACAAGCTTCTCATCACTTCTTTGTCGAACTGTCACCAGACCTTGCCGAGATTTCATTGCGTGTCTGAAACAATTGCACGGTATCTCTGTCTCTCTGACCAATGCGCCGATAACCGAGTTCGAGATGGTTGAGAACTCCTTGCAAACCAACGAGCAAGCGGAGTGGCATGTCCGTTGTTGGAGAAGAAGGCGGAAGAAGAAATACCAAACCAACAACCGAATGAAAGGAGGTACCAACCATGTTAGTGCACGTCCGACGATTTCCGACATTCCGTCCGCTGTGGAGAGAGATAGCGGACTTCGAGCGCGAGATTGATCGCATGTTCAACACGTTCTTTTCTACGGAAGGGGTAACCGACGAAGGGTATGCTCCTGCGATCAACGTTGTCGAGAAAGACAACGAGTATGTGGTGCTCGCAGAGATGCCCGGCGTTCGGAAAGAAGATCTCAAGCTTTCCCTGGAGAACGATGTGCTGACCATCAGCGGTACTCGCAAGGACAACGCGCTGCCGGAGAAGGCTCATTGGCTGCGCAATGAAATTCAACGCGGCGAGTTCACTCGCTCGATCACCCTGCCGAAAGGCGTGAAAGTTGAAGAGATTTCGGCTGAACTGAAGAACGGCATTCTGCACGTTGTGTTGCCGAAAGCCGAAGAGATGAGATCCCGTGAGATCACGATCCACTAAGTGATACGAAAGGAGATGAGAGCGATGTCCACGAAACATGACACTGCCATGGTGAAGCACGACGCTGCGGTGATGCAGAGGCCCGAGACGGTTGCGACGATCCTGCCGTTGACGGACATCTACGAAACCGACGACGCCTATGTGCTGATGCTCGACATGCCGGGTGCGACGAAGGAGTCCATCTCCATCAGCATCGACAAGTCGAGACTGACGATACGCGGCACAGTGGAACTTGTGCGGCATGAGAATGCGAAAGTGCTGCACGATGAAATCCGCGGCGGCGTCTATGAACGCACGTTCAACCTGACGGACAGCATCGACCGGAACGGTGTCGAGGCGAACTTCGCGGACGGCGTGCTGACGATCAAACTGTTGAAGAAAGAGGAAGTGAAACCTCGAACCATCCCGGTTCGGTAAGCGTGTGCCGATTGTCGAGACCAACTATTCCATGAACATATCAGGAGGTGGTACTATGTCGTTAGTCCGTTGGAATCCCGTTCGTGAGCTTGCGACCATTCCTTCCAGCATTCTTGAAATGCAGAAGGAAATCAATCGGATGTTCGATCGATTCTTCCGCGGCGGCGTTGTGGATGAGGGCGATCTGCTCTCCACGATGTGGATGCCGGCAGTCGATCTGATCGAAAAGGATGATGAGTTCGTCGCGAAGGTGGAGCTTCCGGGCGTACGCAAAGACGACGTGAAGATCACCCTCCATGACAACGTTCTCACCATCCGCGGCGAGAAGAAGGAGGAGAAGGAGACGAAAGACTCCAACTATCACCGGCTCGAACGTACCTACGGTTCGTTCCAGCGTTCCTTCACATTGCCGACCGCTGTCCGGCAAGACAAGGTGGAGGCAGAGTTCCGTGATGGCGTGCTGAGCATTACGCTGCCCAAAGCGGAGGAAGCAAAACGCAAGCAGATCGAAGTGAAGCTGAAGTAATTGAACCTCGAACGGAATCACGGGAGCCGACAGCCGGTCTGCTCGCACCGAGCAAGGGCGTGGAGCTGTTCGGCTCCCAGTGTTTTGCAGTGTGTGTGAACATTGTGGTGAACGAATCATCGAGAGGGGATGTTCCATCCAATGGAGACCGGGGGCATGAGACGATGAGTCCGCCGCAGGTTTCTGAACGAAAGGAGAGCTTATGAAAAAGTCGAAAGTTCCCCAAGCATTGCCCGTCTTGCCGTTACGCAACTCGGTGTTCTTCCCGCGTCAAGTTTTGCCGCTGTCGATCGGACGCGAAAGTAGCATACGCGTCGTCGAAGAGGCGCTCAAAGACGACGGCTTGGTGGTGATCGTTGCCCAGACTGACGGCAGCATCGAACACCCGAGCGAGAAGGATATCTATTGGGTTGGAACGCTTGCGAAAGTGTTGAAGCAGTTTACCCTGTCGGACGGGACGCGCAGCGTGTTGATGCAAGGGTTGAATCGCGTCCAAATCATTTCGATTCTGCATGTCGAGCCGTACATCAAAGCAGTGGTACGTTCGGTGGACGAGATCCCGGAAGCGGACATTAAAATCGAAGCGATGACCACCAACATCAAGAACCTGTTCAAGAGAACGGTGGAGTTGTCGCCGAATTTGTCCGAGGAACATCTTACCATCATTCTCAACACCGAAGAACCTGCTGCGGTGACTGACCTCGCTGTTGCAATGATTCCGGTGTCGGTCGAGGAGAAGCAGAAGGTGTTGGAGACCTTCGATCTCAAAAAGCGTCTCGAGCAGGCCACGGTTGTGCTGACCAAACTCGTTCAGAAGTTGGAGTTGGGCAGCAAAATCCAATCAGAGGTGCAGGACGGCATCAACAAGATGCAGCGGGAGTATTATCTCCGTGAGCAGTTGAAGGCGATCAAGAAGGAGTTGGGCGAAGACGACGAGAATATGGAGTTGAACGAACTCCGTAAACGCATCGAACTGGCACAGCTCCCGGACGAAGCACGGAAAGCTGCCGAAAAGGAATTGAAGCGTCTCTCGCAAATGAATCCAGCCTCCGCTGAATATACCGTGAGTCGGACGTACCTCGATTGGATCTTGGATTTACCGTGGAACGTCAGCACCGAGGATAATCTCGACATCAAGGAAGCGCAAGAAGTACTGGAGCGAGATCATTACGGCCTCGAAAAGGTCAAGAAGCGCATCATCGAGTACCTTGCTGTACGCAAGCTGAAGAACGACATGCGTGGACCTATTATGGTGTTCGTCGGCCCGCCGGGTGTCGGCAAAACGTCGCTCGGAAAGTCTATCGCCAACGCCTTGGGCAGGAAGTTCGTGCGCCTTTCGCTTGGCGGTGTGCACGACGAGGCGGAGATTCGCGGACACCGGCGAACGTACATCGGAGCATTGCCGGGAAGAATCATTCAAGGAATGCGCAAAGCCGGTTCCAACAATCCTGTTTTTATGTTGGATGAAATCGACAAGGTCGGAAACGATTTCCGCGGCGATCCGGCAGCGGCGCTGCTGGAAGTGCTCGACCCCGAACAGAACTCGACGTTCAGCGATCACTATTTAGAGATTCCGTTCGATCTCTCGAAGGTGATGTTCATTGCCACGGCGAATATGATCGAACCGATTCCGCCTGCGTTGCGTGACCGCATGGAGGTGATCGAGATTCCGAGCTATGTCGAGGATGAAAAACTGCACATCGCACGACGATTCTTGCTCCCGAAGCAATTGCGTGAGCACGGCTTGCAGCCCGATCAGGTAGAGATCGACGACGATGCGCTCCGACAGATCATTAGGGGTTATACGCGTGAGGCGGGTGTGCGGAACCTCGAACGACAGATCGCAACCATTGCACGGGGCGTAGCGCGTGATGTTGCAGAAGGGAAGATCGAACGAGCAGTTATCAAGAAAGACAATCTCACGAAATATCTCGGACAACAGAAGTTCTTCCCCGATGTTGCCGAGCGCATCGATCGTCCGGGCATCGCCGTCGGACTTGCCTGGACGCCCGTCGGCGGCGACATCCTCTTCATCGAGGCGACGAAGATGAAAGGAAAGGGCAACCTTACGCTGACAGGACAGTTGGGCGACGTGATGAAAGAGTCGGCGCAAGCGGCGCTGAGCTTCATCGCTTCGCATGCAAAGGAATTAGGATTGGACGAGAACTTCCGATCGGAGTTGGACATCCACGTTCACGTGCCGGCCGGTGCGATTCCGAAAGACGGTCCCTCGGCAGGTGTTGCGATGCTGACAGCGCTGACCTCCTTGCTCACGGGCCGCTTGGTGCGTAACGATCTTGCCATGACGGGGGAGATTACGCTGCGCGGAGCGGTGTTGCCCATCGGTGGAGTGAAAGAGAAAGTGATCGCAGCGCATCGTGCAGGCATCAAGACGGTGATCCTTCCCGAACGCAACCGACTCGATCTGGAGGAAGTCCCGAAGGCGGCGATCGAAGGGATGACGTTCCACTTCGTAAAAGAGATGGGCGATGTGTTGAAGCTTGCTCTTCGTTCGGCGGAAGAATCCGAGAAGCTAAAAATCCCGGAACTGCATCTCGATGCCGTAGCGGTGAACTGAAGAGCCTGTGCATATCAAGCGGTGGATGGAAGGTCGGCGTGGCGACAAGCACCCGACCTTCCGTTCGATTGGTCGTCTGCTGTGCACGCAGTCTTTCCAAGCAAGATCATCTCAAGCCTTGTGTTCCCTCTCCTCTCCTTTCTGCTGAGTCCTTTTGCATGATCAACATTCACCCTGCATTTCTCACAACAATTCCCGCACAACCGAGCGTCATTCTTGCTTGTTTTTGACGCTTGGTGAGCAGACCGGCTCTGGCACATGCCTTGACAGAGAGACGGCAGCCGAAGAGGCAACGGCAACGCACGTTCAGGCGAACGCGGAACATTGCATGGCGGTTGGGGCCGTTCGATTGTGAAGCCGGGGGTTGCCCTGCTATCGATGCTATTCCTGTGAATCCGACTGAGCGGTTGCACAACTGGACCGATAGTCAACAGCACTCTATCACACTTACTGACGGAGGTTTCTGTATGGTCACACTGCTTTGCTCAATCGAGACATCATGGTGTCGGTCCCTGGTGGGGGGCAGAAGTCCCACTTCCGAAATTCAATCCGAGCGCAAATCAACGCGGCGTTCTCTACAACAATATGGTCGTAACATCGACCGGTCGGGTGATCATCTCTACATCAGAGGTCATTCCCTCCAATCCGAATCAAGTCTATGGACATTACCTCAACTATTCAGATGACGGTGGAACGACGTGGCTTCCAACGCCAGTACGGTTCTCGCCTACGGATCTCGTGATCGGTGCAGGCTCACCCAAATTGGCGATGGATAAGAACGACACGCTGTATGTGCTTTGGACTTCTGTGAATCCTCCGGCAATCTTTCTTTCGAAGCTTGATGCGAATCTTAACATTGTGAAGGATAGTGTGCGAGTCGCTACTGCGCTGAACTACAACAGCTTTGCTACACACTTCACCATTGCTCGTAGACTGCAAGATGTCTTCACAAAGAAAAACGGAGAACTAAAATGACGTTGGTTATCTTTTATTCAACTTGGATTTCACCAGCTCTGGTAATGCTGTCGATATTGCTGTTTAGCTGGGGACCTGAGGCAGCTGCACAGCAAGTTCATACAGCGCCAGTCGGTAAACGTTTTATCCGCCTTCAGGTTATAGATGGACCAACTCTTCAGTGGGGTTTCGACGGGCTAAATGGCCGACAGTATGAAACAACGGATACTGTCTTAACGATGATTCGGGAAACCGACCCCGATGTTTTAGATAGACTTTACAATGGTCCTATTTCAGATTTGAATGCCAGACTGCGTTACAGAGACACCAGTGGGAATCTCGTTTACTGGCAAGAAGCACAAGGAGCTGGGGGTTTCCCGCCGGGATCTGTTGGTTCATGGTTGTACAGGGCAAGCAATGGACGGATATACTACCCACGACTCGGTATGAACTTTTATGATCCGGCTAACGACTCTTCGTTTTTTTCAATGGCACAAACCCTATACAACAATACCCCAATAAGGTCGCTGATGTTCTAACGAAACTCTACGCTCAAGGCTGGCAAGGGATAGGCATCAGCGAGCATGGCAGTTTCTCATCCACCGAGAATCTTCCGGATGAAATAGCGCCTACCTTTGCTTCGTTCGTCTGCCTCATTGATTATGTGACGCAAACTGTTACTTGGAGACCCGATTCTGTGCGACTTTCTCAGCTTAGAACGGATAGACACCGAAAGCTCTATATCTTATATATCGACTTTCCACAGATGATGCAACAGTTCTTGACACTTTCCCCGGATGAGGAAGCTGATACATTGACTACACTGGCAAAGCTTCAAGCTTACGATCCAAACGATCCAGGTGAAACAGGGTACATGTTCGTCTATCCTATCGGTCAGACATTTTGGGACACCAAGAAGCGTATACTTTCTAATGGGATGTCCCTTTATGAGTTTATCCGAGATACACTGCTGCCACAGTACAATCCTTTGACAGGTGTTAATATTGAGGGAAAATCTGGATTACCACATCAATTCGAATTGAAGCAGAACGACCCTAATCCTTTTAATCCCGCCACTACCATTTGCTTTTCGCTCCCGCACCGAGAGTACGTAACGCTGAAAGTCTTTGATCTGCTTGGCAGAGAAGTAGCAACGCTGGTGGATGGTGAGTTAAACCCCGGCGTACATTCGCTTGTCTTTGATGCAAAAGATTTGCCGAGCGGAGTATACTTCTACCGGTTAACCACAACAACATCCCGACTTGTCGGGACAAAAGTAATGGTGTTGATGAAATGAAATCTAACAAGACATCATTCTTCACATTGTTTCTTGTTGCTATTTTCCCCTTGCTGTCCTACGCACAGGTTTTGAGGGGCTCCTACGGTGTTCATGCGAGCGATCTGACACGAGTACCTCTGAGCACTGTGGATGTGGTTGCAAGACAACTTGACTCTGCAAACATCCGTTGGGTTCGCATGGTCTTTGCGTGGAATGAAATTCAACCCTCCGATTCGTTGCAATGGCTATGGGGTGATATAGCACAACGCCTCGACATCCTTAGTTTACACAACATCAATGTTCTTGGCATTTTATACAAGGTGCCGGCATGGGCTTCCTCCGCGCCGGTAGGCACTGACTCACAGAGTGTTCCTTTTTATGCACCAAAAGATACACTGCGATGGATGAGGTATATCGACTCGACCGTGCGACGGTTCAAAGGATTCGTTCATTACTGGGAGATCTGGAATGAACCCGATGGACCCTTTCTTCAAACGCCCGTACCTCTCTCAAAGCACATTCGCTATGTTGAGATTTTGAGAACGGGCTACAGAGCAATTAAGCAGGCGGATAGCTCTGCCACCGTGTTGATAGGCGGACTTACTTCAGAAATCGGCGTTACGCCAGCGAAGCGTCTTTTTGCCGACAGTATTTTTGCACTCGGTGCAGCCAACTACTTTGATGTGATGAACCTTCATCTCTACCGCTATGAAGACATGAGCCCTTCGCTTGGTAAACTTTACAGTCTCATGGTTCAGTACAACAAACCGTCTCCTGTGTGGGTGACGGAGACAAACAACTGGCGGTCGCTTCTGCCAAACAACACGCGTGAACGCGCAGCGGATTCGCTCTCGCCCTGGCTTAATCAGATAATCTCGTTGTTGCGCAATCCCGCTACTTCAAAGATTTTCTGGTTTAACCTCATTGACTTCAGGGGAGGCAGAAGCGCTGATTCGACAGCATGGGGCTTATTCGATAGCAACTACACCACCACGGTAGTGTATTCAGCTTTGAAGAACTACATTGCCGGGACAACGGGAATCACAGAGCAAGACATCTCTCTTCCGACTCGTGCCGAACTTCTGCAGAACTATCCGAACCCATTCAATCCGACAACGACGATTGGTTTCGCTCTGCCGCAAGGCCAGCACGTGACGCTGAAAGTCTTTGATCTGCTCGGCAGAGAGGTGGCAACACTGGTGGATGGAGAATTAAGCACCGGCGAGCATTCGGTTGTCTTCGATGCAAAAGATTTACCGAGCGGTATATATTTGTACCGATTGAACATCGGCGGTCATATTCAAACACGATCAATGATGGTGTTGCGATGAAAAAACTGATTGCGTTGTTTATTTTTTGGCTTGTACAAATTCCTGTTGCTGCGCAACCTCCAACGTTCAGAGATCTCGATTACGTCGGTCGCGGTAACGTCAAGCAGATGCTCGACCTCTACATCCCGCCGGGATTGACGCGACCTGCGCCCCTGGTCATCTGCATTCACGGCGGCGGTTGGCAAAGCGGTAGCAAAGGCGGAGCGATGGGGTTCTGTGATACGTTGTTTGCAAACGGCTACATCGTTGCCGACGTCAATTATCGCTTGAGTGGCGATAGCATTTTTCCTGCGCAGATTTACGATTGCAAAGCTGCAGTCCGCTGCTTGAAGGCGCACTCGGTTCAATACAACATCGATACATGCAGAGTCGCTGTGACCGGTTCTTCTGCAGGAGGACATCTTGCTTCACTGGTGGGAACCTCTGGCGGTGTTGATAGTTTAGAAGATTTCGGACTTGCCAGCCGGACTGCCACAAGCAGAGTGCATGCGGTGATTCCGTTTTTATGGTCCATCTGATTTCTTGCAGATGGATGCAAACGTTCCTCGCACACCACCGGACTCATGCACCAATCCATTGATTCACAATTCTCCGCATTCGCCTGAATCACGTTTGCTTGGCTGTCAAATCTCGGTTTGCCCCGACCGCGTGCGCAAAGCAAATCCCATGACGTATGTTGATGCGAGCGATCCGCCGTTCAAACTCTATCACGGAACATTCGATTGCGCGGTGCCGCCGCATCAAAGTGTGCTGATGGATAGTGCGCTGCAATCGGTCGGGGTGTATTCTTCACTCGTTCTCCTTCAGCATTATCCCCAAGGGTTCCGACCGGATGCACAGCAGAAGCGGGAGATGCTGGCGTTTCTCAGTTCTCGCCTTACCGGCTGTGGTCCGACAGGTGTTGATGATGGAGGAAAATCTGAGTTGCCGCTTCGGTTCGAGTTAGAGCAAAACTATCCCCACCCCTTCAACCCATCTACAACCATTCGCTTCTCAATCCCGCAACGCGAGCACGCAACGCTGAAAGGTTTCGATGTGCTCAGCAGAGAAGTAGCGACGCTGGCGAAGCGAGAGATGGAACCCGGCGAGCATTCGGTTGTCTTTGATGTAAAAGGTTTGGCAAGCGGTGTGTATTTTTGTCGTTTACAAGCAGGTGAATTTGTTCAACAAAGAAAAAGGGAGGTAATAAAGTGAAAACACGTTATTTCTTCACTCAATTAAATTTATCTGCGTCGTTCGTGTTTGTGTTGCTGGCGAGTTCCGTATACGCTCAAACCATCTTCAAGCCAAAAGGTGGCTCTGCCTCCGTAGGTCCCGGTAATCCAACAGTTGTTCTACAGCATCCCGAATCAAGATTTGTTCTTCTTGTAGCGAAATGGTCAGACATAGAGCCTTCTCCCGGAGCATTTAATTTTTCTGCTCTCCAAACTAATATCAAAATAGTGAAAGTCGTATAACAAGAAATATGCTTTGGCAGTTGGAAGCGGAGGACCCGGCAGCCCTTCCTGGTTAATCGACAGTATGAATGTACCTTTTATCAATTACACATTTCAAGGAGATCCTCTTCGCTTGCCATTATGGTGGGACACAGTGGTACAGAGTCGCATACAAATGATGGTTACAGCTTTGGGAAATCAATTTGCCAATGATACTTCGCTGGCATTGGTGTATGTAACACAAATGACCACGAATGGTATCGAGGGGCATTTCAATGGGATACCCATGAGCACAATGTACTCTGCCGGTTTTACTCCTACGAAATGGATCAATGCGGCCAAACAAACAACTTATTTTTTTGCTAATGCTTTTCCGAGTAAAGCCATCGCTTTTGAGGTACATGAAGTGGACACGACTGAAGTTATTCCTCAAACCATAATTAATGACCTTTATAACGATACCTCTCTGCGTGGGAGAGTGGGTGCGGCTCTGTGGTGGTTGTCAGGTAAAACAACTTACCAGCCCGACTTGTTAAATGTTTTACAAAACTTCCCCGGAGATAAATACGCCCAGTTGATCGGCAATTCCAGTCAACCATGGAGATTTAAAGATAGTTCAATTGCTACAGCTTTTGCTCAGGCGAAACAACTTCGTATACGATACATTGAACCTTGGTTGTATGAATACCAACACCATACAATTGATTCGCTCCTGCATGATTTCAATATTTGGGCGGATTCAACCTTTGTGCTGACAGGTGTTGATGAACAAGATTTTGCAGTAGTGGAGATTTATCATCTCAGCCAGAACTATCCGAATCTGTTTAACCCATCCACAACTCTGTCATTCAGCATTCACCATTCATCATTCGTGATTCTCAAGGTGTACGATGTGCTGGGGCGCGAAGTGCGAAGGCTGGTGAATGAGAATCTGCAAGCGGGGAGCTATGAGGTGACGTTTGATGCGCGTGGCTTGGCAAGCGGAACGTACTTCTACCGGCTGCAAACGAAAGAGTTCACACCAACGAAACGGATGCTGTTGATCAGATGACAGTTCCACATTATATATCATTGCGTCAAAGAGGCATTGACGAACGCCGTTCGCCATTCCGGTGCGTCGCTGATCAGCGTTGCGTGTTCGGTGCAAGCCGATACGCTAGAACTCCGCATCGAAGATAACGGCAAAGGGATGGTATTACAGCAAGCGCCTGCAACGACCAAGCGCGGACATGGTGTGCGAAACATGAAGAAGCGAGCAGAAGAAACTGTGGCTGAACTCACCATCGCGTCCGACGACGGCAATGGAACCGTTGTCGTAGTGCGGAAGAGCCTGCGCTTCTAAGAGTAAGAGATTGGGTGGGTAAGCTCATCA
>PSMW01000049.1:0-7359 GCA_040290295.1 Ignavibacteria bacterium
TTCGTCACCGTGAGCGCAGCGAAACGGAGTCGAAGGGTGACGGGCGCACGGAGGCGCGAGGTCCAGTTCCCAAGCTCCAAGTTGCAAAGCGTGAACCGTGAACCATCCAGCGTCTCGCTCGCGAAGATTCTTCTTGCTGCTTGATTGAGGCTTGCAGATGCTGCATATTAAAGCAGGGACAAGAATGATGACTTCGGGGTAAAGCCATGAGGCGCATTTACGTTGATCATACTGCAACAACGCCGCTGGACGAACGGGTGCTGGATGCCATGCGTCCGTACTTCGTGGATGTGTTCGGCAACGCGTCGTCGGTTCACGGATTCGGGCGGGAGGCGAAAGTTGCGCTCGAACGTGCTCGCGAGACGATCGCCGCTTCGATCGGCGCGCAAGCGGGAGAGCTGTTCTTCACCAGTGGCGGCACGGAGGCCGATAATTTTGCGATCAGGGGTGCCGCCATCGCAGGACGAAAGAAGGGGAAGAATCATATGATCACTTCGGCTGCCGAGCATCATGCTGTGTTGGAGCCGTGCCGCCGACTCTCGGAGGAAGGCTTCGACGTCACGATCGTGCCTGTTGATTCGTTCGGCTCGATTGCGCCCGAGGAAGTCAGCAACTCTCTTACCGACAAAACGTGTCTCGTTTCCGTGATCTATGCGAACAATGAAGTCGGTACCATCTCACCGATCACGGAGATTGCCGCCAGAGTACACGAACGCGGGATTCCGGTTCATACCGATGCCGTGCAAGCTCTCGGGAAGATTCCGGTCGATGTTCGTGCATTGAATGTTGATCTCATGTCGGTTTCGGCACATAAACTTTACGGACCGAAGGGCATCGGTGCGCTGTATGTGAAGCGCGGAAGCGAGATCGAGCCGATACTGTATGGTGGAGGCCAGGAGCGTGGCAAGCGTCCCGGTACGGAGAACGTTCCGCTTGCCGTCGGCTTCGCAAAAGCCGTTGAGCTTGCCGTTCAAGAGATGGAACACGAAGCGCAGCGTCTCTTGAGGCTCCGTGATCGACTTGCGTTACTCATTCGCCAGGCGTTCCCGGCGGCGATCATCAACGGGCACCCCGCGCATCACCTTCCCCACATTCTCAATGTGTCGTTCGATAGCACGAAGATGAACTTGGATGGGGAAGCGTTGGTGATGAGCATGGATTTGGAAGGAGTAGCGGTGACAAGCGGGTCGGCATGTACTTCGGGCAGCATGCAGCCCTCGCATGTTCTCCTTGCCATGGGACGCGATCAGAAAACAGCGAAGGCAACGCTACGCTTTGCTTTCGGCAAGTGTAACGTTGAAGACGATGTGCCGGAGCTGTTCGCACGATTGAAGGCGGTCATCGATCGGATGACACGCGCAGCGTGAGCGGTTGTTACTTTTTGCCGGGGTTGAACGACCGGAACGCGAAGGTGAATTGCTTCCCCTACTTCGCGTGCGGGCACTGCGCGCACGCGTACAGACCCCAGTTCTCCGCTTCACAATGCTGGTGCAGAGAGGCTGTTCTCCACAACCAATCCCAAACAGAAAATCTCGTTCCCAAAGTCGCGTCTCCCTTTAGCGCTCGAAGCTCGTGGTGCCGGCGATGAGGCTCACGCCCGTTGAAGTCAAAGAGCAGGCTTCCCATACGGACACGGATATTGCAGTGATTGAAACATTCCACCTTACCATGACACAGGGTGAGAAAGGTTCTCAAGGCATAGGTATTCTCCTTGATGCACGAATCCGTTCGGTAGCATCGGTTGCCGCGCCGCTGTGGAGGACGAGCTAGATGGCGCTTATTTTATTTGATGACGACCGCCTTCCTCGTTTGTGAGAACAATCCTATTTTCACACGATAGAAGTACACGCCACTCGGGAGATGTGTGGGGTCCCAGACGTATGTGTACGTCCATGCTTCGAGCGGCTGCTTCGGTAGCTCTGCAACTTTTCTCCCTGAGACATCAAAGAACGTGAGCGTAACGAATGCCGGAGAGGGCACGTCGAACTCGATGTTCGTGGTGGCGTTGAATGGGTTGGGGTAGTTCTGCGGCAGTGCGAACCATTTTGGTGGGATAGGGCGAGCGAACCTCTCCATCTTTTGTATCGTCGCTACAACGTCGTATCCTCGGTCCGGATCCAGCAACGTTTCGTAAGCGAGGAAAATCTTCGTTCGAGAAAAATCCAGGTGGAAGGCATTCCAGTCGTCGTTCCACACAGTCGAAGTGATGTCTTTCAAACGGATAGGGAAGAATGTCGAGTCGTTGTCATCCAAGAACAACGCATTGATGGCTCGCCTGTCGCTCCATGCCACGAGCGATCGGCCCTTTTCGAAATGGACAGCTTGAACGCGTGTGAAGCGATTCCCGGAAGGGAAGGAGGTCTTGCGCACATCTTGTCCGGCGAAGTCGCGCCGGAGGATGTGGATTCTCGTGTCGTAGCCATAGCCGGCATACTCCGACCAAATGCAGAGCACGCTGCGATCGTTGTTCAGCAAGCACGATGCCCCGTGTGTACTGTAACGACGGTCCGGGCTAAGCGTATCGAGAATGATCGTGTCCGTAAGTGCTCTGCCATTGCTGTCGAAGAGCCGCGCCTTCAATCGGCGTTCAGGAGTGTATGAGTCAGAATAATCCACCCACAAGATAAAGGTTTCCTCTGCATCGTTTGTTGCAATTGCCAAGATCGTCCTTTGAGGGGATGGGTATCCCGACAGCAACGTTCTGCGAGGACTTTTTGGTGATAAAGTTGGACTAATGCTCTGTGCATAGACAGCAGGATAAGCGGTGCCGGTTTCATACCAGGACAATCGAAAAGCACCATCCGGCGTTCCGGAGAGTGACGTGATGAAATTTGAATAGTATGTCAATCCATAGCGCATGGGAGGGCCGAGCTTACTGCCAGAAGGAGCGATGCGTTGAAGCGTAAGATATTGTGTGGTGAAATCTCCTTCGGAATAGCTGACCACGAAGTTGCCCATGGAATCGCATGCGATGGAAATGCCGGATGCTTTCGTCACCGTTGCTGTGTCGCACAGGGGCATGTTGTTCCCGATGGGCTTGCCGTTCTCGTCGAGCACCTGATAGTACGGCAGAGAATAGCCATCACGCTTGTCCAACCATATTGCAAGAACCTGTGTACGCTGATTGGATTTCATGATGGGATTGTTTTGCCACTCCGAACAATACTCATCGCCCATTTTGACCGGGTTGCCTAGAGAAACGAAAACAGTATCGAATGCTTGCAAGACGGCATCGATTTGACTCCTGCGGTATGCGGAGTATGCTAAGATCAAGCGCCCACCAAATATACTAGTGAGGCTGAGTACCAGTATCTCAATTGTGGCGATAGTGGCATCAAGACGGGGGACCCGATCACTTGCCCATGTTTTCCGATTCTCGTGCCGCGACTTGCAGTGTCGATCCAGACGAGGTAGAACCTATCGTTACCCGAGGTGCAGAGAAAGGAAGTCGAGGTCGTCGTCTGCACGAACGGCAAAGGTGTTGACGTGACGAAACCACTGTCGCGCTGATAGACTCGCGCTGCAATCATGTTCGTTGCTGGAGAGATTGTACTCGAGTGCCAAGCAATCAGGAAGTATCCGTCGGGAGTACTTGTGATCGAAGGGAACACGTTGTACCGAGAGATGGTGGAATCACTTACGATCACGGGCGCGGTGGTGAGGAAGCCGTTTTGGTTTACAGGCTGGATAAAAATGTGGTGCCCGCCACCGACAAAACTGCTCCAGGTGATGACGAAATTCCCGCGGTCATCGGCAGCAATACGCCTTATCCCGCCTATGCTACTGACGGAAATGGCCGGCTGGCGCATGAGCGGCATGTCGTCCGTGAGTGGGTTTGCCGATTGATCGAACACGCGGAAGTACGCTTGAACATTGAGGCAGCAGTAAAGGTCGCCGTACCACGTGACGATGAATGAACCATCATTGCCGATAGCGATCGAAGGATAGTTTGTGTTCGACCGCCAATAGGCATTGAGGTTTCGCGGCTGTCCGATGAGTTTTCCCAGTCGAGAAAGTCGGAGCAGTTTCACATCGTAAGGCTCTGCCCAGACGATGAGATACTCTCCTGTCACTGGATTGAAAGCACAGTCGGGGCGAAGATTCCACGGGCTTGAGTCTTGCGAAATGTTGAGCGCGCCGCCGAACCGTTCTCCATTGGGGAGGTAGAGTTGTCCGAGGATTTTCGCTGCCCCGGTGCGATTGTCCGTCCATAACCAGAGAGAACTACCATCGTCGGCGTACGTGATTATTGGAGTTGACTGGTCGGTGGCGTATTCTCCGCAGCCGCGATTGACGATAAAATCTTCTCGCACTGTTTGAAGTCGATGGTACGAAAGCGTATCCCACACTGTGCTCGAAAACGTGCTGCCCGCGAGATCATCGTGCGTGATGAAGTTCTCAGGCACAACGATCTCCCCGAGCTTCTTTGTTTGACCGAACGAGGGAACGATACTGAGGGAAGCAAGAGCAGCGAGCGAAGCAAGTGTCCAACACAAGGCGACGGTTTTCATAGGTACCTCCTCCCAATTCTCGAAATGATCGCTACGCCAACGGATAGATCAAAGATACCGGCAACTCGCGAGAGCTTGCCGTGTGATGGTGAGGTTTTGACAGAAGTCTCGGGGTGGATGCATCGTCGCCCATCCCGCATGCAATACAACGCCTTTTGGCGGAGAGGTGCAAGGGGCGAACGCCAGAGGCGAGCGCCGAGAGCGTTCGTTACTTTTCTAAAATCATGAACACACCTTCGATGCGTCCCATGGGCGCGGCGAGTTGAACGCCCGCAAATTCGTTCTTCACTTGTTCGAAAGTTTCCTTTGCAATTTTGACGCCTTCGGCAAAGCCTTCCTCCTTCGTGGTGGTTTTACGCATGCGTTCCATGATGTCGGGAGGGACGCTTGCGCCGGGGACTTCGTTGTTCATGAATTCGGCGTTACGATAGGAAACGAGGGGCCAAATGCCGACGAGAATGGGGAGCTTGATGTGTTCGATGCGCCGCATGGCGCGCTCGAGGATGCGCACATCGAATACGGGTTGCGTAACGATGTACTCGGCACCGGCTTCCACTTTCCAATCGAGACGACGGAGCTCCTCATCGAGATTGATTGCACCCGGATTGAATCCTACACCGATACAGAAACCTGTCGGCTCGCCGATAGGATTGCCTGCAAGATCGAGTCCGTGATTGAGCCGATTGATGATGTTGACGAGTCCGATCGCGTCGACGTCGAACACCGCCGTGGCATCGGGATAATTTCCGAGCTTCGGAGGATCGCCGGTGATGGCGATGAGATTGCGAACGCCGAGCGCCCACGCGCCCAAAAGATCGGACTGCATGCCGATGACGTTACGGTCGCGGCAAGCAAAGTGCAGCACAGGTTCGATGCCCACTTCGCGATGGATCGTGACAGCCAGCGCAAGCGCCGACATCCGTGCGGAAGCCCGTGGCCCATCGGGGATGTTAATGGCATCGACGCCGAAGTGGAACAGTTTGCGTGCCTTCTCAACTTCCTTTGCGGGTGAGACGCCTTGCGGCGATACCAGCTCGACAAGCGTGACGAATTCCTTGCGAAGCAGTTTGTTGGCAAGGCGCGACTTCTCACTCAAGCTGTACACACGAACAGCCTCCGGAGCGGTTACCTTCAGCTCGGCGCTCGTGATGTCCAATCGCTTTACCGGCTGGAGCGCTTGAACTGCACGCCGGATGGCTTTGATGTGCTCGGGATTGGTTCCGCAGCACCCACCGACGATCAAGGCGCCGGTCTGGATAAAGCGCTTCGAATACTCTGCAATGTATTCCGGCGAGGTCATGTAGATATTTCGTCCGCCGATGTTTTGCGGCAACCCCGCGTTGGGTTGTACGGAGATGGGAAGGTCGGTGAGCGGCTTCAAACGCTCCAGTGCATCGAGCATGGCTTTCGGTCCTACCGAGCAGTTCATGCCGATGGCGTCCGGGCGAAGCTCGACAATTTCGGCGACGAAGGTTTCCAGCGGTGCGCCGCTGAGCAGTTGTCCGTCGTCGTTGATCGTCACTTGGGCGATGACGGGAATGTCGGGGTGCAACTCTCGTACGGCGCGCAGTGCTTGTTTCAACTCCGCAACGAGCGAGAAGGTTTCGAGGATGATCAGATCGACTCCTCCATCCAACAATCCTTTGATCTGTTCCTTGAATGCATCTTTTGCTTCGTCATAGGAGAGCTTGCCGAGCGGTTCGATCTGCACGCCGAGCGGACCCACGGAGCCTGCGACGAGCACGGCATCACCTGCTACTTTCTTGGCAAGCTGTGCGCCTTTCACGTTCACTTCGTACACTTTGGCCTCGAGTCCGTGCGGAGCAAGCTTGAAGCGATTCGCCCCGAAGGTGTTGGTTTCGATGACGTCAGCCCCGGCATTGATATAGTCGCGATGCACCTCCATCACCAAATCGGGATTGATGAGGTTCAGCTCATCGAAACACCTGTTGATGAAGATGCCCTTCTCGTAGAGGTATGTTCCCACGCCCCCGTCGAAGACGATCACCTCTTTGCCCAATCGTTCCCGAAACGTTTTCATAGCTCTCATCAATCGATTTCCTTTTCGTGCTTCCAACGCTCCCACTCTCTCAGCGCGATACCGTAGCGCACGCCTCGTTCGCTGACGATGATTTCCTTGAAGTCGTAGTGTGCCATCACTTCACGCAGAATCAGCGTGCCCGCGGTGATGACGTCGCTTCGCCCTTCCATCACGCGTGAGCGCTGCCGAATCTCCTCGGACGACATGCCACACAATTGCTTGAAGAGATGATCGACACGTTCGAACGGCAGCCTGTAGTTTGCCACGGCGGCGAACGAAAAAGCTTCCAAACCCTGTGCAAGAATCGCAAGAGACGTGACGGTTCCTGCGACTCCGACCAGCGTCGAGTGCCGGAACTCGAACGACTGCGCTTTTGCCAATTCCTCTTCCACAGCGGTGATGGCGGCTTCGATCTGAGCCGGCGTCGGCGGATCGGCCACCAGAAAGCGTTCGGTTAAACGGACGGAGCCGACATCGAGGCTGACGGTGTGAAGGATTGTTCGTCGAGTGCCTACGGTAATTTCTGTGCTGCCGCCGCCAATGTCAACCACCGTAGCCCGTTCAATTGCATCGATGCCGCTGAGAGCGCCTCGGTAGGTCCAATATGCTTCGTCGTTCCCGCTCAACACCTCAAGCTCCCATCCGAATTCCTTTTGGATGAGATGAGCAAACTCTTGGCGATTGTGTGCATCGCGCGCTGCGCTTGTGCCGACGACGAGGACCTTTTCCGCCGCGTGGTGTGCGCACAGCAGGCGGTAGTCGTGCAGCACGGCGAGAACACGATGCATCGCCTCGCGCGAGAGATGC
>PSMW01000050.1:0-7202 GCA_040290295.1 Ignavibacteria bacterium
CAGCAGTCGAACACACGACGCATGATCTTTTCGATCGAGGAGTTGATCGCATACATCTCTTCGATCTTTACGATTGAACCCGGAGATTTGATTTTTACCGGTACTCCTGAAGGAGTCGGACAAGTAATTTCAGGCGACCGGCTCGAAGCTGAACTCGAGTCCGTCGGTACACTGCAGGTCAGCGTACGATAATTCCCCTCACCATTCGTCACGAGACGGCATTATGGCACACACCATCGCAATCGCAATCCCGAAGGGCGGCGTCGGGAAGACAACTACTGCAATCAACCTTGCCGCGAGTCTCGCTTTGTGCGATCACCGAACGCTTTTGATCGATTTGGATACCTCCGGCGCAGCAGGTCTCGGTTTAGGGTTCACCGAGGCGAACACACGTGCCGGTGTATTCGAAGTGTTCAACTTCATTGCAGGACTGAACCACACGGTTCACAAAACAGAAATACCCCATCTGCATGTTGTACCGGCAAATGTTCACACGCTCTTACGCGAAGAGCGCATCATGAAACTGGCTGACAACAGGCTTATCCTCAAGAACGCTTTGCACGCCATCGACAAGGAGTTCGACTTCGTTATTCTCGATTGCCCTCCCTTCTTGCGCGGCTTGACGACCAATGCTGTGACCGCTGCCGATTCGGTCATCATCCCCGTCAAGCCCGGGCATTTCGCACTCGATGCTGTGGATAAGTTTTTCAAGTACATCGATTGGGTGCGGGAAGTCGCGAACAAGCTCATTCAAATCGAAGGCATACTCATCACGATGCACGAACCGAATTCGAAAGTCACCGACATCACCATGCACGAATTGCACGCAAAGTATCGCAAGCATGTGTTCGAGACGGTCATCCCGCGCAGCATGGCGCTCACCGAAGCGAGCTTCTACGGAAAGCCGGCGTTGCTCTACGATATCAACTCCCGCGGCGCACAGGCATACCTCGAGCTTGCACGTGAAATCAGCGGACGGTTGACTGTTCAGCCCGTCACACCGAAAAAGTCCGGCAACGTGGTACACATGAGTCAGCCTGCGTAAGCGATGGAGCGCCGACTCATTCGGCGCTCTCTTCGTTGCCATTCCTTCTTCGTTCCTCCTCCCTTCAACGCGTTGATTCTCACACAGTGAAGGCGTACATTGAGGACGGTTTCGACACGATGTGCCCATCGTCGAACCTCCCAAACACTCATCGATTTGCATCAAAGATTGTGTGGAGTAGAAGTTGGCAGAACCACAAGTAACCTTAGCAAAAGTCTATTCACCCCAAGAGGTCGAACGCAAGTGGTATCAATATTGGGAAAGCCGCGGACTATTTCATGCTCGCGTCGATCCCACTAAGAAGCCCTACACCATCGTCATCCCCCCACCCAACATCACCGGCGTGCTGCACATGGGGCACATCCTGAACAATTCGTTGCAGGATGCCTTCATCCGGTACAAGCGCATGAAGGGATACGAGGCATGCTGGATTCCCGGCACCGACCATGCAGGCATCGCAACGCAAAACGTCGTCGAGAAGGCGCTGATGAAAGAAGGCAAGACGCGCCATGATCTCGGTCGCGACAAATTCATCGAGCGGGTGTGGGAGTGGAAGAAGCAGTACGGCGGCGTCATCATCAAACAGTTGCGAACGTTAGGCTGCTCGTGCGATTGGGAGCGCGAACGCTTCACCATGGATGAGAGTCTCTCCAACGCGGTGAAGGAAGTCTTCGTCCGCATGTTCGACGACGGCTTGATCTATCGCGGCAAGTACATCGTGAATTGGTGCCCGAAAGATCACACCGCCATTAGCGACGACGAAGTGAACTACACTCTCCAAGAAGGGAAACTCTACTACATTGCCTATCCCATCGCCGGATCGTCGGAGGTTGCTGTGGTGGCAACCACACGCCCCGAAACGATGTTCGGCGACGTCGCCGTTGCCGTCAACCCGAGCGACGAACGCTACCAACACCTCATCGGCAAGACGGTCACACTGCCGCTTGCGATGAAGCCGATCCCCATCATTGCCGACGAGTATGTGGATCAAGCGTTCGGTACGGGCATGGTGAAGATTACACCCGCGCACGACCCGAACGATTTCTGGATCGGGCAACGGCACAACCTCCCGCAGGTGAACGTCATGGACGTGTCGGCACGCATGAACGAGAACGTACCGCCGCCGTACCAAGGACTCGACCGCTATGAAGCACGCAAAGGTGCGCTTGCCGATCTCGAAACACAAGGCTTGCTCGTCAAGGTCGAAGACCATACGAACAACATCGGCAGATGCTACCGCTGCGACACCGTGATCGAACCGTATCTCTCCGACCAATGGTTCGTCCGCATGAAGCCGCTCGCCGAGCCGGCATTGAACGTTGTGCTCGACGGGACGATCACATTCTACCCCGACCGTTGGGTGAAGGTGTACGAACACTGGATGAGGAATGTACGCGATTGGTGCATCTCCCGACAGCTCTGGTGGGGGCATCGCATTCCGGTGTACTATGCCGCCGACGGCAGGTTCACCGCTGCCCGCTCCGAAGACGAAGCGCGCACCAAACTCGGCTTGCAACCATCCGATCCGCTCCGCCAAGATGAGGATGTGTTGGACACGTGGTTCTCATCGTGGTTGTGGCCCTTCTCGGTACACGACTGGCCGCAGCACGAGAAACTCGGCAAGGCGGCAGACCTCGCGTACTTCTATCCCACCGATACGCTGGTCACCGCGCCGGAGATCATCTTCTTTTGGGTTGCGCGTATGATCATGGCGGGATTGCGTTTCGCTCCGAGCTTCACCCACACGGACGATCCGCACAAGAATATTCCGTTCCGCGACGTGTACTTCACCAGCATCGTGCGCGATGCAAGAGGGCGCAAGATGTCCAAGTCGCTCGGCAACTCCCCCGAACCGCTCGACCTCATCGCCGAGTACGGCGCCGATGCCGTACGCTTCACCATTCTCTACCTCGCGCCGCTGGGGCAGGATATCATCTACGCGAAAGAAAAAAATGAGATCGGTCGGAATTTTGCCAACAAGATTTGGAACGCGGGCCGCTTCCTGTTGATGAATCGTGATCAGATCGGCGAGGCGGAGAAGAGAGGCGAGTTCAACACTGACCACCTCGATCTTGCCGACCGATGGATTCTCTCGCGCTTCCATTCGACGGCACTCGACGTGGATCGGGCAATGCAGACGTACGAAATCAACAAAGTCACGAAAGTGCTGTACGATTTCATCTGGCATGACTACTGCGATTGGTACGTCGAGATGATCAAGTCGCGGCTGTACGGCGACGAACCCTTGGAGGTGAAGCGCGCTGTCGTCGCCCGTGCACTCGACATCTTCGATGCCTCGTTGCGTTTGCTGCACCCCATCATGCCCTTCATTACCGAAGAACTGTGGCAGCACATCCGCCCGCGGCAACCCGGCGCATCCATCATGCGCGCCGAAATGGCGGAACCGGACCCATCCTTCATCACCAAGCAAGTGGAGGACGAGATGACGTTCGTGCAGAACGTGATCGAATCGGTCCGCACCATTCGAGGAGAGATGTCCATCTCACCATCGAAAGAAATCTCGCTCATCATGAAGCTGAGTGATGGGAGGGAAAGCGAGAGCATTCGCAAGTATAACGGTTACCTTCAGCGCCTCGCGAAAGTGCGCTCGCTTTCGTTCATCACGGGCCAATCCCGACCGAAGAGGGCGGCGACGGCTGTCGTCCAAGGCGAGGAATTGTTCGTGCCGCTGGAAGGATTGATCGACATCGAAGTCGAGAAAGCACGATTGCACAAAGAAATCGATCGCGTAGCCGGATTGCTGAAGAGCGTTCAAGCCAAACTCGCGAATCCGCAGTTCGTCGACAAAGCGCCGAAGGATGTTGTGGAGAAGGAGCGGGAGAAACTCCAAACATTCACACAAACCCTCGAGAAACTCCAGCGCAATTACGCAGCATTGGCGTAACGCTGGAAAACCTTCGAGCACGTCGTGTGCGAGAGCTACTGCGTTACCACCGCAGTTCGTATCCTGATATCACCACCGGATGTGCGAGCGAAAAGTGTTTCGCCGCCACCGTTTACCGTACCCCGGAGGCGGCTGTGGTTGAGTTCCCCCATCGTGCTGATGGGAAGCTCGCACGTTATTTCTCCCCCGCTCGTTTCAGCGTCGATCGTTGCCGCCAGATCGCGCGGCACGACGATGTCGATATCGCCGCCCGAAGTTTCGACATGGATACCCGTGTATGCTTGCGGTACCTGCACCGTAACGTCACCACCCGAAGTTGAAGCCCTCACGGGTCCTTCGATCGCTCGCAGACGTATGTCGCCGCCCGAGGTATTCAGCTCCACATCACCCTTGAGGTCGTTCACGTGGATGTCACCACCGGAGGTCTCCAGACGTATCGAACCATCGAGATGGTTGGCGGTGATGGCTCCGCCCGAAGTTTGCAACGCAACCTATCCGCTCACACTGCTAAGCCTAAGATCGCCTCCGGAGGTCTCACCGCTCATCGATCCCTTCACATTACGGAGAACGATGTCGCCGCCCGCCGTGTTCGTTGTGATGGAAAAGTTCTTCGGCACCTTCACGGAAAATGTCACGTTCAGATCGTCGCCTCCAAACATCCACCAGCGCCGTGTTCGAAGCGACCTGCCGACAATCTCGATGTGTTGTCCGTTTTGGCTTGCGGTGATTGTGAACTCGTCAATATCGCGCTGGCGACCTTTCACGAACGCATGAACGGACACGTCGTTCAATCCTTCGACACCCACGATCTCGATCGAACCGCAATCGGTCTCCACGCGCAGCGATCCTCCCGCTCCCACCGAGAAGGTCTTGTCGAACGTCCTCTCGCCGCTTTGCACTGCCGTAACGCAGACGACGAGAATCGAGAGAACAACGATGACACTTTTGAGGATTCGAGACATAGCAACCTCATACTTGTTGTTGTGGACGAAGGAGATACTGCCCACGTGGTTAGACGCACGGAGCAATGCTTTGTTGCAAGCAGAGATGAAAACAACCGAGCTTTGCATTTCCTATCCCAATTGGGTACTTTCAAGTGGTCGTTTCGTCATTCACACGTTAGAGAGAAGGCACAATTCACGATTCGTTCTTGATGCGGTTCTTCCTGCTCGTCCTGCTCACGGTCGTTTCATTCCAGTGCGTGAACGACAAACCGAAACTGACGCGATCTTCTTCATCAGCACCAGCTCAACCTGTGGCGACAACACCTCCTCCCGCCTTCAACGGAACGAGAGCCTTCGAGTATCTTGTTAAGCAGACGTCGTTCGGTCCGCGTAACCCGAACTCCCCCGGTCATCGCGCCTGCCTCGACTATCTTGCCGCGACGCTTCGGCAATACGCCGATGAAGTACAACTGCAGCCCTTCACTGCGCAGGGATACAACGAGGTCTTGGCGCTGACCAATATCATCGCTCGCTTCAATCCGCAAGCCACCAGTCGCATCCTGTTGTGTGCGCACTGGGATACGCGCCCTCGTGCCGACAACGACACGAACGTACGGCGGCGCGACCAACCCATCCTCGGTGCGAACGATGGAGCCAGCGGTGTCGCCGTTTTGCTGGAGATCGCCTCGCTGCTCAAACAACACCCGCCTGCCATCGGTGTGGATATCGTGTTGTTCGACGGCGAAGATTATGGCAGCGAGGGGGATCTCGACAAGTATTTTCTCGGTGCACGATATTTCAGCTCGACCAAACCGCCCGACTATAACCCTCGGTTCGGCATCTTGCTGGATTTGGTCGGCGATGCGTTTCTCGATCTGCCGAAAGAATATCACTCGGTGCAATACGCGCCGGACATTATCGATCTCGTGTGGAAGAAAGCCCGGGAGTTGGGTTACCCGCAATTTATCGATGCAGTCGGTGAAGCCGTGAACGACGACCACGTGCCGCTCAACCAAGCCGGCATCAAAACGATCAACATCATCGATTTCAACTATCCCGACCCAACGCATCGTTTCTGGCACTCCCACAACGACACGCCGGAACACTGCAGCGCAGAAAGCTTGGAGGCAGTCGGCACCGTTGTCATGCACGTCATCTACACACAACAGCCGTAGGTATGTTCGATGCGTGTACACGCTCCACGAACATACACCGAAGTGGTCATTACCGCCGACGCCGCACTGATCGATCACCTCGTCGCTCTTCTTTCACAACTCGGCTTCGAAGGATTTTGGGAGGATGGTTCGACGCTCCGCTGCTACATGCACAGCCGGCGTTGGCAGGAAGGAATGTTGGAGGAAGTGCAACGCGTTGCAACGACCGTTCAACGATCGCATGCGTCGCCGATACCGAGCATCGAGGTGCACTCAGTCGATGAGCGTAATTGGAATGAAGAATGGGAAAAGACGATCCAGCCCATACACCTTACACCGCGCATCGTCGTCGCACCCACATGGCAACCGTATCAACCGTCCGAAGGCGAATTGCTGCTGACCATCGATCCGAAGATGTCGTTCGGCACGGGCTATCACGAAACCACACGGCTTGTCCTCCGACTCTTAGAACGCATCATCACGCCCGGCTGCACACTGCTGGATGTCGGAACAGGAACAGGCATCCTTGCGATTGCTGCAATCAAGTTGGGCGCGGCACGGGCAGTGGGAGTGGATAACGACCACTGGTCGTACGAGAACGCATGGGAGAATGTTCGACTCAATCACGTTGAAGATCGAGTCACGATCGTGTTGGGCGAGTTGTCTTCGCTTCCGCAGGAAACCTTCGACGTCCTAGCGGCGAACATCCAGCGCAACGTCATCGAACCGATGTTGCCTCGCTTGCGGGGACTGTTGGCGCGTGATGGAAAGATGATTCTCTCGGGATTGTTGTTGGAGGATGAAGAACCCCTCACGCGTGCCATTCATGCTTTGGAGATGCATGTAGTGGAGAGGCTAACGGAGAACGAGTGGCTCGCATTGCTCTGCATGAACACTCCTCTTGCCTCCACATTGGGAGCCGAATAAGGAGTATGGTTCTCGCCTCGATCGACATCGGCACAAACACCGTCCTCCTGCTGATTGCCCGCATCGACAATGACGGTACGATCGTTCCATTGCTCGACGAGCAACGGCTGCCGCGCCTCGGCGAGGGCGGCCCGATGTTTATCAAGGACCGGACATTCTTCTTTTTCAGTTACGAGGGTCTACGGGACAACGCCCGGACTTTAGGCTTCACGCGGGTTTTGACCCAA
>PSMW01000051.1:0-6960 GCA_040290295.1 Ignavibacteria bacterium
GGTTCTTCTCCCAATTAGTTGAGGAAGAAGTGATATAAAGCGTGGACATTGTTATCTTTACTGGAATTTGTAATTCCAATATTATCAAACATCCAGTAGAGAATAGACAATGTCCACAATCCAAGTTAAAGAATTTTTCGCATATAATCGAGTACGCGTGACAGAACAAGACGTAGACGTACAGAATCAGAGGGTCACAATCAAACTCAAGCCCGACGAGCGGTACACTCCTCGGTGTTACAAATGCAAGGGCGGCACAGGGGAGATTCATTCGCTGAATGAGCTTTACTTTCAGAGACCTGAACATCTTTGAGGCAAAAACGTTCCTTCAGCTAACGTACCGAACGGTTCACTGGCCTATGTGTGGATACGTCGTGGAAAACCTGGAACTGATGGAACCGTACGAACGCGTAACCAAACGACTTGCCCGTTACATTCTTCAGTTGTGTCAGTTTATGACCATCAAAGACATTGCTGACCATCTGGAACTCGATTGGAAAGCAGTAAAGGCGATTCATAAGAAGCATTTCAAAGAGAAGTTTTCCAAGGAGGATATCGGTTGTCCAAAGCTACTTGCCATTGACGAAATTCCTCTGAAGAAGCGGCATCACTACCTCACTATCATCCTTGATTGGGAGCGTGGACGGGTACTGTGGGTCGGGGAAGGGAGAAAATATGAAACGCTGAAAGCATTTTTCGAGTCGTTGACGGAACAGCAGCGTACAGCAATTCCATGGCGATTGCCATGGATATGTGGGACCCCTACATCAAAGCGGTGAAGGAGTGTTGTCCAAGTACAGCTATTGTGTTTGATCAATTTCATGTTGTCCATGCATTTAACAAAGTCATCGACAAAGTTCGCAATACGGAATATCGAAAAGCGACTGCCGAGCAGAAAGCCGTCATCAAGGGGAGTAAATATCTCTTGCTCAAAAACAAACAGAACCTCTTGCCCGAAGAACAACCGAGATTGAAAGCGCTTCTTGCGATCAATGAAACCATTACCACCGCGTATATCTTGAAGGATCTGTTAAAGAAACTGTGGCAGTATCGGTATCCGAAACGCGCACAACAGTTCTTGGAATACTGGTGTACCCTTGCAGAGGAATGTGCGAGCACGCCGCTAAAGAAATTTGCCAATATGTTGAGACGATACTCCTATGGCATACTTACTCACTGCAAGTTCCCCATCCATACAAGTCGTATGGAAGGTATTAACAACAAAATCAAAGTGCTCAAACGCAAGGCGTATGGCTTTCATGACATTGAATATTTTTCCTTAATCATCAAAAACGCCTTTGCTCGTACCAACTAAATTGGAGATGAACCAAAAGGGAAAAGCATCGGACATGCTCGATGCTTTTGCGTTAGAAGTCGGGGCGCCGGGATTCGAACCCGGGACCTCCTGCGCCCAAGGCAGGCGCGCTAGCCGGGCTGCGCTACGCCCCGATGGTTTGCTCGCTCAACTCACAGCGCATGTCGAGCGCACGACAAGATACGAAAGTTGCGCTGACGAGGCAACCTGCCCTCCGGTGCTGTATCTACCATTGGACCCCTTCACGTTTCAACTGCTCTTGCGCGCGCATATCTCCCAATCGGGCAGCGTGCTGAAGCGCTTCGTACGCTGCAGCAATGTTGCCCATCTGCTCGTACAGCACAGCGAGATTGACGTAGCCCTGCGCGTACGATGAATCGGTTTCGATCGCTTTTCGCAGCCAGAAGAGAGCATCGAGTGACTTGCCTTGTGCCTTTGCGGCGATGCCGAGGTTGTTGTACACATCGGCGCGCTGCGGTGCAAGCTCAGCGGCCCGATGGTAAAGGCGGTCAGCTTCCTGCCAATCCCCTCCAGCATAATGAATGTTTCCCAAATTCAAATAAGCTTCAACAAATTGGGCTTCAAGTCGATTGCGCGAGCGTATGCTTCTTTTGCCTCCGAAATTCTGCCGTTGGTCTGCAATGCGAGGCCGAGAAAGTTGTACGCCGCCGGCATTGTCGGATAGATCGCGATGACGTGTCGCCAAAGAGATGCAGCATTCCTCCACACTGTTTGCTGTCGCGATGTGATGAGGGCGAGGGCGAGGACAAGACCGGCAGCAACGATGGGGACGGCGAATCGTGCGCTCCCGCGAACGTATCGATCGTGAACAAACCAGCCAATGCTTGCCAACGAGATCGTGAGGAGGGGGAGAGGTAGATAAGCGAAATGAACTCCATGTGGGACTGTAAAAGTCCGCGGCAGCGCAAGGGCAACATACGCAACCCAGACCATGGCGGGTGCGGATACTCCACGCTTCGCCAGATGGAGCACAGCCACCGTGATCGCGCTAAAGACGACGAGTCCGATTCCGATAAAGACATTGCTCGGCACGGGAGTAAGGGGGGAAATGTAAGACGGATTCATGAACAACAGGATGGGGCGGAAGAGTTGAACGAACGGGAGCGCGAGGCGATGAAGTGTTGAGTGCACATCCCACATCTCTTCGCTTTGGTGCGATGCCGAGGCGAGGATGCTTGCTGTAAGGAAGAGAAGGGAAACTCCGAAGAGCACCAATTTATTGGTGATCAACTCTTGGACGCGTGGATATGTCTCCCCACGTGCAAGGCGGCCTATCACCACGAGGACGGTGGGGAGGAGAAGCGCACCGGCATCAGCGAGACAAGCCAGAGTGAAGCAGGCGATCGCAGCATAAGAAAAACGACCCGTTCGACGCTGTGCAATGTACGATCGTAGGGAGAACAAACAGGCGAGCAGCACAAAGAACTCGCAGAGCAGAATGCCGCGTGCTGCAATCCATGCGACCGCCGGAATGGCGAGAGGATGTGTCGCAAACAATGCAGCGGCAAAGAACGGCACGCCGATCACTTCGGCGCCGCTTGAGCGATAGAGCGCGTTCATCAGGTGCACGCAGAGAAGAAAGACGAGCACAGCATTACTCACATGGAGCAACAGGTTAGTGAGATGATGCCCCGACGACTTCAGTCCCCAAAGTGCGATATCCAATGCATGCGAGAGAAATGCGAGAGGCGCGTAGGCACCTGCATAAGCATTGGTGAAATACCAGAAAATGGTGTGCGGCGCTAGTTCGTATGCACGAGCGTTATCATACACTCTCACATCATCACCCCAATTGATGAAATCGAATGAGAGTGTGTCGGCATACGACAAAACTGTCAGCCCAATGAGGAGCACAACCCCGAGAAGCTTCAAGACTCTCATCGTACCTTGGTGCGCACTGGTTGCTAATGATCAGGAAAGGTACAAGTGTACTACAGAGAGGCAAGATCGTGAACACTCCGCACCAGGAAGATGGGCAAGAAATCCAACCTCAACTGTGGCGGTGAACACGAGGAGGGACGCCCTTTCGTTCGTTGCGTTGACTTTCCCTCAGCATTAGGCTATATTTTTTCAGCCTTCGGCACCACGAATCACCAGAGCAACAATCGAAAGGACGTACACGATGGGCATGCCCAATATGGCGGGGATGATGAAGCAAGTGCAGAAGATGCAAGAGAAGATGGCTGAGGTCCAACGCGCCTTGGAGCAAAAGACGGTCACCGCCGAAGCCGGAGGCGGCATGGTCAAGGTCACGGTCAACGGCAAGCAGCAACTGGTGAGAATTCAGATCGAGAAGGAGGTCGTCAATCTTGACGATGTCGAGATGTTGGAAGATCTCGTGCTGGCAGCGACAAACAAGGCGCTGGATGAGGCAGCCCGCATGGCTCAGGAAGAAGTGACAAAAGCCACGAGCGGCATGTTGCCCAACATTCCGGGTTTGAGCTTCTGAACCCAACGAGCGCGGGATAGGCATGGTGTACACCTCCGAAGCACTGCAACAATTGATCGAAGAATTCGCACGGCTTCCCGGCATCGGGCGCAAAACGGCACAGCGACTTGCACTCTACATTTTGAAGCAACCACGGGAAGATGTGGGGAGGATGGCGAAAGCGCTTGTGAACGTCAAAGAGAGGATTCGCTATTGCTCATCGTGCTGGAATATCACGGAAGAAGACCCGTGCGCAATTTGTGCCAGTCCAAAACGTGATCGCTCCATCATCTGTGTCGTCGAAGAGCCGAACGACGTTTTAGCGTTAGAGAAGACCAACGAGTACAAAGGATTGTACCATGTCCTCGGCGGTTCGCTCTCGCCGCTGGATGGGATCGGTCCCGATGAGTTGAAGATTCGTGAACTGCTCCAACGCATTCAGGGTGATGTCACCGAAGTGATTCTGGCGCTGAATCCGAACGTGGAGGGAGAAGCGACCACATTGTATGTGTCAAAACTCTTGAAACCCTTAGGAGTGAAAGTCACACGCATCGCTCGCGGGATTCCGGTCGGCGGTGATTTGGAATTTGCCGATGAAGCCACACTCACACGCGCTTTGGAAGGACGCATGACGCTATGAATGCTCGAACGTCATCGTTGGTGCGCATCGCCGTGGTTGCAGCAAGCGCGCTGCTCGCGGCGTGCAACGTCTTCGAGCCACGTGAAGCCGAGCCGCCATCGCAATCAGGCTTTCAATACCTACCCCGCACCTTTGCTGCGAACGTGATTCGCAATCTCCAAAACGCCATTGAGCAAAAAGATGTTGCCGGATACACTGCCTGCATCACCGACTCCACTCGCTCGCACTATACCTTCACGTTCGTCCCTTCAGCAGATGCAGCCGACCTCTACGGCACAGTGCTTCGTAATTGGAACTTCCAGCAGGAGCAAGCATACTTCCAAAATCTCGTTGCGAAGAGACGCCAGCCCTTCGGCGTTTCGCGTCTCGATTTAGTATCTCAGGATTCCGTCGTCAGCGGCAACGATATGCGCACGTACAGCTTCGAGTACACCTTCACGTTTGAGCATACCGAGCCGGGGTTTACCGACGTTGCTCGCGGTACAGTACAATTCACGTTGGTCAACGACAACAGTCAATGGACGATCTCCCGCTGGGTCGATTTGAAAACGACGCCGAGCCTGACGTGGAGCAGTTTCAAGGGGAAGTTCAGTAATTGACTATGCGACGCGCCTCCGCCGGTTGTGCGTTTCTTCTCTTCGTGCTAACATCGAGCTGTTTGAACCCGTTCGCGCCGAAACTCGACACCTCACCGGCGCAATCCTCATGCGACCCCATGACCCCCGAAGGCGTCTTCCGATGTCTTCAAGTCGCGTACACCTTTCGTGATACGACGGTTTACGCACCGCTCCTCGACGAATCGTTCGTGTTCATCTGGCGCGACTACGACAACGGCGGTATCGATGTGACGTGGGGGCGCGATACCGAGCTGCGAGCAACCTACGGCTTGTTCACCAATTCTCAGAAGCTCGACCTGATTTGGAACAACATCACGACCCAAACAGACTCGGCACAGGTGCGCACGACGATTGTCCGCGGCTTTAACCTCACGATCACGTTCAATCCCAGCGACATTACGCGTATCGACGGTTATGCAAACATCACGATGAGCCGACCGTCGGCTTCTGCGCCGTGGAAGATTGTTCGCTGGCGCGATGAATCGAACTTCTAACGCTCAAGCATGAGTCTTTCGTACACGCTCAAAGAAAGTTTTTCCGGATTCACCCGCACGAAGCTCTCGACAACGATCTCGGTCGTTACGATCGGCATCTCGTTGGTGCTGTTAGGCATGTTCTCCGTCATCAGCATCAACACCACACGCCTCATCGACGTGCTGCGGGCAAAGGTGGTGATGGAGGCGTTTTTGCAAGAACCCATCACGCGTCAACAGATCGAGGATTTGGTTCTCCGTGTGCTTGCCATCGATGGGGTCGATAGCCTCATCGTCATCTCGAAGGACGAGGCTGCGGAGATTTTCAAGAAAGAGTTCGGCGAGGATATTCAACGGGTGCTCGACTTCAACCCGCTCCCTCCTTCATTCAAAATTTTTCTGAAACCTTCGTTCCAATCCTCCGCCGGCGCGCAGCAGGTGTACACTCGCCTCGCGAGCCTCCAAGGGATCGATCAGATTGTGTATCGAAAGGATTTGGTCGATTTGATCGATCGGCGCACCTCGGTGATCAACAACGTTGCGTTGGCTTTAGGAGTGCTGATAAGCGTTTCGGCCATCTTGTTCGTTTCCAACACGATCCGTCTTGCCATTTATGCGAAGCGGCGGATCATCCGAACGATGGAGCTTGTCGGTGCTACGTGGACTTTTATCCGTCTTCCGTTCTTGATCGAAGGGATGATTCAGGGGTTGTTGGGCGGAGCGCTTGCCGCGGGACTCCTTTATGGATTGTTGGAAATTGCCGCACACACCCTTGCACGCGAATTTGCTCCGTACCTGATGATGCCACCATCGTTCTATTCCGTTGTTGTGCTTGCAGGCATCCTCCTTGGATTGGTAGGCGCTGTCATTTCGATCATGCGCTTCATGCGTGCAAGCGAGAGTTGACACGGCGGTCAACTCGTTTCTTGCACATGCGGATCTGCAATGTGTCCGCCTCGTTCGGGCATTTCCTCGTTGGGAACGAGGGAGATGAGGTCGTACCTGCCTGCCAACGTCGCGTAAGCAAACAAGAATACACAGCGCCGCACATTCCCCATCTTAAGTTGGCGCAAATTCCAGTTCTCAAGCTCCAAGCTCCAACACTTTTAGTCTCCACTCTGCTTCCCTCCGCGCACAGCCGACGATTTCGCAACGCGCAGATTTGGGTTGCGCACAACATATGCCGAGGTTGTCTATGAAGGAGGTTTCGACTTCGTTCCGCTTCGCTCCACTCCGCTCAACCTGACGAGGTCTGCTGGTGTTTACTGCGGTGTTGTACTTTCTCTTTGGAAGAGAAAGTACCAAAGAGAACTTTGCGAAATCGTAACGCACCATCACGCGCCGACCCTCGTGCCGTAAGTTTCGGCTCCCGTGTAATGCGCAGAGGCCGAAACTTAAACCCTTCGCGTGATGCTTCCCTCCGCACACAGCCGACGATTTCGCAACGCGCAGATTTGGGTTGCGCG
>PSMW01000052.1:0-6863 GCA_040290295.1 Ignavibacteria bacterium
GCAAGCGTAGCCCGTAGGGCACCGACCCCCGCCGTAGCCGCTTTGTGGCGTAGGCGGGCGAAGGCGGGGGGAACGCCCAATTCATCACCCGGACTGCGTTTTTCGAGAAGATAGTTTCGACCCTCCTTTCGCGTTGCGGCTGGTTGGCAAGCCATGGTTGGATAACTTGCCAAGTTCAAAATGCAAGGTCCAAGCTGGGAGCGTCTCAGCTCAAAGCTTTGCGCTGGACGTCGAGTGCCGACAGTTGGGCACTGGATATGATCGACACGGTGCAGGTATCCTAACTTTAGGAATGCACGTTCCCACATTTGCGGAAGATGACTGCCGCGGAGCGTATCGGCACGACGCGATCGGAGCATAGAACGAATCAAGGAGGCGAGCGCTGTGGCATAGTGCTTGACCTTTGTGTTGCTGCGGTGATGGATTTACACATCTCTTGGTCAAGACTCATGGAAGCTGTCGTCGTCGTGAATCCTGGCTCGACCTCCACGAAGGTGGCTATCACCGACGGCGAGCAGATCGTGCGGAGTGAAACCCTTCGCCACGACGTTGCAACACTGAACGCTTTCGGGACGATCTGGGAACAATATCCATTTCGCCTCGAGGCAGTGCGAACGTGGGCTGCTCAACATGTCGAGCGATGCATGGCGGTTGTTGCGCGTGGCGGGTTGCTCAAGCCCGTTGAAGGAGGAACCTACCTCGTGACCGATGCAATGCTCGAGGATGCGCGCAAGAATCTGCAAGGCGAACACGCGGCAAATTTGGGGTGCGCCATCGCCTATGAGCTTGCGCGGGAGTATGCGTGCTCGGCGTTCATTGTCGATCCCGTCTCCGCGTACGAGTTCGAACCGTTGGCGAAGTACTCCGGACTGCCGCAGATCGAACGGCGGAGCTTGTCGCATGCGCTCAACATCCATGCAACAGCACGGCGAGCGGCGGAGCAACTCGGCAAACCGCTGCACGAAACACGCTTCGTTGTCTGTCACCTCGGAAGCGGCATCTCTATCGCCCCGTTGCGCGGCGGGAAGATCATCGATGTGAACGATGCATCCAGTGACGGACCGTATGCACCTGAACGCAGCGGCGGCTTGCCGTTGCAACAATTCATAACGCTGTGCTTCTCGGGAACCTACTCGGAGCGGGAGCTGCGCGATCTCGTGCGTGCCCGCGGCGGATTGCTCGCGTATCTCGGCACGAACGATGTCCGTGAGGTGGAGCGACGTATCGAGCAAGGCGACTCCTATGCGCGCGAAGTGTACGAGGCGATGGCATACCAGATCGCAAAAGAGATCGGTGCGATGGCAACGGTTCTCCACGGTGATGTTCATGCGATCGTGATGACGGGCAGTGCCGCACACTCGCGCCTGCTCACGAGTTGGATTGGAGAGCGGGTGCGGTTCATCGCGCCCGTTCTGATGTTTCCTGGAGAAGACGAGATGATCGCGCTTGCGCTCGGAGCACTTCGTGTACTTCGCGGCGTGGAGGAAGCAAAACGCTATGAATGAACGGTGATAAAGCTTGAACCGGGCGTTCGCTCAGAGGATTGCAAAAACGAATGAGAGAGGCATCATGATTAAGAACTTCGAGCAACTGCTTGGAACGGCACTCCAGTACAAGGGCAAGCGCGTCACCGTGGTGTATCCGAACAATGTGGAAACACTGCAAGCGGTGTACGATGCAACGGAGCGAACCCTTGCGGAGTTCGATCTCGTCGGCGATGCAGAGCTTATCCGCTGCAAGATGGGGGAAATGGGTGAGACAGGAGAGCCGTTCACCATTGTGCACCAAGCGACAGTCCACGACGCGCTGGCTGCGTCGATCGACTTCGTCCCTCAGGGCAGATGCGATATTCTCATGAAGGGAGGCGTCGATACTTCCACGATGATGCGCGCTGTGTTACAACCGGATTCGGGTGTGCGAACCGGCAGACTGCTGAGCGATATTTGTATTTTGGAGTTTCCTCGTCGCGTCGAGAACACGTTCGTGATGATTACCGACGGAGGAATGACCCTCGCTCCCAATCTGAAAAACAAAATCGCACTGATCAACAACGCCGTCGAAGTCGCACACGCTCCCGGCAATCCGAACCCGAACGTGGCGGTTCTCTCGGCAACAGAGTTTGTTGTGCCGAGCTTGCAGTCCACGCTCGATGCCGCCGCGTTGTCGAAGATGAACGAGCGGGGTCGGATCAAAGGTTGTGTGGTGGATGGTCCGTTGGCGTTGGACAACGCCATTTCGCCGGAAGCCGCAGCCGAGAAGGGGCTGACATCGCCCGTGGCGGGGAAGGCAGAAATCCTCATCGCGGCGAACATCGAATCGGCAAACAGTCTGGCAAAAAGCACAACCTACTTTGCCGGACTGCGCCTTGCTCATGTTATTGTGGGAGGGAAAGTACCTATTCGCATTCCCTCTCGTGCCGACAAAGCCAAGGCAAAGGTGCTGTCGATCGCGTTAGGCGTTATCATGAGCGAGTACTACCGGACGAGGGGGGGAAGACTGATACGAGGGCGAACGAAGCATCGTCGCCTCCTCGCATCACTCGATGTCTTCATGGCTTCTCGATCACCGGTGGCTTGCCGAGCACGTCTTCGATCGTGAGATACTCGATTTGCCCGAGCTGGAGCGGGGCGATTGCCTGTTCGATCTTTTTGCGATCACCTACCACCACAATCACGATTCGGTCTGGGTCGATATACGTGCGTGCAACACGCTCGACGTCCTTTTTTGTCACCGCAAGAATGCGGGAGGTATAGGAGTTGAAGTAATCATCCGGCAGATTGTAGAGAACCACTTCGGCAAGGGCACCGGCAATTTCCCCGACGGATTGAAATTGGGAAGGATAGCCGAGCGCCACGTAATTCTTTGCCCGCTGCACTTCTTCTTCTGTCACCGAAGCGATCGCACGCAACTCCTTCATGAATTCGCCGAGCGCTTTGTCGGTTACCTCAGTGTGCACGTCCGAAAAAGCGAGGAAAGCACCCGGCAACGGCAGCATCGTGAAGCGCGAACCGGCGCCGTACGTATAGCTATGCTCCTCGCGCAAATTGTTGTTGAGCCGGGAGGTGAACGAGCCGCCGAGGATCGTATTCATCACAGTGATCGCATAGTAGTCGGGCGTTGTGCGCGCTGCCCCGATGCGTCCGATACGTATGACCGATTGCGGCGCGCCGGGTTTGTCCACAACGTACAGCTTGCGCGCCTGTACTTGTGGCGCTGGTTGCAGCGAGGGTGGGGGAACGGCATCCCCTTTCCATGAGGCAAGCTCCGCTTCGAGTTTCGTTCGCAGCACAGCGGGCACAACATCCCCTACCACGATGAGGGTTGCATTACGCGGCGAGAAGTACGCTGCATAGAACGAGCGGAGGTCTTGAACGGTAAAGGCACGGAGGGCTTGCTCGTTGCCTATCGTCGGAACGCCGTAGGGATGCTGTTCGCCGAAGAGCACCTTATTGAAGAGTTGCGACGCTATGATACGCGGCTCGTCATGCCATTGCTGAAGAGTGGTGAGCCGTTCGATTCTTTTGCGTTCCAGCTCCTCCGCCGGAAAGCGGGGGCGAGCGATCACGTCGGCAAAAAGCGCAAGTGCCGAATCGAGTTTGCTGAGGGGTGTGAAGAGCGAAACCGTGGTTGTATGCATACCAGCCGACACGTTGATGGTCGCGCCGAGAAAATCGACTGCATCGGCAAACGCCAACGCATCACGCTCGCCTGCTCCTTCTTCCATCATTGCCGCCGTAAGGCTCGCCAAGCCGCGACGATCCGGGGGATCCATCGCCGAACCAACACGCACGAGCAAAGTGATTTGCACCAACGGCACTTGATGCTTTTCGATCAAGAGTACCGGAAGACCGTTGGAAAGCGTGAAGCGCTGAAGCGGCGGAAGCTTCAGTGTCGGTGGGGGACCAAGTTTGGGAGGCTTCGTGCGATCAGGTTTCTGTGCAACGGCAGCTTCAACAAACAATGCCCAAGAATACATGATGAGAAACCCGACCACGAGATGCTTCTTCATTTCGTCACCTCCTTCGTGTAGGCTGCGGCAAGATGCTTTTTCCCGCGAGGCACGACACTGAGCACTAGTCGGCGATCCTCCAGCAGGAAACTCTGCGCTGCAGCAGTCACGTCCGTTGGGTCGATAGCTTTGTACCGCGAAAAATCTTCCTGAAAGAAATCCGGGTTGCCGGTGAGATGATAGTAGTTGTTGAGGAGATCGGCTTTCCACCCGATGTTTTCGAGTCGAGCGAGAAAGCTCGCTTCGTATTGATTCACGGCGCGCTGCACTTCACGCAACGTCGGAGGTTGTGTTTTCAGTTTCTCCACTTCCTGCTGAATGATCGTCTCCAGCTCTCTGAGCGAATGCCCTTCCCGTGCGGTGGCCTCTATCCAAAACATCGAACCGAGCATCGCCGACGAGTTCGCAGCGTTGACGTCCTGGGCAATCTGCAGCTCATACACCAGGCGCTTGTAGAGGCGGGAGTTCTTCCCGCCGGCGAGAACGCTTGCCAGGATATCAGCCGTGGCATCCATGCCGCTGAAGACCGGTGGCGTATGCCAACACAGATACAACCGCGGAAGCTGCACCTGATCCTCCATCATCAATCGTTTTTCTTTTTCCAACATCGCAGCAGGCAGATCGATAGGTGGAATCGGGGCACCGCGCGGAATTTCCGCAAACCACTTGTTGACGAGTTGTCGCGTAATCGCAGTATCGATGTCGCCCGCAACAACAAGCGACGCGTTGTTCGGCACGTACCACGTTTTGAAGAACTCCACAACATCTTCATAGCTTGCCGCGCTTAAATCCTCCATCGAACCGATGGTGGGCCAAGAATACGGATGGCCGTGCGGATACAGGTTTTCCACGATCTTGATGTCTGCCATGCCGTACGGTCGGTTTTCGTACGACTGCCGCCGCTCGTTCTTCACCACATCGCGTTGACCGTCAACTTTCTGGGGGGACAGGGCATCGAGCAAATACCCCATGCGGTCGGACTCGAGGAACAAGGGAAGCTCGAGAGCGTTGCTCGGAACGGTTTCGAAATAATTGGTGCGATCGGTATTGGTCGAGCCGTTATTGTTGCCGCCGGCGGCTTCGAGCCACTCATCGAATTTTCCTTCGGGGACATGCTTCGAGCCTTCGAACATGATATGCTCGAACAGATGTGCAAACCCGGTGCGTCCCACCTTCTCCCGTCCCGACCCGACGTGATAGTACATGTTGACCGCGATCGTGGGCGTCGAGTGGTCTTCGTGAAGGATGACATTCAAGCCGTTGGGAAGAACGAACCGAGTGGACGGCACGCTCAAGCGAATATCCTGACCACAGACCGCGCCGGCAAGCGATACGCCGAGAGTTGCTGCCAAGAGGAAACGTTTCATACACACCCTTGCTGCGTTGATACAACATCTGCCCAGTGCTACCAAAGAAGCGAGTGAAGGTTACCGAAATAAAACTGGAATCTCAAGTGAGGCCGGTTTGCTCTCGCGTTCCTGCACAATACCTAGACGCGAGCTGAAACGAACATGCATTGCTTACGGCTCGTTCGGCTGGTGTAGGGGTGAACGTTGGAGATTCAGTTCCAAGGGTTGGGTTGTGAGGTAGAGGTTGAGAGGTAGAGATTCACGCGACCACAGCGAGAGAGGAATCCACAACAACATCCGTCAGGTTGAGTGCAGTGTCGCGCAGACTATCATGCAGCTCCGCTCGACGCATAAGCCGTGACACTCGAGCGCAAGGGTCCAGCGTTTGTGTGACGAGCCCACTCCTTACCTATCGAGGGCAGCGCTGTTGACCTGCCTACACGTGAAGTATCGAAATCGACGGCTGCAAGAAAGTGCAGCCATAAAACTTTACGTAGCATGGACACATTCAACTCAGACTTCTTCCAAAGCGCTTCCACGCTGCGAAGAAAATTGATTCGGGGAGTATTGATTTTTCGTTCGGGATTTTTTTTCATTTCAACTGCGGTGTCAGTCCCCAGTTCAACAACAATGTTTGAGGAGCTCACATGAAGATCTTCGCACAGATTTGTCGGTTGACTATCCTTACCCTTCTCCCCTTCTCCGTGTTCGCTCAGCCTTCTGTCGATGGCAACTTGGGAGATAGTCAGTACATTTTGCTCGCATCCAAGCTCAACAGCAATCAAGGATTCGGTGCAAACATTGACGTCACCAAGATTTACTACTACCCCGATGTTGTGGGTCAAAAATTGTACCTGGGTGTCGCAGGCAAGCTCAACGTCTCAACCAACGACGGCATTGGGGTGTGGCTTAACGTCAACGGAACCGGATCACCGTCGGGGAAGCCTTTTGGACAGAATTTGGGGATCCAAAATTCCGGCGGACACTACATTGGCGCAGCGAACAGCGGTGTGAACATTGCATTCAGAGCCGACTTTGAGGTGGATTACATGTTCGCTTTCAATCCAGGCAGCAGCTCAACCACTGTTTACTTCGACGCAGCAAAGCATGTTGGCACTTCTGCTCTCGAATACCAAGGATCTTGCAATCAGAGCGGAACTTCCGCGACCAATAGCAGTGCAGGCGGCACCGTCTTCGCACAGAACCAAATTACTTTTGCATTCAACAACGGAGGCGGGCCAACCCAAGGGCTGGAGATGGCGATTCCCTTTGAACAAATCGGAGCCACCTCTGCAATGGGGATCGAAGTCTTTGCGTTCGTTGTCAGCAGCGCAGCGTACTTTTCTGATGTCACAGTCCCCGGCAACGTTAGCAATGGCAACCCGGGATACAATGCAGATTTCTCGACCATGGGTAACGGTCCATATCATACAACCACCGGCGGAGCGCTTCCCGTAAGTGTTTCTTCTTTCACGGCGCGCATCAACCCCAGCGGCGCAGGAGTG
>PSMW01000030.1:0-36487 GCA_040290295.1 Ignavibacteria bacterium
TAGCACGCAGGACGTAACGCTGCGCAATTACGATCGCATTGTTATTCCGACGAAAAGCAAAACCGTGTACGTGTTCGGACGGGTCCTCTCGCCTGGTCATGTAGAATATGTTGAAGGAAAAGACTACCGCTACTACGTTGAAAAAGCGGGAGGCTATACCGCTGATGCGGAAAAAGGTGAAGTGAAAGTCATCAAAGGCAGCACGCGCATTTGGTTCGATCCGTCAGAAACAACCATCGACGACGGAGATTTTGTGTGGGTGCCGAAAGAAAGACAATATCCGTTTGCTTACTATCTCAACGTGTACGCGCAAGTTGCAGGCATCATCGGTACGGTAGCAACGATTGCTCTGTTGATTAATCTGAGGAAGTGATGGATAAAGAGACACGTATGCAGTTCTATAATCGAGATGTTGATAATTCGCTAGGGACTATGAGCCAAGGACATCCACTTGCAGAAAAGGCGCAAGTGCGTCAGATCAACCTTATAGACATGGCGTACGTGATTGCGCATTATCGGAGATCAATCGTCAGGTTTGTTACACTAACTCTTATACTGACCGTAATATTATTTTGGATTATACTGCCTCGTTGGTATAAGTCAACAGCCGTAATCATGCCACCAAAGCAAAAGAACTCTCTCAGCCTTCTCGGGTCATTCACGCGCGCTGCCTCTTCATTGAGAAGCCTAGGAATAGGGGGTCTGCCTAGTGACGATCTGGCAGAGTTTCAAACGATATTGCTTAGCCGCCGGGTGATGGAAGATGTTGTGCGCAAATTCGATCTGCTAACGGTTTATGACCTTGACTCAATCGAGAAAGCAGTAAAGGAACTGCGAAGTAACATTGAAGTTACGAGGGGGAAAGAAGATGTGTCCTTAGAGATTATCACTTATGATACTCAACCCGAACGCTCTGCAGCTATTGCGAATTACCTCGTTGAAGTCCTTAACCGCGTGTATATTGAGCTATCTGTAGCTGAGGCGCGAAGCAACCGGGAGTTCCTTGAGTTAAGATACAAGCAGAACTTGGCTGATCTCAGGAAAGCTGAAGAGGATTACAGAAGGTTCCAGGAAAAATTCAAGGTTTTCTCCCTCCCTGATCAAATGAAAGCTGCAGTTACGGCTGTCGCAACTGTACAGGCGCAGATAGCGCTGAAGGAAGTAGAACTTGGCGTGTTGTCGCGTTCAGCTAGCGCCGAAAACCCTGAGCGAGAACGGATTCAATATGAATTGCAGGAACTGCGCAAACAGCTGCAGGCGATGAATGATGGAAAACCAAACGAAAAATTCAATTTTCTTCCCCCCTTAGCACGTACTCCTGAAATCGGAATTGAGTACATCCGGCGATATCGAGAGTTGGAGATCCAGGGGAAGATTTTAGAATTGCTCATGCCACTGTATGAGCAGGCCAGAATTGAGGAACAGAGGAATACCCCTTCTGTAATTGTATTGGATCGAGCGGTAGCAGCTGAAAAGGCTAGCAAGCCAAAACGTCTGATTCTGACGATTGCGATTACCTTTTGCTCCATTATTCTCGCAGTACTATTCACCGTGTATCGGAACCGAGCACGTGTTCTGGCGTCGTCGTTATCCACTGAAGAGCTAAACAAGCTGTTGTTCATCAAGCAGGAGTTTCATTGGAAACGTTTGTTGAGATAGCTGTAAAGCTGGTGTGGCTCGATCTTCGATGTACCCTTTAAGACAGTCGCCATTCGATATTCCCTTGCATGTGTGGCTTCTCTACGCCTACGTGATAGCCGCCCCTTTCTTTGTTTTTTCGGTGGTTACCGGACGCGATACCTTCTCGAATTGGGTTGTGGGATTAATGTTTGTTGTGATGTGTCTCGACGTGATTCAAATGAGGGGGAGCATTGCATGGGATAAGAGCTTGTCTCTACTTCTAATCGTTTTATTTGTCTATGGCATTTCAACAATAGTTACTTTATCACAGGACTCCAATCTCGTGTGGGCGTATAGAACACCGGCGCAGAGGGCACTGGGAGTTACGCTTAGGATCTTGATTGTTGTTTTCACCTACATGGTCTTTATCCATTATCTTGCGATCATCGATAGAGACCTGTATAAAAAGATTTTACATCTTCAGATTTCGATAGGGGTGGTGTTAGCCCTTTTGGGACTGTTTCAATCTATCGCTCATGCCGTGACGAATTCTGTTATACGTCTTGAACCCACAAATGAAGCATTCGCATTAAGAAGTAACATTTTTCGTATCGGCAAGGAACAAGTCTTTCGTGCGTCCAGCGCATTCAGTGAACCTTCATATTTTGGTTTCTTTCTTGTACCTGTCGCAGTTAAGGCTGCACTTACATTTCGCAATCGATTATACTTATTCGATTCACGGCAAGCCCACCTGGCGACTTCGATGATACTCCTGGTTGCACTGATAGCGAATTTTTCGCTAACTGCCCTGGGGGTCTTAGGTTTTTTGATTACGGTTTCCGTTGTCCTTTCTGTCCGAAAATCGCCACGACTAGCCGGAGCCACGGCGCTAGTTGGTATTCTTACACTGGTTGCAATGGCATTATCCCCCTTGGGCGAACTCTTTGTGTCACGGATATCTCGTGCTGTGGAACTCCGTGATCTGTCGACGCTCGCGAGGCTCTTCAGCGGATACGTAGGCATTCAGGTTTTCATCGAGAATCCTCTCTTTGGGGTCGGGCCGGGTGGTTTTGCGTTTCATTATGCTCGGTTAGGAATTTTGGTTGACCCAGGGCAAATGCACACGCCGCTTAATGTTTGGATTTCGATTCTTACTGATGTCGGCCTATTGGGATTTCTTCCGTTCATTGGGGCTCTTGTCTTCGTCTTGCACCGTGGCTTGCTTGGTGCAAAACGAGACCCTCTTGTTTCTGTCTTCTTTTGGAGTGTGATTGCTTATCTTTTGCTACTCACCACAGTGGATTTGTGGTATCTCGATATCGTATGGTTTGAGATAGCATCGCTGGCTATCCTAGCACAGCGTGCTCTACCAAAAAGCTGAGCGTCCCATGATATTCAACATGAGTGAAACTTCTTTGGTGTGCGATTGACTCAGGGGCGCGTTGTCAAGAATTTCTCGTACCTTGCGGCTTCAAACGTCGTCGGGCAGATGCTTACTCTCTGGGGGTTTGTGCGCATCGCTCGAATTTTGGGACCCGATAGCTTTGGTCACTTTGTATTTGCACAGACAGTTTCTTTGTATTTCCTTTACCTTGCCGATTTTGGTTTGCAAACGCGTGGCACCCGAGAGGTAGCACATTGTGCTCAGAACAATAGCGAGATTGGGCAACTTGTAGGTCGTATAACACTCCTACGTATAGTAACTGCGTTGGTGGCGTTTCTCATATTGTTGATTACCACGGTTTTCATACCTAAATCGGACGATGTGCATCGTACGATACTTATTTTCGGCCTTAGTGTTTTTCCGTCAGCAATATTACTTGAGTGGGTGTTCCAAGGCATGGAACAAATGAAACCCGTTGCTATCGGACGTGTGTTGCGAGGATGCCTTTTCGCTGGACTTGTGTTTTTTTTCGTCGAATCTGAAGATGACCTTGACAATGCTGCCTTGTATTACGTTTTGGGGATTCTTGGTTCCTCGTTCCTTTTATTGACATGGTATCTGAAAACGTCACCACCATGGGGTGGGCTGCATGGCATAACGTTTCGCGGCCTTAGAGAAACCTTCCTAAGTGCATTCCCTTTTGCGATTGGCGCTTTCATAACACAAGTAAACTATAACTTTGGTACTTTTACGCTTGGTCTATTTCTTTCAGATAGGCAGGTAGGTTTATTTTCTGCTTCGTACAAGATCATCTTGTTCATGTGGGCGTTCGTTGTCGTAGCTGCATCGAACGCAATCTTACCTCTCTTTGTGAGGATGCATAGTGGTGATATAGAGAAGGATGGCGTCACCGCGCGCAAGATTGCTGAATATTTCTTGTTTCTTGGGATAGCAATTGGTATTGGTGGAGCTGCTCTTGGCGATCGACTCATCCAATTTTTGTATCCTGCCGCATACGGCGAGTCGCTGATCGTGCTACAAACAGGAATTTGGATCGTCACGATTGTGATGCTTCGCGTCGTTTTTGAAAATGCTCTCATCGCAAGAGGAGATGAAGGCGCATATTCGAAGGGCTTCTTGATCGCAGGCGCTTTGACACTTGGGGGGAATCTCGCGTTGGTGAAGGTGTTTAGCATCCTCTGCCCAATCATCGTTTCGTTGGTTGCCGAGTCATTCCTGCTCTTGTTCTTTTTGTTTCGGACCAAACTTGTTTCGTTCTCGTCATTACTCAAGATGAGTATAAAACCTGCCTTCGCGGGAATAATCATGTCACTAGCGATTGTTCCTTTGTCATTTCACGTTCTCCTTTTGATTCCGATTGGAGCATTGGTCTATGGCACACTTCTCTTACTGTTTCGCTGCATCAGCATCAAGGAATTGCTCCACATAATACAGTCGTTCACGAACTGAAAACAACAACGAAGTAATCTCGTTGCTCGATGTTTCTGCAATAGGGTAGGATCGTCAAGAGGGAATATTCACTACGCACATGAAGAGAATTCCACAAACAACCCGACGCGTTTGGGTGCTTTCTGAGTTGTATTACCCTGAACAATCCGCCACGGGGTATTATGTCACCGGCGTAGCTGAAGCTCTGGCGAACGATTTCGATGTGCGCGTGCTGTGTGCACAACCTACCTATGCGGCACGCGGAACAAAGGCTCCCCAACGTGAGGTACGACGCGGTGTGACAATCTACCGCTGCCTCGCGACAACGTTCAATAAAGATCGATTAGCATTCAGGTTCGTGAACCTCTTGACGATTAGCCTCTCTATTTTGTTATGTGGTCTGTTCCGCATTCGCACTGGTGATATCGTCTTTGTCGTAACGAACCCACCGACTTTACCATTTGTTGCGTCCCTTATCTGCAAATTCCGGAACTGCGCGTTAGTTCTTCGGATTGAGGATGTCTATCCAGAGGCGTTGGTCGCGGCGGGTTTCACACGTCGCGACTCCTTGCTCGTTAAAGCTATCAATGTGCTCCACCGTTGGCTCTACCGAAAAGCTGCAGCCGTGATAGTATTAGGTCACGACATGAAAGCTCTTGTTGAGCGAAAGGCAGTCGCCTCAAAGGGGGGAAATTCAACAAACAAATTGTCGGTTATTCCGAACTGGGCTGATGTCGAGGATATCAGGCCCTTACCAAGGGAGGGGAATCCGCTGTTACGAAGGCTCGGCTTAGAGGGAAAGTTTGTCCTTCAGTATTCCGGGAATATGGGCAGAACCCACGATATAGAAATCCTCGTGGAAGCTGCTACCTTGTTGCGCTCGGTTGAAGATATTCACTTTCTCTTCATAGGATCAGGAGCGAAGGCTCCCTCTCTGTACCGAGCGAAAGCTTCGCGCAAACTTGCTAACATGACTATCCTCCCCCCCCTCGATCGGACGGAATTGCTCGTTTCACTGAACGCGTGTGATGTTGCCGTCATATCGTTCGTTTCAGATATGGCGGGGGTCTCGGTTCCAAGTAGGATGTACAATGTCTTCGCAGCCGGAAAACCCATTCTCGCGATCTCTGACAAGGAATCCGAAATCGGTCGGGTCATAGAAGAGACACAACTTGGGTGGGTCATAGCTCCAGGGGACTTAATCGGGTTGCAAAAAGCGATATTGCACGTTTTTGAAAACCGGAACCTTCTCTCTGCTTTCTCGGATAAGGCGCACTCATTCGTACAACGAGACTACACCTATGCGTCGGTCACCGAACGCTACAAGCAACTCATCAGGAATGTGTCCAACAATCACCTCGTCCAGCAGGAATGATTATCGGTCTCAATTTGCTTTATTTGCTTCCTAACACCGTAGGGGGGACGGAAACGTACGCGAGGGGTCTTATTCAAGGCCTCAGTGGTGTTGCATCAAAATACCAATTCATCCTTTTTCTGAATAGAGAATCCTCCGATTTGTTCCAGAGTCTGAACTCGCGTTTCAAAAGAATTATTTGTCCGGTAAGTGCTGTTCGTAGGCATGAACGTTATCTGTATGAGCAATTACTTCTTCCAAAGCTTGCAAAGCAAAACGGAGTTTCGGTCATACATTCGCTCGGCTATACCACGCCCCTTCGGGCTTCTTGTCCTACTGTGGTGACAATACATGACCTCAATTTTCGCGCTTTCGGTAAGGAGATGCCCCTTACGCGGCGACTTGCTTTGGAGTTCTTTGTCGGCATGGGTGTACGTTCTGCTCAAAAGATTATCACGGTCTCGGAGTTTTCAAAGCAACAAATCATGACGGCGTATCGGCTTGACGAGCAAAGAATTGCAGTTATTCACGAAGCACCGCTTTTGGATCATGAGCTGGACAAGAGCGCCGCGGCGGAACAAATCAAAGAGAGACCATCTCCACCGTTACCGCGACCGTATTTTGTTGCATTTACGAGTGCCTCTCCCCACAAAAATATTTCGCGGCTGATCGATGCCTATGCGCTGCTCAGAGCAAAGAGGTGTATCCAACACTCTTTCGTCCTCATCGGGCACACACCAAGCGATCTGGCGCTTTCACGCGACGTCTATGCAACCGGGTACGTAAGCCGAGCAAGCATGCTCGAGCTGTTGCGTGGAGCAGATTTTCTCGTATTCCCATCGTACTACGAGGGCTTCGGCCTTCCGATCCTTGAAGCCATGGCATGTGGAGTGCCTGTCGCTTGTTCCAGAATTGCTTCCTTGCCGGAAGTTGCGGGGGAGGCTGCGATTTATTTTGATCCGTTCTCCGTGGAGGAAATCGCGCGGGCGGTCGAGCAGTTAACAAATGACCGTGGGCTACGATCACGTTTGCGCGAGGAAGGTTTCCGTAATGTTCAACGTTTTTCATGGGTTGAAACCGCTAGGAAAACCTTAGCGGCGTATGGTGAGATCCTCTAAGGACTACGTGAATGCCTAAACGTCGATGGATTTGTTGGCGTGAACAAACAGTTAGAACGTACAGTATTGGTTGTTAGCGATCTCCTCGCCTTCTCCCTTTCGTGGTTTGTGTACTACTACGTCAGGGTGCGCAGTGGGTGGATCGATGTAACGGTGGTACCCGAGTTGTGGCTCCCGATGGTGTTCATCGATCTCTATTGGCTGCTCCTCTTTTTTGTGGTGGGGCTGTACCGACCATGGTACGCCAAGTCGAGATTGGATGAGATTGCCCTGCTGTTCAAGACAACTCTCGCCGGCTGCCTCTTTCTGTTCTTCGCTGTATTTGTGGATGACGCGGGCACCAACGTGCAAGTGAGTTCACGCTTGTTGATTGTAATCTACTGGGGCATTCTTTTTTCGTTCGTCGCCATAGGCAGGCTTACAGTCCGCAGCCTTCAGCGGCGTATGTTGATTGCTGGGATCGGTACTCACAACACGCTTATCGTTGGGAGCGAGAAGAAGTGCCGTGAGCTGTTCGATGAGGTTGTGCAGTATCCCGCTCTCGGGTACAGAGTGGTTGGATGTGCAACCATCACGTCCAAGAGGGCAAAGCCGTATCGCGGGATTCCGGTGCTTGGGGTGATCGAAGATTTGCCTCGACTAATCTCGCAACACAACATAAAGGATGTGTTGATTGCTTTGGAATCTTCCGACCACGCGCGGCTCTTGGAAATTATCCATAGCTGCAATTCGCATAGCGTCGGCTTGAAGATTATGCCTGATCTGTACGACATTATCAGCGGCCAGGCACGAACGAATCAGATCTACGGCTTCCCATTGATCGAAATCAGCCCTCAAATCATGCCGCCGTGGGAAGAGGCGATGAAGCGTGTTCTGGATGTGTCCTTTGCGTTTGTGGTACTCGTTCTCGGGATGCCTCTGTGGTTGTTCATTGCTTTGCTCATTAAGCTCGATTCTCCCGGTCCTGTCTTGTACAAACAAGAACGTGTTGGCAAGGAAGGGAAGGTGTTCAACATTCTCAAGTTTCGCTCCATGTATCTGGATGCCGAGAAAGCTGGGCCACAATGGGCGGAGAGGGGCGATCCGCGCGTAACGCGCGTAGGAGCAATTTTGCGGAAGCTTCATCTGGACGAAGTCCCGCAGATGTGGAATGTCCTCAAAGGCGATATGAGTCTTGTCGGTCCGCGTCCCGAACGTCCGATGTTTGTCGAAAAACTGAGCCAAGAGATCCCGCTCTACGCCCGAAGACTGCGAGTCCGCCCGGGTATCACCGGTTGGGCACAAGTGAAGCACAAGTACGACGAATCGGTCGAAGACGTCAAGAAGAAGATCCAATACGACTTGTTCTATATCGAGAATATGTCGTTGAGGATGGATTTCAAGATCATACTCAATACGATAGCACACATGTTGCTCGGCAAAGGACATACATGAGATGCCATCCTGCATACGGAAAATCAGGAATTGAACAATGAACCCCCTCCACATGGTCGATGTTGTCGGCCAGTATAAGAAGATCAAATCGGAGATCGATGCCGCCGTGCATGCTGTGCTCGACTCCGGACAGTTCATTCTCGGCAAGCAGGTGGGTGAGTTTGAATGTCAGATTGCAGGCTACCTCGGCTTGAGGTATGCTGTCGGCTGTGCCTCGGGTACCGATGCCCTGCAAGTGGCAATGATGGCGCTTGGTATCGGCCCCGGCGATGAGGTGATCACCACGCCGTTCACGTTCGTGGCAACGACGGAGACGATCGTGCTGTTGGGCGCCAAGCCGGTGTACGTCGATATTGATCCGCAGACGTTCAATATCGATCCCTCGTTGATCGAGCGTGCGATAACGCCGCGCACCAAGGCGATCATTCCCGTTCATCTCTATGGGCAACCTGCGGACATCGATCCGATCATGGCCCTGGCACGAAAGTACAAGCTGCATGTGATCGAAGATGCAGCGCAGGCGCTCGGCGCGTCGTACAAGGGTAAGAAGGTGTGTACCTTCGGCGACGTCGGCTGCATCAGTTTTTTCCCGAGCAAGAATCTCGGCGCTTTCGGAGATGCGGGGATGGTCGTGACCAACGATGCCGACCTGGGCGAACGCATGCGAATGATCATCGTGCATGGCTCGAAGGTACGCTACTACCACGACATCCTTGGCGTCAACAGTCGCCTCGACACATTGCAGGCGGCGATCTTGTTGGTCAAGCTGAAGTATCTCGACGAGTGGAATGCGACGCGCCGCCGTGCCGCTGCGCGCTACAACGAGTTGCTGCGAGGAACGCCCGTCACCGTTCCGTTCGTCTCGCCCGACGCTGAACACATCTTTCATCAATACACGCTGCGAGTGCATCGACGCAACGAACTTGCAGAGCATCTCAAAAAGAAAGGTATCCCGCACGCAATCTACTATCCTGTGCCCTTGCATTTGCAAAAGGCGTTCGCTGTAGCAGGGGGAAAGAAGGGAGACTTCCCGGTGACGGAGCAGGCGGCAGAAGAAGTGCTCTCTCTGCCGATGCATACGGAGTTGGCCGAAGAGCAGATGGTGTATATCACCGATGCGATCAGAGAGTTCTATCAGTACATCGAACAAGAATAGTCGGTCATTTGGAATCCTTACCCCACATTCTCGTCGTCATTCCGACATACAATGAAGCGGAAAACATTGCGAAGCTGATCCCGGCAGTGTTGCGGCAGGCGCCGAATATCGACGTGCTGGTAGTGGACGATGGTTCGCCCGACGGCACGGGTGCCATTGTCAAAGAGTTGATGGCATCCAACCCGCACGTGCATCTCATCGAGCGTCAAGGGAAGCAAGGGTTGGGTACGGCCTACGTGCGTGGCTTCAAGTACGCTATCGAACACGGGTACGACTACGTGTTCGAGATGGACGCCGACTTCTCTCACAACCCGAATGATATTCCGGTTTTTCTCTCGAAGATCAAGGATCACGATCTGGTCATCGGGTCTCGGTACATCAACGGTGTGCGGGTGCTCAATTGGCCCATGAACCGCTTGCTGCTCAGTTACTTCGCGAACGTGTACACGCGCATCATCACGGGCTTGCCCGTACGTGATGCGACGGGCGGGTTCAAGTGCTACCGCATCGAAGCGCTCAAAGCAATCGATCTTGACAACATCCGTTCAAACGGCTACGCCTTTCAAATCGAGATGAGTTACAAGGTGTGGAAAAAGGGCTTTCGCTTGATCGAGATTCCGATCGTGTTCACCGATCGTCGCGAGGGTCATTCGAAAATGTCCAAGAACATCGTGTACGAAGCGATGTTCATGTTGCTGAAGCTGAGGCTGCGCAGCATCTTCCATCGGTTGTAACACACGACGATTGCGGTATGGACCTTTCGGTCATCATCGTCAACTACAACGTTCGCCAATTTCTCGAAAACGCGCTCAGTTCGATCTTTCGCGCGCTCGAAGGATTGCACGGCGAAGTGTTCGTGGTGGATAATGCTTCGGACGACGGCAGCGTGGAGATGGTGAAGGCGAAGTTTCCCGCCGTGCGCTTGATTGAAAATCCCACCAACGTCGGATTCGCACGCGCGAACAACGCCGCGCTCAAGCTCGCGCAAGGACGCTATCTCCTCCTCATCAATCCCGATACGATTGTGCAGGAAGATACGTTGAAGGAGATGCTGCGATTCCTCGATGAGCATCCGGATGTGGGACTTGCCGGCTGCAAGATTCTGAATCCCGATGGCACGTTTCAGCTCGCTTGTCGGCGAAGCTTTCCGACGCCGTGGGTCGCGTTCACCAAAATCTTCGGGCTGAGTGCACTCTTCCCGCGGGCTCGCGTGTTCGGCAAGTACAATCTTACCTACCTCAGTCCCGATGAAACGTATCCCGTGGATGCGGTGAGCGGTTCGTTCATGATGGTGCGGCGAGAGGTGTACGACAAGGTTGGAGGATTGGACGAGGCATTCTTCATGTATGGTGAGGATCTCGATTGGTGTTACCGAATCCGCCAAGCAGGATACGCCGTGTACTACGTGCATTCGACGCAAATCATTCACTTCAAAGGCGAGAGCACGCGCCGCAGCGACATCGACGAGATTCAGACATTCTATCAAGCGATGCAACTCTTCGTTGAGAAGCATTTCAGTCGATCGTTGGTGGTGGAAGTGTTTCTCACGATCGGCATCATTCTCAGAGCAGCCGTGGCGGTGGCAACGAAGGCAAGCCAACCGCTTCTGATTGCATTGGTAGATGCGGTGTTGGTCGATCTGGCGCTCGTGCTCAGCGAGTACGTGTACTTCGGCCATATCTTCAGCTATCCGAGCTATGCGTATCCGATTGTGTGGACGGTTCCGCCTGCTATTGTGGTGACGTCGATGTATTTCACCGGCGTGTACACCACGTATCGACACTCGGTCTCTCGTTCGGCGTTCGCCGTGGTGGTCAGTTACACACTTATCTCGGCAATGATCTTTTTTGCAAAGGAGTTTGCGTTCAGTCGTGCTGTGGTGCTGATCGGCGGCGCCATTACGTTTGTGATTCTTCCCGGCTGGCGTATGGCGCTGCAACTGATGACGGGGCGGCGTTGGAGTGCACGCCGTACGCTCTTCGGGCGCCCCACGGTCATTATCGGAACAGGACCATCCGCTCAAGAAGTGTTGCGCAAGCTGCGTGCGCGTGTGGATAACGGGTATGACGTTGTCGGTTTCATCGATACCCACCGGCGCCACATCGGCGAGAAGATCGCGGGTGTGGAGATTCTCGGCAGCATCGAGAATGTGGGGAAGGTTATCGACGAACGGAAAGTGCGGGAAGTGATCTTCTCGACGGACGGGATTTCGTACAAAGATATTCTTACCGTCATCGCTCGCAGCAATAACCGCGGGGTCACGTTCCGTCTCGTGCCGAACAGCCTCGAAGCCATCATCGGCAAGCCGAGCATCGATGAGTTGGATGCGCTGCCGTTGGTGGAGATCGATTACAATATTCACACATTTGGGCATCGCATCGTCAAACGCGTGTTCGATATCGTGGTCGCACTCTTCGGCATGACGCTTTATCCTGTGGCGCTGCTTCTGCGTGGTCGCACCCGACCCGACGGGCTGGTGCATGCCATCCTGTTGCTTCCACAAGTGTTTTTGGGTAGAATAAGTTTGGTCGGGCGGCCGCTCGATGAGCGCGACGACGAGGCACGAGCGTCGCACCAGGGGTCCGTCGAAGCCTATCTCGGTCCGCGCGGCATCACCGGTCTCGTTCAAATCAACCGACGCGACGACCTCGAAGCCGAAGAGATTGAACGGTACAAACTCTACTATGCAAAGAACCAAACATTGATGCTGGACATCGAAATTATTCTGAAATCATTTCTGCGTCCACGTCGGATACACCATCATGCCTAAGGTAACGTTAGAGTTCGAGAAGCCGATTTACGATCTCGAACAGAAAATTGAAGAGATGCGCAAGTATGCAGACAACCCTGCGATTGCGCAAGAGATCGAGAAGATCGAAAGGCGTGTCGGTCAGTTGCAGCGAAGCGTCTTCAGCGGACTCACCCGCTGGCAAAAGGTACAACTCGCTCGCCATCCTGATCGCCCCTACACACTCGATTACATCACCTTGATGACCACGGACTTCATCGAGTTGCACGGCGATCGAACATTTCGCGACGACAAGGCGATCGTCGGCGGGTTCGCCAAGCTCGATGCCTACACGGTGATGATCATCGGCCATCAGAAAGGTCGCGATACCAAATCGAATCTCTACCGCAACTTCGGGATGCCCAACCCCGAAGGGTACCGCAAGGCGCGGCGTCTGATGAAGCTTGCCGAAAAATTCAAGAAACCCGTTATCACCTTGTTGGATACGCCGGGAGCGTATCCCGGGCTGGAAGCGGAAGAGCGCGGACAAGCCGAAGCAATCGCTCGCAACTTGTTCGAGATGTCGAGGCTCAGGGTGCCGATTGTGGTGGTGATCATCGGCGAGGGTGCTTCGGGTGGGGCGCTCGGCATCGGCGTCGGCGACCGCATTCTGATGCTGGAAAATGCTTGGTATTCGGTGATCTCGCCGGAATCGTGCTCGAGCATTTTGTGGCGGAGTTGGGACTTCAAAGAACAGGCGGCTGAGGCATTGCAACTGACAGCACCCGACTTGAAGAAGCAGGGCATCATCGACGAAATCGTACCGGAGCCTTTGGGCGGCGCGCATCGGAATCACGCCAAGGCTGCCGAAATACTCAAGGGCCAACTGCTCGCTGAGTTGAAGGTGCTGACCAAGATGAAACCCGAGAAGTTGATCGAGAAACGCATCGAGAAGTTTTCACACATGGGAGAGTACGCGGGATGAACACGTTGCGATCTCCTCGCTCCCTTGTGCTCTACAGTGTGTCCCCCTGGAGGATGCGCTGCATCTGCCTCGCGCTCTGGGTCGTCCTTCTTGTCTCTGGCAAAGATTGTAGGGGAAGACTCACACCGTAACGTTCTCACGAGTATGATCAAGCACACCACCGACATCCGCGTCCGCTACGCTGATACCGATCAGATGAAGTTTGTGTACTATGCGAAGTACTTCGAGTACTTTGAACAGGGGCGTTCGGACTTGCTTCGCGAGATCGGCTTACCCTATGCACAGATCGAAGAGATTGGACTTCTCCTGCCGGTGATCGAGGCTCATGCCAAGTACAAGAAAGCGGCGCGCTACGACGATCTCCTCCACGTGGTAACGTATTTTCGCGAAATGCCTGTCGCACGTATCCGCTTAGAGTACGAAGTGTTCAAAGACGGCGAACCGGACATGATTGCCCAAGGCTACACCGTGCACACCTTTATCAACGCAGCGACCGGGAAGCCCACCCGAGCGCCCGCACAGTTCATCGAAGCGGTCGAAAAGGAGATGCGCCCATGACGCTCAAACCGGAGTTGCTGGCAATCCTTTGCTGTCCGCAATGTAAAGGCGATTTGCTGTACAACGCGCAACTCCAGACGCTGACGTGCAAACAATGCAAGCTCGCCTATCCCATCAAAGATGGGATTCCGATTCTTCTCGTCGATCAAGCACACTCACTCGATGCTCAGCAATCTGCTCAATGACAGTCGCGTCAGCAGGCTCGTCGAGCTTGCGCTGATGGAAGATATCGGGATGGGAGATGTGACGAGCGATGCGATCCTCCCCGACGACCAACGCGGGGAAGCGGAGTTCTTCTGTAAAGAAGACGGCGTGGTGGCAGGCTTGGATGTAGCTGCGTTGGTGTTTCAATATTGCGATCACAGCGTGAGAGTGACTCCAACGGTGAACGATGGGAATCGCATATCGAACGGAACGTGCATCGCAAGAATCGATGGTCCAGCCAGGAGCATCCTCCGCGGTGAACGAACAGCGCTCAATTTTTTGCAGCGCATGAGCGGCATTGCCACACTCACGCGCCGCTTTGTCGATGCGGTGGCGGGCACGAATGCAAAGATTACCGATACACGCAAGACCGTTCCCGGATTGCGCGTCTTGGACAAGTGGGCGGTACGATTGGGCGGAGGCGTCAATCATCGATTTGGTTTGGACGATATGGTCCTCATCAAGGACAACCATATCGTTGCCGCTGGTGGCATTACGCGGGCGGTCGAACGATGCCGGCAGTATCTTGCCAACGAAGGGTTGGACATCAAGATCGAAGTTGAAACGAAATCGCTCGATGACGTGCGCGAAGCACTTCGTTGTCACGGCATCCACCGCATCCTGTTGGACAACTTTCCGCTGGAAGCGCTGCGCGAGGCGGTACATCTCATCGCTCACGCTGTCGAGGTCGAAGCTTCGGGGGGCGTGACGTTGGCGAACGTGCGCGCTATCGCCGAAACGGGTGTCGATTACATTTCCGTCGGCGCACTGACACACTCGGTGAAAAGTCTGGACATCTCTCTCGAACTCCGGCATGTTCGATAAGCTCAAGCGTCTCGGCACGGATACGGCCGTGTACGGCATCAGTACCGTTGTGGGGCGCTTCCTCACGTTATTCCTCACCCCTTTGTACACCAATGTCCTTCCGCCGGCCGATTTGGGAGTTGTGGCGACGGTGTACGCCTACATCGCCTTCCTCAACATCGTGTATGGGTATGGAATGGAAGGCGCGTACATGCGCTATGCCTCGTCGCTTGAACGAGGAGATAAGAGAGAAACCTTCAGTGCCGCGTTTGTTTCGGTCGCGTGTACGTCGCTGCTGTTTTCATTGTTCATCTGGCTCCGCCGCTCGCCGCTTGCCGCGATTGCCGGCGTCCCGATGCAACACACATCCGTTGTGGGATACGCTGCCGGTATCCTGTTGCTCGATGCGCTTGCGTTGATTCCTTTCGCGTATTTGCGGATGGAAGGAAAGGCGAAGCTGTTCGCTGCGTTGAAACTGTTCAACATCGTACTGACCGTTCTCCTCAATCTCACGCTGCTGGTGAAGTACAGCTACGGTGTCGAAGGGATTTTCCTGAGTAATCTCGTCGCCTCAGGCGCGACGTTCGTGCTTCTGTTGCCGACAGCCGCTCGGATGCTGACCGTGCAGTGGAGTGCGGACTTGTACAAGGCGCTCCTTCGTTTTGCGCTTCCGTCGGTTCCTTCGTATCTCGCGTCCATGATGATACAGGTGATCGATCGGCCGGTCCTCGAAGCGCTGACGAGCAAGGCGACCGTTGGCATCTATCAAGCGAACTATCGCCTCGGCATTTTCATGATGTTGATCGTGTCAACGTTCGACTTTGCGTGGCGTCCCTTTTTCCTCACCAACGCGTCCCAACCGAACGCACGTCAACTCTTCGCACGAGCGCTGACGTACTTCTTCTTGTTCATGACGAGTTGCTTTTTGGTCGTAAGCTTCTTCATCAATGACGTGGTCACGATCCCCATCTATCACGGCAAGTCCCTTATCGCGCCCGAATACTGGAGCGGGTTGTCGATCGTGCCTGTTGTTCTGGCGGCATATATCTTTCTCGGTGTCTCGAACACGATGGTGGCCGGCATCTATATCGAAAAGCAAACACGCAAACTCCCGATGGTAACGTTTGTCGGCGCCGCGGTCAATGTGCTCGCGAATGTTCTTCTCATTCCTCCGTTCGGTATCATGGGTGCGGCAGTGGCAACACTGCTGAGCTACGCGGTCATGGCAGTGATGCTGTATGTCATCACGCAGAACATCTATCCGATCGCATGGGAGTGGGGGAGAATGGGAAAGATCACGCTCGCGGCAAGCGCAGTGTTCGTTCTCCATGTGATGGTGCGGGTCGAGTCGTTGGGATGGTTGTGGAATCTCGTCTTGCTTGTGCTGTTTGGTGTGATGATGAAGGTGATGCATGTGTTCGATGCGTCTGAGCTTGCATCTTTGCGTCGCCTGCTGCGTTTCTCGTCTCCCGTCCAATCACCGTCGAACGAATCGTTGTAACGTGCAACGAGAACACAGATCGAGAAGCGGTCTGCACGGAACCGCGCCCGCATGGAAAGTCACTCACCTTTTTCGTAATATCATGCACACAACACAATGGAGAATGCGTGAGTACAAGAGAGGAAACGTTGAATCCGATGGCAGTGGGGGGCCAAGCCGTGCTCGAAGGCGTGATGATGCGGGCGCCGGGCATGGTGGCAACGGCAGTCCGAAGAGCCAATGGCGAGATTGTCGTACGCAAGGAACCACACACCTCCCTCAGCGAGAAGTATAGGACGCTCAAGCTGCCGATCCTGCGAGGAACGGTTGGGTTGATCGAAATGATGGCGATCGGTATTCGAACATTGAATTTCTCGGCGGCTGAGGTTGCCATGGAAGATGGGAGTCTGCAAGCAGGCACCAAGGGCAACGGTACGCCGAGACCGGAGAACACATGGAAAGACAATTTGCGCCTGAACGCTACGGTGGCGTTTTCTTTGGCGGTGGGTGTTGCCGTCTTCTTTGTTACCCCGCTCGCCGTCACCACATTCTTCTTCGATGTGGAACAGGAGCCGTTGTGGTTCAATCTCATCGCAGGCGGCGTGCGTATTGCATTGCTTCTCGGTTATCTCACGGCGATCTCGATGCCCAAGGACATCCGACGCTTGTTCCAGTACCACGGTGCAGAACACAAAGCGGTGATCGCCTTCGAGAAGGGAGAACCACTGACGGTGGAGGCGGCTGCGCGCCAATCGCGTTTTCATCCGCGCTGCGGAACGAGCTTTCTTCTTATCGTCATGTTTGTGGCGATCGTGTTGTTTAGTCTGTTGGATGCCTTGCTCATTCAATGGTTGGGGAATGTGAACGTTGCCATTCATGTTGCGACGCATGTGCCGCTCATTCCCCTTGTGGGGGGAGTGTCCTACGAATTCATCCGTGTTTCTGCCAAACACAGCGCCACACCACTCGGCAAGGTGCTGGTCGCGCCCGGGTTGTGGCTTCAACACATTACAACCAAGGAACCCGATATGCCGCAACTCGAAGTCGCACTCACTGCGTTGCGTTGCGCATTGGGACAAGAAGGCCTTCCTCTCACATCGTCGTTGAAACCCGCATCTGTGGTTCTGAACTGATATGTTGGAGAAGTTGGAAAAAGTACGGGAACGCTACGAGGAGCTTGGCAGACTGCTGAGTGATCCGACCGTTGTGTCGAATCCAGATCGATTGCGTGAGCTGAGCAAAGAGCACAGTGATCTGACTCCGCTCATCAAAGCCTACGATCGCTATCGCAAAACCAAAGCCGATGTTGCGGAACTGAAGGAGATCGCCGACAAGTCCGCCGACCCCGAAATGCGGCAGCTTGCTTATGACGAACTCGACGAAGCCAAGCGAAAGCTCACGACGATCGAAGAGGAATTGAAACTCCTGCTCATCCCCAAAGATCCCAACGATAGTCGGAACGTGATTGTGGAGATCCGTGCCGGAACGGGGGGAGAGGAAGCCGCACTCTTTGCTTCCGATCTCCTTCGCATGTACACTCGATACGCCGAGCGTAAGGGTTGGAAGGCAGAGATCATGGATATCAATGAGACAGGATTGGGCGGCATCAAGGAGGTGTCGTTCAGTCTGAGCGGCGAAGATGTCTATGGCAGCATGAAGTACGAAAGCGGCGTTCACCGCGTCCAACGCGTTCCCGAAACGGAGGCGCAAGGGCGAGTCCACACGTCGGCGGCAACTGTGGCGGTGCTACCGGAGGTTGAACCGGTCGATATTCAGATCAATCCCGCCGATATCGAGATGGACACGTTTCGTTCTGGAGGAAAGGGGGGACAGAACGTCAACAAGGTGGAGACGGCAGTGCGCTTGACGCATAAGCCATCAGGGATTGTGGTGGTATGCAGACAGGAGCGATCGCAGTTGCAAAATCGTGATCGCGCCTTGAAGATGCTTCGGGCGAAGCTGTACGACAACATGATCCTCTCACAAGTGGGTGATGTTGCGGCGCAGCGCAAAGCACAAGTGAAGAGCGGCGACCGTAGCGATAAGATTCGCACCTACAACTTTCCGCAGAACCGCGTAACTGACCACCGTATCGGTTTGACCCTGTACAATCTTGCGGAGATCATCGACGGCAAACTCGACGAGCTGATCGAAGCGTTGAAGATTGCCGACCGCGCAGAAAAGTTGAAAGCCGTGTCTTCTCCCTAATGGACGCGCGGTTTTCCCACCTCGTTCATCCGTACACGCGCGAAGAAATCTTTCAGAAGCGCTCCACATTTCGGCTCGAGGATCCCCTTCACGACCTCGACGCGATGATTCAGCCGCTTGTCCTGTACAATGTTGAACAGCGTACCGCACGCGCCTGCCTTAGGGTCTGGTGCGCCGAAGACCAATGTCGGAATGCGTGCGAGGACGATCGCTCCGGCGCACATCGCGCACGGTTCGAGCGTTACATACAACGTGCATCCTTCCAGCCGGTGATTGTCGAGTTGGCTTGCGGCTGCAGTGATCGCGATGATCTCGGCGTGAGCGGTGGGGTCTCGCAGCGTTTCTGTTTGATTATACCCGCGCCCGATGATGCGGTTGTCATGAATGATCACGGCTCCCACCGGAACTTCCTTCCGCTTGTAGGCTTGCTCGGCTTCCTTGAACGCAAACTCCATCCAGCGTTCGTGCTCGGTCATGGCGAGAGGTCTCTGTGTGTTTTGTGGGGTCGGTGCTGAGCGTGCGCAGATCGCTGCTTCAGTGCGCCCGGAGGGAGTCGAACCCCCAACCCTCAGATCCGAAGTCTGATGCTCTATCCAGTTGAGCTACGGGCGCAAACGGCGCTTAAAAATAACAAAATGACTCGGCAATTCCAATCTCCACGAAGGCACGCACACAGCACACGGTGCAGCATGCGAAAAATGAAAGTGATATATTTGGCGGGATGAAGCTCCAAAAATGAAGCTCCAGCGAATTTCCAAAAGGCAAGATCCAAAAGTCAACTCCGAGCCACAAAGAATGTTGAAGACGTAAGCTCCCCCCGAAAGCTCCAGATGATAAACATCGAATGTCCAAGCGATGAGCTGTTCGACCATTGGAGTTTGAATTTTTGGATTGTGGAGCTTGATATTTCTTTGAACCTTGGAGCTTCTTCTATTGGGAATTAAAATCGTAACCACACGTTCTCTTACCAACACGACGACGATGAAACTGCAACGTATCGGTATCTTGACAGGCGGCGGTGATTGCCCGGGCTTGAATGCGGTCATCCGCAGTATTGCAAAACCGGCGATGGCGCACTTTCATGCCACGGTTATCGGTATCCTCGACGGGTACGAGGGGTTGGTCGAAGGTCGTTATCGAGAATTGACACCGCTGGATGTTACAGGCATTATCAATCTTGGTGGAACGATACTCGGTACCTCAAACAAAGGCGACCCGTTTCACTATCCGATGGGCATGGGGAAAAACGTTCGCATCGTCGACGCGTCGCAGCAAGTGTTGGAGACCTACCGCAACCTCAAACTCGACGCGCTGATCACCATCGGTGGTGATGGCACCCAGATCATTGCGCACAAGTTGTGCGGCATGGGCCTCAATATCATCGGCGTGCCGAAGACGATCGACAACGATCTGGATGCAACCGACATCACCTTCGGCCACGATTCTGCGCGGGCCGTTGCAACAGAAGCAATCGATCGCTTGCAAACAACGGCATCGGCACACCACCGTGTGATTGTTGTCGAAACGATGGGGCGGTATGCCGGGTGGATCGCTCTCGGTGCCGGGGTCGCTGGCGGTGCCGACATCATTCTTATCCCTGAAATTCCTTTTCACTGGGAGAAGGTGTTCGAAGCGGTTCTCAAGCGCAGTAAGGGTGCTCGCTTCAGCATCGTGTCTGTTGCCGAGGGTGCGAGACCGTACGGCGAGGACGTGAGTGTAAAGGAGATCGATACGAAGCGCACAGATCCCGTTCGTTTGGGAGGGATCGGCGAGCGTGTTGCTCAGCGGATCGAGGAAGAGACGGGCCTCGAGACGCGCGTGACGGTGCTGGGCCACGTCCAACGTGGCGGAAGTCCGACCGCGTTCGATCGCATACTGGCGACCCGGTTCGGTACCGTTGCGCTGGAGGCCGCCTCACGGGGCGAATTCGGCGTACTCACGAGTCTCCATACCAACAATGTGGTGACCGTTCCTTTAGAGAAAGCCATCGGGAGGCAGCGTTTAGTGCCCCCCGATTCACAGTTGGTCTTCGCAGCACGCGCCGTCGGGACATGCTTTGGAGAATGAATGGCGATGCATGACGACCTACCTCGAGTCCGTCCCTGTGCGGAACACGTATCGGTGAGCAGGAACGCTTGCTCGTTTCGTTACCGCTGGTTCCCTATTCCTTTCTCACTCATCAACTGCTCGATCTGGTCGATCTCTCTCGGCACGCTCGCGCTCATGTTGATGTAGCCGTTTTCTGTTACGAGAATGTCGTCTTCAATCCGCACCCCGATGTGCATGTACGGTTCCACGCGCTTGCGTATCTGCGCGATATCTTGCTCCGAGTAGCCGATGCCCTTCATCTTCTCGAACACATCGGAACGCACATACACGCCCGGTTCGATCGTGAAGCACATCCCCGCCACCAACGGGCGCGACTTCCCGTCGATCGTGTAATTTCCCACATCGTGCACCTCCAAGCCGATCCAATGCGAATATCCGTGCAGTGTAAAGATGCGATGATCGTTCTTGTTCTTGATGAATCCTAATCGTACCAATCCCGTCCCCAAGACCGAGTCGATGACATCATCCATCGTTTTCTTGATGAGGCCCGGCTTCACGATGCGCATCGCTGCATTTTGTGCATCCAAGACCAGTTGATAGATCTCCCGCTGCTGAGGAGAAAACTTTCCGCTCACCGGCACCGTCCGCGTAATGTCGGCGGAGTAGTAGCCGTACTCTGCTGCGCAATCCATCAGTAAAACATCTCCGGCGTGCATGGTTCGGTTGTTCGCGTTGTAGTGAAGGATGGTGCTGTTGGGTCCTGATCCGACGATGCAGGGATAGCCGTTGCGCGGTGAACCATGACGACGATACACGTACTCGAACACTGCTTGTATCTCGCACTCGTTCATGCCCGGTTCAACGGACTTGATTGCCTCGCGATGTGCCAAAGCGGATATCTCGACTGCCTTGCGCATTCCCATCCGCATGTCGCCGTCGTTCTTGATGAGACGCATCTCGGCAAGGATTGCAGATGGATCGCTGATCGCCCAATTGCCCGCGGCGCGTCGTTCAATCACCTGCTTTTGGATGATGTCGTCGAGATATGGATTGATGCCGAAGGTGTAGTAGAGCGTGCCGTCGGGTTTGGCGTAGCGATAGAGGTGCGTGCGAAAATCGTCGAAGAAGTACGCCGTGTCGGCACCGAAGGTTTGCATCGCTCCCTCGATTCCGGCGCGTGGGCCGTCGTACGTTTCGCGCTGAAGGTCACGCTTGCGGACGAACATGATGAACTTGTGTTGAGGCGAGGAGGGATTCAGCAGCAGCACAGCCTCAGGCTCTTCGAATCCGCTCAGGTAGTAGAAGGTACTCTCCTGACGATATTCATACACGACGTCCAGATTGCGCTGGTAGGTCGGCTTGCAGGGGAAGATGGCAATGCTGTTGGGAGGTAGTTGTCGCATGAAGGCATCGCGCCGTTCAGCGAACACTTGCATGTCCAAGTGAATCGGCTGCGCACGTGTGACGGTAGCCAGGAAGAAAAGCACGAACGTGATGTATCGTCTCATAATTGCTCCAAGAAATAGTTGATGATGATGGTGGCATCGTCGAGGGGATGGGTAGAAAATGGCGACGTGAAGTGTTCGGTCACTCTCGTTGTCAAACGTTCGGCGGCTTCTCGCACTGCGGCGGGGAGTGACTCGTTCGATACAACGTCACGCAGCAAACGTATTGCATCATGCAGCGGTGGTTTGCGTCCATGTGCCGCGAACCAGGTGCGGAGAGCAATGCCGGCAGCGCGCCGAGCACACACGCGCACCATGCCCTCGTTTCCTCGTCGTTGTGCATCGCGTGCTTTTGCAAATTCCTCGGCAATTTGTGTACGTGCACTCTCTACGTCCATAGTGTTTTCAGGTTCAGTCGCGTTGCGGTAAACTCTCGGCGAGGCGGAATTTCTCCTCATGCCAATGGCGGGTCATTTCTAACCAACAAAACAATCCGCGCCACTGGCCGAGCGGCGCATAGTGCTTTTCGATCGTTGCATCCGATACGCGTCGTCCGTTGCGATGGAACCGAGCGTACTGCGCCCGTACCCACGAATCCAAACCCAAAGAGTCGTACCGTCCGATGAGTTTCATGATGTTTCCAGCGACGTACGGTCCAATGCCCTTCACCGCGGTCATACACCGGAACAGCTCCGGTGTCGAAAGGGAAGATGCCCGCCACGCTTCGAGGTCGAGCTTTCCGGATGCTCCGTGTTCAGCCAGCTCGAGGAGAAACGGCGAGCGGTAGCCTGCCTTGATTTCCTTCCGGAGGAAGTGTTCGGAAGATGATGCAATCGTCTCGGGTGTCGGGAACGCGTGATGGTGTTGGTCGAACGGCTTGCCAAAGCATTGGACGAGGTTCGTCACCATCAATCGTGTCAATGCCCACGTGCAGTTCGTGGTGCAGATCATCTTGACGACATCTTCGAACACGGTCGGCGCTCGCAACAAGCGCCCCGCGCCGGCGCGCGCCATCCACCGGTACTGGGGATGCTTGCGCGCTGCGTGATGGAATGCAGAAAAATCTTCGTCGAGGCGGAGACAGGCTTGCAGTTGTGTGGCGACGAGACGAACCTGTTCTCGCTGGAGAGGACGATGAGAGATGATCCGTATGTTCACCGCGCGTGTAGAGCCACTCATCGTTGCGAAGAGGACGGAGCCATCGAGCAGGTCGAGCACGCGCGAAAGCTCTTTTCGTTCGGGGTCGTGTGAGAACGGCAGGAGGTCGCACCAACCGTGGCTGTAAGCGGTACGCCAGAAGTGAAAGGAAGGAGCTGTGCGAAGAACGATGCGTGTCGTAATCGGTGATATGCTCTGCATGGGCAATGAACGTCGTGGAAACACTTGCATGTATCGAGGCGGTGCGTGATTCCCCTTCTCAGAGCTTCGCCAACAGCTCTGCATTTGTCGGGTACTGCTCTATCAATCTGTGCACGGTGAGCATAGCGTCGCGCGGCGAAAGACGCGCGATGGCGCGACGAAGCTTCTGGTGCTGAGAAGTGGCTTCACCGAAGAGAAGCTCCTCACGCCGTGTACCTGAGAGATGAAGATTGATGGCAGGGAAGATGCGCTCGTTTGCCAAGTCACGATCGAGCACCAACTCCATATTTCCCGTTCCTTTGAATTCCTGGAAGATGAGTTCGTCCATCCGCGAGCCGGTATCGATGAGAGCCGTGGCGATGAGGGTGAGTGAGCCCCCGTGTTCGCATTTCCGTGCGGCCCCGAAGATCCGTTTGGGAATCTCTAACGCTCGAGCATCCACACCGCCGGAGAGTGTCCGTCCGCTGCTCTTCTGATGAATGTTGAATGCCCGACCGAGTCGCGTCAGCGAGTCGAGCAGAAGGACGACATTCTTGCCTGTCTCCACAATGCGTTTGGCGTATTCCAAAACAAGTTGTGCCAAGCGAACGTGTGAACCTCGCTCGCTATCGCTCGAGCTGGCGAAGACCTCTCCCTTGATCGTACGCTTCATATCCGTCACCTCTTCCGGTCGTTCGTCGATCAGCAACACAAGCAGGGTGATATCGGGATGATTGTAGCTGATCGCGTGCGCGAGCTGTTGCATCAACATCGTCTTACCGGCTTTGGGCGGTGAGACGATAAGGGCGCGCTGTCCCTTGCCCAACGGGCAGAACAAATCCACAATGCGCATCGGTATTCTGCCCAGTGTGCCGGCGGGTGTGGTGTCTGCACCTTCGAGCGTGATCACCTGATTGGGCGAAACGATTTCGTGCTCGGAAAACTCTTTGAGCTTCATCCACTCCGCCGGATCGAGGGCGTTGATGCGTTCGATGGTTTGCACTTCAGGGCTTTTCCCTTTGTGCTCGATGACAAGCCCTTCGACATGAGCGCCACTGCGTAAACGCAGCCGACCAATCAACGAAGCCGGCACGAACACATCATGGGGTGTCGGCTTCAGCGTAAGCGAGGGAGTGCGAACGAAGCCGCCACGCTTGCCGTCGATTTCGAGAATACCAGAAAAACTTTTTGACATGATCAAGAATTGTTTGAACGATCGAACATCAACGTTTCGCCAGCGGCAACTGTTTCACCTTCGAACATCAGGTTCTATCGTTGGTCCTTCGCCGACGGTGCAACAGAAAGTATCTCTTTGAGGACCGCCTCGTCTGCATGCAAGACGCCGGAAGCGGGAAGCCGCGGCACCAGCGTCGCCCAGTTCATGTCTTTGACAAAAATACTCTTGAACAACGGCAGCGATTCCTTCACCCTTCCGACGTTCACCAAGGCGACGGCGTGCCAGAACTTCATTTCAAGATTATTGGGAAACATCGCCTCGGCAGAGCTGTACGATCGCAACGCGCCTTCCACGTCGCCACGCTCGACCGCCAGATCGCCTGCATTCATGTGCTCGTAGGCGCGGTGAACATTCACCAGCCGTCGCAATTCCTTCAACGGTTCCGCATGGTCTTCGACGCGCAACTCCATCACACGATCAGCCCACGGCCTGCCGGTCGATTGCGCCTTCACGATCAAGATAGCGGCGGATTGCTTTCCGCGAATATCGCCGCCGACAGCTTCTGCGGCATCCAATGCTGCGAGCATGCGGTCTGCCAGATTGCCTTTTGCATTTTCGAATGCCTCGGCCATGGCAGGCCAGACCTTGTCGTTCAGCATTAAGTTGGCTTGGACGGAGTAGTTGCGTCCAACAATATGTCCCGCTCCTTGGATACATTTGCTTCCTGTATGGGCGGCAACGTTGCCTTGCGCGTCGATCATAGCAACTTGGCGGACGTCGCGCCCCGGATCGGACGCCACCAATGCCTCGACTGCTTGCTGTGCCGTTTTGCCGGCACGCATGAGCTGCAAGCCCAACGGTCCATAGGCCGGGTCAACGAACGACTGCGTTGCCACGGCACCGACGCCAGCTTCAGCCCATGTGACTAATGAACCGACACCGAACCAGTGCGATTGGACAGCGGCCCCCATCTCTCCCGTTACGCTGTCTCGCGCAACGATGGAGTACGTGTGAAGAGGTTGATGTGTGGGAAGCACTTGGGCTTCACCGGTCAAGAGCAGACACGCCAACAGAACCAAAGGGGAAAATGCTTTCAACATATTGTCCTCCAAACATGTTGGTACATCGTCAGCGCACATATTGCGCAGCCGTGGAAGTAATCAACGCGCCATCGGCAGCAACGCGGAGTACGACCTGCCACTTTCCGTGTTCAACGCTGTTGAAGATGCTTTGGATGGCTTCGAGATAGGGACGCCAAACCGTTTGTACCTCGGCGAGAAAGTTGTGAACAGCCGCTACGCGCTGTGCTTTCCCCCAACGTTCAACAGTATCTACACACACCGGATCGTACACTTCTTTCCCATCGTCGTTGGGGATCGTGCGGCACGATCGAATCCTGCGATCGATCTGTTCGCCGATTTGACGAATCTGCGTTTCGAGCTGTTGGTGCAGACGCGCAAAAGAGTGGATGCTTGCACTCTGTTGCATGTTGACGGCAGACTCTGCGTCCAGTGTATCTCCTTCCGACAATGCGATAAGTCGCTGCACATACTTCTCCATCAGCGTATCTGCTTCGTGCGGGCAACGTGCGAGCGCCTCAGCCGCATCGCATGGCGGAGTGGGGAGTTGTGCAAGAATGTCTTCGGGCTTCTCCGCGTGTTGCGCGAGTGCAGTCGAACAAACAAGCACGCCGATCGCGCAGAAGACACAAAGCGATTTCACTGAACGACCGAAGGATTGGGGAATGGCAACACGCTACTTGCCATCATCATAAAATGACAAAAGCTTCCTGCAATGACCATGAGGTGCCAGATTTCGTGGAAGCCTAACGTTCCGGGAAACGGGTTCGGCTTTTTCATGCCGTACACGATAGCGCCACCTGTATAGAATGCTCCACCTGCCGCGAGCCACGCCAAGCCTTCTGTAGAGAGCGATTGTACAAGCGGCACAATGGCGATGAGAGCCGACCAGCCCATCAGTACATACACCGACGTGCCGATCCACCGCGGGGCATTCAGCCACAAGACGGTGAAGAGAATCCCTGCTGCGGCAAACAGCCAAATAAGCGCCAGCATCACCTTCCCCCACGATGCGGGCAACACTATCCAACAAATGGGCGTGTAGGTTCCTGCAATCAACACATAGATCATGATATGATCCACGCGTCGAAGCATCGCGATGGCGCGCTCCGATACGGGCAGAAGGTGGTAGAGTGCACTGGATGTATACAATAACAGGAGACTTGTACCGTAGATGGCAAACGCCACAACGTGAACGGGCTTGTTGAGTGCTGCCGCTGAACGGACGAGATACCACAACGTTGCTGCGGCGAGGAGCGCTCCGATCGCGTGTGAGAGTCCGTTGAAGGGTTCGCGGAGTCGCATTTGCTGCATGCTGCATGGTGTGATGTTGCATGTTCATGTGTATGATACGCAAAGGCAGTCTTCGAAGCAACGAAAGTATCGAGCGCGCGCGTTCGCTCGAAAGCTCGGAGGAATGAACGCCTTCGTTGACACGTTGGATAGTTTTGAGCTAATGCCTACGGCAGCGGCGCTGCTAAGCAGCGTGAGGGAAATCTCGCCTGCAAGGTTGTTCGGGGAGGCGGGATTTGCAGTAAGGGAGACCGAAAGGGAAAATCGCTCATGCTATATCCGTGTACACTTCGGCGCTTTGTAACTCCTCGTCGATGACGCTGATGAGCTTGTTCGGTTTGCAACAAACCTGGCAATCTTCGACGTACTCCTGTTCCCGTCCTGCCGAGCTATCGATGAGGATCGAGTTCACTTGCAAGCAGTATATGCACACGAACGAGGCTTCGATTTCCACTGCTGATGCTGTTCTTTGTCTCAAGGTCGTACCGTAAGCACCGGGCATTTTGCCAAGCGTACGACTCGCATTGCTGTGCTGCCAAAGAGAATCTGTTCCACACCCGTATGCCCATGGGTGGCAACGACGATGAGATCGATGTTCTTTTCTTCAGCTTCCTTGAGAATCTCTTGATGAGGCTTTCCAGTGCGGATGACTGCCTCAGCGTTCACGCGTGAGCCGATTTCGGTGGCGATGAGCTGTTCGAGTTGCGCTCGTCCCTTCTTGCGCAATTCCTCTTCGACGCCGGGCATCACCACTTGCCCGAAGCCGAGGTCGGCAGGATAAATGGTCGGCTCGATGACATACACCAAATGCAACATCGCTCCGTACTGTTCCGCCATCGGAACAGCATAACGGAGAGCGTTCTTCGAGTATTCCGAGAAGTCGATGGGCACGAGGATGTTGCGAATAGGGAGTGACGCTTGCGGTGCCGCTTGGCGTTTTCTTGCGACATGCTTCGCAGCGCGCGGCGCTTTACGCTCCGCGGTTTTCTTTGGGGATTTCTTTTTCATGGTCCACCTCCCGGAGGAAAAGGAAGTTCAAGACAATGCGCGCTCACGGGTTCATGCCGTTGAAGCGTGAGCGCGCTGCAGTCAGTCATTGTAAACAAACTTCAACCAATCGTGCGGGTCGTTTCCATTCCGCACGATGTCGAAAAACATTGTTTGCAAATTGCGCGTGATCGGTCCCGGCTTGCCGTTGGCGACCGGCAATCGATCCACCGAACGGATCGGCGTGATCTCGGCTGCGGTCCCGGTAAAGAACAGTTCATCGGCAACGTAGAGCATTTCGCGCGGAAGGTTGGCTTCCCGTACCTCATAGCCGGAATCGCGCGCGAGTTGAATGACGGATGCGCGTGTTACTCCGGGCAGCAGCGAGGAGGAGAGGGCTGGAGTATAGATGACACCGTCACGCACGAGAAAAACATTCTCACCGCTGCCTTCGCTCACATAACCGAAGACGTCGAGCGCAATGGCTTCCTTGAACCCAGCTTGAATCGCCTCCACTTTCATAATCTGAGAGAGTGCGTAGTTGCCGCCTGCTTTCGCCATCGTCGGGAAGGTGTTCGGTGCCGGACGCGTCCACGTCGAGACGCAAACGTCGATTCCTTGCTCAAGCGCTTCGGGTCCAAGATAGCTTCCCCACTCCCACACGGCGATCGAGACATCGACGGGGCAGGGAAGAGGGTTGACGCCGACGTCGCCGTAGCCGCGGTAGATGATGGGCCGAATGTAACAAGCTTGCATCTTGTTGGCGCGGATGGTTTGCAAGATAGCCTCCTCCAATTCGCTTTGCGAATAAGGGACTTCCGTCTTGTAGATTTTTGCAGAATCGAGTAAGCGACGGAGATGGCGGTCGAGGCGGAAGATTGCCGCACCCCTTGCCGTTTGGTAGCAACGGATGCCTTCGAACCAGCTCGAACCATAGTGAATAACATGGGAGAGAATGTGAATCTTGGCGTCGTGCCAGTTCACGAGCTTACCGTTCATCCATATTTTTTCAACTTCCTTCACTGGCATAGGCGTTCCTCTTTCGTTAGTCGGTGATCGGGTTGATTGATGCGTTGCAGCGGTTGGTGTTCGCCTCTAGCCGCATCGACTCCGTGTCACTGCAGCGGGTAGTCGTAGATACGGTAGGTCTTCCACCGTTCGCCGCGCAACAATTCGGCTCCGCGGTTCATCATCACATTATCCTCCAGCACCCAACTCGCTTCGCCGTGGCAGTACCCATTGCGCACTGCGCGTACAGCAGTTTCGTAGAACAACACACCGCCGATGCCCGAATTGAGGTACTCGGGGATAACACCAAGAATGACGATGCGGATGAAATCAATCCGCTTCTTAAACAGCAGCATCCGCACAAGAGCAGGAAGCAACCACCCACGCCTGTTGTCCTTGAGGATCATGTTATAGTCGGGTAGCGACAATGCAAAGCCGACCGGCTTTCCCCGCACTTCGGCGATGATGACGAGTTCCGGGTCCACGATAGGCTTGAGGTCCTTTGCCACGTAGGCAAATTCCTCTTCAGTCATCGGCACTTCGCCCCAATTTCTTGACCACCCCCGATTGTACAGCTCGCGTATGGTGCGCACTTCTTCCCAAAATCGCTTCATATCCAATGAACGGAACACCACCCCTTCGCGCTGCTCGACGATTTGCGAAACGCGCTTGAGCTTGTCGGTAAAGACTTTGTCCTTATGGACGTGGTACGCGTAGAGATCCTTTGCTTTGACAAAGCCGTAGCGCTCGATCAACTCTTGATAGTAGGGAGGATTGTACGGCATTAAGATCGCGGGCGGGAGATGGAAGCCGTCGATGAGCAATCCGTATTCGTCGTTGACCGATGGACTGGCGGGTCCGCGCATTGCGGTAACGCCGCGAGCCTTCAACCACTCCCGCGCAGTGTCGAACAGCGCGTTCGCCACGTCTTGATCGTTGACGCATTCGAAGAACCCAAAGAACCCGATGTTTTCGTTGTGTTCCTTATTATGATTGTCGTTGATGATCCCACCGATGCGTCCTACGAGTTCGCCGTTGCGTTCGGCAAGGAACAACTCCATGGTCGCATGCTTATAGAAAGGATTACGCTGGCGGTCGATCAGCTTTCTTCTGTCCATCAGCAACGGCGGTACCCAGTGAGGGTTGCCTTCGTATATGCGCCAGGCAAATGTGATGAACACCATCTCTTCACGTTTCGTACGAACAGGTCGAACGATGACAGATGCGATGGCTGTTTCCTTTCCAATGATGATTGATATTGTGGATGCAGCAACTCTGGGCAAAGTGGACAACCGGAGCGTCCGGTACATCGCCGCATCAGGGTGCCAAAGAACGGTTAGGTGATAATTCCCAACTTCTTGCCGATCGTCCCGAATGTTTCGAGAATGCGATCGAGGTGTCGGTCCTCATGCGTCGCCATATAGCTGGTGCGCAGCATTTGCATTCCTTGGGGTACCCCGGGGCTGATGAAAGCGTTGACAAACACGCCGGCGTCGAACAGTGCACGCCAAAAAATGAATGTATTCAGGTCGTCGCCGATGATTACGGGAACGATCGCCGTCGTGCTCTCGATGATCTTGAAACCCATAGCTTTGAACCCTTTGCGCATCTTGTCGGCGTTCTGAAGGAGACGCTTGATGCGGTCGGGTTCACGCTCGAGGATATCCAGTGCCGCCAACGCCGCAGCGACGGAGGCGGGCGTGGGGCTTGCGCTGAAGATCAGCGCCGGCGCGGTGTGCTTGAGATAGTTGATCACGGCTTTGTCGCCGACCACGAAGCCGCCGAGCGATGCGAACGTCTTGCTGAAGGTTCCCATGGTCAGGTCAACTTCCTTTTCTAACCCGAAGTGACTTGCCGTGCCGCGGCCCCCCTTGCCGATCACGCCCGTGGCGTGCGCATCGTCGATCATGATGCGAGCGTTGTACTTCTTGGCGATGACGACGAGGTTGGGAAGATCGACGATCGTTCCGGTCGTGCTGAACACACCGTCGGAGACAACCAGCTTGGGCACCTCCAACGGCAGTTTCGAGAGCACACGCTCCAGATCGTTCATATCGTTGTGCTTGTAACGGACGAACTCCGCGAACGCCCCCTTCGCCATCAAGTTGCCTGCGACGATGCACGCATGGTTGTCGCGATCGGATACGACGTATTCACCCTTCTGCACAAGTGTGGGGATGATCCCTTGCGCAGTTTGGTAGCCGGTGCTATACAGCAAACATGCTTCCTTGTGAAAGAAATCGGCGAGGCGCTCTTCGAGTTTGATGTGAAGGTCGAGCGTGCCTGTCAAGTACCGCGAACCGGAACATCCCGTCCCGTATTTCTCGATAGCTCTGACAGCAGCTTGCTTCACGCGTGGGTCGGCAGTGAGTCCCAAATAATTGTTCGACCCCGCCATGATGATGTGCCGACCCTCGATGATGACTTCGGGTCCTTCGTTTTCTTCGATCGGACGGAAATACGGATAATAGCCGGCAGCTTTGATCTCATCAGCACGGGTGAATGTCCAACATTTTTCGAATAGATCAACAGGCTTCTTCTTACTTGTACTCAATTTACTTGTACTCAATCGTGATTCCCCGATACCTTGATGGGAGATATATGTCAAACTGCCGGATTCTCTCATCGCACGCGTCGTCTCCGCCTTCACTGCAGGATTGACTCTCAAACTCGTTTTCAATATACTTTATGGCCTTTTCAAAGTCAATCCAACTTAAACTCCGCTACATTTACCCAAGTGCAGTGAACGTTCTCGTCACCGGTGGTACCGGCTTCGTCGGTAGCCACCTTGTCGATCACCTCGTCCAGAAGCAGTACACCGTCCGTTGCCTTGTCAGGAAGTCGAGCGACACCCGTTGGTTGGCAGGAAAGAACATCGAGTTTGTGTATGGGGATTTGTTCGATGACGAAGCGCTCCGAAACGCGGTGAGCGGCGTTGAGTATGTCTATCACTGTGCCGGCATCACGAAAGCGAAAACCAAAGAAGAGTACTATCGCGGCAACGCAACGGGCACGCGCAATCTTCTTCACACCGTGCTGAAGACCAATCCTTCGCTCAAGCGGTTCGTTCACGTAAGCAGTCAAGCCGCCGTCGGTCCGAGCGAAAGCATGACTCCGATTACGGAGGATCGCGAAGCGCGACCGCTGACAACCTACGGCAAGAGTAAGTGGGAAGCAGAACGTGCATGTCACGAAGTCCAAGACCGACTCGCGCTTACGATCGTACGACCTCCGGTCGTGTACGGCGAACGTGATAAAGACGTATTCGAATTCTTTCGCACCTACTCCATGGGCATTCAGCCGATGGTCGGGTTCACGGACAAGTACGTGAGCATGATCCATGTTGCCGATTTGGTGAGAGGCCTCGTCATGGCGGGTGAGAACGAGAGAGCCTTGGGTCAAACCTATTTCATCACATCGAAAGAAGTGTATAACTGGAAGCAAATCGGCGAAGCGACGAGAAAAGCAATGAACAAGCGCGCGCTACGCATTCGACTTCCGGAATTCGTCGTGTATATCGTTGCGGCGTTTGCAGAGACAGCAGCGCTCTTGAGCAAGAAACCGGCTCTTGTGAACTTCGAGAAGGCACGGGAGATGGTGCAGGACTACTGGACGTGCGATCACACGAAAGCGAAGCGAGAGTTAGGCTTTGAGCAAGAGATTTCGTTGGAGGAGGGGGTCATGCGTACAGTTACGTGGTACGTTCAACAAGGGTGGTTGTAGGAGTTGCATTGTGGTCGCACATTTGGTATATTTATACCGCAAAACGATCGCGGGGTGGAGCAATTGGTAGCTCGTTGGGCTCATAACCCAAAGGTTGCGGGTTCAAGTCCCGCCCCCGCTACAACAATAAGCGGCTGGCCGAAAGGTTGAGCCGCTTGTGTTGTTGTGGAGTTGGGTAGAACAGGGTTCAATTTCCGCCGATGTGGAATCTTCCCCCGTCTAACGAGGGCTGAACCTTTTGTTGAGTGCTGGCAAAGAAATACAGGATCGAACTCGCATCCCTCACTCCGCCACATCCGCTCCAAGTCCTTCATGTCACCCAGACTTCCAGACAAAGAAGGCTCTGCCTCTGTCTCTCACGATTCGCTCTGCGGATGTTCGGGTGTGGGAAAGAGGGGACGGTTTCAGCGATGCGTCTCGAATTTCTTGGATCGCGAATTGACAACGCACAGAGCGGGCCATCGTTGCCCATGACTTTCACACCATCGCTCGGCGCAGTGTCCGCTTCAAGTCGTGAATGCGGCGGAGGGCTTTTCGATACTCTTGGTAGTTCTTGCTCTGCAGCGCCGCATCGCGCTGGGCCTTCATTCGACGAATCTCCGCTTTGATGGCACTCTTGTTCGCAAGTTGTGCGACATGATGCTCGTGTGCTTCGATGCCGAGGGCAGTACACAATGCGGGGAGCAACTTTTCTTTGTGCATTGTGCTATAGCCTTTGACTGCGTCGTGCTGAATGCCTTCAGCAATCTTGCGCAGCTCGGCAACGGTCATCTTGCTCAACTGTTCGTAGCTATACGCCATGAGGTTACCTCCTTACGTTGATACACTGATGGCTGCATCTCTGGAGCGTGTCATGGTGAAATTACCAGAAACGTCGCGGAAGTTCAACAGCACGTCCGTTGCTGCGGAGGCGGTATTTGGATATATTCGTGCAGTCAACGTCCACGAGTGATGGAACACCCCGAACGTATTCTGATTCTCGATTTCGGTTCGCAGTACAGCCAACTCATCGCACGCCGCGTGCGCGAACTGGGCGTGTACTCCGAGCTTCACCCTTGCACTATTCCTCTCGATCGGATCAAAGCGCTCTCGCCTCGTGGTCTCATCCTCTCCGGAAGTCCCCACAGCACCTATGAGCCGGATGCACCGATCCCAGCGCGGGAGATTTTCGAATTGGGGATTCCCGTTCTCGGTATTTGTTATGGACTTCAAGTGATTGCTCATCAATTCGGCGGCGAGGTGGATCAGGCGGCGCGCCGCGAGTACGGGAAAGCGGAACTGATCATCGACGATGCATCGGACTTATTCGAGGGCATCGCAACGGACGGAACTGCGACCACGACCGTGTGGATGAGCCACGGCGACCATCTTACCAAAATTCCTCCCGGCTTCGAACCGATCGCCCACACTTCCAATGCACCTATCTGCGCGATTCGCAACAAACAAAAGAACATCTTCGGCGTCCAGTTTCATCCCGAGGTGATACACACGCCGAAAGGGAAAGAGATTCTCCACAACTTTCTTTACAAGGTGTGCGCATGTGCTGGTGGCTGGAGTCCCGCATCGTTCATCCAGTGGGCACTGGAAGAGATTCGCGTGAACGTGGGGAAGGGGAAAGTGATCTGCGCTCTCAGCGGAGGGGTGGATTCCGCTGTGGCTGCGTTGCTTGTCCATCGTGCCATCGGCCACCACGTGTACTGTATCCACATCAATAACGGCTTGATGCGCAAGGGAGAATCGGAGAGTGTGGTGAAGATTTTTCGAGAATCGTTCCGCATCAATCTCGACTATGTCGATGCCTCCGAACGCTTTCTCTCGGCGCTCGCAGGCGTTACCGATCCCGAACAGAAACGCAACATCATCGGCAAGCTTTTCATCGAGATCTTCGAAGAGGAAGCGAAAAAGCTCGGTGCGGTGGACTACCTTTGCCAAGGCACGCTCTACCCCGATGTCATCGAATCGACCTCCTTCAAAGGTCCATCTGTCACCATCAAAACGCATCACAACGTCGGTGGACTTCCGACTACGATGCGTTTGAAGCTTATCGAACCGTTTCGCGAATTGTTCAAGGACGAGGTGCGCGCGGTGGGGAAAGAACTCGGCTTGCCGGATGAGCTTCTGTGGCGGCACCCGTTTCCCGGTCCCGGACTTGCCGTTCGCGTGATCGGCGAGGTCACAAAAGAGCGTCTCCACCTTCTGCGTGAAGCGGAGGCCATTTTCACAGAAGAGATCCGGCGTGCAGGGATCTATCGAGACATCTGGCAAGGATTTGTTGTGTTGTTACCCATTCGTAGCGTCGGCGTGATGGGCGACGGGAGAACTTACGAGTACACATGCGCGCTGCGTTGCGTGACAAGCGTGGATGGCATGACCGCCGATTGGTATCGCATGCCCCATGAGGTGATGGCAAGAATCTCCTCGCGTATCACCAACGAGATTCGCGGCATCAACCGCGTCGTGTACGATATCAGCTCCAAGCCGCCGGCGACGATTGAGTGGGAATGATTGCTCGCTTCAGCCCGGTCGCAGCTCGCTTACCGCCTTCGGCCGACCACCGCAGGCACGTGACGAAGGTCCCTTTCGATCCTCATCATCATCGCAAGAAATGCCAGCACGATGAACCCACCGAACGAAGCCGCAGCGATGGAAAGATTCTGCATACTTTTGACCTTGTTCTCCGCTTCAGCCTCCTGCTGAGTAAGAAGGTGCGTCTGGGTGCTATCGACTTGCGCCTTGAATCGTTCTGTCTATATTTGCATCGCTCCGTCGAACACGTCAAGCGATGATGAGGTGCCGGCAAGCCTGACGACCGCCGTATCGGTCAACGTTTTTCCATAACATCTGCCAAGCCCATCGCCCACGCCGATGTTGTCTTCGGTTGATCGAATGAGAGGGACTGGTCCCGGAGTACTGCCACAACGTACGATCGATCCAACGTCCACCATCCTTCGAGTGCTTGTTCGCAAACGCAACGATCGCGTTCGATACCCGCTCATAGAAGATGCTGTTGGGATCCTCCTCGTTGCTTCGGGTAGTGGCTTCCGTCTCATGAGCTCGAGGCTGGGTTTGCTGCGTGAGTGCCTCGACGATCTCTCGCGCAGCAACCTGCGGGACCCTTCCTTCCTTCGCCGACTTGAGAACGATTGCCTGTAATGAAAGAAGCGCCGTGATCACACCGGTTATCAGCAGCATGGCTGCACCTGCGATGATCACGACTTGTAAGATGGTGAGAAAGATGTTTTCCAGCCTATCGAGCATGGGAGACCTCCTTGCGTGTTATGGTAGTGTTGGCAGATCGTTTCAGTGTTTGTCTCTCAACGCAAGAGATGACAAAGAGAATGCGTTATTTCTTCTTCAGCGCAGCAATGCTCACTTCGCTCACGCCGTAGGTATCCACCTGAGAGGCATTTTGTGGAGCGTTCGTTTGCCACAAAATCGAAAGATAGACATCCTCCGAATTCCAGAAGCTCGGCATCTGCACAGGCGCTTCGTACGATGTCTGGGTTACACCGTCGCCGCTCAAAACCCCCAAATGGTATTTGCCTTTAGCTTTCTCCACGCTGCATATCACGACGTGATTGTGGCTTTGAGAATATGATCCGACGAGTTTTTCCTGATTGTTCTCGATGACATAGACCTTCCCGCTCTTCAGAATCACCGTGAAGGCGGTATTAAAGTGGCCCGACTGAAGACTCACTTCAACGCCGCCATTGTGGATGTTCTTGTAGTATCCCAGCCACGTCACGCGGTAGCCATCGTCGTATCCGCCAGGAGGTTGGTTGGCAAAGAACTCGACGCGGTTGAACGCCGGGACACCATCTTTGGGCTGATCGAATCCCATCGACTTATCCTCGAGGTGTGGAAGGGGAGGACTTGAGCCAAGGAGAAGTCGATCAACAAGGATAG
>PSMW01000031.1:0-35079 GCA_040290295.1 Ignavibacteria bacterium
CGGTGGCGAGGCGAAGGCGGGGGGAACGCCCACATTTCCCCACGCATAATGGCGCAGCATGTTGGCGCATCGTGAATTTCAGGACGTTATTCGAGTGTTCGACGGAAGCGTTTGACGCTGAGGATGAGGATGACGATGCCGAACCCGAACAGCGCGGCTGTGTGCGGGAGGAGATGCTCGATGTTGGTGCCTTTGAGGAAGATGCCGCGGACGATTTCTAAAAAGTACCGGAGAGGAATGAAGTAGGTTATGACCTGGATCCACTCGGGCATGTTCGCAATCGGGAACGTGAAGCCGGAGAGAAAGATGAACGGGATGAAGAAGAAAAACTGTGCAATCATCATCGCCTGACCTTGTGATCGTGCGAGCGTGGAGATGAGCAGGCCGAGTCCCAACGTCGTGAGGAGAAACAGCGCGCTCAGTGCGAACAACAGCGCGAGGCTTCCCACCATCGGAACACCGAACCAGTACTGCGCAACCGCGAGGACGAGCACCGTGTCGATGAAGCCGATCAGGACGAAGGGAACGAGTTTGCCGATGATGAACTCATGCGGTTTGATCGGCGTGACGAGAATTTGTTCGAGTGTTCCGATTTCGCGCTCTTTGACGATGGCAACCGAAGTGAGTGTCATGGTGATGATCATGAGCACCATGGCGACGACGCCCGGCACCATGTAGTTGGCGCTCTTGAGATCGGGGTTGAACCAGACGCGCGGTTCGGGAACGATGCGCGGCAGGCTGGTGCCGGGCATCATGAGCGCGTACTGCGCGGCGATGGCACTGCCGTACGATGCAACGATCTGCGAAGCATAGATGAGGAGAATGTTGGCTGTGTTGGCGTCGGCGCCGTCAAGGATCACTTGCACGGACGCTTGTTGTCGCGCAAGGAGCGATCGAGCAAAACCTTTGGGCACGGTGAGGATGATGTGGGCTTTGGCTCGCGCGATGTACGGTGTTGCCTTTTCGTGTGCATCGACGCGATATCGAGGAATGAAGTAGCCGGAGGTGGTAAAGCTTTCCACGAGCGATCGACTTTCGGCGGTGCGATCCATGTCGCACACCACCATCGTGCTGTTCTTGATGTCGGTGGTGGCGGCGTAGCCGAGCAAGAATACTTGGAGGATGGGAGCAACGATCGAAACGGCAAGCATGCGCTTGTCCTGCCGAATTTGGTAGAACTCCTTCCTCACGATCTGAGCGATGACGGCAAGTGACTCGCGCATGACGTTCACCTCTTCGAGTCGAGGGTGCGTTGTTGGAGCCGCTTGGTGCTGATGCCGAGCGTGATCGCCGCGAAGATGAGCATGTATAGAAATTGTTTCCACACTGCTTCGATGCCTACTCCTTTGAGCATGACGCCGCGAACCACGACGAGGAAGAATTTCGTGACGGCAACATTGGACAGCACTTGCAGGACAACCGGCATGCTGGCAATCGGAAACACAAAACCCGACAAGAGAAATGTGGGAAGCAACGAACTGACAGCGGAGACCATGAAAGCAATCTGCTGGGAATCCGTCAGACTCGAAATAAGCAAGCCTTGTCCCAACCCGCCAAGGATGATCGCGATGATACCGACATACAGCAGCACGATGCTCCCTTTCACCTCCACATCGAACAGCACATACCCTACGAGCAGGATGCATGATGCGATGATGAGACTGATGAGAAAGTAGGGAATGATCTTGCCGAGCACGATGTGAATGGGCTTGAGCGGAGAGACCATGAGTTGCTCCATGGTGCCGCGTTCCTTTTCGCGCACGACGGTGAGCGCGGTGGGGATAACCGCGGCAAGGACAATGATGAAGCCGATCAGGCCCGGAATAAGAAATCTGTTCGATGCGAGATCAGGATTGTACCAGATGCGCGGCTTCAACACGAGGGGGGCAAACAGGCTTTTGCCTTTGTGTGCGAGGAACTCTGCAACGATGCGGTTGGAATATTCCGCCGTCATGCGTGTTGCGTAGCCCACGGCTTGTCCGGCGCTGTTGGCATCGGCTCCATCGACGAGGATTTGGACACGTGCGGTTCTTCCGGCGGCGAGGTCGGAGGCGAACGATCGCGGGATCACGACCACCACGCGGGCAACGTTCGTGAGGAAGAGATTTTCGATTTCGTTGTATGAGTGTACGGTAGAGTGATGCTCGAAGTATTCGGTGTGTTGAAACTGTGCAAGATACGTTCGGCTTTCGGCTGTGCGGCTTTGATCGAAGACGGCAAGCGGAATGTGTTTGACGTCGAAGTTCAACGCGTAGCCCACGAGAATGATGAGGGCGGTCGGCAAGACGAGCAACATGCCGAGTGCCGTCGGGTCGCGCCGAATCTGACGGAATTCTTTGACGACGATGGGCTTAAGCTCTCTGACCATGGGCGTTTGCTTGCCTGTCTAACAGATACAAGAACACGTCTTCCAGCGAGGGGACGATCGGCTGAATGCTGCCGGCGACAATGCCATGTGCGCGCAGTGTTTCGGTGATGCGCCGCCGCCCCTCTTCTTCCTTCTCGACCATGACATGCAACGCGGTGCCGAACACTGACGTTTCGAGCGCCCACGGTTGCGTGCGTATCACCTGCATTGCTTCGACAACGTTGCGTTCCAAACCTGCCACTTCGAGAATGGGCATCGTGATATGCTCTGTCTTCAACTCCAATGGGCTCCCGCCGGCGATGATCTTGCCGGCGTGGATCAGAATGATGTCGTTGCAGTATTCTGCTTCGTCGAGGAAATGTGTCGTGACCAACACGGTGACGCCTTCGGCAGAAAGCGTTCCGATCAAATCCCAAAAGTGTCTTCTGGAAATCGGATCGACGCCGCCCGTCGGTTCATCGAGAAAGAGGATGCTCGGTTGATGCAAGATGGCGCACCCGAGAGCGAGGCGTTGTTTCCACCCGCTGGAGAGTGTGCGCGTGAGACGTTGCTCTCTGCCACGCAGGTCTGCCATGGAAAGCACCCAGCGCATGCGTTCTTCGAGTTGTGCATTGCGCAAGCCGTACACGCCACCGTAGAAGCGGATGTTCTGCTCAACAGTGAGATCATCGTAGAGCGAGAATCGTTGCGACATGTAGCCGATGGACTTTTTCACCTTGTCAGTTTCGCCGGGAATGGTGTAGCCGGCTACGCGTGCCGTACCTGCCGTGGGCTGCAGAAGGCCGCAGAGCATTCTGATCGTGGTGGATTTTCCTGCACCGTTGGCGCCGAGAAAGCCGAAGATTTCGCCGCGCTTCACTGCGAAGCTCACGTTCTCCACTGCAGTGAAGGTGCCGAATCGCTTGGTGAGATGATGTACTTCGATGGCGTTTTCTTTCATCGGCGTTCCCTGTCAGGGTAGGTTGAGCGCACCGATGGCGCGGCGGAGTTTTGCCTGCGCCAGTTCGTACTCGACGAGAGCCGTGTTATGATTGGTGGCCGCTTGGAGGAGTGCCACATTCGCATCCAGCAGTTCCGTCGAGGTCGCCATGCCCTGCTTGTACTTGTCGTTCATCGTTCGTTGGTGCTCTTCCGCTTGTTCGATGCCAAGCGCTGCGACGCGCACCTTTTCTTCTGCGCGTTTGACGGCAAGTTGTTGCCGGCGTACGTCGAGCGCGATATAATCTTTGAGCTGCTCGTACATCGCTTCAGCTTGTGCAAGGGCAGCACGCGCTTGTGCGATCTGATGGTTGGTCGCTCCCCCATTCCACACATCAAATTGGAGTTGCACCCCGATATCCCACGTTGTCTTGAACTCGTCCCGTGTTGGTTGATAGCGGGGGTTGGGACGCGCATATGTGAGTCCGCCGTTGACGATGACCTGCGGCAGCCATCCACCTTCTGCTGCCCGACCCGTTGCACGTGCGGCTTCGATGCGCGACTGGGCAGCGAGGAGATCGGGGCGCGCTTCGAACGCACGCGCAATCAACACGCGCGTATTCCGTTCCTCCTCTTCTTGCCGGTAGGGTTTTCCCTCCGGCTCCATTGCAGGAGGGGATGGACGCGATGTGAGGGTCAACGTCGTCTGCGACTCATTGCCGATCAGCATGTTCAACTGCATCATCTCAAGTTGGACATCATTCCTAGCGTCGACCTGTAAAAGCAGAGCGGCATTGAGTTGCACCTGCACGTTGAGGAGATCGTTGCGTGTTGCGAATCCTGCCTTGAGGAGATTTCTCGTGTCCGATTCCATTGCTTGGAGTCGGACGACATTTTCATCGATGAAGCGCTTTGCTGCTGTTGCTTGGTAGAGCATCCAGTACGCTGCAGTGACAGCGAGCGCGACTTCCGCTCGGTCGCGTGAGTAGTCGAATTGTGCCGCGCGGGCAAGGTTGTCGGCAGCGCGGGCACTGTTTTGGAGTCTGGACCCGGTAAACAACGGATGTTGAAACCAGAGACGCGAGGTGTAATTGTTCAGCACAACAGGCGCTAGAACAATTGGCTGTGGGAGAAAGGGAACCGTCACGTGAAACGGATCCACTTCGCTGAGGCGTTGGTAACCAGCCGAACATTTGATCGAAGGCAGCAGCGCTGCCGATTGCTCGCTTGCCTTTGCCAATGCCGCATCCGCCTTTGCAGCAGAAATGGTGAGCGTGGTGTTTCGCTGGAGGGCGATCGCAACGGCTTCGTCCAGCGAAAGAGATTGCTGGGCTCGGACACCCACCGTCACGACCACGAGTGCTGTGCAGACCAAACCGAGAGTCGAGCGCCGGCGAGCAACTCGGCAACCGAACATCCATTGATGGTTCATGAGACAGTCTCCGTCGATACTTCATGGGTCAAGAGAGAGATAAAGACATTTTCCAAGGAAGGCGTGACAACGCGGCTGCCCGTGACGCGGATGCCGTGTGCATGCAGAAGTGCTTCGAGCGCTTGCGGGTCGCTCTGCCTCTGCGAGAGAACAAGATTGAGCCTATCACCGAAGACCTGCACCTCCACATCGCGAACGTGTTGCCTGATCAAACGAGCCGCTTCCCATGCACGCTCGCACACGATCTCGACAACGTCTGCTTGTATCGTGCGTTTGAGGAAGGACGGATCATCGATACGAAGTATCTTGCCATTGCTCATGAGGGCAACGCGCGTGCATCGTTCCGCTTCGTCGAGGTACGGCGTACTCATGATGATCGTGATGCCGCTGCTGAGCAAACTCTGGAGAATCTTCCAGAAGTCTCTCCGCGATACGGGATCGACGCCGGTTGTCGGTTCGTCCAGCAGCAACAGTTTTGGGGAGTGGATGAGTGTACAAGCAAGAGCGAGTTTCTGCTTCATTCCGCCCGACAGTTGTTCGGCAAGCCGTGTCCGGAACGGTGCAAGCCGAGTGAAAGCCAGCAATTCTTCCCTTCGCGCATGATAGTCGTACACGCCGTTGATTTCGGCAAAGAATTCGATGTTCTGGTCCACGGTCAAGTCGCCGTACAGAGTAAAGCGCTGCGAAAGATAACCGATATGTTTCTTGACGGCATCTGGGTTTTTCTGGAGATCGAAGCCAAAAACTTCCGCCGAACCGCTGGTGGGAGTCAAGAGGCCGCACAGCAAGCGCATCGTGGTGGTTTTGCCGGCGCCATCAGGACCGACGATACCGAACATCTCTCCTGTTGAGACATCCATCGTGACAGTATCCACGGCGCGGATACTGCCGAAGCCTTTGGAGAGATTGCGTATTCGGACGACAGGTTGCATGCCCTATTGCTTCGTTTCCCGTAATATGCGTGCATCGGCAGGAAGGCCGGGCTTGAGGATTCCGTCAGGATTGTCCAGTTCGATTTTCACACCGAACACCAACTTGGTTCGCTCTTCTTTGGTTTGCACATTTTTCGGTGTGAACTCTGCATTTGGCGAAATGAACCTGATGGTGCCATTGAAGACTCGGTCGGGCATCCCGTCGATGCGTACCTCAGCGCGCTGTTCCAATCGCACAAAGCCTACGTGTTGCTCATTGAGGTAGATGATGAGTTGGACGCGATCGAGATTGGTCAGCTTCAACAGCGCACTGCCCACCGTCACCAGTTCGCCCGGCTCGACTGCACGGAGCGTCACGGTTCCCGTCATGGGCGCAAGGACGATGCAGTCACGAACACGTTTGCGCAGTTGTTCGGCTTGAGCGACAGCCTGCTCCCAGCGTGCCCGTGCAGCATCGATCTCAGCTTTCCGCAAGCCGCCTGCGAGCTTCCGATAGGTTTGTTCGGCCGCAACGTAGCGGGCATAAGCATCATCGTATTGTTTTTGGGTGATGGATTGAGCGACGAGCAGTTGCTTCATGCGTTGATAATCCGTCTCGGCGTTGCGATAGGCAGCTTCAGCCTGCACGATATCTTCCTTGCGCGAGCCTTCGAGAGCAAGCCGATACTGTGCCTCCACTGCTGCAGCATTGGCTTCCGCTTGACGGGCTTGCAGGCGGTAGTCGGTGTCGTCGATGATCACCAGCGTATCACCTGCGTTGACGCGCATGCCTTCGTGAACGCGGACGTGGCGTACCTTGCCCAGAACCTCGGCGGCGATCGTTATATCGGTACCTTCGATCGTGCCGGAAGCTTCGATGGCATTGTTCGCATCGTTCGAGCATCGCGCCACAAGCGCAGCACACAGCAGAGCGAGCCAAGGAGTTGATTTCATAGACGCCTCTTGGAAGTATTGTGTCGTTGGAGTGCAGCGAGGTTCTTCCTTCCTACGTCGGTGAGCGCACCTTTGAAGAACAGTTCCAGCAAGCCACCGATGGCTTGCTGTGCCGAGAACGATTCGTGCGCCAGTACATGCGGTTGAATGATATGTTGAACCGCACTCGTGAACGCAAGCAGAAAGAGCCTCGTCGAAAGTTCCGGGCGAATGTACCCTTCTTGAATCCCTTGCTCGATGAGTTGCGCGAAGGTGTTCATCACCCGCCGTTCGCGAAACGATTCCACGCGTTTCCACACATGGGGCAAGTGACGTTCCACATCATGCAGGAACGGCACGCCAAAACCTCCTGGCACGCTGCTGAGAAATGCGAAGAGTGCGCTGAACTTCGCAACGAACCATTCATCACGTGCCATGATCTCGTCGATCTGTGCTTTCACATCGGCAAGTTTGTTCGACACCAAATGCTCCACCAACTCCTCCTTGCTGGCGAACACCGTATAGAAGGTCTTCTTGCTGATACCGAGCGAAGAAGCGATCTCATCGACGGAGACACGAGCGAAGCCTTCGTTGCGGAAGCGTTCGGACGCTGTGGCGAGAATACGTTCGCGTAGAGAGGACATCGTCTGACATAGGCGGATAAACCGGAGGAAACTATACTCGTTTCTTCGGTTTCCAAGATAGTGAACAGGGGGCGGAAAAGCAATCGGGGCAACAAAAAAGCCTCTGCCTTTTCAGACAGAGGCTCGATGCTCCCGAAGGTTCGAGAGGGGGGCTTAGTACATATCGCCCATGCCGCCGTGCGGTACAGCAGCGGGCTTCTTCTCTTCGGGCTTCTCGACGACCGTCGCTTCCGTCGTCAGCAACAGCGCCGCAACGGATGCAGCATTCTCGAGCGCGGTGCGAGCGACCTTTGTCGGGTCGATCACACCGGACTTCACGAGATTCTCATACTGCTCCGTAAACGCGTTGAAGCCGAAATCGTCTTTGCCTTCCTTCACCTTCGCGACCACGACGGAGGCTTCGAGGCCAGCATTGGCAACGATCTGACGAATCGGCTCCTCGAGTGCACGCCGAATGATTTCGATCCCGGTGTTCTGGTCTTCGTTGGCGCCTTTCAAGCCGTTGAGCTTGCTGGTGGCTCGCAGATACGCAACACCGCCACCGGGAACGATGCCTTCCTCGACTGCTGCTCGTGTTGCATGCAAGGCGTCTTCCACACGTGCTTTCTTCTCCTTCATCTCCACTTCGGTAGCAGCGCCGATCTTCAACACCGCCACACCGCCGGAGAGTTTCGCCAAACGCTCTTGCAACTTCTCGCGATCGTAGTCCGAGGTGGTCTTCTCGATTTGCGCCTTGATTTCATTGATGCGCTTCTTGATGTCTTCCTTCTTGCCCGCACCTTCGACAATGGTCGTGTTGTCCTTATCGACCGTGATCTTCTTCGCACGGCCAAGGTAGCTGAGCGTCGCGTTTTCGAGCTTGTAGCCTTGTTCCTCGGAGATCACAGTTCCACCGGTGAGGATGGCGATATCTTCCAGCATCGCCTTGCGTCGATCGCCGAAGCCGGGGGCTTTCACCGCGCAGACACGCAATGTACCGCGCAGCTTGTTGACAACCAACGTTGCGAGTGCTTCGCCCTCAACATCCTCGGCGATAACCAGAATAGGGCTGCCCGTCTGCGCGACCTTCTCCAAAATCGGAAGAAGATCTTTCATCGAGGAGATTTTCTTGTCGTGAATGAGGATGAGTGGATTCTCCAGCACCGCCTCCATCGTCTCGGCATCCGTCACGAAATACGGGGAGAGATACCCGCGATCGAACTGCATACCTTCGACAACTTCGATCTGCGTCTCAGTCCCTTTCGCTTCCTCAACGGTGATCACGCCGTCGGTGCCGACCTTCATCATGGCATCGGCAATCAGATCACCGATCACCGTATCGTTATTTGCCGAAATGGAGCCGACTTGTGCAATTTCTTTCTTGCTCGTTCGATCGACGGGCTTGCTGATCTCTTTGAGTCCTTCGACGGTTTTCGTTACGGCAAGTTCGATCCCGCGCTTGAGATCCATAGGGTTCGCGCCCGCAGCAACGTTCTTCATGCCTTCACGCACGATCGCCTGAGCGAGAAGCGTTGCCGTTGTCGTGCCGTCACCTGCGACATCCGAGGTTTTGGAGGCGACTTCGCGCACCATTTGCGCGCCCATGTTCTCGAGGGGGTTCTCGAGTTCAATTTCCTTCGCTACGGTTACACCGTCTTTCGTTACGGTGGGTGCACCGAATTTCTTGTCGATAACCACATTGCGACCTTTGGGGCCCAATGTCACTTTCACTGCATCTGCAAGTTGATCCACGCCGCGCTTCAATGCTGCCCGGGCGTCGGCACTGTACTGAATGGTCTTTGCTGCCATGCTTCCATCTCCTTGTAGTTAATGTTCTTGAAAACTCAATTACACAATTGCGAAGATGTCAGCTTCGCGCATGATCAAGTACTCTTCACCCTCGATGGTGACTTCCGTCCCGGAGTATTTCCCGTACAGCACCTTGTCCCCCACCTTCACTTCCGGCGCAATCTTCTTCCCATCATCGGTCACTTTGCCCGGACCGACTGCAACGACTTCGCCAATGACCGGTTTCTCCTTTGCGGTGTCGGGAAGAATGATTCCCCCCTTAGTCTTCTCCTCCGCAGGAGCCGGCTTCACGACCACTCGATCTGCCAATGGCTTCACCTTCATGGTTACCTCCTCTGTTTAATTCTTGAACACTGGATTGTTTTTTGTGAATTGCTTGAAACACAATGAATTCGGGGATTTAGCACTCTCGAACTTAGAGTGCTAATAAATATATGGAAGTTTTCGAAATTGTCAAGAGGGCAAGATGAAGAATTATTTAACAGAGTTCGAGGTATCCGCCGACTCGTTCGGAGCAAACAACTGTTGGTCGGGTTGAGATTGTTTTTTGTGCGACTTCTTTTTCGAGAGATCGAATATCTCGGCAAGTCGTTCGAACGAATACCCGAACGGCAACAGGAGCGTTTCTACAGCCTTGAGCGCAAGCTCCGTGTACTTCTCGATATCGTATCCCTCATCGAAAGAGTAAAGAAGAAGGGGAACCGACTTTGCAGGCTTTTTCTTTCCTGTTGCATCGACAATGATATATTCCACTGTCTCGCCCGGTCGAAGCTCGATGCCAGCATCCTGCAAGGCTTTCGCAGCAGCGGCGTTCGCGGTGTTGGTGCTGTACACCTCCACTTCCTGCGACAGATGTTGGCGAACCACAAGCTCTAACGGATCGGCGTTTCCTGCACGCAGCAGATCGATGTATTCTTTTGCGATAGCTAAGACCGCAGGAATACCTGCTTGCAGCTCGGCAACAGACTGAGCATGTTGAAGCGCTTCGAGTATCTTCCCTTGCAAGCGTTTGATGAACAACGGGCTATCACGCCGGCGAACTTCGAGTCCGCGCACTTTGATTTCTCCATTTGTGTAGAAGCCGACATAATGATTTGCCGTTGGTAGTGCCGGGTCCATCTTCGACGAGGGGAAGAGAATCCAGCAGTAAATTCCTTCCAGTGAAATCTCGATGTGCGTTCGCGCCGCAATCTCGGCACAGAGCTGTTCGTAATCGGCTTCCGAGGCTCCTTCTTTCTTCAACCACATGCAGTCAACGATAGCATGAAGGAAACGATAGCCACGAGCTTCGGCAATTTCTTTGGCTTGTAGAATAATCTCGCGCGAGAACGCGTTGACGGCTTCGTGTGCTTCGATTCGTCCGAAGCGAGCATTTTTGTATCCAAGATATCCGAAGCAGGTTACCAAGATCCATTTCAGCGCCGTTTGTCGACGATCGTACACGTGCCACCGTGCATCGCCGAGCTTCTTGAGTCGTTTCTTCTCTTGTTTGAAGAACAACCGCCGTTGCACAAGGGGTCGCAAGGTTGCCGGCACGATGCCTTCGCGCTTCTCACAAATGGTATAACGAAGTTCCGGCACAGCGTTGTTACGACAGCATCGACAATTGACAGTCTCCGGCGATACATTGTGTTCGACCATAATGCTCGGATACATAGAAACGAAATCCAACTCCGCTATCTGTTCATGATATCCCAGCAGCGGTTGAAAGATCAAACCGCCGCGATCGGCCAGCAGGAGCGTCGAGGCAGATTTGAAACTCTCAGGCTCGCGTTTCTTCGAAGGAATCAGATAGCCATTGCTGTACGCCCACGAGAGCTGCATGGACGACAATGCTGTGCCGATGGTCGAGCGCGCTTGGCGTTGGACCGGAAGCTGCGTCAGTCGGGCAATTTCCAACACGCCGTCGAGACTTGCTTCACCCATCATGAACGAGTTTTCGGTATCAAGGTGCCATCGGCCCGCAAGTTCGAACGCGCCGTCCTTGTGCACAACTCGTCCGTAGGCAAAATAGCTGGAGGCGGGCGTCGTGACATACCCGATGCTGCGGTCACGGTTCAACAACAACGGTACGGTGTGTTCCTCAGCGACGCGGGTAAGCAGCGGTAAGAGCACTGCGTCGCCGTAGTGTGTAAGAAGAATATCGGGATCACAGCGTTTGAGGTGATCGTTCACCGAGGCAAGCACTTCGGCGGGCTGTTCGTGATCGATGATGTACGTTGTACCGTTGTAGCTCATTTCGAGCTGGAGTGTGCGAGCATATCGGGGAGACAGCACATGCGAGCAACTGCTGAGTGTCATCGTCGTCAGCGGCGGAAGGGAATACTCCAGCGCATCGCGTCGATCGTTCAACTCCCAAGCAGCAAGCCGTCCATCCTGCTCGATACAATACTCGCCGTAAGCCAAGGGGAACAAACCCGTTGCATACAGAAACATGTGCTGCGCCGGAATATCGGCATTGAAGAAGACAAAATGGGGAAAATGATGTTCAAGACGTCGCACAACTTCCCTCAACAACAAGGGATCGTGAACGCTCACCGAGAGCACATTCTTCATCTCGTTGGAATACAATTCCCGCCGCTCGACCCATCCGAACGTCACACGACAGCGCACGGTGCTGACGAGCGCAGCAACCTGTTGCGCTTCCGTTTCGCTGATGTGCATAAAAAATGAAGGAGCGAACGGCATGCGTACACGATGCTTCTCACCGTTGCGATCGATCAACCACAACGTGATACCCTGAGAACAGGGATAAACATCGAATAACCATCCGGTAAGAAGTTTCTCTCCCATGTCCGTCGCTCGGCGCTACGCCGCATCCTGTTGGGATGGTGGTGTCTCAGCGTGCTCGAGTCGAGCAAGTCGCTCACGCAGTTCGTGGATTGCCCGCTGTTGTGCGATGAGCATGGACATGACGATGCTTTCGAACGGAATTGGACGGGCAGCATAGGCACTTCCTGCCAATTGTAGCCGCGCAGCCCTGAACATTTCATCCAATGCCTCTTGGTCCTCCTTGCGCAAGCCGCGTCGAAACTTCGACCAGCTTTCCATCTCCTGCTGTATCACCATCGTGAATGTTGGAACCGTGCGTCCCATACTTCCTCCACGTTGTTGTTCTCTCGTTTAACGGAGCGATGCATTCGTTGCACAGTGTACCGTCTGCCGTGCTGAGCTTTTTCCCTCATGTACTATCTGTAATCTTTTGTCGCGCTGCACTACCGCATACACGTCGTCCATCGCCGAAAGCACCATCGGCAGAAGCATCTGCCGCTCCTTCGATGCAGGGCGAACATCCTGCATCGCCAAAAGGATGGAGATCTCCGTACGTTTCATGCTGTGCAGTGACGAAAGTATGCGCTGGAGACCCGCTTTCGCTTCGAACAGCGGTGCCTGTTCATCATAAAACGTATCCAGCAACCCGAAAATCATGGCAACCGGAATGTGATGCGAACGCACAAACGTCGGCAAATGCTCGGTCAATGTTGCTTCCATCTGATAACACGTAAATGCACGCGAGATATAAATCTTATCCAGGAGTCTTTCGGGTGTAAGCTGCTTGCGCACCGCTTCTCGACGCGAGGCAACCCGCCGTGCAAACTCTGCTACATAATACAGATCAAAACGGTTCGCGCCATCCACCAGTGCCACCGGGTGCCCCTGCGCCAGCACCTGGGCTGCAGCGTACAACGACACACGAAACACGCTCCGATCGCCATGCACACAAAACAGCTTGCCTGCCGGAGGCGCGTTGAACTGCCGCAGCAATGCAGCGTAGGGAAGAAGTGCTGTTGACGAAGTGTTCATGACAAGCCTGCACGAAGACGTAGGGCGATCCTGATGGGGGCACAACTATAATACGACATTTTTGTCTTTCTGTCAAGAAGCTAAAGACATATTTGTCGTACCATATTTGCTACGCTATCGCAGGGCAGAGTCCACGAGAAGAAATGCGTCTGGAGTGAAGGGGTTGCGAAAAGGACTGCATGCGACTAATGAGCTGCTCCGCACACGTGCGTGGTCAATACATGCGTTGGCGCTTGTGCAGATATTCCGTCAGGGCAACGTCGAAGGGCGTAGTTGTATCCATCAAGACATAATCCACATAATTCTCCCGGCATTCGCGCTTGTAGCGCTCGAGAAACGCGAGGAACTCCCGCTGGTAGGCTTTCTGGATATGCCACGGTTGTGTCATGAGCTGTTCGCCTGTCTCCATATCCTTGAAGAGCGCGTCACTTCCGAAAACAAAGCTCCGCTCCAAGGGATCGAGCACGTGCATAACAATCACTTCGTTCTTCTTGTGGCGGAAGTGTTTGAGCGCGGCGATCACCTCATCCGGCTTGTCGAACAAATCGCTGATCACGACAACGAGTCCGCGACGTTTGATGCGATCAGCAACTTGGTGGAGCGAGCGCCCCGCTCCCGTCGTGTTACTCGCGCGCAAGCGCTGCAGCGTAACCAGAATCTGCCGCAAGTACCCTTTGGTAGCATGGGGGGGAAGATACGTCGTCACGTGTTGATCGAACACCGCCAAGCCCACTGCATCTTGCTGCTTGATCATCATATACGACAGCGACGCGGCAAGATACGCTCCGTATTCGATCTTCTTGATGGTGCCGGCGGAGGCGTAATCCATCGAACGACTGGCATCGAGCACGAGATACGCTTTGAGGTTCGTTTCCTCCTCGTACTGTTTGATGTAGTACCGATCCGTTTTCCCGTAAATCTTCCAGTCGATGTGCTTGATCTCGTCACCGGGCATATATTGACGGTGCTCGGCGAACTCCACGCTGAAACCGTGGTAGGGACTCTTGTGCATTCCGGTAATGAACCCTTCCACCACCAGTCGCGCCCGCAGTTCCATGTTTGCCAGCTTGGCAACAACTTCAGGCTGGAGATATCGACGATATTCTTCCGACACTATTTTTTCTTTGAACTTTTCGGAGACGAGGCCTGTGCCGTCACCGTGGGTTCCGCAGGGTGTACAGGAAGCAGCTCTTCGGGTTTCCTGCCGAGATTTTTGAGCTCGAATTCTGCCGAAGGTGCCATTTCATGTTGCGGATAGGAGGCGAGAAAACGTTCGTACATGATCTTCGCGTTCGTCAGATCATTCAACTCGTTATGATACAGATAGGCTGACAGGAAGATGGCAATCGGGGCATACTTCCCTTGCGGATAGAGGTCCAAATACCGATTGTAGGTTGCGATGGCTTGTGGAAACTTTTTGAGTTCGTCGCTGTAGATCTTTGCTATCGCGTATAACGCCTCTTCCGCTTGCGGCGTGTGCGGATGATCGGCAACCAATTTTTCATACTCTTCGATGGCAACGTTGAATGTTCTTTCGTTGATGGCAGCGGTGGCTCGTGCCGCGTATTCCTCCGGCGATGGCTTGCTACAGCCTGCCGAGAGAGTGAGAACCGCCATGATCGTCAATGAGGTAACGCCTTTCATACTCCTCCTTACAAAACGTGCGGTAGCAAATTAGAGAAATGAAGGGCGAGAAGCAATGCGTCCTCACGTTCTCTTTCTCATCACTGCGGCAAAAAAACCATCCGTCCCTGTTTTGTGAGGAAGGAGCAGCAAGAACGTCGCATCGGACGCGAGGTCGACGCCGTATTTCGCAAGGACGGGCGCCGGCGGCTCGAGTGCGAACTCGTGATGTGCGCCAAGAAACGTTCGTATCACCTCTTCATTCTCTTCTTGCAACAGCGAGCATGTCGCGTACACAAGTCTGCCCCCCTCGCGAACAAGCGGGGCGAATGTTGCAAGCACGGACAGTTGTGTCTTCACCATGTGAGCAACATATGCTTTCTCCACCATCAGCTTCGCACCCGGATTGCGCCTGAAGGTGCCGGTGCCCGAACATGGTGCATCGAGAAGCACTGCGTCCGCCTTGCCCCGTAACGCTGTCAAGCGATCGCGTTCTTTTTCAGCATCGCATACCAGCGTATGGCGCACGCCGGCGCGCAGGAGGCGCGGTGCAATATTGCGCAAACGTGTTGCCTCAACATCGAAGGTGAACAGCGTTCCACGATTTTGCATCAATGCTGCAAGGTGCAGCGTTTTCCCGCCTCCACCGGCGCACGCGTCGACGACCGTTTCGCCCGGCTGCGGATCGACGAGGAGCGAGAGGAGTTGACTCCCTTCATCCTGCAGTTCGAACCATCCTTCGCGAAAGCTTTTCAGGGCAGAGACCGTGATGCGCTTTGCCAACACAAGCCCAAACGGCGAAAGCCTTGTGGGCTCGCTCGCAATGCCTTCTGCGGCAAGCCGCCGCCGGCATTCTTCGCGCGAGGCCTTCAGCGTGTTGACACGAATGACCGTCGGCGCTTGGCGATTGAGTGCTGCACACAGTTGGGTTGCTTCTTCTTCGCCGAATCGCTCGCACCATTGTGCAGCGATGAATTCGGGCATCGAATACTCGATGGCAATTCTCTTCCACGCTTCCGGCACACTGACGGAAGGGGCAGGAGCGTTTGCCACTGCTTCGAGAAACGCCGTAGAGTCAACACTCGGGAACGAGAAACGCCAATGCGCTTCCACAGCGGAAAGAACCTCCGAAGGCGTACTGTTACGTATTCTGATGGCATACGCTACGTAGCGGGCGATCAAAGGAAGTGAACCCATGCCAAGCTGCCCCTGCGTATGCTCAGCATAGAAGCGCACGAGCACATGGTGCCGCAGCATATCGAACACGGTATCGGCAATGAACCGCCGATCCTTCGACCCTAAGTAGTGGCGGCGACGAAAAAACTCTTGCACCACGTGATCGGCAGGTTTGTCTCGTCGCTCGATCGTATCGAGCACTTCAAGGACGTGACCTACAAGCGAGGAAGGCTTCATGGTTCTTCACAGAACAGAAAAGCCCGACTCAACGCGCAGTCGAGTCGGGCAGGAATGCCCATATTGTCATTGGACTTCGGCACGAACCTTCTTGACGAATTCGATGAGGCCACGGTGATCAAGATCCACCTCCACCGTGTCGCCTTCGGCAAATTCACCTGCTAGGAGTTTTTCCGCCATCACATTGACGATATGTTTCTGGATGACTCGCTTGAGCGGTCGCGCTCCGAACATCGGATCGTAGCCGAGCTTCGCAAGCCAATCCTTCGCCTCGTCGGTAACTTCGAGCGTGATGCCTTTCCGCTTCACCATCTCCTCTACTCGTTTCAATTGCAGCGACACGATTGCCCGAATGTCTTCGTGCGTCAGCGGTTTGAACACGATGATCTCATCGATCCGATTGAGAAACTCAGGGCGGATCGTTCGCTTCAACAGCGTGAAGAGTTCCTGCTTGAGTTGTGCAAACTCTTCGTCCCAATGTGGATGCTTTTCGAATCCTGCCTTGATGCGCTCGCTGATGAGTTGCGATCCGAGATTCGAGGTCATGATGATGATCGTGTTCTTGAAGTCCACCGTGCGACCTTTACTATCGGTGAGGCGTCCTTCATCGAGCACTTGCAGCAGCACATTGAACACTTCTGGATGTGCCTTCTCGATTTCATCGAGGAGCACGACCGAGTACGGTTTGCGTCGCACCGCTTCAGTCAATTGTCCGCCCTCTTCGTAGCCGACATAGCCTGGCGGCGCGCCGATGAGCCGCGAGACGGAAAATTTCTCCATGTATTCGCTCATATCGATGCGCACCATCGCCCGCTCATCGTTGAAGAGAAACTCTGCCAACGCGCGCGCCAACTCCGTTTTACCGACGCCCGTACTACCCAGGAAGATGAACGATCCGATCGGTCGTTTTTCGTCCTGCAACCCAACGCGCGATCGCCGGATTGCATCGCTGACGGCTTTGACGGCTTCCTCTTGCGCAATGACGCGTTGCTGCAGTCGTTCTTCGAGATGCAAAAGTTTCTGACGATCACTTTCAAGCATCCGAGCAACAGGTATGCCCGTCCATCGTGCAACGATCTCGGCAATATCTTCCGCCTCCACTTCCTCTTTGAGCATGCGACGATCTTTTTGCGCCTCTTGCAGCTTTGCCGAGGCGGCGCGAATCTTCCGCTCCAATTCGGCAATGACACCGTAGCGCAGCTCGGCAACGCGACCCAAGTCTCCCTCACGCTCTTTCTGCTCCGCCTCCAAGCGTGCATTCTCGATTTGCTCCTTCATCGTGCGGATGGATTGGATCAGGTCTTTTTCAACTTGCCAGTGGGCACGTAATTCCGTACGCAGTTGATGCTGCTCGGCAAGTTCCTTCTCGACTTCCGCAAGGCGATCTTGCGACGCTTCATCCTTTTCTCTGCGGATGGCTTCACGTTCGATCTCCAGTTGCTTGATGCGCCGTTCGACCGCGTCGAGTTCCTCCGGCATCGAATCGATTTCGATGCGAAGCTTCGATGCGGCTTCGTCCACCAGATCGATCGCCTTATCGGGCAGGAAGCGATCGGAGATGTAGCGATGGCTCAGTTGTGCCGCTGCAACGATTGCGCCGTCCGTAATACGGACGCCGTGATGGAGTTCGTATCGCTCCTTGAGTCCGCGCAGAATCGAGATCGTGTCCTCCACGCTCGGCTCGTCCACCAACACGGGTTGGAATCGCCGTTCGAGCGCAGGGTCTTTCTCGATGTACTTGCGGTACTCATCGATCGTGGTGGCACCGATGGCACGAAGTTGCCCTTTCGCGAGTGCCGGCTTGAGCATGTTGGCGGCATCCACCGATCCTTGCGCTGCTCCTGCCCCAACCATCGTGTGCAGTTCATCGATGAAGAGAATAATCTCGCCGTTGGACTCTTCCACTTCTTTCAGGAGCGCTTTCAGACGCTCTTCGAATTGACCGCGGAAGCTCGTTCCTGCCACAAGCGATCCCATATCGAGCGCGACGATGCGCTTCGTCTTCAACGTTTCGGGAACGTCGCCTTGCACGATGCGAAAGGCAATGCCTTCGGCAATCGCCGTCTTTCCCACTCCCGGCTCGCCGATCAGCACCGGGTTGTTCTTTGTGCGACGAGAGAGCACTTGCAGCACACGGCGAATCTCCTCGTCACGCCCGATAACCGGATCGAGCTTTCCTTTACGAGCCAGTTCGTTCAGATCGCGACCGTAGCGCTGCAATGCCTGATACTTCTCTTCGGGGGTTTGATCCGTGACGCGCTGTGTTCCGCGGATGTCTTTCAACACGCGGAGTACTGCATCGACGGTAACGCCCTGTTCGATGAGCAGTTTTCCGGCTTGTGTATCCTTCGTTTCAACCAGCGCCAGCAACAAATGTTCGGTGCTGACATATTCGTCCTTGAGGTTTTGAGCATGCTTCATGGCGCGTTCGAACACGCGCACCAACGATTGCGAAAGCGCTTGGTTGGACAGTCCGGCACCGCTTACCTTTGGAAAGCGGTCCATCAGCTCGTTGATTTTTATTTTGATGGAACTCACGTTCGCTCCGATCTTTTGCAAGATGGGAACGACCGTTCCTTCGGTATCCTGCACGAGAGCCGCGAGCAGGTGTTCCGGCTCGATCATCTGGTTGCCATAACTCGAGGCGATCTCTTGAGCAGTTTGTACCGCTTCTTGTGATTTAATCGTCAACTTATTGAAGTTCATAGTCTTCATCCCTCCTCGTACTTCACGCAAAAGGCGAGAGAACACTCCCTCGCCTTCGCGTCATGATAGTTCGTGGTAACTGGAACAGCTCAGTAACACATCGCCGCGATGCGCATTCGGCGATAGCGGACGGAGCCGCTCTTACTTCTTCTTGTCGTCGTCCACCACTTCGTATTGTGCATCCTCCACCTTCTTTTCATCGGATTTGGGAGCCGCACCCGGACCCGCTGACGGTCCTGCTTGCGGTTCGCCGGCAGTTGCTTGCTGATACATCTGCGTCGAAGCCTCGTTCCAAGCAGCGTTCAATTCTTCCATCGCACTCTTGATGGTGTTGATGTTGCCGCCTTTGAGTGCCTCTTTCAGGTTGGCGTTTGCCGTCTCGATCTTGTTTCTGATGGACGGCGAGAGCTTGTCGCCGAACTCCTTCAGCTGCTTGTCCGTCTGGAAGGTCAGATTATCGGCCTGGTTCTTCAGGTCGATTTCTTCCTTCTTCTTCCGATCTTCAGCAGCATGCGCCGCAGCGTCGGCTTTCATCTTTTCGATCTCCTCTTTTGTCAATCCGCTCGACGATGTGATGCGGATAGACTGTTCGCGGCCCGTTCCCTTGTCCTTTGCAGACACATGGAGAATACCGTTGGCATCGATGTCGAAGGTGACTTCGATTTGCGGAACACCGCGCGGCGCTGGCGGAATACCATCGAGATGGAACCTTCCGAGCGTGCGGTTGTCTTTCGCCAAGGGTCGTTCGCCTTGCAAGACGTGAATCTCAACCGAAGGCTGGTTATCCGTCGCGGTCGAGAAGATTTCGCTCTTACGCGTTGGGATCGTCGTATTGGCTTCGATGATCTTCGTCATCACGCCGCCGAGCGTTTCGATGCCGAGCGAGAGCGGAGTGACATCCAGCAGCAACACGTCGGTCACGTCGCCGGCAAGTACGCCGCCTTGAATCGCCGCCCCAACCGCGACCACTTCGTCGGGGTTGACGCCTTTGTGCGGTTCACGTCCAAAAATATCTTTCACGAGCTGCTGCACCTTGGGCATGCGCGTCATGCCGCCGACGAGGATGACCTCGTCGATGTCATTGGGCCGCAGGCCAGCCGCCTTCAGGGCAGCTTCAGTGGGACCGATGGTCTTTTGCACCAAATCATCGACGAGTTGCTCGAATTTTGCACGTGTAATCGTCATATTCAGGTGCTTTGGTCCATCGGCCGTTGCGGTGATGAACGGAAGGTTCACTTCGGTCTGCATGAGTGTCGAAAGCTCCATCTTGGCTTTCTCCGCCGCTTCACGCAGCCGTTGCAAAGCCATCGGGTCTTTGCGAAGGTCGATGCCTTCTTGTTTCTTGAATTCTTCCGCCAAGTAATCCACCAAGCGCTGGTCGAAGTTGTCGCCGCCAAGATGCGTGTCGCCGTTGGTGGCTTTCACTTCAAAGACCCCATCGCCGAGCTCGAGAATGGAGATATCGAACGTTCCGCCGCCGAGGTCGAAGATCGCGACCTTCAAATTCTTGTGCTTCTTGTCCAACCCGTAAGCGAGTGCAGCTGCCGTCGGCTCGTTGATGATGCGGCGGACGTTGAGTCCTGCGATCTCACCAGCTTCTTTCGTTGCCTGCCGTTGCGCGTCGTTGAAATATGCCGGCACGGTAATGACCGCATCGGTCACCTTTTGACCAAGGTAGTCCTCAGCCGTCTGTTTCATCTTTTGAAGAATCATCGCGCTGATTTCCGGTGGAGAGTACACCCGGTCGCCGATCTGGACGCGAGCCGTATTGTTTTCACCTCGCACCACTTTGTAAGGCACCAACTTCATCTCCTCGGTCACCTCGTCGTAGAATCGCCCCATGAACCTCTTAATAGAGTAAATGGTGTTCTGCGAGTTGGTCACCGCTTGCCGTTTCGCCGCTTGCCCTACCAAGCGTTCGCCCGTCTTGGTGAAAGCAACAACGGAGGGTGTTGTTCGGCCCCCTTCCGAATTCGGGATGACGACTGGGTCGCTTCCCTCCATCACGGCAACAACGGAGTTGGTTGTACCCAAGTCGATTCCAATAATTTTTCCCATAAGAAACTCTCCTCTCGAGTGATTGTACAGTGGTCGAAAAACCTACACTTCTCTGCCCTACATATTTACCAATGACATGCCACGATGGAGAAGTACAGCAGTTTTTCCGTAATCCTCAAGACGTCAACGAGTTAGAGTCAGTCACCCGCTTTGGACAAAGCCGAAGGCATTGCCACGCTGTCAGCAGCCTGTTGGCGGATTGGCACGATTTGCTTCCTTCATGACAAAATGCAAGTATGGGTGTGCGACAATCCTTACTTGACTTTCGCAGATGTTTGTACTATAATTTTCGTTGTTCCTACTCCGAGTGCGAACCGATCGCCCAGATTTCGCCACGTTCTCGCAACACCCACGGCAGTTCGCTTGCCGTTCTCAAAGCTCGACACCTGTTCCACTTCCTTCAAGAGGCAGCCATGATCACCGAGAGAGAATTGCGGAAGGGCTTGAAGACGAAGATGTTTGGGAAGAAGATTTATGCGTTCCAGACGATTGACTCTACAAACAACTGCGCTAAAGCCGTTGCCAATCTTGGCGGTCCCGAGGGCATAGTGGTGATCGCTGAGGAACAGACCGCCGGTAGAGGAAGGCTCGGCAGGCAATGGTTAGCCAACCCCAACGAGAATCTCACCTTTTCGCTCGTATTGCGACCGAACGTTCCACCCGAAGCAATCAACCAACTTCCTCTCTTCGTCGGCGTTGCGCTCGCCGAGGCGATCGAGAAGACGACGGCCATACACGCTGAGTGTAAGTGGCCGAACGACATTCTGCTTAATCGAAAAAAAGTCGCAGGCATACTCGTCGAAGGTTCCATGCAGCAGAACTTGGTGGAATATGTTGTGGTCGGCATCGGCATCAACGTCAATCAGACATCGTTCCCTCAAGAACTTGCGAGCAAGGCCACGTCGCTGCGCTTAGAATGCCGGCGGGAGATAGACCGAGCGACATTGTTCAGAGACATCCTCACGGCGCTCGAAGCATTGTACCAGCAATGTATCAAGCGCGGATTCAGCATTATGCTTCCCCTGTGGATGCAGCGCAGTAGCATGATGAACAAGCCCATCGCTGTGTCGCAGCAGGGGACGGTCATCACCGGTATTGTGAAAGGGCTGAGCAAAGAAGGCGGATTGATTCTTCACTCCAACGGCATCGACCGAACGCTCTTTGCAGGTGATGTTACGATACTCGGTGAAGTGAATGAACGATTCGTCGGTTCGACCACAGTCGCCCAGCCGTCCGCTTCACTGCCGCGAGCATAATGCTCCTCGCTCTGGATATTGGAAACTCTACCATTGCCGCAGCCCTGTTCGAGGGCGAACATCTGCGCGGAACGTACACCGCGCCGAGTACGGTCCAACGCACGGCAGAAGAAAGATGGCACATGATCGAAACGCTGCTGCTGAACTCGGGCTGTTCCCACGAGGATGTGACGCATGCGGGCATTTCGTCGGTCGTTCCCTTCCTTACGCAACGTTTTTCCGAACTGATCGCGCACAACCTTGGTTGCCATCCTCTCATCATCAACGGCACGCTGGATTTGGGATTTCGCATTCATTACCGCGATGCATCGACACTCGGAGCGGATCGCCTCTGTAGTGCCGCCGCGGCATTCGAGAAATTCGGAGGACCGATTATCGTCGTTGACTTCGGAACGGCTACCACGTACGGCGTTGTCGATGCGCATGGTGATTTCCTTGGCGGTGCAATCGCCTTGGGCGTGAGAACAACAGCAGAGACACTACAACGGAGGACGGCTCAACTTCCTTCGTTCGAACTCCAACCTCCCACAACGCCCATTGCAAACGATACGGTTTCGGCAATGCAAGCCGGAACCATTTTCGGCACGATCGATGCCGTCGAAGGAATGCTTGCACGCATCAGGAAAGCGTTAGGCATCCATGCCCGTGCCGTTGCGACAGGCGGACTCTCACCAGTTATCGCTCCCCTCATTCCTTCCATCGAACATCATGAACCATCCTTGGTCCTCGAGGGTGTGCGCCTCTTGACTTCACGCCTCTTCCGCCGCCGATGAACATCCAGCGGTCGAAACCTCGATCGCCGCTTAGCTGAGGAGAGGGGGTATCGACCGTTAAAGCGGTGCTGCTTCGAAAGCATGCGTGACAATGCCAAGCCCGTGGCTAAAGGCACCGGACGGCTTCATCACTTCATCGTTGGAAAGAAATGGACGCTGCGCTATGGGAGTCGTATAAAACTCGAACCCATGCGCACCGATAGCATTAGAGCATTTTCCCCTCCCATAGACAAAAGCTGGTTTGTTCGGATTTCGACTCCATAAGCGAAAATCTTACCCCGCTCTTTACAGGGAATGCAGGAGATTTCCCCCATGCATACCCCCTCACCGACTGCCCATGACGTTTGCCAATTGTGCCGTGAATTATGTGCGCCACAAGCAGTCGGTGGTAGGGGAATCATACTCCGCCCGCGTTAATTCAAACTCGGACGAGTGAGGGTATGCACTTCTGCTTTCAGCAGACTCTGTAGCTTCTGCTCAACCGAGCACACAAATGCCCTACAGCATCCGGCGATCTCGATGTGTGGAAGCCCGACTCCCTTGTGTTGGTCGATAATAATCTCGACCGGCATGTCGTGATTGGGACAGCGCAGCGAGGATAACCACTGCGCGTGAAGCGTGGAGTTCATGTTTTCTCCCCTGACCTGTTGTGCCATAACGACTTCGAATCTCTTCTACCTTATCTCACTGCTCATGCAGCATCAGCTTCCACTCGTTGATTCTGTGGAAGCGAACGGACAGATGTCCTTATTTCAAAAGAACCATCTTACGCGTTTGCGAATACGTCCCCGCGGTGATCCGATAAAAATAGATACCGGAAGCGAGACGCGCGCCGGCACTGTTGCGTGGGTCGAACGTTACTTCGTACGACCCTGCCGATTGCTGACCGTTCACCAAGGTCGCGACTTCTTGTCCCGCGATGGTGTACACCTTCAACGTCACATGCGCGTCCGCCGGAAGTGCGTAGCGAATCGTCGTCGAAGGATTGAACGGGTTCGGATAGTTTTGCGCCAAGAGATATTTTGTGGGGATCGTTGCAATTGGTTCGGGTTTGAATCCGACGCCGACCTGTTTTATCCACAATTGAGTGACGATGGCAGAGCCTTCACCAACAGCGTTGACGGCAATCGTCACTTCTCCTTTCTCGTACGTCGATTTCGGCAGTGAGAAAAACCCTGCCCGGGTCGGCGTTGCACCGACACGGACAGCATCGCCTAGCCGCACACCGTTGGCGGTGAGGGTTTGCAAACGACCAATGCCATCGCCTGCAGCGAACTCGGCAGCCACCTCGTACTCACTTTCAGGATCGAGACCGGAGAAGCGATACACCACCGATGAGGCGCTCTCGTTCGCTGTCTGCGACGGGGTATTGCCCCACCGTACAGCGCTTCCCTGAACGAGATGCGCATCATCGTAGCGGTTTGAACTTCCACAATCTTCATGGTAATACAAGGGCAGTGTGAAGCGGGTGTTAGAGAACAGAGGCTCGCCGCCATACGCCGATGTTGCCCCGATTTCGTAGCGGTATGTGCCGGCAGCAACCTGCGAACCGTCGTCGCCCCGGCGATCCCACAGCAGGTGCTTCTGGCCGGCAGTCATCCACGACGATGCGAGGGTGCGGACGAGCCTATTCTGTTCATCGTAAATGCGGACGGTAACATCGGCGACATCGGTCAGCACAAAGCGACTTGCTACAGAGCTGACATCCTCATCTGCGCTGAAAGCAATCTCCTTCATCTTCACGCCGAGCTTTCTTCGCTGTGCGCCGCTCGCTTCGTCCCACCGTTCAATCGCGAAAACCTGGTCGAATCCCGCGAAGGAAGCGCCTCTTCCTTCGATCTCGACCTTCGCAAACGGAATATCGACCGCGCCGAGCGCCTCGTACCCCCGCGTTCCGCCCTCGACATCCAAGAACTCCAACATGGAGGTGAATTTGAAGAGGCGAGAACGGACTTGTTCAACAGCATACACGTTGCCGAAATGATCCACCTTCAGCGAGCTGAATGACTGATCGTACGAACCGCGAAATTCGTTCAGTAGCGAAAGCGAGGTGCCTTCATCGAGGAACACACGAATCCGCTTGGCGAGCTTATCGACAACGTACACCACATTCGTGTTCGTTCCGTTCCATCGTCCAACCGCAAGGGCAGTCGGTGTCTCGAAGCCCTCGAAGACGGCAACCCGTTCGTTGCGTCGAGAACCACCTGTGTATTTGTACACGACGTTCTCGGTTGCGTCGGCAATATAGAGATAATCATCGCGCGTGTCGAACGGCGTAGCGTTGTCGTTCACCGCGATGTCCGACGGATTGGTCAGCACACCGATAGTGTGACGATGCTGCAGTTCAACATTGTCGTCGCTGCCGGTCAGTTGCAGCACCAATACCCGCTTGTTCGTCGGCTCGCCGACGAACACATGACCATCAGTATCGACCGCGAGCGCTGAGGGAGCCTGCACAGCATAAGCTTTGATCCAGCGATCCATGTTCCCGTAGATGATCCGATTCCATTCGGGATCGAGGACGAGCTGGATGTACGTAGCCGACACTCCCGGAAGCGAGCGGAAGTACCGAACAGCATAATACGACGCCGTCTTGTTCGGAAGTCCAAACAACGAACGAGCGAGCCGCGTCCGCGTCGTCTGCTTTGTCAAGCGATCGATGCCATGCTCGCGACTCACGGAAACGGGGATAAACGTTTCACCGACCGAGACGCCTGCATTCGTCGGTTCGCCCGTCGTGTGCGTGATTACCGTGCCTGCCACGGTGGATGCTGAACCAACGCTGGGTACAGTGCCCCCCGTGACCATCCAACGCCCGCCGATCTTTTCCAGCTCCAGCCGATCGCCTGAAGGAAACACGACCGATGCCGCGCTCCCCTGCACGTGCACGCGGCATCGCTCGGTTGCTTGAGGTTGTACGAGGGCAGCGGCGATGCCGTTACGCACGCCGGTCAAGACCGCCTGCCCATGTTGTAGATGGAGAACAAATTGGGACACGAGTTTCCGCGCCACACCACCGGTACCACCACCATTGGCCCGCAGCTCATCAACGATGAGCTGAATCTCCGCCTCGTCGGAAACACGTGCCCAGTGCCCACCCAACTGCTCCGGTGAGCGGGATTCGCCCGCACGCGCCACGCCACACACGATCACGCTCATCACCATCACTGCACACAATGATAAAGTCTTCATGCTCTTCTCCCCGAATTAGATCGAGAATTTGACTGTTGCTTGAATGATGTTCGCCGAAAAATCCATGTCGTTAAAGTACCGGAAATACATCAGCTCGATAGCCGAGTCGCGCAGGAACTCCAGATCGGCATTCCCTTTTGCGAGACCGCGCAGCAGATACGTAAGTGAGAAGCCGAAGTTGTTGGAGGAGAACGGCTTCAGTTTGTAATCCGAGGTGCGATAGTCCGTCGCAAGATTCGGTTGCACATACCGATCCGCATAGAACGAGGCTTGTGTTTGCGTGTAGTACCGGTAGTCCACGCCGAAGATAAGGTCGTTGAAAATGTATTTGTTGAACTTCACTTCCGCTGTGTGTGAGCGAACCTTCCACGTGTCGAAATAGTAACGGTAGCTTGCGATGAACGAAGCTTTGATCGGTACGATGAACTGACTCATGCGCAGTGCGCCGGCATGCCGCACACGATAGTCGGGGTGGACCTCATCCACGAGGGTGGAAGCACCGAGCGCGTCGTACACACGCACTTGACGATACGGATCGCTCAAGAAGCCTTTGTGAACAACGAAATCGTAGCTGAAATCCAACACCGTATTCGGCGAGAGGACTTGGCTCACGTTGAGCGAGCCGGTGGAGGTCTTCTTCCGCTGGTTGACGAGATCGCCGTTCTCCAAAATCTTTCCGACGAGATCGGCGTTGTATTGACCGCGCAAGGTAATCGTGGTGTTCTTGTCGTTGAGCTCTTGGCTGTACGTGAGCACCGCTGCGTTGGAGCGATAGTCCACCTCTTGACTGCGATAGTAAGTGAGAGCGAGCGTCGCATTCTCCAACACTCCCTGTTGAATGCCGACGATGACCTGCCCGCGATTTTTCTTGAATGGTTCATTCTTGCGGCGTTGGGGACGCGTCGCTCCCGTCACGGCGGTCACCGGCGGCACGGTCACTTGATCCAGCTCGATGTCGAACAGCAGCAGCGTGTTCGCGAGCAGACGCTTCGCGAGATTGAACGACGTGGTGATCACACTATTGTCGCCGCTGTCGGAAAAATAGTATGTGGTGAAGCCAAGCCCCTCGCTCCCGCCCGCAGCGAAGCCGAGCGCCCATGGAAAACTTGCGACCAGCAGCATCAGCGCGATATGTGTGCGATATCGTTTCATGCGCAGTCGTGGTCTATTTTGCACATCCACACCCGCCGCCGATTCCTGCAACACCACCTATGCTACCTTCGCGGGTCGAGAAGAATTTCTGTTCAAGCGTTTGCTTTGCGAACACATCCGTCCGCTCCATAATCGGATCACCGAGGTTCGCCCGCTGATACACCTTCACGGTAGAACAACCCGCGAGGATGCACATCAGCAAGCCGAGCGCGATAAGGCGCATAGATCGCATCTCTTCCTCCTATCTGCCGACGGTGTTAGAGAATTGCGTACCCATATCGACCCATTCTATGAGCGTCAACAGGTCGCGATTTGCTGGCAGGAACGGATCGATGCGATTGTATTGATCGCGGACCCACAACTGCGTGTGATCGTAACTGAGAGGGCGGTAATCGCGATTGCTTGGATCGTTAAGTTGCCGGCCGTACATCACCCACAGCAAGGGACTATGACGCGAGCCGTTGTGGCCATGCACATACTGCATGTCGTTGTTCGTTGTGGTGCGGTACCGCCCGTTGCGCGTCAAGGTTTCATAGACCGAGGTCGTCATTTCGGTGAACGGATTCGGTGGTGGCGTCAAGTCCGCCGGAGTGTTTTCCAGACTCAGCCCTCCCGCAGGGGTTGTCCCTCCATGGCATGTAATGCACCGACGGTCGAAGACATTTTGGACCGTGTTCGTGCGGCTCGTCCGATAGCGGTCGAAGAAATCGAGGGTATCGCTTCGCGCAGCCGGATGTGCGGTAACGAGTTCCGCGTTGTGAAAACCCGACTCATAGGCACTGCCTCGTGCACGATTGACTACCTGATTGTTCGGCGTAATGTGGAGATCGTTGATGATGCGATCGCGATCGTGTGAATCATGACAGCCGGTGCAGAGCCGCTTTTCACCCGGCATCACCTGAATCCATGTGAGCTGGCTGACCAGCAGCATCCCGTGCTGGTCGAGCGTCTGGACATGCAGTGAGCGATTTGCAGGGACCTCGATCGAGAACGAGCCATCGGGTCGGATGCTCGCGTAGCCGATGATGCGTTGCTTTTCGAGATTGATGTTGCCGATCGCCTGCCCTCGCTTCGAACCGTCACGAGGCAAATCGACCGCCTCCAGCACGCGAAGATACTTTGCCTGTCCCTGCGATCCGTCCGCGTTGAGGAACGTCGGTGAAGGCCGCGTCTGTCCGTCGTTCGGCGCGCGGTCGTACACATTCCCATCGAAGAACATTCCGGTGGTCAATCCTGAAGCAAGTCCGGCGGCAACATTCGGATCCATCGGGATCACCTGAGGAATGCCGCCCGGCAGTTTCTCACGCGCCATGACGGGAACAGGATCGATCTCGTTGTAGTCAGGATCATTGAAGATCAAACGAAGATTGCGCCCATCTTTGTCCATCACATAGATGCCGTAATCGACGCCTTCGTTGTGATTTCCCGATCCATGAGCGATAGGGGACATCGCAACGAGAATCTTTTCGCGCCGGTCGGACGAAGCGCTCTTATCGATAATGGGGTGAGGCGTCTTGAAGAACGCGCTCGTTGCCCGACCCGTATTGTTGAACGGAACATCCGACGGAGTAATGAAGGTTAGATTGTCGTCGGACTTGGAAATATCGATAATGGCAATTGCTCCCCCTTCGAAGGGAGAGTTCCGCTCCATCACGGAACAGACCAATCCCCCATCAGATAGCTCTCTGGCTTCGACAAAAGCCCTGTCGCTACTTTCGCGCGGCGAATGGTTGCCGTACATGACGAAAGGACGCGTGCCGTCGGGATTCATAACGAACAGAGGGAATTTGTTGGGATTGCCTAAATGCTCCCACCGACCATAGATAATCTTCCCGCTTGAATGGACCATCGGGTTGATATCATGACTTTGATTGAAGGAAATACGTCGAATGTTGATCAGACGTCCATCCGACGCACGATCACCGACATGCAGCAAAGGAGATTCGCGCCGTTCGTATTCATCAACGATTCCTGGGCGCGTCGAGGTGAACACAATCTGACCATTGGGGAGATAGGTCGGGTCCATGTCATCACCTGTCGAGCCATCCGTGAGTTGGACGAGATTGCTCCCGTCGATATTCATCTCATACAAGCGCCAACGGCTGTTGCGATTAGCCTTCATCGAGAAGAGAATCTTCTTGCCGTCGTAAGAAATTTCCGGATCAGCACATGCACCATAATTGCGCGCATCGCTCACGCCGCGCGTCGTGTATTGCGTCGTCAGGTTGGTCAATTTTCCTTGCGCCGAAATCGGGCTGAGCAGAAACAGATCGCTACCAGGATAGTACTCGTCCACGTTGCTGCGCATGGGCTGGCTGCGATTGTCGGATCGACTGTTTTCGCGGACAAAGACGAGAGCCGATTGGCCTGAACGTTCGAGAATATCATCGGGCGGTGAAGAGCCGCACGATGCGAACAGGCATGCCATCACTCCAAAGCACAGCAGGATGCTCAGTCGGTGGATCGTTGGATGTGCAGGTGTCATACGCCTCTCCCAGAAGTTCAGATCAAGAAGGACTCAAAAGTAAAATTGGAAGCCTACCGTAAATGTAATGTTGTGCGAGACGAACGCCTCTTTGTTCAAAATGCGTTGCGAAAAAATTTGGTCACGCACATCGTATCGAAAGCCGAGTTGGTTGCTGCCCAACGCACCGCGAAGCGGCACGCGCTTGCCCAGACCAATCACCCCAGCGAAAGCAGTCTGCCCGCCCTGGTTAATGCCCGCAACCCCGGCAACGAAGTACGGCACCGCACTGTTCGGCATCAGGTCGAACCCGCCGACGAATTCGTACGTGTAGAGGCGCTCACTCTCGAAGAGCTGCGACTTTGTAATGGCGGAGAGAACGTTCGACCGCAAACTGGAGAATCCCAATGTCCCTTCGACGAACACCTTCCCCCCAAACACGAAATAATTGTACCGTGCAGCATAATGAAAGTTCGTCCCGAAACCGCTCGCCGCATAAGCACCGAGTGAGACGCTCAGACTGTTGGAATACGGCATTTGGGCATAGGAAAGCCCTCGCCCAGCCAACAGCATCAAGCAAAAGAGAAAAAGCTTCCAAGATCGTCGAAACGTCATCGTCGTGGCTCCTCCATTCATCAGCGGATCATGAATGTTACACCAAGACTGATCTCCTGAAAAAGCAACAACTCCTCCTTCGAGTCCCGGCTATTCTTTACATTCGTCATGTATTGCTTTCCTTCGATCCGTACGCCGAACGTACGCGTAAAGTAAAAACGCGCTCCGGCGCCGAAATTCAGTCCGATCGACGTGACGGTTTCGTCTCCGATCGTTGCCGTCGGAACGGTAAGCAGCAGTCCAACTCCGGCTACACCATAAGGAATCAAGCGCGAGCGTGTCGAGAGATTCAGAATTGCGTTGACAGAAAGTGGATACAAATTTGCCAGCTTACCGATGACCTGCTCACCTGCAAGCTCAAGGTTGAACGAGCTGTAATTCATCGCCAGCCGAAGCCCGAACGTCCCACTGTTTCCCATAAGACCAGTGTGCGGCGATACTTCGAACACAACACCCTCGTTCAGGTTAATAATTGGTTGGCTCGGTACCGTTGCGACCGAATCTGATTGCTGAGCAGACACAGAAGGGGAGAAAAGAAGAATCATCAAGGATACACTTAGCCGGCCAGAGCGACGTATGTTTTCAATGCCGGGCTTAACCTTCGGTATCGAGTACAACGGGGCACGATGAGAACAGCGAACCATCAATGGTGCTCGTATGAAAAGATGTTTTACTTAATTTGCTTTTTTATAACATCAGCTGACGTGAAAAAATGGTGTTTTAAATATAATCGATTTTTTTATTTTGTCAAGTAAAAATTTTGGGATACAGCGTATATGACAAAAGTTTAATGGGGTGTTTTACTCATTAACTTCATTTTATCTATACTGTGAACAAAGCTATTGCCCTATGATGTGCAATCACTGAACGGTCGGACTTAGCCACAGCTGCACAATCGGACACCTCACCTATGACTCAGTCGACCAGACACAACTTTCCCTCATACAAGGGCACTCGCTAATGCTGAAGAGTTTTAACTGACCGCGGCTGCACACCCGTCACCTCGATCAAGCACATCGCTCTCCATCTGAAAGTGAATGCATTGTCAGAGGCGCAGAACAGTACACTCGGACGAAACTCACAATACTCTCCCATCATCTTGACAACGAATTTGAAATCCCGACCTAAGTCGAGTCCGCACGGTAACAGCAGGTGCATGCAATGCAGGCGAGAACTCTTATTCCTGCGCAAGTTGCGAAATGTAAGTTCAGCGCAGAAAAAACCGAATCTCGTCAAGTAATCCTGCCGGCAAACGAAAAGCACAACCCACATGTCGGGATGAGACGTGTGGGTTTCTTTTTCTTTCAGGGAAAAGGATGCCCATCCATGATTAATGGACCGCCGGAGATCAGTGCCATGCAATTTCTCACAGTTGATACTCCCTTCTCGTCCTTGGGAATTCAAGCGTCCGCGCTCACCAAAAAGCTGATACTTTGGTCAAAACACCTTCGCAGGCTATATGACTGTATGCTCATATAGTTAACCACTCAAGGAGTACACCCATGAGAACTTCAGCAGAGTTGAAAGCCGATATTCTCATGGCGCTCGCGCATCCCAACCGCATTCGCATTCTCGAACACCTGCGGAAGGATGTGATGTGCAATTGTGAATTAGCCCCCGCACTCGACCTTGAACAATCGAACCTCTCGCGCCATCTGAAGATCCTGGTTCAGGCGGGAATCTTGCAAGCGTGGAAAGATGGATTGCGGGTGAATTTCAAAGTCGCTGACGATCACATCTTCAAGATCCTCGATATTGCAACGGCGATCGCCCGACAGGATGTGGAGGAGAAAGTCGAAGCGTTGCACGAAGCATAACTCACTTGGAGAAAGGAAAACACTATGATCATCAAAGTCCTCGGGCCAGGTTACATGAACTGCAAAACCTTGGAGCGCAGAACCATCGAGGCGCTCCAGCAAATGAATCTCACTGCCACCGTCGAGAAAGTCACAGACCTCGACGGCATTTCCTCCTACGGCATCATGTGTACGCCCGGGTTGGTGATTGACGAGAAGGTGGTTTGGCAAGGCGGCGTGCCGACTGTCGAGAAGATCAAGGAGATCATCCTTGCTCAGAAAGCGGTGGCGCAATGAAGGAGTGGACAAAATGCTCGATACTGGTCGCGGCGTTTCTGCTCTTCTACTTTGCCCCGATTGATGCGCCGATTGTCTTAACAGTGCTTGGCGCGGGGCTTGCGTTGCTGCAAGAATACGCCCAGCTTCACGTACTCACGTGTCTGGTTCCGGCATTTTTCATCGCCGGCACGATCGCACTCTATGTCAAGAAAGACGCCGTGCTGAAGCTCCTCGGTCCGACCACCAAGAAGTACATCGCCTATCCTGTCGCAAGCATCTCCGGCGGAATTCTCGCGGCCTGCTCGTGCACGATTCTGCCGCTCTTCACCGGCATCTACAAACGAGAAGCAGGCATCGGACCTGCGGTTGCGTTTCTGTTCACCGGCCCGGCAATCAACATCACCGCCATTCTGCTTACGGGCGGACTGCTGGGCGGGGACTTTGCCATCAGCCGGCTTGTTGCAGCGATGATCATTTCGGTGATTGCGGGACTCATCATGGCGGCGGTTTTCAGAGAGCACGACCGGGACAATGCCGCCAACGGGTTCGCAACGGGTATGCAGGAAGATGTTCCGTATTCGAATTGGACGATTGCATTATTCTTCGTTCTCCAATTGGCGGTGCTGGAGATCTTTGGACTGTCTCTTCATCCGGCGCTCAAGGCGGGGCTTATCGTCGTCTCGCTTCTCGCCATACTCGGCATCGTCTTCTTCACATTTCAAAAAGAACGCAATCTTGAATGGATACGCGAAACGTGGGACCTCACGAAAAAATCCTGCCGTATCTCTTCGCCGGAGTTTTCATCGCAGGAATGATCGAGGTGTTTGTGCTGCAAGAGTTCGTCACGCGGCTCGTCGGACAGAATACGCTGCTCTCGAATGCCATCGCTTCCACATTCGGCGCGTTTATGTATTTTGCAACGCTCACCGAAGTGCCGATCATCCAAAAACTGACGGCGCTCGGCATGGGCAGAGGTCTGGCGCTGACGATCTTTCTTACGGGCAACGCTCTGAGTCTGCCGAGCATGATCGTACTCTTCAAAGTGATGGGCAAGAAACAAGCCCCGGTGTACATCCTGCTGATCATGGCGCTCTCGGTGGTTGGGGGGTTGATGTTTGGTGAATTCATCATGTGATCGTCAGAAACTCACCAAAGTAAACTCCTTCCACATCTGTGGAGCAGGTTGCTCGAAGTGTATAATTCTTGTTAGCGATTCCCCTGAACATCCACTATATTCCCATAACTCAAAAGTCTGTGTGTATCATACATCGCTTCACGGCACTATGAACATCCTCATACTCTGCACCGGCAACTCCTGCCGCAGCCAAATGGCGGAAGCATTTCTCAAGTCGTTCGACTCATCGCTCGACGTACACTCCGCCGGAACCAATCCTTCACAGCGCGTCCATCCCAAAGCCGTTGAGGTCATGAAGGAAGTCGGAATCAGCCTCGACGGCCCTTTTCCCAAGAACGTTGACCGTTTCATCAACGACTCGTTCGACTACGTCATCACCGTCTGTGACCATGCGAAGGAGACGTGTTCCGTCTTCGTCGGCAAGGTGAAACACCGGCTTCACATCGGCTTCGACGATCCGGCGGAAGCAGTCGGCTCAGAAGAAGAAGTGCTGGCAGTCTTCCGACGTGTGAGGGACGAGATACGCGAGCAGTTCTGGAATTTCTACTCAGAGACAATTCTCAAAGCCAAGCAAAAGGAATCATCATGAGCACAGTGTCAAAAAAGCTTTCGTTCTTCGACCGCTACCTCACACTCTGGATTTTCGTTACGATGGCAGTTGGCGTACTTACGGGCTATCTGTACCCGCGCATGGCAGGCTTTGGGGACTCGCTGAGTGCGGGCACAACAAACATCCCGATTGCCCTCGGCTTGATTCTGATGATGTGCCCTCCTCTCGCAAAGGTCACGTACGAAGAACTTCCGATCGTATTCAGGAATCTCAAACTCTTAAACATCTCGTTGCTGCAGAACTGGATTGTCGGACCGCTCGTCATGTTCATTCTCGCCATCGTACTCCTGCCCGACAAGCCGGAGATGATGATCGGCGTTATCCTTGTCGGCTTGGCGCGCTGCATTGCCATGGTTCTGGTGTGGAATGACCTTGCGAAAGGCGATGCAGAACTGGCGGCGGGTCTGGTTGCGTTCAATCCCATCGTTCAGGTGCTGTTCTATTCCCTTTATGCTTATGTCTTCATCACTGTTCTGCCGCCGCTGTTCGCCATGAGGGGTGCGCTTGTAGAAATTTCGATTGCGGACATTGCGACAACCGTGCTCATCTACCTTGGGATTCCGTTTGCGGCAGGCATGCTGACGCGAGCTGTTCTCGTAAAGATGAAAAGCAAAGAATGGTATTACAAAGAGTTCATTCCGAAAATCTCCCTGCTTACGCCCATTGCCCTCCTTTTCACAATCTTCGTCATGTTTTCTTTGAAGGGTGAGAAGATCATCGAACTGCCGATGGACGTCGTGCGTGTTGCCATACCGTACAGCTTCTACTTTGCGTTCATGTTCTTCGTGACATTCTTTCTTGTGCGAAGGATGGGGCGTCGTACGAAAAGACCACCACGGTGGCATTCACAGCGGGGAGCAATGATTTCGAATTGGCGATCGCGGTTGCCGTTGCGGTCTTCGGCATCAATTCACAGGCGGCGTTTGCGACGGTCATCGGTCCGCTCGTCGAAGTCCCGGTGCTCATCGGATTGGTGAACGTAGCACTCGCGTTCCAGAAGCGATATTTCGCCGTTGGCGCCGAGGAGGCTGCAGGTTTGCAACTGCCGGCGACGCAACTCGAACCGGTGAGGGAAACTCTTGACCCGTGAACTCCCGCGCACTCGGGGTTACTGCTGAAGCTTCTTGAGCATGCGAGGCATTGCTGATCATCGGACCACGACTCGCGTGGCTTGCAGAGCGCGTTCGTGCGGATGTCGATGAGAGAGAC
>PSMW01000005.1:0-13802 GCA_040290295.1 Ignavibacteria bacterium
CGGCAAAGCACAAAAACATCTGGGCAACGAAAACAACCACCTGCACAACTCCCCACCTTCTGCGACTTCGACTGTCGGTATGCTTCCTTCCCTCCTGCCGACGCTGTCGGCGCTTGTAGGCGTCAGTAAGGCGTGTATTGTACGCTCCTCCGTCGCTTCAACAACCGCCACAACAAGTGTCTTGCGAGACATTGAGCGACCTCATTTGCGCTCCCCTATTCGTCCCTGTGTACACTCTCATTGGAAAATGCCGGAAGGCAGACGGCAATATATTCCGCGCCGAGCGGAGTGCTGTACTGCACCCATTCCCCCCTTTTCAACCATCACCGCCTCTCCAGCGCGCACATCGACAACGCTTTGACGAGTCGTGACCCGAAGCGAGCCGTTGAGCACGAGCGTGTACTCGTCGAACTCAGGCGTTTGTCCCGGCTCGATCCAGCCGGCAGGACTCTGCATCCGTACGATGCTGAGCGCAGAGGTTTTGGTGTTGACTCTGCCGACGAACTCTTCGATGCGTTTCGGTTTGTTGCCCGCCGATTCGATAACGGAAGGCGACAAAATCTGTATAGGCATAATCCGTGGCTCCCGATGGAACATGATGCGCGCCGCTGTCGTAGGCTCAGCGTTCGCCTTGGCAATCTACCACAAAAACTTTACAGGACAAAATTCAGCATCCCTCCTGTTTCTTTTTCATCGGCGCCCTCGAAGGCGTAGTGGATGCCGATGGCATGTTGAGTTTTGGGAGCGCAAACTGCGTGGTTGCCTTCGTCCCACTCTGAGGCGAGCCGCCGAAGAACACGCTTACGGCTTTGCGCTTCTCGAAGTCAACCGTTTCTTCGGACGAAGCTTTCCCTGCGAGCGTCGGAAAGAGAATGCGGTTCCTCCACTCCGCAAGGCAGTCTTTCAACGGATGCACATACGTGTAACATTACGCCTTCAACAGAAACCACCCCTGTGCACAATGAACGCTTCCTCCGAAGTGGGGACGATCTTCTCGTTGCGTTGGAGTCCTGCATGAGGGAGCGAAGCGAGAAGAATGTTCTCTGCTGTAGGAAACTGTTGCTCCGCTGATGTTCACAAATGTTCTTCGAGAGATCAGGTCCATAGCACAACTCGCTTCGAGAACATCACCTCGTCAAGGATGTGTCGTGCAGACGCGCGGTACAATCGGCGATCGTACTCTCGAGCGTCTCGCAATGTGCCACGCGTGTGTACACCGTACATTCACGGCAAATCGCACTACGGCAGTCCCACGATTTATGAGACGCCATCCAGCAGGGCACGTCGTGCTGGTGAAACGCTCCACACCGCGCCCGCTCATCCGGCGGACAATTCTTTATCGTCCAACAAGGGATGAGCGAAAGGAGCCGTTTGATGCCGGCAATGCTGACTTTCTCTTGGTTGATCATTCCACGGATGCAGCGAATGCGCTCGATGTCGCTCTGAGAAAAGCGACGGTGCTTCGAACGCTTGCGATACGGAATGATCGATCCTTCTCGCTCGTACATGCGAATGGTGGGAATGGCAATCCCCAGAATATCAGCCGCTTCGCCGATCGTGTAGAGCGTCGAAGCGCTGAATGTCCTCACGTTCATTTCGGAGGTCATGACTCCCTCGTCGAATAACTGCCAACCATGAACACAGTTTCGATGCCAGGAATATCTGTTGCAATTATGAGCCTTTTGTGGGAATGGTGTTGATAAACGATAGGAGGGTTTTGCGCTGATGAGAAAATGAGCTGCGGCGATTCTCAGATTTGTAAGAGAGAAAAAAAAACGAGGCTCCCCAAGAAGGAGGTGTGACTTCACCACGCTCCATTGTGCCCATACGAACGAGTTCTGCTGGTCACCCTCATAACAACGGAACTCGGCAAAAGGTATTGGACAAGCCTCGTTGATACTCTGTTGGCAACCGTCAGTTCGCGTTCGCCGCCAAAGACGATTCGGACACGTTCGACGGCTCGATCCGATAAGAATGCGTGATCTTGACGGCTTTCCTCAGCATCGCCGACACCGAACAGTACTTCGTGGTGGAAAGCTCGATGGCGCGTTCGACATCTGCCGGATTGATGTTCTCACCGAAGAATACATACTCGACGTGAATGTCGGTGAAGACTTGCGGGTGCTCCTCTTGCGTGTTGCCCGAGAGATGGATTTCGAATCCTTCCAACCGAACGCGTTTCTTCTTCAAGATCGGAATAACATCCATTGCCGTACATCCGCCGAGGGCAAACAGCAACAACTCCTTCGGCGACGAAGCCGCTTCGCTGCCGCCGAAGATCGGACTTCCGTCCATCATTACCCAATGCTTGGAGTCGCCTTTCGCGGCAAGCGTGATCTCCTGTACCTGTTTGACAATCGCTGACTTTTTTGCCATTGCGTTGTGCTTCCTTTCGTTTAGTCGTCGCTGTACTGTGTCCATTCATTCCTGCTGCGGAAATCGCAGAATCCATGCCACGCCCCTGTCGAAAAAACCAACAAGCAGACGTAGCACGTCGCTCTCCTTTTCCGACAAATGAGAGAAGAACGTGCAATTCTCGGAAAAGCCGATTCCCGCTGCGGATTACTCTGCTCATGGCATTTGATGCAGGACCAACGGCGCGAGGGTCAGTCGTTGGATGTTCTATGGATTCAAGCAGAACGGGGCGCTCGGGATGGGGAAAGACAAAGGGACACGAAGCCATTGTGTCCCTTTGTCGACTTTTGCCGAGAGGACATGAAGCGCTCTGGCTAATATCCTTCGGCGTGCAGTTTTACCTTCCCGCGGAAGGAGTAGAAGAGATAGGTGAAGTATCCGAGCGCGATGATGATTCCGATCGTCCACCACACGATGCCGACGCCCAAGCCGTAACTCGGCGCAGCGGTGTTATACACGGTTAGACTCAACGTCGCATCGCTCGACGACGGCAGGACGTTCGGAAACAGACCGAAGGCTGTACTCGCGAGCATACCGCCGATGAAGAGCGAAGATGAGAGAAACGCTTTCGTATCGTCGCGTTTTCTGTTGAAGAGGATCATGCCCGCCAAGCCCGCAACACCCAGCAACGGGAGGATGTATCCCCAGGCATGCTGGCTGTAGTTGTTCCAGATAGCTGGCCGGATGGAGGATGCGGCAATCAGCGCAAGGATCGAGAGAACCAGCACGCCCCACATCGCCCGCGATGACACCCGGCGTGCACGTTCTTGCACATCGCCTGTCGTTTTCATCGCGAGATAGTTTGCTCCGTGCGCCTTCAGCGTTGCCGCGGCAACCAAACCCATCAGCACGGTAAACCAATCGAGGATGCCGGCTTCCGGCTCAACCGTGAACGAGGTCCACAACGGCGCGAAGAAATACCCGTCGGCGTTGAGCGGCACACCGCGCACAACATTGCCGAGCGCCGCACCGAACACGATGGCGAGCAGACTACTGCCGGCACAGAACGTCGTATCCCAAAATGCCTTCCACAACGGATGGTCGACGTGATGGCGCAACTCGATGCCGAGACCACGCAGCATCAGCAGCCACAACACGATCATCAGCGGAAGATAGAAGCCGCTGAACGCCGAAGCATACAACAACGGGAACGCAAAGTAGAGCGAGCCGCCCGCCGCGAGCAACCATACCTCGTTGCCATCCCACACCGGACCAATGGCGTTGAGAACCGTGCGGCGCTCCTCTTCCGTGCGTGCAACGTACAGATGGAGGATACCCGCACCGAGATCGAATCCATCGAGTATCGTGTACATCGCAAGCATGAATGCAACGGCACAGAACCAGAGAATTTCCATGTGCGTACTCCTTTCGTAGAAACCAATCAATTGACTATATGCCGTGAAGATCGTTCCAATACGATCGCGAACATCGAACGCTCAATGATGCCCCGCTCCTTCCGTTCCGGCGTTGATCGTCTTCACAACGAGGAACAAGAACAGGACTCCGATGACGAAGTACATACCCGCGAAGCCGAGGAGCGTGAAGAGTGTGTTGCCCGCCGAAACCATCGTCGAGGTGCCGTCCGCCATCTTCATCAATCCATACACCAACCACGGTTGGCGTCCCACCTCCGCGGTCCACCATCCCGCTGTGTTGGCAATATAGGGGAAGGGAAAGGCGAGCATCAACACCCACAAGAACGGACGCCGCGTGTAGAGTCGCCCTTTGCGCAACAGATACACACCGACCAGCATGATGGCGATGAAGAATGTACCCAGTCCCACCATCACATGATAGCTGTAGTACAGCAAAGGAATGTTAGTGGGCCAGGTGTCTTCGGGATACGCATCGAGGCCCCTCACGACAGCCCCGAAATGTTGATAGGTGAGAAAACTGAGCATGCGAGGCAGATGGAGAGGATTGTCGAGCTTGCGCTTTTCCATGTCGGGTTGGCCGATGAGAACCAGCGGCGCGCCTTCTTGCGTTTGAAACAGTCCTTCCATCGCAGCAAACGTAACGGGTTGATGGTGCAAGACATTCTTCACTTGTCCGTCGCCTGTCGGGAATGCAACGAGAATCGAGGCAATCGCGCCCGCGATCACGCCTGTACGCACGAACAGTTTTCCGTACTCTTCGTTCCTGTGCGCAAGCAGATAGAACGCACCCACCGCCGCCATGACGAACGACGCTGTCACCACAGAGCCCATCATGCTGTGCGTGTACTGCCAGAGTATCCAGGGGTTGAACAACAATCCCAAAAAACTGCTCAATGCAACGGTGCCGTTGGTTTGCACCTCGTAGGCAACGGGATGCTGCATCCACGCGTTCGTCGCAATGATAAGGTAGCCCGACACCCACGATCCGAGGAACACCATGAATGCCGAGAAGAAATGTAGTTTGGGACTGAGCCGCTTTTCACCGAACAAGAACAGTCCGAGAAAACTCGACTCCAGAAAAAAGGCAAAAACCCCCTCCATCGCGAGCGTCTGGCCGATAACGCCGCCGGCGAATGCGGAGAACCGCGCCCAATTCGTGCCGAATTGGAACTCCATCGGAATACCGGTAACGACGCCGACCGCGAAGTTGATGGCAAAAATCTTTGCCCAGAACCGCGCAGCGCCGTTGTAGATTGGGTTGCCCGTTCGCACCCCTCTCCACTTCAGCACAACGATTAGCGACGCCAAACCCATCGTGAGTTGCGGAAACAGATAGTGGTAAGTGATGGTGAAAGCGAATTGAAGGCGATGAAGCAGAAGTGCATCTTCCATAGTCTTCTCCTGAATGAAATACACAACGAAATGGCGAATGCAATGTAGGGACAAAGCGCGTAGAGTTCAACGAGCCGAGGCGCGAATGTTTCGGTGCAATCCGCCATGGGACAGAAGGTTCATGTGGGAGAGTGCACGCCTTGTGTTCTACCGAGTGCGACCCCAAGCGGACTCACTCGCCGCGTCCGATCGGATATTTCCCTCGTCGTCGCAGTCCTACAAATTGATCGTACTTCACCAATCCCCACTGCGATTCCGGCTCCAGCAATATCGCAAGCAGGTGGGATTGAAGCTGGGATGTCGGAACGATGAACCATCCCGGTTGAACGCGTACCGTGGTGGTATTCTTTTTCACCAACAACAACGGCAGCGTATCACCTTCGATAACGGATGCACCAAGACTATCCACGTGATAGAACCCGATGCGCATACTCATCGCACGTCTCGTCGTGTCGATCGTGACGTGATGGCGAAGCAGAAGCTGCACCACTGTCGTGTCCTGCGGCTCGATGATGTACGACGCCGGCAGCGTGACGGCGTACAGAAGGTGAACTTCTCCTCGATAAGGATGGACGCGCCTGGGGTGTATCGTTCGACGTCTGAACCTGCTGCACAGGAATGACCATCTCGTTCGTGCTCGAGACGTGATCCATACGAAGAGCGACGGTACGACTCGCCGGCACACTCAACGCACGGCGTTCGCTCTCGATTATGCGCCGAATGTCCTCTGCATGAGTCGCACAAATGCGTAACAACGCTTCGACGGATGCCAACTGCGATTTCGCCCCGCGCTCCAACTGATCTTCCAGCGTGCGCCATTTCCTCCCCTCTTGAATGAACGACACGGTGCCAAGAACGCCGAAGCTTTGCCGACCGTCGTTGATCTCCGTCGTGCTATGGCGGATGTACGATTGCGGTGAGCCGACGATGTATTCATGAAACGAGTAGCCGCATTGCTGCATGTGCTTTTGCATGAAAGGAAAGATGATCTCGTGCTGCAGTCTTCTGTATGGAATGCGGCGTGTTCAGATTCGTCAGCATGCCCAACTGCACATCCCCGGTTTTGATGAAGCCCGCCTCTTTCCACTCTGTGCTGAACGATCCGTACTCATGAATATCCATCGTTACCTCCGGAAGCCAGTGCCAGAACACGTCGTGCAGCGCCTTGGTCTCCGGCGAAGTGAGTAGCACATGGTTGCGATTGAGGTCCACGCCATCCGCCGTGCGGCGTTGTTGCAGTATCGCACCGTCGGGATTCATCTGCGGCACAATCAGGAGGTCGATCATTTGGAGGACGCTGTCGAGCATCCCGGACGAAGCGCGGGCTATGAGCATGGTCAGCGCTTCTTTGCCCGACGGCTCATCGCCGTGCTGTTGTGCGAACAACAGGACGCGAAGTTTCTTGCGATCGCTCCCGAACGGCGGCGTACGCGTGATACTCACGAGCGAGACGTTCCTGCCGTTCTTCGTTCGAGCAATGTGCTGAACAGTAATGCCGCGTCCGTTTTCGATACAATGTAAAAAGGATTGCACGTCCTCGTACGATGTCAGCTTGGTGAAGCCGTTCACCTCCACGGGCGCCTGTGGCTGCACACCGGCGGACAAGTGGGCGATGCAAAAGATGAAGACGAGTGCTGGAAGGTGGATCGTTGGTTTCATGTCGGTGTTTTGTCTGTACTCTCCTCATTGTTTTTTTTCCGTCCCCCTTTCGACCGCAGGCTTGAATGATCGAGCACTATCGTAGTAGCAGGAGTTTCCTGGTCTTGATGAAACTTCCAGACTGCAGTCGGCAAAGATACACTCCGCCTGACAATCCAGAAGCATTCCACTGCACCTCGTAGGTTCCGGGCTGCATCACCTGATCCACCAGCGATGCAACCTCGCGTCCCAAAACGTCATACACTCGTAGGGACGTATAATCAAACATCCCAAGAGTGAACTTTATGGTTGTCCTCGGATTGAACGGATTCGGATAATTCTCCAACACATCCTGTGGCGTCGACATAGATTGTTGCAGTTCAACCGTCGTGATGACCTCGCCTGTCAGCGCATTGAATCGCGCGTCGCCTGCCAACACGTGCACGGTCGCTCCAACGATTGCCGCCGACTGCCGAGGACCAATACTGCCCGGCGCGCGAGAGGTGGAGAAGTCAACACTCGTCGCTTGGCGTGCATCGACAGGCACGACGGGTGTAGGACCCACCGACTGCACAATGCCTGTCGGCGAGATGGTTGCATACCTGCCTTCATCGAGATAGATGCCCGTCTTGCATTCACTCCGTGCCATTCCCCATATCAATCCTGTAGAGCGATTCTCGTCGAACACCGATGATTCGAAAATGAGCGGCATGACAAGCAGGTTGCGCAGAGCTTTCATGCCGTTACCCAACACCAACTTGCCCAAATACGCAGCATCTTCTTCCAACTCCGTGCGGAACACCACCCTGCTGCCGGCCAGCTTCGCATCATGATAGGCATAGGCAACTGCAACACCACCGGCAAACTTCGAGCGCAGTGCCTGCCCAACGAGCGTTGTCGAATCGGTATAGGTGGGAAATTGTTCGGAAAGATTCGCCGTGAAGACGATGCCGTTCGCTTGTGCGATTGCCGCCGCGTAGGACGGAGTGTTCGTGCTCGTTGCATCGAGCAACACCAGCGCGGTGTTGACAGCACCGCGCGCAACGAGACTGTCAACATAGCGCTGGCCCGCTGCACCCGCAGCCGGTGGAGACACAACCACGAATCGCATCGCTATCCCTCCTGCCGACTGGATAAACTGCGACAAGCCTGCAGCCGAAGGGAACGCATCGCCGAAGAGGGTGACTGCATTGACAGCAGGTTCGTTCGTTCCGGAGATCAGCGCCGTGGCGGAAGGCGGCACCTCCGTAACGACGTGGTGGACGAGATCATACTTGAACCGTGCGACAAGCGCATCGTAGCGAACCGAGGTAAACACCAGCGGCTGAAGTGGCTCGACCGCACGATCGCATGCTGTTCAGGATTAAAAATTGACTGACCCCGACCCCATCACATGACCGACCATCGTCGGTTCCACGCAGAGCGCTGTTTGGTCTTCGAGACCGATGCCGAGGACGCGTCTGCCGTTCTCCGCCAATATTCTTCCCAGCAAAGTAAGCAGTCGCCCAAACCGCCCGCGTTCGTGGAAGTGTGTGTCGATCAACGTACTGGGAAGAAGCCTGAGGAAATCCGACGTTATGCGCAACGTTGTTGAACGAGGATTCCGAAGAGCATCGCGCGAGACAGCCGATCCGAATCGCGCATCGAACACAAACTCGCTCACAATCATGGCGCCTGCACTTGTTCCCGCAACAACCCCTCCGTCGAGAAAGACTTCGCGTATTGCCTGCTCGGTGAGTGTGCCGCGCCATCGGCTCACGTATTCCCACTGATCACCCCCTTTGATGAACACACCACGACACGAACGAATCGCGCGATACGTTGACGAATCGTTTGCGACTGATGCGTTTGGAATGGTGACGTTGAACGCGGAGGCCGCGCCGAGCGACATGACATAATTGGGAAGCCACGACGATTGCGTCGTCGTGGCTATGATGATGATATTGTTGCTATGGGCTTTCTGAACGATCCAAGCGTACGGTGCATCCGACCAAGAGTTATAGTTCTCGCTTCCTCCTCCAATCACACAAAGGGAGCCTTGCGCGAAAGCTGATCGCACGAAAATAAGTACCGTCAGAGCCGTCCTCCACATCGTCACTCCCCCGATCAGAACACCATCCCCAGGGAAATGCGGTGCACGTTCGGCAAGAGCTGATAGGTGGTGTAGGCATAGTCGAATCGCAACGCCACGTCGCCGAGTGGTGCTTCGATACCGGCGCCGAGCGTCGCCCGCTCGATGTCGTAACCGAAACGATAGCCTCCACGCACAGCCACGCGCTCGAAGAGGCGCAACTCGCCACCAAGATTGAGCCGCTCATCGTTGTCGTTCGGATGCGTGACATCTACCGCAACGAGGAAGCGCATGTCTTCCGTATCGAAGGGGGTCATCGCCACACCGACTTGCTAGTGAAGCGGCAGGGGATAGTCTTCCGCCGCCAATTCGCTCGGAGCGAGTCGGTTGTACGTCAACGTCGAATCTTTGTCGAATTTGAAGCGGAGATCGCGCCCGTTGTACTTCATATCGGCGCCGAAGTTTGTCATGCTCATCGCAAGGGTGAGATCGCGAAAGCCGATGCGATACTGCGTACCGACGTCGAAGGCGAAGCCGGTGGCGCTCTCATTCCAGATGCGCTGGTTCACGTACTTCGCCGTCACGCCGAAGCTGAAACCCTCCGTCAAGCGTCGCGCATAGCTGACGCCGATCATCAAGTCTTGCGCATCGAAGAACTCACCCGTTCCGTTCGGCTGTAGCTCGGTCGTTACTTCCATCTTGTCTATCGTCAACACGGCAACAGACGCGCCGAAGGTACCGACGTGTTCGATGGTGTGAACGAACGCGGCGTGGCTGAGGGCGATCCCCGCTCACCATTGCGTGTGCGAAACGCTGAGGTCGTTTGCGGCGATATGCACGATGCCCGCGGGATTCCAGAACAGCGCGGTGGCATCGTTTGCCTGTGCAACGTAGGCACCCGCCATCGCCGCAGCGCGCGCACCGACGGGGATTTTCAAGAACTGCGCACCGGCTGTTCCGAGATTCGGGTTCTGCGCACGCGCCACTCCCCACATCATCGCCAACACACTACTCGTCGTCAGTATCCATGTTCTGCACGATGCTGTTCTCCGTCGAGAGAAAAATGGTGTTCGCATGGTCTGTCCTCCTATTTAATCACCGCGAAGCGACCGCGCTTCTCGGCAGTGTCGGTCTTGACGAGATACAGACCGGGAGCGATTTCGCGCCCGCCGGCACCGCGCAAATCCCACGTTGCCGTCCCGTTGTCGCTGTCATGATAGAGCGTCTGCACTTTATCCCCTGCGATGGTCAAGATGTAGATGGTGCATTTCGGCAGGAGGTTGTTGAACTTGAGTTGCCGAATCGGCTCGCGCCGCAGGGCGCGGAACTCGCGCTCATAGAGTGAGGAGATAATGTATGGGTTCGGCACAACCTTGACGTTGTCCAGCTCGCGTGCAACGGCAGCGTTGTCGATTTTCGCTCCATACGTGGTGAACGTGAAGCGATCGTTGTAGGTCACCATGCGCTGCTGCACCGTCCGAATCTCCACGATGGTGCCGGCCGTCGGTACCCGCGCAGCATCGAAACTTACTTGCAACGTGAAGCCAATCCCCGCGATCACCTCGCCCGATCGCAGCGAGTCCCGCCGACTGATCAGCGAATCGGCTGCGTTGCGCAACTCCACGCGCAAGTACGTCCGTGCTGAATCAGCAAACGCCGACAACACCTGCAAGCGGAAGGGACCGTCGGGCACGAGGCGTGCGTTCGTGACGGTTGCACGCACCGTGAGTGGATTCGCTCCACTGGTCTGCTGAATGCTTTGAATGGGTGCGATGGGAGCGATCGTCAGGACGACGTTGTTCACCGTCGAGAGCCGCGTATTGTACATGAGTGGGCGAAGCGGCATCACCTCGCTTCCTCCGGCAAGCACTCGCATGCCAGCACGAACAAGGAGTGAGTCTCCCGCTTCGGGACATTGATCGGGGAACGACGAGGTGTCGGCCAGCGTCATCCTCAGCCCCGCAAACGTGATCGGCGTGCCGGAGGTGTACGCTCCATTCGCGACCAACACTGTACCTGTCGTGAGGTTGCGCAGACGATACGTGGTCGGCGAGAGGAACCGAAGACTGAACGTGTGCGCTGTTGTCGGCTCGTGCGTCGTGACGGCAACCGACGCAAGGGTGCGCAAGTTTCCATTCTCGATCGTCACCATCGGGGTAAAGGTGATTGTGTACGTGCGATCGGCGGCGGCGGGTACATCGTTCGGTTCCACGCCGATGATCACGTTTGCATTCCCCGTACCGTTCTGTGTCACTGGTGAAGCCGTGACGGGCGTGCGGCCCGCTGCCCGTGTGCGCGGAATAGCGAAGCCGAGGCTCGGCGCTTCCGTGTTGTTGCCGCGCGGGTTCTCCAAGCTCGGCACCAGCGAGTCGCCCGCATCGTACGCCGTAACCGAATACCAATACTCCAACCCATTGACCACGTTGCTATCCACATAACTGTATTGCAGCCCCACATCATCACCAATCCCATTGATCTTGTGGAACTGCGCGAGCGGCACAGGATCGGGTCCGATGTTCGGTTGCGCATTGCGATCCATCTGATCCCAATGTTGCCCGAGATCGATGCTCTTATAGAGTCGATACCCTTCAAAATCGTACCGGCCTGTCAATTGGTCGCGCGAACGTTCGGCAGCGTCGTCCCACGAAATGAAAACCTTGCCGTCTCCCGCAACAACGCGAATGGTGGGCGCTGGTTCCGGCGGTCGAGAACTTGTGAATCCCGCCGCCATCAAGTCGTACGCGCGTTGTGTGTTTTGTGTGATTGCTTGAAGATTCGCGCCGGCAACCATCACCGTCACGAACCGGAGTGTGTCGCCGGGGCGCAGCGTGTACGGACCCGACGACATCATTGCGACGAGATCCAAGCCCGTGAGCGGTACCGTTGCTGTATCATCGAAGTGGGGATTGGGCGCATTCGAACCGAGATGGAAATATCGCGGACCCAAACTCGAATTCATCAACGAGACGGAACTCGACATGATGCCGTACTGTACGCTGTCGCGGTCGAGATCATCATCGTACAAATTGTAGTGAAAGTCTGTCCATCCCACTTCCACACCATTGACCGAGGGCGTTTTCAGGAACGCATAGCCGAAGTACCCCGGAGGTGCACCGGGCCATTCCGACGAGAAGTTGTCTGCGTCGTAGAAGTACACCAAGCGCAACGCTCGGTTGATGCCGAGCCGATCGTCGGCGTACTCCGGCACACCACCGGGCGCATTGCCGATATCGAGATCCATGTACATACCGAAGTATACCGAATCGTATCGGTTTTGTGATTTGTTGATGATCTTGTAGGTGAAGAAGATCATGTCCTTCACCAACTTCAGTCCGAAAGCGTATCCGGTTTGTCGGACTTCGATGCCGAGCACTTGTCGCGTGTTGTTCGAATCGTTGTACACGCAGTAGCTGTCCTGATCCGACACAAACCGCGGGTTGCCCTGGTCATCCTTGATGGGCCAGCCGGTGGAGGGCCAGGTAAAAGGTTTGTCGCTGAAGGCGATCTTTGCGCTATCGCGGTTGTGATAGCCGTATGCCGCTTCCCACTCTTCGTTCTGCGTGTAGCGCCCCTGAATAACGTTGCCGGGGATACCGACCATCGGATTGATGCGATAAATGTACTCGCGCCCGCTGCCAATCGGGTACTCGCCCGAGGGACCTTGCGCACGCGTGCGGGCGTAGAGTTTTCCCCGGTTTTCGAAAAAGGAACCGATATTGCTCTTGTTATGCAGCCCGCCGGCACGATCCTGAATGCCCGCGGCACTGCTGTGCGGCGCGATGCGCCGAAGTTCTTCCTGCGCCTTCTTGTCTTGACTGACAACCGTTCCGAACAACAAAACGGTGAGAAAAACTTTCGTGGGGAGTTTCACAGACGCTTGCTCATGATGATGCATGAGAAACGAACCCGCGCGCCGAGACGAATTCTCCGCGGCGGACCGAAATTACTTGGATCGCGAATATACTCTTGCGAGTGGTTGCCGATCGTCGTGCGGTCGGGCTCGCCCGTATCGGTGTACACTGAAACCACATTCTTGTGGTCGGTCAGATTCAGCACCTCGACGAACGCCGTCAGCGTTACCGCTCCCATCTTCCACTCTTTGCTGATCTCAGCGTCGATTGAATACGTGCCCGGCATCCGCGCCGAGTTTTTCTCGACGAAGCCTACATCGCGTCCGGTCGGCGTGTACGGATAACCACTGCTCGCACGAAGGATGAAGTTCCAGTACATGTTCTCGAGCGGAGAGATGCCGCCGATGCTCGGTCCATCGATTGCCGATACCCTTGTGCTGGAAAAATGGGGAGGATTTCTCAATGAAAATAGGAATACGATCTCAGATAGCTCCCTTGTTGCTTATCATTACACTCTGCCTAACAAGCGTACGAGCGCAGAGTAGTTGGACAACACCGGTACCCATTGATCCCTCAGCAACACAATTTCAGAGCGCGCCGTTGATTGCGGTTAGTCCTCAACGGCAGATTGCCATCGCGTGTTCTGAAGGGGCAAGTCGTGTGGTCGTCTATCGCTCAACAAACAACGGCGCCACATTCCTGAGATCTCAATTGCCTCAGCCTCCCGTCGCTGAGTTCGAAATACGCGAAATAGAATCACTTGGATTCGACGATGACGATAATCTTTACCTGCTTTGAAGCTGGAATGAAACACCAGGCGGTATTGGCCTGCGGCAGTGGCTGGTACTTTCAAAATCTACGAATGGAGGACAGTCGTTTTCCAACATTTGGACCAACGCACAACGCGTTTTCAATCTGGAACAACACAAGATGATTCTTACTCCTGACAGGACGGTTCATGTAATACGAGATTCGCTTGTGCCGCCACCAGAAACCGGAAGAGAGATTTACACGAGGTTCATCAACGGCAACCCGGCAAACAAAGTGGAGGTTGTGCTA
>PSMW01000005.1:13812-46689 GCA_040290295.1 Ignavibacteria bacterium
CCTGCCACAACCGGGGGATATTGTGTATACGCGGAACAAGGTAGATATGTTGGTTCTTGGGGATAAGATCCACTACGCCGCAGTTGGCAGACCCAACTCGACTCCTTATAGCAAGTTGTATTACAGTCGATCATTGGACAGTGGGCAGACATTCTCACAAATGGTTGTTGTGGATTCGTGTATGCCATCCTTCGCAGTATCTCACTCTGGAAGAGCCGTTTTGTTTGGTGCAGGAGGGGACTCGTTTCCCTTTCCGCATGGTCTGCTAGGTGCCAGGTATGTGATTGACTCATCAATAGCCTTTTCTCCTTTGTTCCTTTTCAGTGGTAAATGGTTGGCACTTGACGGCACGATCAAATTGCGCTCCTCAGGTTTCCGAAACTATCTGGTGTACGGAGGAGTGGATACGCAGAGCGTGACTTCGTACTACGAATACACCGCTTTTGCAGTCGCTGCCCACAGATAGTGCCTTCTTTCCGTTGCTGAAGCATCCTGATCTTGTCTTAGACTCTCTTGGTGGGAAATATGTTGTTGCAGACCAGCAACATGAGTTCCGTTTGTACTTTACGAAGAAAGACGTCGTTGCAGGTGTGCAAGAAGAGTCAAGGCTCCCAAGAAAAACAATCTTGTCGCAGAATTATCCGAACCCTTTCAATCCGGAAACCACTATCACATACTTCCTCCCGACAGCAACAAATGTCAAGCTTGCAATCTTTGATGTTCTGGGCCGCGAAGTTTCGACGTTAAGAAATGAACGTCAACTGCAAGGACAACATCAAGCCCAGTTCGATGCGAGCAATCTTGCGTCAGGAGTTTACTTCTATGGATTGTCTGTTGGCAGTACCGTCGTAACAAAGAAGATGTTGCTTGTTCACTGAAATGCTTTGATAGGAAACTTACCATGAAGAGCCTAATGATACTGCTCGTGATTGTGTCAAGCGCCCACGCCCAGTGGCAACTCAACGGCATTGCCGTATTAGACACCAGCATTCAAGGTGCGGGCACGGCCATTCCTCATATAGCGCCGGATGGCGAAGGAGGCGCGTATGTGTGTTGGGCAGATAGACGTGCGAACAACTACGATATTTATGCCCAGCGCGTGGATAGTGCCGGCAATATTCTCTGGCAGCGCAACGGCATTCCCGTGGTAGTTGCACCACGACGACAAGCGCCCATGAAAATTATCAACGATGGATTTGGCAATGCAATCATTGCATGGGAAGATGATCGCGGTAGTGACACTTACGTTTATGCGCAAAAGATTGACAAACTAGGTCAATTGCTTTGGCAGACGAATGGTGTGAAGGTTGCTGAAGTTCCAGGTTTGTATGTGAGAGTTGTTGCCACAGGAGACGGAGGGGCGGCAATAGCTTGGAACTTGGTCGATGGTGTAAATGATGATGTCGTTGTGCAGCGCCTCAATAGTTTTGGAAGCCGCATGCGGGGTGATAGCGGAGTGCGAGTGACAAACCGATCGCCGGCAGTTTACCAAGGTGATGTCTGGATAACGACGGATGGGCAGCGAGGAGCAATCGTAAGTTGGGGAGAAGGCTATCGTGTGTACGCGCAACGCGTGGACAGTTCCGGTGTTGTTCGTTGGCAAACGAATGGCGTGCTGTTGAGTGATACCATAAGCCCTAACATTAGTGTAGCTTGTGCAACAGATGGCCACGGTGGGGCGATCGTGAACTGGGCAGTGGATACCGATCGGGGGAACGGCTTCGCACAGCGGGTTGACTCCAACGGAACAGTCCGTTGGACGCTTGGCGGAATTCTATTGGGTAGTTCGGGTGGAGGCGGAGGACAGCGTAATACGGGTGACGATGCTGGCGGTGCCATTGTCGGTCACGGTCTTTTTATCCAGCACGTCAACAGGAGGGGCACGAAGCTCTGGCAATCGAGCGGTGTCCCCTACACAACACTTCCCTCGATTGAATCTACGCAGGCGCGTACAGGCGAAGGGGGCGTTATGAATTTCTGCAAGTCGTTTGTGGAGAACCAGGGGTTGTTTTTGTTTCGTCAGTGGATTGACAGAACGGGCATTGCGCGCTGGGGAACGAACGGCATTCGATTGCTGAGTTTCAATTCAACTCAGAGATTTGCGCAAGCAACAGAAGATGGACGGGGCAATTGTCTCGTAACGTGGGAAGACTATCGGCGCGGGTACTTTGGGGTCTTTGTTGCAAAGGTGGATACAAACGGCATTGTAACTTCTGTTGGTGAACCTCGCAACACTATGCTTCCCCGTGTTCCGAACCTCGATCAGAACTATCCGAACCCGTTTAATGGCAACACGATTATCCGATACTATTTGCCAATGGAAAGCTTTGTCACGATCAAGGTATCCGATATCCTCGGCAGGGAAGTCCAATCCTTGTTGCATGAGCGTCAAACACAAGGAGAGCATAGCATTTCGTTTGATGGAAAGAATCTTCCTTCGGCCGTCTATTTCTATAGGCTCATCACACAACAAGCAACAGTAACAAAAAAAATGCTTCTACTTCGCTGACCATAAACTCAAAGGAGAAACAAATCATGAAAACACGAATTATCTTCCTCGCACTTTGTTTTGTTCTCATTAACAGTGAAGTCCATACCCAGCAAGATACGTCGAATTTCGAGCCGCAGTTTTCCGCAAGGGCTTACCGTACAATCTGGCGCCACTCTATATTGACCCCGATTTCGAGCGAGCATATTTTTTGCTTAAATGAAACTCACAGTTGTGAGTATTCGGAAAGGGTCAATGTATGGAAGGGTTACAGAAACGATGGAGTACTATATTGAATACCCCTACCGATACTTCAGGTCTTATCCTTGAGTTTTTCCTTGGTCATGTTCTTGTTTATCCACCGATTGGTACCACAGCTTTCACAAGGTATGACAGCACAGGTAATTTTGTCTCCTCGATAAAATACTCCGTTATCCTTCGGAATGTGACAGAAGAATCGCCGGCAAGTTTTGCGTACGTAGCGCTCGCATGGCGATATGGTTTGAATTTCGGTGTTGATTGGCGACCTGCAGGAGTCTATACAACGCATCCAAACACATTTATTCCAAGTCCTCTTGTTGTACCGCTTCATCGGTTTCCGAAAGATATAAACATAGAATGTGACTTCAGAAATCCACCTCCCCGGCCATGGCAATGACATTACGATTCACTTTCATGACTGCACTGTTTTTCGCTTACTGCCTGAGTGCATTCGCTGCGGGTGGTTCAGTATCCGGGCGCGTGACAACTCAGGAAGAAAAACAGGGAGAGCCGATTGTCGGTGCATCCGTTTTTCTTCAAGGCACCGCCCGTGGAACGGTAACAAACACAAACGGAGAATTCCGTATTGGCGATGTTACCGCAGGAACGTACACGCTTGTCGTTTCGATGGTCGGTTATCAGCGGGTAGTTCGACATGATGTTGTGGTTAAGGAAGGCAAAGACACTCGCGTTAACGCAGCGATGACGCCTACGCTCATCCAAACAGATCAGATTGTCATAACCCGCCAATAGGCGTGAGCAATCGCTTGAAGAAGTTCCGGTGAGTATCTCGGTGATGGATGCAGCAGAGCTTCAGTACAGGAATGCACTGACAATTGAAGATGCCGTACGCTATATTCCCGGAGTGAACATCACCGGCGGTCAGGTCAATATCCGGGGATCGAACGGCTACAGTCGGGATTCTGGAAAAAGCGACCGTACGAAAAATGCAACGACGTGCGATCGCTGATCGGATGTGCCACACCCAGGCGCGGACTGATCTGCGTTTTGGGTTTCGATGTCACGACCGATTGTGGATCGAGCGGATCGCGTTGGAACGAAGTAAGCTGGTCGGCATAATCGAACCGTACGCCGAGATTGACGACCAGCGCGCTCAATTCAATTTTGTCCTGAAGATACGCAGCACCTTCCAGCGGCCGCTTTTGAAAGTTTGTGATGTACGGGAAGTTCCGCTTGGGGTCGTAGATGTTCAGATACGACAGCTTGTGCTTTTTCAGCTCGATGCCCGCTTTCACCTCGTTCACCTTCCCAATCTGTCACACAAGGTCGCCCTTGGCGTTGAACGTTCCGCTCAAGAACGTCAGTTCTTCGATCGCATCGTTGTTGATGCGCGTACCAAGCGTGCCCAAGACCGGATCTTTCACATCCATGCCGTCGATGAGGTAAGCAACTTCATTGCCGCGTCCACCCCGGACGTAGAGCGTATTGCCTTCGCCCACCACGCCGGCTTGGAGCTGAAGCACTTCGACGAAATCTTTGACGGGAAGAATTTTGATCTGCTCGTTCGAAAGAACCGAAACCGTCGCGGTTTGATCTCGTTGGATGGCGGGCCTGACCGCCTGCACCACGATGTCGGTAAGCTCGACGGCCGACGGTTCGAGCCGGGCATCCACGCGTGTCATCTGATCTGCCGTGACGCGAACGTTCTGGATTTTCGTCGCGACGTATCCGATCAAACTCACGCGCACGTCATACAAACCCGGCGGAACGTTCAGAAGAACGAACGAACCGTCCGAGAGCGCCGACGCGCCAAGGGCCGTTCCCTCGATGATCACGTTCGCTCCCGGCAAAGGCTCGCCGGTGTTTTTGTCTGTAATCGCGCCGATAATTTTTCCGCTCGTTCCGGCAATGAGCTGCGCGGTGCCGAGCATACTGCACCAGAGCAGGACAAGGGAGCGGTGCATAGAACCTCCTGATGTTGATTCACAAATACACTGTTGTCGTTCCGAGCCGGTCACTCGGTGGTGTAATGGCCCGAAAGTTCCATGATGCGGTCCACTTTTTTCGCGACGCGCGTCGCCTGCGATCGGTTGCGTACGCCAATTTCCGTTGCCAACGCGTTGATGACAACCGAGATCGCTGAAAACGAGTTCGTGAAAAGCAGATTCTGACTGCGTACAGGAATCATTTTGCTTGAAGCGAACGTCACCGGTGACGTCATCTTGTCGGTGATGGCAACGATCGGGACCTTCTGCCGATGGGCAAGCTTCACGGCATCCACCGTTCCTTTGGAGTACGGTGGAAAGGAGAACGCCACAAGCACGTCACTGGGCGTGATAAACGGAAGCTGTTCGAGGAACGTTTCGTAATCGTGAATGAGCGGGGTGGCACGAATTGCCACCTGATTGAGCGAGTAGGCGAGAATCTTCGCCATCACGGCAGAGATCCCCAGCCCCATGGTGAACACATGCGACGACTTGAGCATCATCGCCGCAATCTCGCGAAACGTGTCCTTGTCCAAATGCTTGATCGTTTCGTTGATGTTCTTCACGTCTTGACGCGCCACCATGCTGAGCGTATCCTCATGATCGCGCCGCACCAACAGAGAAAACTGATCAGGTTGATGAATCGCGGATTTCACACCCGCCAGCATGCGTGAGCGAAGCTCCTGAAACCCCGACAAGCCGAGGCTTTGCGCCAAGCGTACGATGGTGGCTTTGCTTGCACCGGCTTTCCGTTCGATATCGACCACCGAGAGGAAAGGAATCTCTCGAATGTTGTGCACCGCTCGGTAAGCCTGTTGCATCGAACGTCGTCTCGTAGTTTCCTGCAGGCAAAACCTCACGCACCAATGTTTTCACTTCTCTCCCCAACATGTCGTACACGGTAAGCGTGGTGTACCCCGACGCGGTGATCAAGAAAGGAATCCGCGTCGAGGGATTGAAGGGATTCGGATAGCTCTGCTTCAACGTGGAGCGGTCGGGCACTTCGCCGCCGACAGCAATCGCCGTCGATGGATAGCGCGTGATGCGCACATTGTCTAAACAGACTTTGTCGGAGTTCGCACCGTTCGGACTGCCGTCGTAGATCAGATAGCGGAACGCAATGTACCGTTGGGGAGCGATCGGGAGCGCATAAGCAAAGCGCGTCCATTGTGCCTTGGGCGCCAACACATACGCCAAACGCAGTGTAAAGTCGTCGGCATTGCGTCCTGTAGTGGAAACACGAATGTCGAGCGAATCCGGATAGTTGCCGGATGATGAGAGACGCGACGTCAACCAGAACGTGAGACTATCGACCGATCCGGGCGGTGCGGAACTGCCGGTGTTCGGCGTGATCAAGGAGTCATCGATATAGAAACCGTTCGCACTCCCGTAGTAGTCGGCGGCAAACGCAGAACCTTCATACGGACCAGGTCCGCCGACGCCACCAACCGTGCGACTCTGGTACCACGCCGTATCACCCGTCGTGCTGGTATTGCCGTCACGATTGATCTTGATCCAACCGCTCGGGGGAAACCCGTTGGTGGTTGTATCGTTGAATCCTTCCGAGAAGAGTTCCAGGGGACTATGGTCCGCCTGAGAGACGACCGGTGCCGTCGTCGTGCCGATCTCTTTCCCGGCAGTTTGTGTTTGGGCTATGAGTGCGGGAGCAACAACCATCGCTGCAAGAAGGATAAAGAAATGTTTCATAGAACCTCCTGTGATGATTGTGGAACACAATGAAGATGGCTTAGTGATAGCCGAAGAAATACGGTGGAACGAGCAACGCCAGAGCGAGAATGAAAAAGAACACCTGTGCCGGCAACATCCATCTAAACCACGTTTGCCACGAAATGCCCGCAAGTCCGAGCACGCCCATCGTGATGCCGGACGTAGGAAGAATGGGATTGATCCATCCTTCACCGAATTGGAATGCGAGAACCGCGGTTTGCCGCGTGATGCCGACCGCGTCGGCCAGCGGCGCCATGATGGGCATCGTCAGCGCTGCCTGTCCCGATCCCGAATGCACAAAGAAATTGATGATGCCCTGAACGATGAACATCACCTGCGAGGCGGCGATCGGATGGAGTTGGGCAATCACGCCCGAAAACCCGTATAGGATCACATCCAGCACTCGCCCCTCGGTAGCGACAACAAGAATGGCGCGAGCACATGCGATGATCAAGGCGACGCCCATCATCTCGCGTGCCCCCTGTTTGAAGGCATCGGTCATCTCATCGAGCGAGAGTCTCCCGAGAAACCCCGCGACAATTCCGAGTCCGAGAAACAACGCAGCGATCTCGGTAATGAACCATTGATACTGCATGATACCGTACACCAACACCACGATCGTCGCACTGAACACCCCGAGCACAAGTTTGTGGCGAGCTTCCATCGTGGTCCCGCGGGCATCGTTGAGATGGAACTCATGCTTCCGCTGGCGGTCCAGTTCGTACACCGGACTTGCAGTCTGATCGCGCTTCACGCGTGCAGCATGCAACATGACAAACGTAATCATCACAGCAGTACTGATGACCCAAATCAGTAATCTGTACTCCAAACCCGAATAGAGCGGCAATTCGGCAATACTCTGTGCGATGCCCACCGTAAAGGGATTGAACGTCGAGCCTGCGAACCCCGCTGCGGCACCGAGAAACGGAATCGCCGTGCCGACGATCGAATCGTAGCTAAGCGCAAGCGAGAAGGCGATAAAGATCGGAACGAAGGGCAAGGTCTCCTCGCCCATCCCGAAAATCGAGCCGCCCAACGAGAACATCGTCATCGTCACCGGAATGAAAAATTTTTGCAAGTGCGGCTTCTCGGCAAACGTCGCTGCAAGCGATCGCACGGCAACGGCAACTGTGCCGGTCTTCTCGACGATCATGAACGCTCCGCCAATCACGAACAGGAAGGCGATAATTTGCGCAGCCTGAACAAATCCTTTCACTGGTGCCGTCAACACGGCAGCCAATCCTTGGGGATTGCTCGGCACTTCTTTGTACGAGCCGGGAACGACGAGCGTTATCCCCTCTCGCACTTCGCGTTGGTACTCTCCGCCGGGAAGAATCCACGTTGCTGCCGCCACAAGCCGCACCACAGCGTAGATCATGACCAGCGTGTTGGAGAAGATGGTCTTCTTCATCGTCCGCTCTTCACCGGTGTGACCACCCCTGTTGTTATATTGTATCGATCGCCATCCAACAAGACGTGCATTCGGAGGTTCGCGCCGCCGATCGTATGATTGGGACCAGAACGAATAGGTGCGGCTGCGCGCACATCATAGACAACGACGCAACTCTTCCCCACGACTTCGAACGAACGCTCGGGAGAAACCACGATTGCCGTCTTCTCGTCGATACCGATGCCGACAAGCTGTGGATGCTCGAGCACCACGCTGATGAGCCGATTGTGCCGAACAAAATGTTGATCGATGATCGCATCATCCATGAAGCCGAGCCCTTCAGCGGTCTTGATGTTCTCTCGCCAAATCGACACGAAGGATACGGTCGTGTCGGTTTGGAGCAACTCATCTCCGGTGATCATCAGCTTACTCATGATGGCCGCGCCGGCGCTTCCTCCACCGATCGCACCACCGTTCCGCAAGAGTTCCTTGAGTTTCTGTTGCACCGGCGTCGCAACAAGCACACCGGCAAGACGCGACTGATCGCCGCCAGTGAAGAACACGCCCGTTGCTTCCATCAGCGTGTCGGCGAACGCCGGTTGCAATGCTTGCTCACGCGAGAACACGAGATACCGCGCACGACGCACACCCAGCGTTTGGAGCAACGCCACATGTCGCTTCCCCGCAGTGTCCGGAAGACTGCTCGCCATAGGCAGAATGTAAATCGAAGCACGTTCCGCTCCTCCGGCAAGAGCGACGAAACGTTGCATCATCTCCGGCGTCTCAGCCCCGTCCCCGACAATGTAGAGATAGCCCATCGTGCGCTGCGCATACGTCCATGGTGCGCCGATGCCACCCGACCAGCAGACGATGGAAAGCAAAGCGAACAAACGTATCACCACCACGAAATACTCCTTTCGATAAGTGCGAGAGCAATCTTAACGGAGGTGTGAAGGTCTTCGAGGAGAATGAACTCATCGTTGCCGTGAGGATTTTGCGCACCGATACCGAGATTGACGGAGGGAATACCTTTTGCGTTCAGTTCGTTTGCATCGCTACCGCCGAGATACTCGATAGGCTCCGGCGTCACCCCGACACTTTGCAACACCTCCATCGTTCGGCGAACCACCTCGTAGGTCAACGCAAGCGTAAATAGCGGGAAATCGACGGAGGTCGAGAACTCGAGCGAGTCGCCATCGCTTTGTGCCGATGTGCGAAACGTCTCCTGCAGGAAATCAAGATGGACATCGATCAGATGCGGATCGAATTCCCGAATCTCGCCTGTCACGACACACCGATCGGGTACGACGTTCGTCGCAGTGCCTCCTTCGATTCGCCCGATGTTCAAAGTCATCGTAGGACTGAATCGTCCGACCCGGTATACGCGCAAGCGCGCGTGCCGCCATGCGTATTGCATTCAGTCCCTTCTCCGGCGCAACCGCCGCATGTGAGGCGCGTCCGATAAATGTTGCCGTGTAGAGTGAGCAGCCAACCGCCGCACGAATGAACGTCCCGGGCCGGCGAGAACAGTCGAACACAAAACACATCTTCACGTTGTACGGCGACAAGTCGAGGTAGTGGGAACCCAGAGGCCCGATCTCTTCGGCAACGGTAAAGACGACGACAACGTTTGCGGGCTTGCCGGAGGCTGCATGCGTTCGCAACGCCTGGAGTAAAATCGACGTACCGGCGCGGTTGTCCACACCCAGGGCGGAGGTTCCATCGCTTTCGATGCGGGAATCTCGAATAATCGGCTGGACTGAAGCTGTCGAACGCGGCGTATCGAGGTGTGCCAGGAGCGCAATGGCTGGACGTGAAGGATCGAACCCCTGTGGGATACAGATCAGGTTGCCACATTCACCGCCGAATTTCGAGGCGGCATCATCCTCTCGAATCTCGATAGGCAAATCAGCCAGGGTGCGCGCGACAAACTACGCCATCGGACTCTCCTTGAGCGAGAGGGCATCGACCTGTACGGCATCGAGAAAGAGGCGAACGACCGGTGAGTGCATTGTGAGAAGCCGTTTCCAATTGAGAATGTTTGTGAAAACGCCGTTCCAATGTGCAAATGTACTTCTCGCGTTCTTCAATGTCAAGCCTGTCCTCGAAAAAACCATTGCGCACGACCTCTCCCAACAACACCAAAGCCCCGCCGATGAATCGACGGGGCTTTGGACGCAACGCATCCGCGTCGCCCTACTTGCTCTTGTCCGGATACGGCGGAGGCGGGGCGAGTTTGACCGGCTTCTTTGCCAACTCCTCCTTCACGATCTCGATCGCTTTGTTGAGTTGATCGTCGATCCCTTCGAATTCCCGCGCAGGATCGTTGTCAACAGTGATGTCAGGCTCGACACCTTTTCCTTCCATCACCCACTCCTTCCCCTCGACATCGTAGCGCGAAAACTCCGGTCGGTTGAGGTAACCACCGTCGAGAAGCGGAAGCGTACCGCGAATCCCGACAACACCTCCCCACGTTCGCTTCCCGATGAGCTTGCCGAGCCCGTATTTGCGGAACCGATATGCAACAATATCCCCATCGCTTGCCGAGAACTCGTCGATCAACAGCACCTTTGGTCCGAGGATTGCCGTCGCAGGATCGGGCGTTGGGACGGTGTTGCGCGCAATGCTGATGAGTGCGATCTCACGCCGTAATCGTTCGATGATCATCGGCGAAACGTTTCCGCCACCGTTGCCCCGCACGTCAACGATCATCGCTTCTTTTCGCGTCTGCGGATAGAAGTACTTGGCGAATTCATTCAATCCTCCCACACCCATGTCGGGAATGTGCACGTAGCCGACCTTCCCGTCGGTTGCCTTCGCCACCTTCTCGATGTTCGTCTGTACCCAGTTGTAATAGTACAGCGGACGTTCGTCGGCGATCGGCACGACCACGGTGGTGCGACTCCCTGTTTCCGATGGTACGCTGTTGAGTCGCAACATGACTTGCTTCCCGACTTTCCCAACGAGCGACTCGTAGAGATCCTGCAGCGTGTTCGTCGGTTTGCCGTCGAGCGCGATGATGTAATCGCCTTCTCGCGCATCAACACCGATTTCGGTCAGCGGCGACCGGAGTTGCTTATCCCAATTTTGCCCTTTCAAGATTTTCGTGATGCGGTAATACTTCGATGTCGGATCGCGTTGGATCTTCGCGCCGAGCAAGCCGACTTCGATGCGCTCCGGTTTCGGCAGATCGCCTCCACCGACATACGCGTGCCCTATGTTTAACTCCCCGATCATCTCGCCAATGACATATGTGAGGTCGGCACGATGATTGACATACGGGAGGAGTTGCGCGTAGCGCTCACGCATGGCGTGCCACTTCACACCATGCAGGTGCGGATCGTACAGGAAGTCCCGCATCTGGCGCCAGCATTCGTTGAAGATTTGATTCCACTCGGCGTGGCGATCGAGTTGGACCTTCATGTCGCTGAGGTTCAGTTTGTCCTTCGCATCGATCTTGCTCGTGGGAAGCTCGATGATCGCATAGGAACCGCTGCCGCCCACGATCATCTTCTTGCCGTCGGCGGAAATCTCGAACCCATTGAACTCGCCAAGTTCCGTTTCCTTCTGCTTGTCCAGTTCGTAGAGCATCAGGAGCGGTTTGTCTTGCTTCGTGCTCATGCGAATGTAGTAGAGCTTGTCCCCAACCGACTGCAGATTGCGATAGACGCCTGCCGCTATCGGCAGAGCAGTGATGCGCTTCTGTAGGCCGTCTATATCAACCTTCACAACGATCTTCTTCTCTTCCTCGCCGCTCGCTTTCTTCTCCTTCCCCTCGTCCTTCTTTTCCTCTTTCTTCTGTGAAGACTTTTCTTCTTTCACCTTCACTTCGTCGGACTTGGGGGCGAAGGGCGACTTGGTGTCCTTGCCAAGCGTCACCAAGTAGATACCCGCCATATCGTTGTACACATGGTTCCATTCGGTGTTACCGTAGGTGGGATTGAAGTTTCTTTCCGACACGAAGAAGAGATATTTTCCGTCGGAACTGAATGCAGGCGCAAACGATTCGAACCATCCATCTGTTACGGGATACGAGTTCCGAGCATCGAGAGAGTAGATGTACACCGTCGTCATCTGTTTCTCTTCGGACTGAGCGTAGGCAATCCACTTGCTATCGGGCGACCAACAATAGTCCGAGTACTCCCACACCGTGGCTTGCGCCACGAGTGTTACTTTTTTCGTTTCGACATCGACGAACTGCAAGCGCAGTTTCTTGTCCGCCCACAGGAGCTTCTTACTGTCGGGCGACCAGGAGGGTTGGTACTTGTACGTATCGGCGCCGTTCGTGAGTCGGATCGGTACGCCGCTGCCGTCTTGTGGTGCGATGTAAATTTCATCTTCACCTGTTGCGTCGGATATGTAGGCGATCCACTTGCCATCTGGCGACCACTTGGCATTGCGTTCGTGCACGCCCGACGTGCTGGTGATGTTGCGTGTGTTGCCGTTCTTTGCAGGCACCGTGAACACATCGCCGCGCGCGCCGAACAACGCACGGCTACCGTCGGGTGCAATCTCGAAGTTCGTCACTTCTTTGCTCACCTCGCGCCATCGGCCGCGACCGATATCGAAATCCTCACGAATCTCGATCGGCACTTTCTCAACCTTCTCCGTTGTCAAGTCGAGTTTGTAGATGTAGCCGCCGTTCTCGAACACGATGGCATTGTCGCCGAGCGACGGAAACTTTACGTCGAATTCGGTGAAATGGGTCAGCTTCCGCGTTTGTTTTGTTGTAAGGTCGTACACGAAGAGATTCATCGTGTGGTCGCGGTCGGATGCGAAGTAGATGTTGTTTCCACGCCACATGGGGATGATGTCCTGCGCGGGATTGTTCGTAACGTTCTCGATGTTCTTCGTTTCAAAATCATATATCCAAATATCGTCTGCCTGTCCGCCCCGATAACGTTTCCATGTTCGGAACTCGCGGAAGACACGATTGTACGCCATCTTCTTTTTGTCGGGAGAGAAGGAACAGAAGCCGCCGCGCGGCACGGGCACCTGCTCGGGAATCCCCCCATCGACAAACGCGTAGAAGAGTTGTCCGATGAAGTCGTTCCTTTCGATTCGTCGGGAACGGAAGACGATGGTCTTGTCGTCCTTCCACGTCATGACAATGTTGTTCGGTCCCATGCGATCGGAGACGTCGTCGCGTCCCAACGTAGCGGTATAGGTCAACCGCCGCGGCACGCCTCCTTCGGCGGGCATCAGATACACTTCCGTGTTGCCGTCATACTGTCCCGTAAACGCGATCCACTTCCCGTCGGGCGAAAAGCGGGCGAACATTTCATAGCCGATGTCACTGGTCATCTTGCGAGCCACGCCGCCCGTCGCGGGCACGGTGTACAGGTCGCCGGCATAACTGAACACGATGCGATCGCCATGAATTGCCGGGAAGCGCAAGAGCCTCGCCTCTTGAGAGATGCCGGTGCCGAGCAGTCCTACCACAACAATCAACAACATGAAGAATCGGTGCATAGAGTTGCCTTTCCGAATGATGATAAGAATGAATGCGTTAGAACGTACAGAGAAAACGGTAAAGTTGAAAGTTGGACTGTTACCCTGAACGGTGAATGGAACAAAAAGTTTCAGCGAAACTTTTCGTTCCGTACATCATTGCCGTCAACCGAAGGCATGCAGTCACCACAGCCGGTGCCTGCCAAGGACAAAAAGGGTATACTTACCGTAGGACAATCAACCACAATCAACCACAATCAACCAATGAGCAGCAGATGAAACCGCTCGCGCGCGATCGTTCGTTGCCCTTGGGCTCCTCCTTGGTCCGTTTACTTTCGGCGTCGCAACGTCTCCAAGAGTATTGTATCATAAGTACGTTGTCCATGGCACCATGACGCGAGCGTCGGGGTTACCACGAAACAACTTCACCATTGCGCTGGCAGGGAAAATCGGTAACGGCGCGTTCGAACTCCTACGCGGACGGTCGCCGCAGGCTTCGGGTCAGCTACTTTGTCTTACCGACTCCGCCGGAGCGTTTTATCTCAACGTCAGCGAATCACTCCGTTACGATTCGCTTGCAGTTGCCGTCATATTGTACGGGAGCGAACCGTTCGCCGGCGTTGCCTTTCCCGTTTCATCGGCAACCATCTTCACGGAATATGAAGCTGTTCCGTACGAAGACCCTGCGTCTTGTGTGGCGTGCAAAACCACCGGCACGACAACGGTTGTTGCCGGTTATGTGTACAACTTCCCTGAGCAGCAATTCGCCCTGCCGTTTTGATCGAGCGCGTTTCTGTTTCGATCATGAGGAGAGCGGTTGAAGAAATGAGCGGCATGGTGTGCTGATCAAGACGCCTGCAGCATCGACGCCCTGCCCGGGCCGAGACTACCGCAACGAGGACACCTCCTACTGTTGCGGTGCGGTCGCCATCAGCTCACGCTAATCTTTCCTCCATGCCCGCAACCCTTGCAAGCACATCAGCAAGAAGATAAAGTACAACCCCGCGGTGAGAAACACTTCTTTGTACATGTACATACCGATCGAAAGGACATCGACTGCGATCCACAAATACCAGTGCTCCAATTTTTTTCTCATCATCAGAAGTTGTGCAACGACGCTCATACCGCTGGCAGTCGAGTCAAGGTACGGCAGCGAGGCATCGGTAAATCAATGGAAGAAGAATCCTATGGAGGCGATGGCGAGAGCAACGGCAACCGCACTCCACACACGTTGGTGCGTCGTGAGACGTGAAATGGTCAATGGCGTTCTCTGCTTGCCGTTGTGCTGCCAGAAGTACCACCCCTGAATGCACGACCAAAGAAAGAAGACTTGCAAGCACATATCGGCGTAGAGCTTGATGGAGTAGAACAAGATGCCGAACGCACTGACACTCACGATGCCGGTGGGCCAGGTCAAGATGTTCTGCTTCATGCTGTCATAGACCGTGAGCAGCCCGAAGAGAACGCCGATGAGTTCGAGGGGACTCAAGCGAGAGTTGTGAGAAAGATCGACATCTCGAAATACAGAGCACGACCAGGAGAACATGCACTTCCTTGCACGCCGTTCTCCGCCGGCTCATGACGTTCACTTCTTCAATTCTTGTATCAGGTTCGTCACCACGTGTTTCGCGTCGCCGAACACCATCATGGTGTTTTTCATATAGAACAATTCGTTGTCTTCGCCGGCAAAACCCGGATTGAGGCTGCGCTTGATCACCATGACGGTCTTCGCCTGATCCACGTTGAGAATGGGCATGCCGTACAGCGGACTGTCCTTCTTGTACCGCGCAGCCGGATTGACGACATCGTTTGCACCCACGACGAGCGCAACGTCGGTGTTCTGAAAATCTTCGTTGATCTGATCCATCTCTAACAACAAATCATAGGGCACGTTCGCTTCAGCCAGAAGGACGTTCATGTGTCCCGGCATGCGACCCGCCACGGGATGGATGGCGTACCGCACGGTTGCGCCGCGATCGATGAGAATCTTTGCCATCTCGTGCAGCACATGTTGTGCTTGTGCCACCGCAAGCCCGTAGCCCGGTACGATGATGACGGATTGCGCGTTGCCCAAAATGAACGCTGCATCTTCCGGCGTGTACCGCACCACCGTGCGGGTTTCGCTCGTGGTCGGTGTCGCTTCGTGATCCACTCCGACACCAGCAAAGAGCACGTTCGCCAGCGATCGGTTCATTGCTTTGCACATGATGTTCGTCAGAATCAGTCCCGATGTGCCGACGAGCGTGCCGCTGATGATGAGCACGTTATTCTGAATGACGAAGCCGGTCATTGCACCGGCAAGCCCCGAGTACGAGTTCATCAACGAGATCACCACCGGCATATCCGCACCGCCGATGGGGATTACGCTCGTTACGCCAAGCACAATCGAGAGGCCGATGATGGCGAAAAGGAGATACCACTGCGAAGGATCGGCGACGAAGAAGCCGCCCATCAGCAACACAGCGAGCAACATTGCAGCGTTCGTTTGTTTCTGCATCGGGTAGAGAATGGGAGCGCCGCGCATCACGCCATGCAATTTCGCGGATGCAACCATACTGCCCACAAATGTCACCGTGCCGATGAGCAGACTCAGAACGATTGTGATCAACACGTCGAGACTAACGGGTCCGCCCTTCCAGACCGTCAAGCCTGCATCACCGGAGAGGCGCAGATATTCCGCAAACGCGACAAGCGCAGACGCACTGCCCCCGAAGCCGTTCAACACTCCAACCATTTGCGGCATCGCTGTCATCTGAACCCGCAACGCAAGCCAGACGCCCGTCGCCGAGCCTATGACCAGCCCGATGGTGATGAACGTAAAGTCGATCACCCGCTGGTTGAACAACGTGGCGACGATGGCAATCAGCATCCCGAACGCGCCGTACAGATTGCCGCGTCGCGCGGTTTTGGGCGAACTCAACAGCTTCAATCCCAGAATGAAAAAGACCGATGCGAGAAGATAAAGCAGAGCAATGATGATATTCATAGAATTGTCTTCGAGAGGTGAGTGCGGGAGCTATTGTTTCTCGTCCTGCTGCCGTGGCTTGTCTTGCTTGAACATTTTCAGCATCCGGTCGGTGACGAGAAACCCGCCGACAACGTTGATCGTCGCGAGGATCACCGCAATCATACCGAGCGTGACGCTCAGTCCGCCGTGCCCTTCACCCGCGGCGATGAGCGAACCGACCAGCGTGATGCCCGAGATTGCGTTCGAGCCGGACATCAACGGTGTGTGCAGCAGCGGCGGCACCTTGCTGATCACTTCAAAGCCGACGAATGCCGCCAGGACAAACACATAGATGGATACCATCAACGATTCAGACATCAGTTACCTCCTTGTTCGAGTGCTGTGCGGAGAGCATCGTTCGTAATTTCGCCGTTGTGCGTGATGCAACATCCCTTCACGATCTCATCGTTGAAATCGGGTTGGGGGTTGCCCTTGGGATAGAGATGCTGCACGAGGGTGACGATGTTCTTCGCGTACATTTGACTGGCATGATACGGAATGGTTGCGGGAAGATTGACCGCGCCGATGATAGTAACGCCGTTGTGCGTAACGGTCGTGCCTGCTTCGGTGAGTTCACAGTTGCCGCCCTGTTCGGCAGCCAAGTCAACGATCACCGAACCACGGCGCATCAGCGAAACCATATCCGTCGTCAGCAGGATGGGGGCGCGCTTGCCGAAGACTTGTGCGGTGGAAATGACCGCATCGACTTTCGGGAGCCGTGCAGCGATCACCTCACGTTCTTTTTGAAGAAACGCTTCAGACTGCTCTTTGGCGTACCCTCCTGCCGTTTCGACGCCTTCCATAATCTCCATGTCGATAAATGCGGCGCCCAAGCTCCTCACCTGTTCTTTCACTGCAGGCCGCGGATCGAATGCCTCGACTTTCGCGCCGAGCCGCTTGGCTGTTGCAATGGCTTGAAGTCCTGCAACGCCGACACCGAGCACGAGCACGGTAGCGGGCGGAACAGTACCTGCTGCGGTCATCATCAGCAGAAACATCTTGTCCAAAATGTTGGCAGCGAGCAGCACCGCCTTGTAGCCTGCGACGGTTGCCATCGAGCTGAGGGCATCCATGCTTTGCGCGCGAGTGATACGAGGAACATACTCCATTGAGAACGCGGTCACGCGGCGTCGCACGAACACGCGCACCACATCACGATGAGCAAGCGGTGCAAGAAAGCCTGCGTAGCTGCTTCCCTCACGCAGGAGTTGAGCTTCGGCGACCGTCGGGGGCTGGACTTTCAGCACAAGGTCCGACTCGGCGTACAACGTTCGCGCATCGGATACGATGCCTGCGCCCGCCGCCGTGTATGCATCATCGCTGAACGATGCCGCAGCTCCGGCTCCGCTTTCTATCAAGACCTGATGCTTATCGCGCATCAGGTGGCTTACCAACGCCGGGATGATGGCAACACGCGTTTCTCCGTTCAGAGTTTCTTTGGGAACTCCGATCATCATCGTTGTTCAGTCCTTTCGGTACACAATGTGGCGCGACTGGAGGATTGAGTTGCAATCATGGTACAAAAATGCCGCGTGAACTACAATCAACGCATGTAGTGTGCCACTACGTCGCGCTCGCTCGCATCGTGATTTCTGCTTTCTTACACTTCACCCTCTCGCCGCGTACCCTCAGAGATAGGAACTCGATTCTCATTCGTTGGAGAAGCCGAGCGACGCGTGGAAGAAGAACATCCATCTCCGTATCTTTCGATGGTGCGCAGCAACATGAGGCTCACTCTCACGACAAAACCTGGACGATAGACCATGACACTCCGCTCCACCAATCCGACAAACGGCGAGCTGTTAGCAACGTACGAAGAACATACCGCCGCGCAGATCGAGCAGGCTCTTGCAACAGCACAACGCGCCTACACCGACTGGAGACGCACAACGTTTCAGCATCGCTCCAGCCTCCTTCAGCGAGTGGCGGGACACCTTCGCGAACACAAGCTTCGCTACGCTACACTGATGGCGAAAGAGATGGGCAAGCCGATCGCTCAAGGCGTGGCAGAAGCAGAAAAATGCGCTTGGGCATGCGACTACTATGCGGAGAACGCCGAACGGTTTCTCGCTCCTGAAATGATTCCGACTGACGCGTCGAAAAGTTTCGTGACGTTCCAGCCGCTCGGTATTCTGCTCGCCATCATGCCGTGGAACTTTCCCTTCTGGCAAGTCTTCCGCGCCGCAGCTCCTGCCGTGATGGCGGGGAATGTTGTGCTGCTCAAGCATGCATCGAACGTCACGGGATGTGCATTGGAGATCGAGCGATTGTTTCGTGAAGCGGGCGTCCCGAACGGCGTGTTCACCACGTTGCCCGTTGGTGCTTCACGCGTCGAGAAACTCATCGACCATCCGCTGGTGCAAGCGATAACGCTCACGGGGAGTACCGCTGCCGGCATGTCGGTAGCGGCAAGAGCCGGAGCAATGCTGAAAAAGACCGTCCTCGAACTCGGCGGCAGCGACGCATACGTCGTGTTGGAGGATGCTTCCGTGGAGGAAGCGGCGACGACGTGTGTCGCGTCGCGGCTCATCAACAACGGCCAGAGCTGTATTGCTGCAAAGCGATTCATTGTTGTCGAGGCAATACGCAAGCGATTCGAGCAGATATTTGTGGAGAAGATGCTCTCTCAAAACGTCGGCGATCCCCTCGATCCGGCAGTGAATGTTGGACCGCTTGCGCGGCATGATCTGCGCGACGAGTTGCACGCGCAGGTACTGCGCAGTGTTGCCCAAGGAGCGACGCTGTTGTGCGGAGGGACGATCCCACAAGGCAGCGGCGCATTCTATCCTCCGACCGTTCTCACCAACGTGAAGAAAGGCATGCCTGCATTCGACGACGAGTTATTCGGTCCGGTTGCCGCCATCATCGCGGCGCGAGATGAGGAGGAGGCGATTCGTCTTGCCAACGACTCGGTATTCGGACTCGGTGCTGCAGTCTTTACGCAGAATGTGCAGAAGGGTGAGCGCATCGCGGCGGAGGAGTTGGAAGCAGGCTCGTGCTTTGTGAACGCGTTCGTGAGGTCCGATCCACGGCTTCCCTTCGGTGGCATCAAACACTCCGGCTATGGCCGCGAGCTTTCCGTCTTCGGGATTCGAGAGTTCGTCAATATCAAGACGGTGTGGGTGAAGTGAAGGTGCATGGCGTATGAAGCTGGAGGCCGCGCTGCTGCGCAGACACTCGTTTCTCAACAGGAGTGCTCGACGTGTGGTGACACGCATCGAACATTCCATTCCGTCGTTCACTTTTCTTCCGACTGGGTCGAGAGATAGTTCTCCAATCCCATCTGCTGGATCAATGCACGTTGTTTCTCCGCCCAATCGACGTGTGCTTCTTCCATCTTCACTATGTCCGTCAAAAGATCTGCCGTCCCCTGATCTTCGACCTCGTGTGCCAAGCTGATGGCGCGGTTGTACGCTCGTACCGCCTGAGCTTCGGCATCTTGGTCGTTCCCGATGATCTCCACGACCGAGCGACCGATCTTCATCGGGTTGAGTTTCGAGACCACCGGCGTTCCCTCCAGAAAGAGAATTCGACGGATCAGCCATTCCGCATGGTGCATTTCGTCCTTCGCTTGCTTTTCGATCGCTTTGTGCAAGCGTTCGTAGCCCCAATTGTCGCACATCTCGGAATGCACCATGTACTGACTGATGGCGGTGAGTTCGTCTGCCAAGAGTTCGTTCAACGTGTTGATGATTTTTTCGTTGCCCTTCATGATATCCTCCGTTTAGATGATCAATGGGATGAACCGTTTGGTGTGTGCGGCATACGTTCGATAGGCTTCTCCATACTCTTCGATCGCTCGCGCCTCTTCGTTTCTCGCCAGCCAAATGTACGCGCCTGCGAGAATGGGCCAGAGAACGATCGTGAGCACGGAGGGCCAATGGAGAATCCAGCCGAGCGTGAACAGCAGTAAACCGGTGTATTGTGGATGCCGCATGAATCGATACAGCCCCGTGGTTACGAGGCCACTGGCGCGATGAATCTGTCGCCACCCCCCTGCAACCAAGAGCAGACCGATGATGCTGAGAGCTGTTCCTACGCTCGCAGGCCAGTGTCCAAAGCGCCGGAAGTAGTCGGGCGCGATCACGGGCACTTCAAAGAGTGGCGAGATCAAGAATAGGAGAAGGGGCCAACCGAACATTTCCGTCATCAAGGCGATGATGAAGGCGAGAAAGGCGCCGCGTGTTTGCCATATGCGCTTTGTTTCTCTCCGATACGGAAGCAAAGCAAGAAACCCCACACCGAGTGCAATGTTCAGCGCTATGAGGCCTGCTTGCCCAATGGTCTCCTCGATCCACCTGACCGTCACGGGGCGGCCATGATGCGGCAGGAGTTCGATCCCGTAGATGAGGATGAAGACGACGACGGCAGTAGTGCCGATGATGGTTTTCACGCGATGGCCGAGCATGACATAGTCTCCTCCTTAAAACCATGATGATGAGGATGATGATTGCGTCGCAACCGCTCACTCACAATGTCTCCCATCGTACGGCGGGCGATGCCTGCACACTCTCGTGAAGATGCGGGGAGCCTCCGTGCAATACTCAATCGAGCGACAGCATGAAGCTTCCCCTCATGTTTCGGTTCCGCCGTTGCCTGCGTGGCGTTTTTTCGGACTGTAGATATGCGTGGCGTCGCCGTAGTAGGCATGTGCAGCCTCCATCAGCGTCTCGGACAATGTGGGATGAGCGTGGATGGTTTCTGCAAGATCGCGAACCGTTGCGCTCATCTCGATCGCGAGAACGCCTTCGGCAATCAACTCACCGGCATGCGCGCCCACCATGCCCACCCCGAGGATTCGTTCGGTAGCAGGATCGATCACCAGCTTCGTCATTCCGTCAGGTCTGTCGAACGTCAATGCACGGCCCGACGCACTCCAGGGAAATTTCGCCACCTCGACAGCGAGATTGCGTTGTTTTGCTTCCGCTTCCGTCAATCCCGCCCAGGCGACTTCAGGATCGGTGAAGACCACGGCAGGGATGATAATGTCCTCGGCGGAGGAATGCTCACCGAAGATCGCGTCCACAGCGATGCGCGCCTCTTTCGATGCTTTGTGCGCCAACAACACACCGCCCGCGACATCGCCGATGGCAAAGATGTATGGATCGTCGGTCTGGAGTTGATCGTTCACTTTCACGAAACCGCGTTCGTCGGTTTGCACTCGTGTATTTTCTAAACCCAACTCCGCGCTGTTAGGCGTCCGCCCTACCGCCACGAGCACGCGATCATACAATTCCTCCACTTCCTTCCCGTCGTGCTCCATTGTGACTTTTATTTGTTGCTTGTGCGTCGCCATCTTCAGAACCTTCGCCTTCAAGCGAATTTCTTTGAACGCTTGCTCCGCCCGCTTTACCACAGGGCGAATCAAGTCGGGATCGGAGCCGGTGAGAATCGTGTCGAGCGCTTCCACGAGAACAATCGAACTGCCGAGCGTGGCGTACACGGTACCGAGCTCCATTCCAATATAACCGCCGCCCACGACGAGCAAGTTTCGCGGAATCTCTTCGAGTTCCAAGGCTTCCGTCGAGGTCATGATGCGTTTGTTGCCGAGATCGAACGCCGGAGGCATTGCTGCCCGCGACCCGGTGGCGATAATGGCATGATCGTACGTAACGAACCTTTGTCCCTGCTTTGTCTCGACTCGCAGCGTGGTCGAGTCTTCGAAGTAGCCGCGGCCGTACATCACATCAACGCCGCGATTTCTCGCCAGCGATGCTACACCGCCGGCCAGCTTACCGACGATGCCGTTCTTCCATGCGCGCATGCGGTCGAGATCCAACGAGGGCACACCAAAGCTGATGCCGCGATGCTCCGAGTCTTTGGCTTCCTCAATGAGCTTCGCCGCGTGCAGGTATGCCTTCGATGGGATGCAACCGACATTCAGACACACGCCCCCCAAGCGATCGTCTTTCTCTACCATGATCACTTTCTTGCCGCGGTCTGCTGCGTAGAACGCGGCAGCGTACCCTCCCGGTCCGGAACCAACGACAACAATTTCAGTCTTGATGGATTTCATTCTTTCCCTTTCACCATAACGAAGGATGCTACGCGATCACGTCCACGGCTTCACCGTTGAGCATGGGCGTTTCGGCGACATGGCTACAGATTCACGTCAGCCGCTTGAAAACTTTGCAACGCAGCAACCAAATCGGTAATGAAGCGTGCGGCGTTCGCGCCGTCGATCAGACGATGATCGTATGAAAGTCCGAGCGGCAGAACGGTTCGTTGGACGAGCTTCTTGCCATGAATGACTGGTTGGACCGCACCGCGCCCGACACCGAGAATCGCTACCTCCGGCCTGTTGATGATGGGGGTGAAGTGCGCGCCGCCGATCCCGCCCTGATTCGAGATCGTGAACGTGCCGCCTTGCATTTCTTCGAGTGCCACCTTGCGTTGCCGCGTACGGTCGGCAAGCTGTTGCAGTTCCAACGCCAACTCCAACAAACTCTTCTTGTCCACATCGCGGATCACCGGTACGAGCAAGCCTTGTTCGGTATCGACCGCTATACCGATGTGATAGTAATTCTTGAATACGATCTCTTCCGTCACTTCATCGATGCTGGCGTTGAAGAGAGGATGCTTCTTCAGCGTTGCAACGACCGCCTTGAGGAGGAACGGCGTGAGTGTCAGGTTTGCGTTCTTTTTCTCGTATGCTTTCTGAAATTTCTTTCTCAGAGCGAGCACCTCGGTGATGTCGGCGTTCTCGAATTGCGTTACGTGCGGAATCGTCGTCCACGACTCCACCATCTTTGTGCTGATGGCTTTGCGGAGCTGGCTCATCTTCTTCTTCTCGACTCTTCCCCATTTTGAAAAGTCGATACTCACCGGTGCGGGTTTCATTGCTGCGGGCGCTGCTGGCTGAGGACCCGGCGGCGCTTGTTGGAAGGCGATTGCCTGCAAGCGAGCGATGTAGTTCCGAAGGTCCGCCATAACGATCCTTCCGCCCTTCTCGCTCCCGCGCACGCGCGTCAAATCGATGCCCAGCTCCCGGGCAATCCGGCGAATCGAAGGCGAAGCGGGAGGAGGAATTCCGGGCACTCCCGCACCGCTGGGAGGAGCGAGAGGCGCGGGAGGAGGCTGCACGGGTTCGGGTTGCGCCTCCACAGGTTCCTCGACAATGACGGGTTCGACACGCTGCGGCTGCGCACCACTTTCAGCAACGGAGAAGATGAGTGCACCGACTTTGATCTCGTCTCCTTCTTTCACATAAATGTTGGTGATCGTGCCTGCAACCGGCGTCGGAATGGATGCGACTGCTTTCTCGCTCTCCAACTCCAAGATGGGTTGATCCTTTTTTACCGTGTCGCCTTCTTTAACAAAAATTGTCGCAACAACACCGCTATCGGCACCTTCACCGAGGCGGGGAAGCCGTACATCCATGTGGTGGTCCTTTCATGTTCGATGTGCCGCGGAGGCAGAGTTTCTCGGTCGATTCCTTTTCGTTCGATGATGTGAGTTCGTTCGGCATTCGCCGCTAAAGCTACACGACGAGGGGAAATGCTTTTTCGGGGTTCACGTCCAACTCCTTGATTGCTTTTTCGACGAGCTTCCTCGGCAGCGCACCTCGTTGCGCAAGCTGATAGAGCGTGGCAATGACGATGCACTCGGCATCGACTTCGAAGAAACGTCGCAGGCGTTTACGCGTGTCGCTACGACCGAAGCCGTCGGTACCGAGAGCAAAGAGTCCACCGGGAACCCACGGCGCTATCTGCTCGGCAACAATCTTCATGAAGTCCGAAGCAGCGACAAAGACACCGTGTTCGTTTTCCAACACGTGTTCGAGGTAAGACTTTCGCGGCGTTGCGGTCGGATGCAGCATGTTCCAGCGACGAGCGTTGAGCGCCTCGTTGCGCAGACGCTTGTAGCTCGTTGCGCTCCACACGTCGGCCGAAACATCGAAGCGCTCGGCAAGGATCTCTTGTGCGCGCAAGGCTTCGCGAATGATGGGGCCACTCCCGAAGATGTGCGCTTTGTGTTTGAGTTTCGTCTCGCCCGCTTTGAAGCGGTACAAGCCGTTGAGAATTCCCTGCTCGACGCCGAGCGGCATCGGAGGCATGGGGTAATTTTCGTTGTACAGCGTCATGTAGTACCACACCTTCTCGTTCTCGCCGTACATTCTGCGCAAGCCATCCCAAACGATGACGGCGATCTCATAGGCAAACGCCGGATCATAGCAGAGGAGATTCGGAATCGTGCTCGCCAGCAGATGGCTGTGTCCATCTTCATGCTGCAAGCCTTCGCCGTTGAGTGTGGTGCGTCCGGCAGTCGCTCCGCACAGAAATCCTTTTGCCATCATATCGCCCGCTGCCCACGCTTGGTCGCCGATACGCTGGAAGCCGAACATGGAGTAGTACACAAAGAACGGAATCATGTTGATGCCGTGCGTGGCGTATGCGGTTGCTGCCGCGATGAACGAAGCCATCGCGCCCGCTTCGGTGATCCCCTCTTCCAAAATCTGACCGTTCGTCGCTTCGTGGTAGTAGAGTAACGTCTTGCGATCGACCGGCTCGTAGAGTTGACCTTTGGGTGAATAGATGCCGACCTCGCGAAAGAGTGGGTCCATGCCGAACGTCCGCGCTTCATCGGGAATGATCGGCACGACGTGCTTTCCGATCTTCTTGTTCCGAAGCAGCGTACCGAGGAGGCGAACGAATGCCATGGTGGTCGAGACCTCGAACCGTTCGGAGCCTTTCAAAAACTCCGCAAAGTCTGCCAGCGACGGCACCTCGAGCGGCGGTGCATTTTCCGTGCGCACAGGAAGGAAGCCGCCGAGCGCCTTTCGCCGTGCGAGCAGATACGTCGACTCAGGAGAATCCTCGGCTGGTCGGTAGAACGGCGTTTCGACGACTTCTTCGTCGGCGATCGGAATCGTGAAGCGACTGCGAAATTCACGCAACTCCTTCTCGTTCAACTTTTTCTGTTGGTGCGTCACGTTGCGGCCCTCGCCCGCCTCGCCGAGCCCGTACCCTTTCACCGTTTTGGCAAGAATCACCGTCGGCTGCCCCTTGTGATTCACAGCAGCATGGTACGCGGCATAGACTTTCTGTGGATCATGACCGCCGCGCTGCATCTTTCGGATTTGCTCGTCGGTGAGATGATTGACAAGCTCCAACAATTCGGGGTACTTCCCGAAAAAGTGTTTGCGGGTGTAGCTGCCCGGCTCGACGGTATATTTCTGATAGTCGCCATCCAACACTTCTTCCATGCGCTTCACCAGCAAGCCGCTTTTATCGGCTTTCAGCAAGGGATCCCAATCCGATCCCCAAATCACTTTGATCACGTTCCACCCCGCACCGCGGAAGGCCGACTCCAACTCTTGGATGATTTTGCCGTTGCCACGCACCGGCCCATCCAAGCGTTGCAGGTTGCAGTTCACGACCCACGTAAGGTTGTCCAGCCCTTCGTTCGCAGCCAAACGCAGTGCGCCGAGCGCTTCGGGTTCGTCCATCTCTCCATCACCCAAGAACGCCCACACGCGCGGTTCCTCACCCTTCATCAATCCACGCGCCTTCAGATAACGATTGAACCGTGCCTGATAGATGGAGTTGATCGGACCTAACCCCATCGAGACGGTAGGAAATTGCCAGAACTCCGGCATCAGGTACGGATGCGGATACGACGTGATGCCGCCGCCTTCGGCGAGGTCTTGGCGGAAATGATTGAGATGATGGACATCGAGTCTGCGCTCCAAAAACGCTCGCGCATAGACGCCCGGCGAGGCATGCCCTTGGAAGAACACCATGTCCGCGGGACGATCCCCCTCGGCGCCACGGAAGAAATGATTGAAACCGACTTCATAGAGCGTGGCACACGATGCGTAGGTGGAAATGTGTCCACCCAACCCACTGTGCTCGCGATTGGCTTTCACCACCATCGCCATCGCGTTCCAACGAATGCAGCTCTTGATGCGCCGCTCCAGATCCCGATTCCCTGGATACGGTGGCTCTTTTTCTTTCGCGATTGTATTGATGTACGGTGTACGCGTTGTGGGAGGCATGTTCACGCCCGCCTCACGCAGTCGGTCCAGCAAGCGCGTCACGACAAGCGGCGTTTGTTCCGACTCTTTGTTTTTTAACATATATTCAAAGAAAAACTCTAGCGAGTCCAACATGCGCTGCAAGTCGTCCCCGTTGGAGCCAACATCGTTCGTGTTTCGAACCTTTTCGTCCGTTTCCACGTGCGTACTCTCTCTTTGTAATGAACGAAGCTACATCTGCCCTGTGATTCACCATTGCAACCAATATAGAAAAAAAAGCGCGAAGAAGCATTGGCATGACGATGTACTGGCTTGACCTGACATTCTCGACTCCGCATGAAAATCTTGCATGCGATGAAGTCTTGTTGGAAATGATGGAGAAGGGAGAAGGAGAAGAGGTGCTGCGTTTTTGGGAAGCACCCGCTCCCTTCGTCGTGCTCGGCTCTTCCAACAGCGTTGTCGACGAGGTGCATCTCGAAGCATGTCGTGCGGACGGAATTCCGATCCTTCGACGACATAGCGGAGGCGGGACGGTGCTACAAGAACCCGGATGCCTGAGTTACGCTTTGACGCTTCGCATCGAACCATCGCGCTTTACTCGTACCATTACGGAGACGACGTACTTCGTCATGCAACGTCATGCCGATGCCCTCAGCGCGCTGCTCGGCACAAAGGTGTCGATCGAGGGAAGCAGCGACCTCACCATTGACGGGAAAAAATTCTCCGGCAACGCGCAGCGCCGCAAACTTCGCGCATTGCTCTTTCACGGTACCTTCCTGCTCAACGCCGACCTCTCGTCGATCGAACGATACCTCCACATGCCCGCACGCCAGCCTGAGTACCGGCAACGGCGCTCGCACACCGAGTTTCTCTGCAACATCGCATGCTCTGCCGACGCGATCAAGCACGCATTGCGCGAAGCATGGAATGCTGCCGCCGAACTCTCTCCTCCTCTTTCCACCCACCGTGTGCACGCTCTGGCGCAAACCAAATACGCCTCCGACGAGTGGATTTGGAGACGATAAAAGAAACGAATCCGCTGCTCATGACTCGCACGACCGTCTTGCTTCTCCCATTTGTCCTTCACGGACCCGCGGGAAGCCGGGCGTCGAGATCTATTGCTTCATCAGCACATGTTCAAAGCTACGGAGCAGCACGACTTCGAGACAGAACGACGCCATGCCCCGATGATGATCGAGCAGCATCCAAAGAATGAACATGAACACCTTCCCTCACTCACTTCCATTTGCCCATATCTCAGCACGAAAGCTCTTGCAAGTTTACAGCGAAAGCCGCATTTTGGCTTTGAGCCATTCGGGTTCTCATTGACCCAACCTTTTTCGATAATCATCAAAGTGCGGACACTGATATGCCATGGATTCTTACGTTCGTTTTTGCCCTTGTCTGTTTACTTCCATCATACGCCATGGCACAACAAGAGGAAGAAGAAATCCCTCTCGAAACGATGTCGGGCAAACAAATCTACCTCGCGTTTTGCGCACGATGTCATGGTGAGGACGGCAAGGGGCAACTTCCCGAGGACATGATCGAGAACATGGAAGCTCCGCCGCCAGATCTCACCGACGGATACTTCAGCTCAAGGGAGAAGCGCAAAGACTGGCAGGCTGTGGTTGCTCATGGCGGCGGAGCGCGTGGACTTTCCCTGTCGATGCCGGCATGGGGCGAAGCACTCTCCGAACAGCAGATTGCCGAAACGGTGGAGTACATGAAAACGTTCGTCGATCAATCGAAGTATCCTCAAGGCGAAACCAATTTCTTCCGCGGTCACTACACCGCCAAGGCATTCACAGAACAGGAAGCACTCGTGATTCCGTCTCATCAATTCAAACGAGAGAACGGCATCACGACAAGTGAAACCAAAACGGTGCTGTACTATGCAAACCGTTTCGGTACACGCTTTCAATACGAGGCGAAGCTCCCGTTGATCAACAGCTCAGGCGGCATCGGGAACAAATTCGGGATCGGCGACCTCGAGCTGGCATTGAAGTACGCCTTTTTCGACAATGCCAAGACGCTTAGCATCATCACTGTTGGTGTCGAGGCCGCGCTTCCAACAGGCAGCGAAACAAACGGATTCGGTGCAGGCACGGTGGTCGCGATTCCCTACGTCGCCGCTGGGCAGGGCATCGGCAACACGCTCCAGCTTTCGACAAGCGCGAAACTGGAAACACCGTCGGACAACAAGAAGGGCGATCCCGAGTTGCGCGTCGGGTTTCTTTCGATGCTGACGATCCCCGAATCGAAACAGGGTTTCTTCCCCGGTGTCGAGCTTTTCTGGAAGAAGAACCTTGCAAAGTCGGAGTACATGCTTTCTGTCATTCCGCAAGTGTACTGGGGCATAACTGCGCGCGGACATCTTGCTCTCTCGCTTGGCGCCGAAGTACCTGTTGCCGGCACGAAAGCCTTCGACGGAAAGATTGTTGCGTTCTTTCTTTGGGACTTTGTGGACGGTGGATTGTGGTGGTGACATGAACGCCGAGACGTCAGGAGTGTCTCATGAGAAAGCTCTTGGTACATACCGGCGTGTACATCTGCGTTGCCGTGGGGGTGATGATGTTCCATCTCGTGCATCTCTCGATGAAGAATTATACGCCCGATTTCGTTACGCGCCGTGGAACGTTTTCGCATGCCGATGTGAAGCCGGCGGGAACGACCGACGCTGCAGAAAAATTTTGGCTCACGGTGCACAACCAGAGCGGCTTCTCCGTTGAGTGCGGTTTGTTGATTCCTCGTCGGAGCGGGCAACGCTTCCCTGCCGTCATCGTTCTGGGCGGCAAAGACACGGGAAAGAACGCTGTCGATTTTGTCTTCGATATCGACGAGGTCATCGTCGCAGCGCCCGACTACGGCTACCAACCCAAGCCGAAATATTCGATTCCCGAATTCTTGGCGGACGTACCCGACATCCGCCGAGCGCTCTTGGATATGGTACCGGCGGTGATGCTCCTAACGGACTATCTAGCACAACGCCCCGACGTGGACACAACGAAGCTGGTGCTGGTGGGGTACAGTTTCGGCGCGCCGTTTGTCCCTGCCATTCTCCGACTCGATCGGCGCTTCGACGCAGCATTCATCGTATACGGCGGCGGTGAGTTGAAAGGTTTGATTCGACACAACGTCCGGCGCTACCATGGACCGCTTGCTGCAGAGATGATGGGGTGGATGGGAAAACTCTTGCTCGCTCCCTTGGAACCGATGCGATCGATCTCTGCTGTCGCACCCATCCCGCTGGTGATGATCAACGGTACGGAAGACGAACAGATTCCCCTTGAAAACGCCGAGCAACTCTTCGACGCTGCACGCGAGCCGAAAAAGATGATCTGGCTCGAATCAAAACACGTTCATCCTCGCAACCTTGCGCTCACACGAACAATCATCCGCACGTTACGCGACGAGCTTGTGCGACTCGGCATTCTTCCCGCATCACGGCACGAGCAAGGACAATCGCCGAGTGCCTCAAGCCGGCGGCTCCTACTTGATTCCGGTGAAGTTCCTCATGAGCTTTAACAAGCGGTAGGCGTTTCACCATTAAACCACAAATGGGAGAATTGCTATGAACCCACTTCGCTTTGTATCACTGCTTTTGGCGCTCGCGCTCGTTCTTGCCGCATGCAAGAAAGACAGCTCGAATCCCGCCGGAACAACGCTCTCGATCAACGGCACGTGGACCATCACCGGTGCAACAGTGAACGGCACACCCACTGATCCGGCACAGGTATTCGAGTTTGTCGAAGGAGAGCAGTATCAGCGCGGTTCGCCTTTGGAGCAAACGGAACATTTACCTACACCGAGCTGGATGCTCAGGGCAGAACCCTTTACACCCAAACGGGAACATTCGCCGTGCAGGGCAACAACGTAACGGTCACGCACGAAAACGGACAACAGTTGCAACAGCCCATCGTTATCGCGGGAACGTTCGCGATATCGGGCAACACGCTCACCATCACCACGAATATTCAAGGTCAGGTGGTTGTAGTAACATTCTCGCGAGCCTAAGCGAACAACCAAGAACGGTAAGAAGAGCAACGCCCCGTCGCGTAACCGACGGGGCGTTGTGTTGTTGGAAGACGACCTCCCGGCTATCAGAAATCTGCGCCGAGGGAGATGTAGTACTTCGGCTCGCTGAAGCCGCTCCAATACCACGCCCATGCGACATCCACCTTCACCAAGAACCCCAAGAAGAAGATCCGTGCACCGGTCCCCATACCCATCAGCAAGTCCTTTGTAACGGTATTGCCGGCAGCGTCCTTGGTGAATGCCTGAAATTGGCGTTCGCGATTCCACGCCGATCCCATATCGAAGAACATCACGCCCGTGATGCTCTGCAGGCCGATGGGCAGCGGACCGGCTTGCAAGAACGCGAGCAGCGGATAACGGAACTCGAAGTTCAACAGTCCGTAGCGTGAGCCGATTTTCGCGTTGTAGTTGTAACCGCGCAGCGGCAACGCGGCTTGCAAGAAGATGTAGTCCTCGGCGTTCTCCAAGGGAATGTATCCGCCTTCGAATGTTCGGTTGATCCAGTTATCCACGCCGCCAATGATGAACTTTTGGGGATTCGCGCCGAAGCTCCCGCCTCCCGCGAAGCGCAACGCAAACGCGTATTGCCGACCGAGTCGGATGTACGTCCGGTAATCGCCGGTCACGTTCACGAAGCTCAATCCCAATCCGCCAAGTTTCGGCGTGCCGAACACGTTGAATGAATACCGCGTGCCGTTCATCGGTGCGACAAATCCCCACAGCGATGTATCGTACGTATAGCCAAGTGAGGGCACAAGCACGGTGCGCTTCTGAATCGGATCGAATACACGATCGAGATTCTCTCGCGAGATGTTGAACCAACTCAATCCCATATCGATGCGCTTGAACTTGTCGATGGGGTATTGCGCATTGACCGACAAGCCGTAGGTGCGGAAGCGATAGAGACTTCCACCGAAAAAGTCGTTGATGATCACGAAGCGTGCGCTATGGAATCCGGTGAAACCGACGTCCAATCGTTCGGGCAAGTAGAGATACTGGAGGGCGTAGTCGCTGTTTTTCAGATCGAGCAACAGATTCGTCACGAAAACGATCTGATGATCACCCATCAGATCGCTGAACGCCATGACCGTCGAGCCGGTGACACCGTAGAAGGTGTTGTACCCGGCGTTTCCGTAGATGATGTCGGGCGAGAAGTTGAGCTTGTACTTATTGATCTTGTACTTGCCTTCCTTATCCACATTACCCGTGATCTTCGGAAGCTGGGCGATCGTCGAATCGGTCGGGACGTTCTCGGGCTTTGCTGCCTCAGCGGCGTACCTACTGAAGTCGATTTCGATGCCCTTCCCGAACACATCGGTCGTATCGGCCTGTGGTTTGACTGCCGGCACCGTATCGGGCGCGGCAACGACGATAGGCGCACGCCGTGCTTTGATAAACTCCGTCGGCTCCAACTCGGTCACTTTCAGATCGCGGTCGAAGGGGGTGCGCATCAGGAAGATGTCGAAGCCAGCGTAGTTGAGCGAAGCGAAGGCGAGTTTGGTTCCATCGCGTGAAAGCGAAAGTTGATAGACGCCGCTGAGCGAGTTGGTGATGGGACGAATCGCTCGCGTCTGGAGATTCAATTCGTAGATGTTGTTGATACCGTTGCGATCCGATACAAACAGAATACTCTTGCCGTCGGGTGAGCATACCACGGAGCTTTCATCGCTTTCGGGCAAATCGGTAAGGCGCTCGATCGCTTTCGTTTCGACGTTCACCCGATAGAGATCCCGCTGGCTGTAATCGAAGCGAGAGATTTCGACTTTCTCTCCCGCGAGAGAGGCTTGCCGGTCCGAGGAGAAGTACACGTACTTGCCATCGGGCGACCATGCCGGGTCCGCATCGCTGAAGATATCGTTCGTCAAATCGGTGAGGCGCTTGGTGTTGAAATCATAGACGTAGATGTCCGACCGTTCCAGCTTGTTGCCGACGAACGCTACCTTATCGCCTTGTGCAGACCAATCCACGGAAGAGATGGCATCCAGCTCGAACGTCAATTTCTCCACATCCCCGTCATCGACATCGACAATCATGATCGCATCCTGTTCGCCGGCTTTGGCAGCGAGTGCAATGCGCTTGCCGTCGGGCGACCAGGTCAAGCGAGGCGTCAACAACTTCAGTTCCTCAAAGTCGCTCGTGGTCTGCCCATCCACCACCTTATCGAGAATCTTCCCGTCGATCGCACTCATCACGAACACATCGAAGTAATCGTTTCGATCGGAGATGAAGGCGATCCGATCGCCTTGTGGCGAGAGCGCGGGGCTGGTGTTGTAGAAGTTACCGTCCTTCTTGTGATCGGTTAGTCTGCGAGCATAGTCGGCAGGCTCTTCGCGCTTGGCAATGTCGGGCCAATAGATCACTTTCATTTCCTTTTGCCACCGCTCGTTGAGTTCGTCCAATCCCAAGCCGATTGCACCGCGGAAGCCTGCCTCGACACTGCGCGTGCTTTTGATGCGGTTCAAAATGTCGCCGATTTTCTGATGCCCGTACTTGTTGGCAATGTACCACCAGATCGATTGCCCGCCCCGGTAGGCAAAGTATCCATAGAGGCGGCTGATGGGTGGAAGATACTCGTGGACGGTGGCGTCACGC
>PSMW01000005.1:46793-54869 GCA_040290295.1 Ignavibacteria bacterium
CCGCCGTAGAACATATCGTTGATAACGGCGTGTACCAATTCGTGATGGATGACGTGGCGGAACTGCGCGTAGTTTCCTTCGAACGGAATCAACACACGGTTCTTGAACAATTCCGTCACACCGCCGACGCCTTCTTCGAGATACTCGCTCACGACGTTACTTTGCTGGAAGTCGTTGTGCGAGTTCGTCACGATGATGGGCACGCGGTTCACGAGTTGGTAGCGGAAGGTTTTGCTGATGGATGTGTAGGCCGATTCCGCTGCGACGGCCGTGAACTCGGCAATCTTCTCTCCACCTTCCGAAAAGTAAATATCGAAATGATCGGTCTGAATGTAGAACCAGGCGAATTTCTTGTACTGCACCTTGTTCTTGCCAAACAAACCATCCTGCGCCGGCGCCGCTTCGTGCAACACGGCAGTCAGCAGCACCACAGCGACCCACAACAACCTTTGCGCCTTCATCTTGCCCTCATGGTGTGAATGGATTCCAACTGAATACTACTCAAGTCGATAAGAAAAAGCAATGCACAACCATTCCCATGCACGTGTACGACATGCTCCACACGCCGACGTTTAATCCACAATGCGGAAGTCGATCTCGCGTCGTTCGGGATTGACCGACACGACTTGAACACGCACCTTGTTGCCGAGGCGATACACTCTGCCACGCGATCGTCCCTTCAACTGATAGCGCTTCTCGTCGAACACATAGTAATCATCCGAAAGGTCGCGCATCCGCACAAGCCCTTGGACGAGCAGATCGTTGATCTCGACGAAGATGCCGAAAGTGGTCACGCCGGCGATCACCCCGTCGAACTCGTCGCCGACGTGACGCTTCATGTATTCGACTTGCATGACCTTGACCGATTCGCGCTCGGCTTCGACAGCGAGTCGCTCGCGATCGGAGGATTGCCGACAGATGATCGGCAGGCGACGAGCAAGCTCTGCGCGCCGCGCAGCGCTGATGCTTTTGCTGTACTCTTCCAACAGCCGATGCACCACCAAATCGGGATAGCGGCGGATGGGAGATGTGAAATGCGTGTAGTACTTGAAGCCGAGACCGAAATGGCCGATGTTCTTCTCGGAATATACCGCCTTTGCCATCGTGCGCAAGGCGACTTCGTTGATCACCGTTTCCACTTCGGTGCCCTTGACGCGGTCCAGCAAACGCTGGAGCGCCTTTGACGTGACGCCGTGCTTGACATCCAGTGCATACCCGAAATGCTTCACGAAATTGGCAAGATCCTCCAAGCGTGAAGGATCGGGTACATCGTGGACGCGGTAGATGAAGGGCTTGGCATGTTCCTCTCGCTTCACCTTGCCGATGTGTTGTGCGACCGTCTTGTTCGCCAACAGCATGCACTCCTCGATCAAGCGATGGGCGTCCAAGCGCACTTTCTTGATGATGGCAGAAGGGAAGCCCTGTGCGTCGAAGCGGAACTTCGCCTCGCCCGTATCGAAATCGATGCTGCCGGCTTGCTTGCGTTTCCGCGTCAGCACCTGCGTGAGCTTATGGAGGGGCAGCAGCATGTCGGCAAACTCGCCTTTGCGTTTTTCGAGGATCCCTTGGACTTCTTCGTACGCAAAGCGCCGCGCACTGCGGATCACAGTCTTGACGATGCGATAGTCTTCCACCTGGCCGTCGGCACGCATGTCCATCAAAACGCTGAAGGTGAGACGATCGCAATGCGGCCGAAGACTGCAGAGATCGTTGGACAAACGTTCGGGAAGCATCGGGATCACTTCGTTCACCAAATACACACTGGTGCCGCGCAGGAATGCTTCGGCATCCAGCGCGCTGCCTTCTCTCACGTAGTAACTTACGTCGGCAATGTGCACACCGAGTCGGATCCTTCCGTCGGCGAGGCGCTCGAAGGAAACCGCGTCGTCGAAATCTTTTGCATCTTCCGGATCGATCGTGACGCAGGGGAGATCGCGCAAATCCAAGCGGCGAGCGATCTCCTCTTGCGGAATCGTATCGGGAAATGCATCAGCTTCCGCTTCCACCGCGGGCGGAAAGCGCATCGGCAACCCGAAGCTCCGTGCAACACTCAGGACTTCGACGCGTGCATCGCCGGCACGTCCCAACACCTCAATGATGATTCCTTCAGGATTCTTCGCCGGATCGTCCCACGGCAACAATTGCACCACCACCTTGTCGCCCCGCTTGGCATCTTTGTCGTCATCCTTCGAGACGTACACATCGCGGAGAATATGCTCGTCGTCCGGCACGACGAAGAAGGCGTGCCTGCTCTCTTCCAACGTGCCGACGATCGTACTCGATCTTCGTTCCACCACTTCGACGATTTCTCCTTCCAAACGTTGGCGATCTTCGCTGCCCTTTCGCCGCAGCGGCCGCGCAAACAATGCCACCGCAACCTTATCGCCGTGCAACGCAGTGGACATGAATTGCTCCGCGATATACACTTCTTCGTTGGTTCCCTCGATCGTCACGAATCCGAATCCGCGTTTGGTCGTGCTCAGGGTTCCGACAACGCGGTTGACCGGCGCTTTCCGCTTGCCGGCACCCTGCACTGCGGTCGCTGCTGCCCCGTACCGCACTCGCCCGCGCTCATCAACATCGATGATGGCTTTGCGATCCAAGTCTTCCACCACCTCACGGAGGGCTGCGTACTCCTCCTTGCTCTTGATGGAGAGATGATTGACGAGCTGTTTCAGAGTATATGATCGCGATGGATCGGACGAGAGGAAGGTGAGAAGGTTCTTTCGAAGATGTTTGATAGTGTGCTCCTGGAAATGAATGGTCAAAATGAAAAACGATAGAAGAACCGGGCTGAGTTGATTTCCTTTCGTGTTTCGATGGAGCCGAACAGCGTCGAGGTATCGACGCGTCGTTCCAACTCGAACATGAAATTCCGCAACGACGGCTTATCGAAGATATCGCCGAACGAATAAAGAATGCTGAAGTTCGCGTTGTTGATCGGATCCTCCAAGATCTTTCCGCCGTACCGCCAATAGCCTTTGAACGCCGTGCCGCCGAGGCGAACATCGGCGCTCTGCCTAAAGGAGCCGCCTCGCACGCTGGTATCGTAGCGCAGCTCGAAGGATTGGATGAATCCTGTTTTGGTGCGCAGAAATTCCGCCAGCGTACTCGTCAAGAGCGATGTTGCGCCGCCGACGAGGCCAGCGCCGACCGTCGGACCGATTTGCTCGGCAATGTTGTTGCGCTCGCCGGGCTTCAGCGGAAAGGTATTGGTGATGATGAACGTGAGTGCATCCGATTGCACGTCGCCCGACTTCGGACCGGCGCTGTAGGTTGCGTAATCCACGTCGTCGATCTTCATCGAGATCTCCGCCTTCGGCGCCATGCGTGTCCCGGTGATCTTATAGGTCACCACCACCTGCTCGGTGGCGGGGGGTTGCACCTGATCGTTGGTGCGCGTGCCGGCATAGGTGGCAGTGATGTTCAGTTCGGGGTTCAGCAGATCGCCGGCGTAGGTCATCGAGCCTTCGGCGTTGAACCGTTTGCCGTAAAAGGTGTACGACGCGCGCAGCACCTCGAGCGTGCCCACCCAATACCGCCCGTCTTCGGTGATCGCCACCCTGCCGGCGATATTTGCAACGAGTTCTTCGTTTGTGGCGGCGTTGAAAATCATGCGAACCTCGTTGTTGGTGCCGGCAAACTCCACGTTCAAATCGTACCGCAAGCCGTCCATGAACGAGGGTGCACGTAGAACGTTTGCTTCGCTCGCTTGTTCTGCTGTGCGTTGTGTGGAACCGAAATAGCGTGCTTCGACTGCGCGCAGGTCTTCTCGTCCGCGCGCCGTGTCGTCCATGAGGTGGAAGGGAATGAAGAACGTATCCTCCCGCGCACTGGCGGCAGTCGGCGGAAACACAAGGCTCGCGTTGCGTACCAAGACATCGCCTTTCAGCAACGAGTGCTCGATACTGCCCGTGAAACGCAGTCCGTTGCCTGCCACCTCGACCGGCAATTCGCCGTACACACCGAGCGTGGAGGTGCGAGTGTTCTTGTTCACCACCACCAACTGTCCGGTGATGTCGACATGGAAGTCGGTCGGGATCAAATCGCGTAGCGCAGAATCTCCCTTCAGATGAATCTTGCCGATGCGTCCGGGGCTGTTGTCTTCATCGACGTTACGGATCACGACATCGAGGATGGTGATGCGTTCACCGTTGGGTTGGAATTGGCCGTCGAGTTTGTAGTACATGTTGTTAGGCTCGAACAGGAATCGGCAGTTGTCGACGCTCATCGTGCCGGCAAATTGCGGTCGCTGCGGCGAACCGCCGACACGCACGTCGGCTTTCAACGTGCCGGTCAGTTCGTTGAACGTCGGCACCAGCGGATCGAGAAGACTCATCTGCAAGCCTTCCGTTTTTATTTCGAAATCCATCGGCTCTTCGGGAAGCCGCTCTTCGACGCCTTTGAGTGCAAGACGAATCGGCAGCGTCCCGCGTACGGTCAGATCGGGAACGCCGTGCGCCGTGTCCGCACGATGATCGATCGTCACGTCCGCCGTTAAGCGTTCCTTGCTGTAGGCAAACGTGCCGCGTATGGCGCCGAAGAAAAAGCCGCGGAAATACACATCGCTCGCCTTGAGCGAGAGATCGTATGTCGGTGACGTGAGCGTTCCGCCCGCTCGCATCGCAACATCCAACCTCCCCTCGAAGCCCCGTTCATCCACGCGGCGCTCTTCTTTCCGTATGATGTATTTCAGGCTCTGCAAGTCGAGTTTTGTGCCTTGCATCGATGCCTCGATCCCTTCACCGGCGAACAACGTGCCGCTCAGTGCTACCACCTGCGAGTCGCGTCGCAACACGAACGAGGGAATGTGCATCGCGTTCTGGTTCACAGCAATAACCCAACCGTCGTCGGCAAGCCACCGAAAATCTTTGTAGGCGATGCTGAAGCGACTCAAAGTGAATTGCACGCCGTCGTCCGTCACGCCCACGTGTCCGTTGGTGCGGAAATGATAATCCTGGTCGTAGTCGGCTTGAACAACGAAGCCTGCATATTCTTTATCGTAGAAGATACCGAACTGCAGCGTATCGAGTTTTGTACGATTGATGTGCATCCTGCCTGCGTCGACGCGAATGCGGAGTGTGAGTGAACTGAGTGGGGCATCGGGCATGAGGTCGTCGAAGCGCAATGTCGCCAGACCGTCTTGCACCAGCATGCCGGAATCGGCGCTCCCGTAGAAAAACTCTTTCACCTCCAGGCGCGCGTCGCCGGCGAGTGCAGCATAACTGCCGCGCAACGAACCGCTCAACATGCCAACGGCATCGAAGGCACGGTTAGCGGTGACGATCGAAAGTGGTTCGAGATTCTTGACGCGCAGCTCGTATGTCGCATTCAGCATCTTGTGCTGTGCTGCAAGGCGCGCACCAGACGCGCGCAGCGACTGTTCGTCCAACTCGGTGGCAAGCGAGGGATCGAGCACGTTCAATCGCTGTCCTAAAGCAAACCGCAGACTGTTCACCTCGTAGCGAATCAATCCTACCATATAATCCAAATCGAACTGACCCGTGATCGAGAAGTCGGCAAGATCGGACGTGAGCACGATCGAACTGCGCGTTGGGTCGCGCTGGTTGATCTCCAAGCGAACGGCGCCGGAGTCGATCCGATACTCGCGATAGCGCGACGAAGAGAAGTCCAGCAACGCCGAGCAATTCACCTTCTCCCACTCCAAACCGGTCCCCTCGGCGTTGAGTCGCAGCGTGAGATCGCTCGTGTGGTAGGGATTGTCCAGCAGCTCAGCCAAATCGAGAGACGAAATCGTTCCGACGATCGTAAAACACGGCATGGGATTGGCAACGTCGTGGAGCGTTGCTTCGAGGTCCGTGCGCATCGAGCCAAGCGCAAGACGCACGACACCTTCGAGGTTTCCTCGGTTGGCGGTGACTATGATCGACGTCGGACCGATGCGCTGTGCACCGATGGAAGATGAATCAAGAAACACTCCTGCTCGAGCATCGAGCTTGTCGATCGCCGTTCCCGTGCCTACAACGTGAAGCGTACCGTTGAGCGACGAAGCAAACTGATGGGCGCCCAGCAGCGCATCGAGATTCACGTTCTGCAGAACGACGTTGCCTTCATACGCCAACCCCGGCTCTCCGCCGATCGCAAGCTTGAACCCCGATGTGGTGATCGACCCTGCATCCGACTCGAGGGAGACATTCGTGACAAAACGCAGCGGCTCGCCTTCGAAATCGAACGACAGTTTTGCGTTGCCGATCGACGAGAAATCGGGCAGCGATAATCCCGGCATCAACGCTTGGACATCGGCGTAGGCAATAGTGCTCTCGCGGCACTTGATGTCCATCGCCAGTGCCTCCGGCGTGTGAAGATTGAACAACGTACCGGCAAGATGCACCTCGGAATTTCTTGTGCGGAGATCGATTTGCTGGATGCCGAGCCTTCCAAACTCTCCTTCGGCAACGATCTCGGCATTCACCTTTCCATCGAAGAAGGCAAGTTGAGGGATGAACCGTTGCAGTTCGTTCAGGTCAAGATCGGACGCCCGCAGTGAAAGCCCCACAAGCTTGCGCTGCAACTCCGTCAGTTCGATTCCCTCCAACAGATCGATACCCTTCATCGACGCCGAGAGATTCAGATGCGAGCGCGCTGTGCGGATCGTGAGATTGTTCACGGATGCGTCATGATCGGTCAGGCGAACATCGCCGGAACAGTGTTGGAGATGAACAGGAGGACGATCGGATACAAACCCGATCTGCGCAATGTGGGCACGCTTCTCCTTCGGCGCAATCAGCACCGATGTAACAAGCAGATCGAGCGAGTGGAGATGGAAATCATGATACTCGACCTCGAACCCTCTTTCGGTTACATGATCGGATGCAGCCAGAGCGGCAGAATCGATGAGCCGCAAGGAACCTTCTTTGATTTCGAAGCGGTCGAGTTTGATGGGCCAATCGAACGTGGAGGGCGACTCCTCGGGTTTCGGGCGCGTCATGCGCTCGAAATTCCAAATGCCGTCGATGCCGCGCACGAGTGCGACGCGGGGGCGGACGAGAGCAAGATGACTCACGGTGATACGCTTGGAGGGAATTTGGAAGAGATCGTACCGCAGCACCACTCGCTCCACTTGCAGCAGCGGCTCGCCACGCACAAAAATGGAGACCGAATCGATGGAAAACCCGGTCACGAGGTTTCCGCGGATCTCGCCAAGAGACACGTCGGCATCGAGCAGAGTATCGAGCCGGCTGAGCGCGAACGAACGCAGATGATCGCGAAAGAATTGGGTCTGACTCACGCCTGCGATGAGACCCACCAACACAAAGATGCCTGCGCCGACAAGGGCAAGCCATTTGAAAAACTTCTTCACGGCACGTTCCCGCAGCAAGACGTCATGAATGAATTGTCGGGGGAGCAGGAACGAAGTCCTGCGACACTCATCGGTACGCCTCGAGTACCCGCTGAATGACGTTGCTTGTCGAACGACCCGGCGTCAAACGAATCGTCTTCACGACACCGCCATGGTGTTCGACAATATCCTTCCCCACAATAGCCTCGACCTTCCAATCCGCTCCCTTCACTAAAATATCAGGAATCAGCGCAGCAATCAACCGCTCGGGCGTGTCCTCATCGAAAAAGCAGATGTAATCCACCGCCGCGAGAGCACCAAGCACGGCAGCCCTATCGACTGCTGGGTTGATCGGTCGCTGTGGGCCTTTGATGCGGCGGATGGAGGCATCGGTGTTCAATCCTACAATCAGCACATCACCCAATGCTTTCGCCTTGGCGAGATATTCGACGTGCCCACGATGGAGGATATCGAACGTCCCGTTGGTAAAAACAACTTTTTTCTTGCGACGACGAAGTTGCTCGCGCACCTTGCGCAAGGCGCGCAGCGAAAGAACTTTCTTCATCAGGCACGCCCGTTCTTCGAGAAGCGAAGCGCTGCTTCGACCAATTCCGCTGGTGTAATCGGAACGATGCCGACGGCGCCCACCACCACGCTCGCGGCACAGTTCGCCAACGTTGCCGCTTCGTGAATGGTTGCGCCGCTTGCCAGCGCCATCGTCAGGGTGGAGACGACCGTATCGCCTGCACCAGAAACATCTTGAACGTTCACCGCCT
>PSMW01000005.1:55000-96733 GCA_040290295.1 Ignavibacteria bacterium
GGCCACCGATTTCAATCTGCCGCCGATCGCTTCTTCGACTTCGCGCCGATTCGGTTTGAAGACGGTAACGTGCTTATACTCGAGAAAGTTGTTGAACTTCGGATCGACGGTAACAATCTTGCTGTACTTACGCGCCACGGCGATCAGTTCGTGGATGACGTCTTTAGTGACCACGCCTTTGTTGTAGTCCTCGATGATGATCGCGTCCAGTTCGTGGATGTTGTACTTCACGGCGTCGATGATCATGTGGCGGATGTGCTCGGGGCAATCGGCTTTCGATTCGTTGTCGATGCGGACCACGTGCTGGGCGTGGGCAATGACGCGCGTCTTGATGGTTGTCGGTCGCGAAGCATCCGTGACGATGCCTTTCGACGGAAGATTACGCTCTTTCAAAATCTCGATGAACACCTGTCCGGGATGATCGTTTCCGATGAGACCCACGAGCATCGGCTCGCCGCCGAGCATTTGGATATTGTTGGCGACGTTGGCGGCTCCTCCCAAACGTACTTGCTCTTCCACCACCTCGACAACGGGAACCGGTGCTTCAGGGGAAATGCGACCTACCGTCCCCCAATAGTACCGATCGACCATCAAATCGCCGACCACGGCAATCTTCTTGTTCTTGAAAGTTTCCAAAAGCTGCTGCAGACGGCTTTCGGTAAATGTGACCATAGGTCGCTCTCCGATGAAGATGTCAGAATGTGCGAAAATATAGAGATGAGCACTCCGAGAAGCAATGAAGGGTGCGAACCCGAAAAAGTGAATCCTCTACTTCAAAAGCTGTGATATTCTTCTCACGATCTCATCCACCGTCAACCCGATTTTCTTCTCATCGGTGTGCACGGTCAGTTGGGCTTGCGCATAGAGCGGTTCACGAGCTGCGAAGAGTTGCGCAACACGCTCGCGCAATTCTTCCTGCGCCAGAGGCGCACCATCGTTCCCTGCGAGCACGGGGCGGTCGGTCTTGTGCTGGAGACGCTTGAATAACTGCGATGGCGATGAGTACAGGTACACAAGGATTCCCGACTGCTTGATCAGTTCGAACGTGTCGGGATTGACCACCGAGCCTCCACCGAGCGAAACGACATGATGGTCGCGTTGGCTCAATTCACGAACGACGTTCTGCTCCACTTCACGAAAGAATCGCTCTCCCTCTTCCCGAAAAATCTCGTTCACACTTTTGCCCACACGAGCTTCGATTAATCGATCGACATCGGCGTAAGCATAGCCGAGTGTGTTCGCGAGAATCGGTCCAATGGTGCTCTTGCCACATCCCATGAAACCGGTCAGATAGATAAGATGCTTGCGTTTGAACGTTCCGTCATGCATCATCGACGAATCTCGACACGATTGATCATGCACATTCTTTTGTCCCACACCACAGGGCGCTGAACCGTCGAGAGGCGAAACTTTTGCCGATCGAGTTCAGCGAAAAAATCCCTTCCGATGGTACGATCCGGTTCGGTCAGAACCGCATACCCGTCGCTTCGCAGGAGTGTCCACAACGCTTCACTCAATGCGGAAAAACTCCCTCGTTCGTACACTACATCGGCACCTATGATCAGATCAAACGGTGATATCGAAGGCAAGTGCCGCCAATCGAGCTGGAAGAAACGAATCCGGGATTGTGCCTCAGGAGAAAGATTCGCCGCCACATTGCAAGCGGCAAAGGCAAGTGCGTCGGCATCGTAATCCGAGAAGGTGACCTCCGCTCCCGCCGTAGCCGCAGCAATACCGGCAAGCCCAAGACCACAGCCCAACTCCAACACCCGCTTGCCTCCAAGCTCGGCTTCCTCCAGACACCAACGCGCAAGTTCGATGGAAGAATGCCAGAGATCCGCCCAGTACGGAAGGCGCTCATCGTGTGCAAACATTTCCGGCGTGATGCGCTCCAGCAGGACGTTGCTGTCGCATACTTTCAACAGGCGGAACATCGTTCGTGCAATGCACACGTTCTGAACGGTGAGATCGAATCGGTGAGACAGCGATGCGCGAAGCGATGCAGCGCGCTCCGGAAGCAGAGAACCTCCCTCGATGCACAAGGCTTCAGAAGGCAACCACGACGCCGAGTTGGAAGATGATGCCATCGGTGTGTACTCGCGAATCGAACGGCTCCGTGCTTACCGGCAACACGATCGTGCCGTACTGAATGGTGGGTATGTCGAACCTGTTGACCGACGTGAACTGCAAATCGCGGAATTTCATCTCCGCCACAACCGAGATCCTTTCGGTGAAGCGATAACTGACGCCGCTGAGCACGTGAATCCCGAAGCCTATTGTGCGGTCAACGGTCGGTGCTTCGATGCCGCCGATACTGTACAGCCGGCGACCGAAGTATGCGCCTGCACCGCCGCCCATATACACACCGAACGGATCGCTCGAAAGCGGTATCAGAAAATATCCCGTCACTTCCACCGGCACCACGCGATAGCCGTCCTCCACCGGAACCTGTCGATTCTCCGACAAGCGGATCGACGACGTGCGCGTCGTACGTAAGTAATCGGCAGAGAGCGCAACAGCAAGATCGGTTTCCGGAATGCGATAGCGCAGCTCGACACTCACTCCCCAAATATCTCTCAGAGAGAAAAACTGAGCGCGCTGGACTTCGTCTGGCGAGTTGGGTTGAGGAAACAGTTGCGAGGCAGTTGTGAAATTTCCTTTAAGCGAGACGGAAAAAGGCTTATCCTCCGCTTGCGCGGAACCGAAGCCGACCACCATGCACAGTCCCACGCGTGCGATCCAAAGACGGAATCGCTTTCCCGTCGATACATGAGCACGTCCCATACTGCACCCCGTACAACTCAACGATAGAAGAGATCTCGGTTGTCTTCAATCTCGGCAGTTTCTTTCAGCTTTGCAAGCCATTGGGCGACAAACCTGTTGCGTTTCTCTTGCAGCATCTGGGTTCGAAGGATTTCGCGCTGGCTGGCATAAGCCGTGGAATCGAACGGTGTTTTGGAGCGAAGTTGCACGATGTACACGCCGCGGAAGCCGTTGAACGGAGCCGAGATTTGTCCGGGCTGCAATCCTTCGATCACACCGACCACGTTCAGGTCACGACCGACGCCGGGGACACCCGCACTCGCCAAGAAGGGTCCCGTGGCTTGCACAGTAATGCGCGCATCCCACGACGTCAGCTTGGTCAAACTATCGGAAGGGGCAAGTTTTGCCTTGAAGGACGTAGCCAGCTCCCTCACCTTCTCCATCTTCTTTCTGCGCACAACCTGCGCACGGAAGGATTCCTTCACGTCGTCGAAGGGCTGTACACCGGCATCCTTGGCTTCCACAATCGTGAACACTGCCCAACCATTCGGAATCGTAAACGGATCGCTGACGGCACCGACACTATTCTTGAACGCCCACCTCGTCACGCTTTCGTTCACACCCAATCCGGGAATCACGCCGCCTTTTTCCTGTACCACTGCTTCGCGCACATCCAACCCAACTGCGCTGGCTTCTTTCCAGAAACCGGCGGACTGAGCGAGAACGGCAAAATCCTTTGCTCGATCCGCCACCTCGTTCCTCGTTTGAGAACTAGGAACGAGCTTGGTGACAATCCTTGCCAATTTCAATTCACGTGCATCACGCCCCGTGACTTTGATGATGTGAAGTCCGAACGCCGTGCGCACGGGTCCGATGATCTCGCCGACTTTTGCCTTGAAGCAAGCTTGTTCGAACTCGGGTACCATTCTGCCTTTGCCGAACCATCCGAGGTCTCCTCCTTTTTGTGCCGTGCCCGGGTCCTTGGAGTACTGAGCAGCAAGCGCAGCGAAGTCCTGCCCCGCCTTCGCTTTCTGGAGCACCTCTCGTGCGGTCGCCTTCGCCTGGTTGGAATCCGGTCCGGTGAGTTGGAAGAGAATATGACTTGCGCGGACGAATTCTTTTTCACCTTTCCGCTCATCCAAAATCTTGATGATGTGGTACCCGTCGAGTTCGTGCAGCGGACCGATGACGTCGCCTTTCTTCGCGGCGAACACTGCCGTCTCGATTCCCGGCGCAAGTTCACCATGCTTGAACCACGCTCCGCTGTCCGGCTTATCCGAGTACAGGTTGACAAGTTGTAAGAAATTCTGGCCTTCCCTGGCTTTCTTGAGCGCGTCGTCAAGCTCGCTCATCTTGGAGGCGGTATCGGAGGCTGAGGGATGTTCTAAGAACGTCACATACTTCAACGTTCGTGTGGGCTGCACTTTGTAAAGTTCAAGATTTTCCTCGTAGTACGCCTTCAAGTCGGCGTCCGTCACGGTCACCTCGTCGTCCTTTACGAAGACGTTCGGATCGAACAAGGCGAAGAACGCGTCATACTTCACGTTCTGATCATGAAAGCGCCTCCGGACTTCTCCTTCGGTCACGCGCACACTCGCCGTGATGAGGCTCTGCAGCTTTTCTTGCAGGCGTCGTTGGCGGAGGTTCTTCTCATAGTCGGCAAGCCACTTGGTGCCAAACGCAGGATCCTTGCCTTTCGGGTCGCGAATGAATTGGTTGGGATCTCGGAGAAATTGCTCGTAGATTTCGCGGCGAAAGGCTCCCGTCGAGTCGATAAAGTTTCGTTTCAAATCTTCCGGAGGGCTGTCTCCTCGCACCCAATCGACTATTTCCTGATCGCTCACCGTCAAGCCGAGCTTCTTGATTTGTTCATCGATGAGATGTTGGGTGATGAGTTGATCCCACACTTGCTGTCGGGTTTGCTGCATTTGGGTCTCGTCCGGTTCGACGTTCGATTGCTGTCGCTGATTTTCGGACACGGCCCGAACTAATTCACTGAACTCTTGAAACGTAATATCTTTCCCATTGACAGAGCCGATCACGGTGTGTTGACCCCTCCCAGAGGTCAAACCGAGGTAGTCCATGCCCCATTCGAAGATGATGGTAACGAGAAACGCGATGAGGAGACCGATAAGAATCGCAGGCATGCTTTCTCGCATGCGCGTCATAATAGGCATAAGCCGTAGAACCTTCTCTTGGAAAAAAGACTGTTGGATGCTGAATTTCGCAACAAGACAAATATAACCGAAAGGTCGTGCAGATGCAATCGGTCGGTTCGTTGATTTTCAAGAGCACAAGGAGTATATTCAACGGTTGAATGTGAATGATTGGCGAGAATGTCGATACGATCCGCAGGAGGATCGAGGCTACGTGTGCGCGTTGCGGGAGGAACCTCGACGAGGTGACCTTGGTTGCAGTGTCGAAGACGTTTCCGGCCGAAGCGATAGCTGAAGCATGCGATGCCGGCGTGAGGGACGTCGGCGAAAATTACGTTCAAGAACTTCTCCAGAAGCGTGAACAGTTGAGCGGACGCTCGATCCGCTGGCACTTCATCGGTCACTTGCAATCCAACAAAGTCAAATACCTCATCCCGTGGATTCATCTGATCCACGCGGTGGACAACGCAAACATTGCACGCGAGATCGACAAACGGGCAGCGCAAGCAGGAAGCACCGCAGAAGTGTTGGTCGAGGTCAACACCACCGGCGAGCAATCGAAGTTCGGTATCCGACCGGAAGCAACGGAAGCATTTGTGCGGAGCTTGGCGCAGCTCGCCCATCTGCGGATCGTCGGCCTGATGACCATCGGTCCGTTTCTGCCCGATCCGGAAGAGTCGAGGCCCATGTTTCGCACATTGCGCGTATTGAAAGAGCACCTCGAACACCTCGATCAACCGAACGTCGCCATGCGCCATCTGTCGATGGGAATGACAGGCGACTTCGAGGTCGCCATCGAAGAGGGTGCAACGCTCATCCGCATCGGCACTGCCCTCTTCGGAAAACGGACACCAAAAGCATAACCCACGTATCGAGGAGAACCGCTATGAAGCTGACGCCGCTGGACATCCGGAAGCAAGAATTCAAGAAAGTGCTACGCGGGTACGATCCCGTGGAGGTGGAAACATTCACCGAGATGGCTGCCAACGAAATGGAGAATCTCCTCAAGGAGCTGAATGAGTGCCGCACGAAGGTGACCGAGTTGGAGACGCAACTCCGGGATTACAGGATGATGGAGAAAACACTTCAGCAAACCTTGATGCAGGCGCAAGAGACGACCGGCAAGACGTACGAAGCCGCGCGGCGCGATGCCGAATCCATCATCAAAGATGCGGAAATGAAAGCTGCGCAGATCATCAACACGGCGAACGTGGAGCTTGGTAAGCTCAATCACGAGATCATGCAACTCCGTTCACGTCGCGATTCGTTGATCGGCAGGTTGCGTGTGTTGCTCAGCTCCGAACTCGAATTGATGAAAGCCCTCGAGTTGGGGAGCGATCCGATTCTTGCCGACGACCCGACACACGGCACCGGCAAGACGGCTATCGAATTGGACAATATCCTCAAGGCTATCCAAGATGTCGGACCTCAGGAAACGCATTGACGAAGCAATCGGCTTTCTTCGCACCAAGACGAAACTCCAGCCTTCGGTAGGAATCATCCTCGGCACGGGTCTCGGAGGGCTTGTCAAAGAGATCACTCCCGAAATCATGATCGACTACCGGGAGATTCCTCATTTCCCCGTCTCCACCGTCGAGTCTCATTTCGGGCGGTTGATCTTCGGAACGCTGGCTGGAAACAATGTGGTTGCCATGCAGGGACGCTTTCATTATTACGAAGGCTACAGCATGCAACAGGTGACCTTTCCGGTTCGGGTCATGAAGTTTCTCGGCGTGGACACCGTGTTGATTTCGAACGCCGCAGGCGGCATGAACCCCCAATTTCGAAAGGGGAGTATCATGATCATCACCGACCATATCAATTTACAAGGTGACAATCCGTTGATCGGTCCGAATGATGATACGTTGGGACCTCGATTCCCCGACATGTCGGAACCCTACAACAAGGCACTGATCGGCCTTGCCGAAGAGGTTGCACTCGAATTGAAGATTCGCGTCGAACGGGGTGTGTTCGTTGCTGTTGCCGGACCGAATCTTGAAACGCGTGCGGAGTATCGCTTCCTGCGGTGGATCGGTGCTGATGCGGTCGGCATGTCCACTGTTCCAGAAACGATTGTGGCAAACCACATGGGCATGCGCGTGCTCGGTTTCTCGATCATTACCGACGAGTGTTTCCCAGATGCCTTGCAACCTGCGAACCTTGCCGAGATCATTGCTGTTGCCGCTGCGACGGAACCGAAGCTGACGGCGATTATGAAGAAAGTTGTCGAACGAATATGAATTCAGGTGGTGAGGCACCATGGACATCCAGAGCATCGGAAAATTCTTGTTGCTTATCGGACTGCTGCTTGTGGTAATCGGCGGCGTGTTGATGTTCGTCGAGAAGATCCCCTTCCTTGGAAGACTCCCGGGTGATATTCGTATCGAGAGGGAGAATTTTCGATTCTACTTCCCCATCGCGACCAGCATCCTGCTGAGCATTGTGGTGAGTGTGATCTTGTGGCTGATTTCTCATTTCAGAAAGTAGGCGTATGAAACCGATCGTGGTCACAGCCCTGATCGTTGTCGCGACGTGGTCGGGACTTGCCCAGCAGTCCGCCACCTCTTCACAACAGCGAACCGTGACTGTACGAGGCGAAGCAAGCACCACGGTGGAACCGGATCAGATACGAATGACAGTACAAGTGAGTGCTCGTGCAGATGCAGCCGTCGACGCTATGCGCGCTGCCGGCACCAAAACCAAAACGGTGCTCGGCGTGCTCAAGCGTCTCGGCGTTCCCGAGCAAACAATCCAGACGACTCGTGCAACCATCGCACCCGTGTACGACTACGCACGACAAATTCAGCCTCCTCCGATCATCGGCTACACCGCATCCAACGAGTTCACGGTGCTGTTCAAAGGCAAGACGATGGAGAACGTCGGCGCGTTCATGGATCAAGCCGTCGAAGCGGGCGCAACGAATTTTGGCAATCTTGTTTTCGAGTCTTCCCGACAACGCGCGATCGAGCGTGAGGCGTTGACCAAAGCTGCCGCTGATGCGCACGCTCGTGCACAAGTGCTGGCGAAGGAACTTGGCGCGTCTCTCGGACAAGTTCTGAGCATCTCCGAGAGCGTCGTCGGGCGACCGGGACCCATCATGATGCGTAGTGCTGCGGAAACGGCTGCACCGATCATGAGTGGCGAGCTGACCATCACCGCCAGCGTGGAGGTGGTCTTCGCATTGCAATGACGCATCGCCACACCCATCATCGGCACCCGAACGAAGAAGAGAGCACCACGCATGAACTTCAAAGAACTTACAGAAAAAATTCCTTACCCGCAGATCGATCAAGAAATCCTTTCCTTCTGGAAAGAGCAGAGGATTTTTGAGAAGAGCATCACCACACGCGAAGGCAAACCCGGCTTCACCTTCTACGAAGGACCACCGACAGCCAACGGAAAGCCCGGTATCCACCATGTGATGAGTCGGACACTGAAGGACTTGGTTTGCCGCTACAAGACCATGCGCGGCTTTCAGGTGCATCGCAAGGCGGGTTGGGACACGCATGGTCTCCCCGTCGAAATTGAGGTGGAAAAGCAACTCGGCTTCAAACACAAAGATGAGATCGTCGATTTCGGCATTGAGAAGTTCAACCGCCTCTGCCGCGAATCGGTCTGGAAGTACAAAAGTGACTGGGAAGTGATGACTGAACAGATGGGATATTGGGTGGATCTTTCGAAGCCGTACATCACGTTCGAGAACGAGTACATCGAATCCATCTGGTGGGCGCTCAAACGATTCTACGAAGAAGGCATGATGTACAAGGGCTACAAGATTCAGCCCTACTGCCCGCGATGCGAAACACCACTCTCCTCGCACGAAGTATCGCTCGGCTACGAGGACGTGAAGGACCCGAGCGTGTACGCCAAGATGCGGTTGAAGAGCAAGCCCGACACCTCATTGTTGGTCTGGACGACAACGCCGTGGACGTTGATCTCCAACGTTGCCCTTGCCGTGCATCCCGATGTTTCCTACGTACGCGTCGACCATAAGGGCGAAAAGCTGATATTGGCAGAGGCGCGCCTTTCGGTGTTGGAAGGCGACTACACGATCATCGAACGCTTCCGCGGCATGCAGCTTGTCGGACTGGAGTACGAACGATTGTTCGACTATCATCCTGTCGATCGAAAAGCATTCTTTGTGATCGAAGCGGATTTCGTCACGACAGAGGACGGCACCGGCATCGTGCACATGGCACCTGCCTATGGCGAGGACGATTATCGAGCAGCGCAGAAATACAACCTCCCGACGATTCATCCCGTCAATCGCAGCGGCGAATTCGGATCTGAGGTAACGGACTTTGCAGGGAAGTTCGTGAAGGATGCCGATCCTCTCATCATTCAACATCTCAAGCAGCGGGGCATGCTTTACAAGAAAGAAACAATGACGCACAGCTACCCACATTGCTGGCGATGCAAGACCCCCCTGCTGTACTATGCGCGCGAGTCTTGGTACATCGCAACGACGCGGTACGTGCAAAAGATGATTGCCTTGAACAAGCAGATCACGTGGGTACCGCCGGAAGTGGGAGAAGGACGATTCGGGAATTGGTTGGAAGAGAACAAAGATTGGGCGCTCTCGCGCGATCGCTTCTGGGGAACGCCCCTGCCGATTTGGATTTGTGATCGATGCGCCAAGCAAAAATGCGTCGGCAGCATCGCGGAGTTGCGTGAAGGGTCGCATGTGCCCGAGCCGTTGGATTTGCACAAACCCCTTGTTGATGCCGTCACGTTCCCGTGTACGTGCGGCGGAACGATGAGACGAACACCGGAGTTGATCGACGTGTGGTTCGACTCCGGCGCCATGCCCTTTGCGCAGTGGCACTATCCGTTCGAGAACAGGGAGTTGATCGACTCGGGGGAACAGTATCCTGCCGATTTCATTTGCGAAGGCATCGACCAGACCCGCGGTTGGTTCTATTCGCTGCATGCTATCAACACGTTCTTGTTCGATAAGCCCGCATACAAAACGGTGATGGTGAACGAACTGATTCTCGACAAGGAAGGACAGAAGATGTCGAAGTCGAGAGGGAACACGGTCGATCCGTTTGCAACGCTTGCACGTTACGGCGCCGACACCACGCGTTGGTATCTGGTGACGACCAGTCCTCCGTGGCGCCCCACGATGTTCGACGAAGACGGATTAGTAGAGGTCCAGCGGAAGTTCTTCGGCACGTTGGTCAATACCTATGCGTTCTTCGCACTCTATGCAAACGTCGATGGCTTCACCTACACCGAGCAGCGCATCCCCGTGCGGGAACGTCCCGAGATCGATCGCTGGATCCTTTCGGCATTGAACTCGCTCATCAAGGAGTATGAAGAGCTGATGGATGCGTACGACGTCACCAAAGCGGCAAAGCGCGTCGGCTCGTTTACGATCGATCAACTCTCCAATTGGTACGTGCGCCGCAATCGCCGGCGGTTTTGGAAGAGCGAGAAAGGCAAGGACAAGACCGCGGCATACCAAACCCTCTATGAATGTCTCGTCGCCGTCATCAAACTTGCGGCGCCGTTTGCACCGTTCATCACCGAGGAGTTGTACCGCAGCCTGAACGGCGTGACGGGCCGAGAACCGTTCGAGTCGGTGCATCTGTCATTGCTGCCCGAGGTCGAACAGACGGCGCTCGATCCGGACCTTGAGGCGCGCATGTCACGTGCACAACGCATCGTCGAATTGGTGCGCGCCATGCGCATGAAGGCAAACCTAAAAGTGCGGCAACCACTCAAGCGGATCATCATTGCGATTGCAGCGGAGCACGAGCGAGAGGAGGTCTTGAGAATGCAGGAGGTGATATGCGACGAGATCAATGTGAAGCGTATCGAATTCGTTTCGGACGAATCGGGCATCGTGAAGAAGCGCGCCAAAGCGAATTTCAAATCGATCGGACCGAAGTTCGGCAAGTCGGTGAAGCAAATCGCCAAGCGCATCAAGGAAATGGACGGCTCGGAGATTGCGCAACTCGAACGCAACGGTTGGTACGAACTGCCGATCAACGGTTCGACCTACCGAATTGGAACGGAAGACGTCGAGATCGTCCGAGAAGATATCGAAGGATGGTTGGTGGAAACCGACGGCAAACTGACCGTTGCACTCGATACGGAGCTGACAGAGGATCTCATCGACGAGGGCTTTGCGAGAGAGTTTGTCAATCGTGTGCAGAATATGCGCAAGGATGCCGGATTCGAAGTCACCGATCGCATCGCCCTTTTCTACCGAGCGTCGGAGCGCCTCGCTCGCGCCTTTGAACGTACGAGCCAGTACATAAAAACAGAAACCCTCGCCGTGGACATGCAACCGACATTGAAACCCGGCATGCAGCCAACGATCCACGAAATCAACGGTGAGCGCGTTGCGGTATCGATCGAACGTCGATAGCCGTTCATTCATGTCACAAGGAGAACCGTCGTTATGGCAAAAAAGCGAACGAAAGCCCCATCGAAAGCGAAGCGGACCAAAGCCGTCAGCAAAGCGAAGAAGACAACGCGCAAGGCGAAGAAACCTGCCCCGAAACTGAACCTCGGCCCGAAAAAGTACAGTGCCAAGGAGCTGGAGTACTTCAAGCAGCTCATCCTCGAGAAGAAGAAGGAAACGCTCGAGGAACTCGAAACGCTCAAAGAGAGTATGATGGATGTGACAACGGGAGAGTACGTAAGCGAAAGTTCGTCCTATTCGATGCACATGGAGCAGGGCACCGACGCCATGGAGCGGGAAAAGACGTTCCTGTTTGCTTCTCGCGGCAGCAAGTTCCTCACCCAACTGGATGATGCACTCCAACGCATCGAGGAAGAAACCTATGGTGTATGCCGAGTCTGTTCACTCCTGATCCCAAAGGAGCGATTGGAAGCGGTGCCGACCGCCCAAACGTGCGCTGAGTACAAGAACACGGGTATGCCGTGCGAGCGCGGTCGGCTTGCACTCGCCAAAATGAAGAAGCAGCGCTGAGGTGCATGCTTGCGCATCCTCTGGGTGACTTTTTTCGTCGTGCTCGTTGATCAGATTTCCAAGTTGCTGGTCAAAGGAGTCAGCATTCCCTTCCTCGGGCTTCACATTCCGGGGATGAGGTATGGATCGAGTATTCCGGTGCTGGGAGATTTTTTTCGCCTCACGTATATCGAAAATCCGGGCATGGCGTTCGGCGTCGACCCAGGCGGCAAACTCTTCTTCTCCCTGTTCTCGATCGCTCTGAGCATCGGAATTCTGTATTATCTTTATCACGCACGCAAGGCAAAATTCAGCTTGCGCTTTTCGCTCGCCCTGATATTGGGTGGAGCAATCGGTAACATGATCGACCGAACATTTTACAGCGCGTTGTTCGAGGATGGACCGTTGTTTTACGGCAAGGTTGTGGATTTCTTCGACGTGGATTTTTTCGATATCTACCTCTGGGGTTTTTCGCTCACGCGTTGGCCCGTCTTCAACGTTGCCGACGCCACCGTGTCCGTCGGCATCGTGCTCATGTTGCTGACTCAGCACCACCGTGAGACGAGGCCCGAACGTTCATCTCCCCCACCTTCCTCTCACCAGCAGCCCGAACAAGGCTCTGCCCCACGCGAGGAACGGGAGGAAACCGCTTCTTCGTAGATTCACCCGACGATGGCTTACGATTTCGAGATTGTTGTGCCACCCGGAAAGAAACGAGAGCGGCTGGACGTTTTTCTCACTCGACATATCGAGAATGCAACGCGCAACAAAGTTCAACAAGCCATCGAGAACGGTTTGGTGCTGGTCAATGGCAAGCAGGTACGATCGAGCTATGCAGTCTGCGGAGGAGAGATCATCCGTGTCAGCCTTCCTCGTCCCCACCCGAGCACAGCTCTTCCCGAGAATATTCCGCTGGACATCCTGTACGAGGACGAGCACCTACTCGTCGTCAACAAGCCTGCCGGCATGGTAACACATCCGGCATACGGCAACTACACCGGCACGCTCGTCAACGCGCTGCTCTACCACTGCAGGAACCTTTCGACGATCGGCGCGGCGTCGCGTCCCGGCATCGTTCATCGCCTGGACAAAGATACGTCGGGGCTCATGGTTGTTGCGAAAACCGATGCAGCACATGCACATCTTGCCCAACAATTCTCGAACAGAACGATCGGACGTGAATACTGGGCTTTGGTCTGGGGCACCTTCCACGAAGACAGTGGATCGATCGAAGCCGAGTTGGGAAGAAGCAAAACCGACAGAAAAAAAATCGCTGTTGTCGCAGGAGGTAAACACGCTGTTACAGACTTCGAAGTCATCAAGCGTTTCCCCTACCTCACGCTTCTTCGGCTTCGGCTCCGCACCGGGCGTACGCATCAGATCAGGGTGCACCTCGCCCATATCCATCACCCTGTTTTTGGAGATCCCACCTACCATGGGAGAAGGATCATTGCCGGTCCGGGAACGACAAAACAGAAGGCTGAAGTCCAATCGCTTCTCCAGCTCATTCCCCGGCAGGTACTCCATGCTAAGACTCTCGAGTTCATCCACCCTGCAACGGGTCAAAGACTCTCTTTTGATTCCCCTCTTCCGGCTGACTTCGCTGCGGTTTTATCTTTTCTTGAGAAGATTTAGAAAGTTCCTTGTCTGTGTTTCCTATCACCCTATTGCGCCTCGAAATTCACTCTTTTAGATTAGTCATAAAATTCAACGGCTTACACCCGCCGTAGCGAAGCCTTAAACATACCTCAAAACCATACGTTTGTCGCCACCGTCGTGGGTGTCCACCATTTGAACGAAGCCGAGTGTCGAAGAAAAAGAACATCGTGATAGCCCTGATGGGGGGTTGTGCGCTCTTGCAATCAGCCAAGAGTCAGTCCCAGTTGGAACTGACCATCCAGCAATTCAATGATCGTGAAGTCACCGGATATGTCCAGCCGCTTGGCGATTTCTTCGGGGCGAATATGAATGCCGGATTTTATCACGCCTCTGCCATTCCAGCTAACGGCTTTCATTTCGAGATCGAACTGGTCGGAGTCGCATCGGTTATCGGTGAGCAGCACAAGGTGTATGACGCCGCATTGCCCGCGGGATTTACCCCGGCGGGCGGATCGTACAAGACTGCCACGGTATTCGGTGGCAAAGGCACGGTCTTCCGAGACGCAAGCAGTGGGCTTGAATATAAAGGTTCGGATGGACTTGTTCGGGCATCCATTTTCCCCTTGTTGATACCTCAAGCCACTATCGGCAGCATCTTTGGAACTGAAATAGTCTTTCGTTTCATGAAGACCCCCCAGCTATCACAGCGGTGGTACCCGACAGAGTCCACATTGCTTGGCGGTGGGATTCGCCATAGCATCAGCCAATATTTTTCAAATCCGGAAGTCGATATCGCGATCGGAGGATTTTATTCGACATTCGAGTTGGGAGATGTTATCCATGTCCAGGCAAAGACAATTACGTTCAGCGCCGGAAAAACTTTTTCGCTGGTAACACTTTACGTCGGAATGGGATACGAATGGAGCACGATGCATCTTCATTACGATTATAAAGGCGAGGGCGGCTCGACGCCCAGACTTGCCGATGTGACCATCGAGGGAGCGAATCGCTTTCGCGCCACGGGAGGACTAATGATCGACCTTCAAGCATTTCGTATCTTTGCCGACGCAAATTTCGGTAATGTGCAACACTTTGCCGGCGGAATAGGCTTTGGATTCTGACCACAAAAACAAGTGAGGTAAGCTCCCGATGAAAACTTCTGTAACGATTGCCGCATTGCTCCTTGCGCTGAGCACAATTGGGTCCTCGTGCGTTAATGAAGGTGCAACGGTTTCCGTCAATCTCAAGCCCATCGTTGGCAGATACCGACTGGGCACCTCCACCACCTTCAGCGGACTGATTACGGTGAGACTGGATAGTTTGGTGAGTGCCGAATACAAGCAGAAAATTCGCCAGGGGCGAGTGTACGATCTTCGTGTCCACGTGGAGGGTGATTATGCGGGGGCAGTCTCCGCCGTTGCTGCGGTCAGGGTTCGTGATGGCGAGGTAAAACAAATCATTCGTTTCCCCGCGCAAGGGACTGTGGCCTGGGCATCATTTCAAACTCCCCAATCGCTGCTCAGCAAGTCTCCTTACCTCGCACCTCAGCCGGAGGGCATTAGCGAGCTTCTCGCCGCATTGACAACATCTCCGCTGCCCGATATTTCGATCATGACACTGGGTACGCTGACGCTTGCTCCTGTACCCGACAATTTGTATGTTGTCATCGAAGTTTATCTGCAAGCAGATGCAGAAATCAACTGATTCTTCCCCTTCGTCAACAATTGTTTCCTTTGTCCTCTAATTCATTCACTTTTTCGGGAAGCCTCACCATGATACAAGTTCGTCGGTCTGCCTGGTGCACCTTCACTATCGCTGCGCTTGCGCTTACAGTCCAAGAGGCACGTAGTGATAACCCGTTCGAGCGGGCGCTCAAAACCTTCGGTTCGGATGCGGCGGTGAAAGGATACGTCCAGCCCTTACAGGATCTCGTCGGGGCAAACATGAGCAGTGGCTGGTACAGGTCTGCTTATGTGCCTAGCTCCGGACTGAACATTTCCTTCAACGTCGTTGGCATGGCGGCCCTTCTCAACGATGATCTGAAGAACTACGACGCACCGACACCGCCCGGATTTACCCAAAAGACATTCCGAACGGCAACAGTGTTTGGAAAGAAGGGCGCACTCGTGAATGACTCATCCCGCTTGAGCTATCGCGGGACCGACGGTGCTATCAATGCGTCCTTCTTTCCGCTCGCCACATTGCAGGCAACCATTGGTCACATCCAAGGAACTGAAGTGATCGTGCGCGGCATTCACCTTCCCGAGGTGAGTGGGTTTCCGAAAGTCACCTTTTGGGGTGTCGGTGCACGGCATAGCATCAATCAATATCTTTGGGACGACGATAAGGCTCCGATCTTCATAGCTCTGGGCGTCTTCTACAACAAGATCTCCATCGGCGACATAGTGGAGGCGAAGAGCTTGGTGCTGGGACCTCAGGTGGGCACTCAGTTGTCAATCCTCGAACTTTACGGAGGCGTGGCATACACCAACAGCACTATGAAGCTCCACTTCACATCTTCACAAGCCGGCAGCCCTGTTATCGATGTGGAACTTGAAGCAAAAGACAAAGTCCGCGGCACGCTCGGCGCTGCGCTCAATCTCGGCTTCCTTCACCTCAACCTCGACGCGAACATCGGTTCGGTGACGAACCTTTCGGCAATGCTTGGATTTGGCTTTTAACGAATGTACGATCACAATTTGGAGTATGTCATGAAATCGAAACTCGTTCTCTTCCTCCTGCTTGTGTTCCTGACGACTGTTGGAGCCGACTGCGTCAACGACCCTATCGTCGTCGCACTGGCTGTCGATCCGATCAAAGGATGCTATCCTGTTAACACGGGCAATGGTTCGTTCAGTGGAACAACAACGGTAACGCTCAAGGACCTCATCCCCTCGGATTTCCGCGATAAGCTAAAAGGAATCCGGGTGTACGACGTGAGCGTCAAGGTCGAAGGACCCTATCCGAGCGGCAACGTCTCAGGCAATGGTTATGTGCGGTTCGATAGCGGACCAGAGTTACACGTACTCAGCTTCTCCGGGCAGTACTCGGCATTTGCCAACGGCGTATCGCTGCTTAACTCAGGAGGATTGATCACTCCGGCTTCCGGCTTCCGGCAATTTCTTTCGCAGATCAGTGACCTGAACAATCTCCCCACGCAAGCAACCTTGCGCGGACAAGGAAGCGGACCTGCTGCAACGCAGTCGTTCTCTGTTTGCATTATCATCTCGTTGCAGGCAGATGCTACAGCCAATTAGGCTGCACTTGTTCGAAACAGCAAAGCCTCTGAGACATCATGGTCTCAGAGGCTTTGCCGTTGAATCGCGACACCTTCTTTTGTAGATTGATGTCGCATGGTATCGCCCCGACACAACATCCTTGGCTTGACCCTTCACGAGCTTTCCGACCTCGCAGAACGATTCGGGGAAAAGCGTTATCGCGGCAAGCAGCTCTTCGATTGGCTGTATGCAAAAGGCGCGACGACTTTTCCCGAGATGACGAGCCTTGCAAAATCGTTCCGCGAGAAACTGGAGGTGGAAGCCTGCATAACGGGCGTGAAGATCCTCCACCACCAATGCTCGCCGCTCGATGGAACGACGAAGTTTCTCATCGGACTGCAGGACGGGCTTCATGTGGAAAGCGTTCTCATCCCACCGCGACGTTCGTTTCAGGACCCCTCTGCGGCAGGCGAGGAGGAACAACGCCGGCTCACCCTGTGCATCTCCAGTCAAGCCGGATGCCCGTTGGATTGTTCTTTCTGCGCAACGGCAACGATGGGCTTCGCACGTAACTTGACGACGGGAGAAATCGTCGGTCAGGTTCTGCAGATTCGACGGGTGGCGCACCGACCCATCACCAATGTTGTCTTCATGGGCATGGGTGAGCCGCTGATGAACTACGACAACGTGATGAAGGCGGTGGATATTTTGATCAACGGACTCAACATCGCGGCTCGTCGTATCACGATCTCCACCGCCGGTTGGGCGGACAACATCCGACGCATGGCAGACGAGGGGTGCAAGGCCAAACTGGCGGTATCCCTTCACAGCGCGGTGGATACAACGCGAACGCTCCTCATGCCGATCAATAAGAAATTCCCCCTTAGCGAGTTGCTCGCTGCGCTGCGGTACTATCATAGCAAGACGGGCAAGCGCGTCACGTACGAGTATATTTTCTTCGACGATCTGAACGACACCGTTGAGGAAGTCGAACGCTTCGTACGTTTTGCCCGACAGGTGCCGTGCAAAATCAATATCATTCCATTCCACTCGATCGCCTTCGCTGGGATCGATCCCCATCGCGCGGCGCTTCGTCCTTCTCCCCGCATGGAAGCCATTGCGGATCATCTCCGCAGGCAACACCTGACGGTGTTCGTGCGCAGCAACGCGGGCGAGGATATCGACGCGGCGTGCGGGCAGCTTGTCGTCAAGACGGCGCATGCTCGACGGGGTCGGACCTCCTCCCATCGCGCACCTTCATTTCCGCAACGACTTCCCGCATAAGGTTATGAGCACCGCCGGCAGCACTCTACCATCACCTCAAACGACAACGAGACCAATCATGCGTTTGATATTTTTCGGACCACCCGGCGTCGGCAAAGGGACGCAGGCGAAGCTCCTCTTTTCAGAATTCGGCATCCCCCACATTTCTACCGGCGACATGCTGCGCGCAGCGGTTGCCGAAGGAACCACGTTGGGTAAGAAAGCAAAAGCGATTATGGACGCAGGCCAGCTCGTGCCCGACGATGTCATGATCGGTATCGTGCGGGACGTGTTGACGTCGCCGCATGTACGCGACGGGTTTATTCTCGACGGCTTTCCGCGCACCGTTGAACAGGCGAGGGCATTGAGCAAACTATTCGACGAGTTGGGGATCGTTAACTACCACGTTATCAACTTCACCGTCAACGATGCGGAAGTGATTCGCCGCCTCGCTTCGCGCGTAATGTGCGTGAACGATGGAACAATCTACAGTACGCTCACCGACGGCATAACGCTCGACTCCCGCTGCCCCTCCTGTGGCGGCAAGCTAATTCAGCGCGACGACGACAAGGAAGAAACCGTCCGCAAGCGCTTGGCGGTGTATCACTCCACGACCGAACCGGTGTTGGAGTTCTATCGCTCCTGCAACGTGGTGCTGGAAGTGGATGGCACACGAAGCATCGAAGAGGTCAACGCAGCCATCAAAACGTCGCTCGGTATCGTATAGCGTTGTGCGTAAGCCTCCGGACATCGTGATCGTTGCCCACCGCGGCAGCTCAGGCCGGGCACCCGAAAACACACTCGCTGCATTCCGTTGCGCCGTTCACGACGGGGCAGATATGATCGAGCTGGACGTTCGAATGTCGCGTGAGGGAGAACTGATCGTCCTGCACGATCGCACCGTGAACAGAACGACGAATGGACGAGGAACGGTCTGGCACATGACGGTCGATGAGTTGAAGCGACTGGATGCAGGCTCGTGGTTCTCTCCGCGTTTTGCCGGTGAGCGCATTCCTCTCTTGCACGAAGTGGTGCACATCCTCCCACCGACCATGTCACTCAACATCGAAGTCAAGACCGACGGTCGGCCGAAATCCTCGCCCCATTTGGAGGAGCGCTTGGTGCGGTTTCTGCACGATACCGGTCTGACCACACGGGTCTTGGTATCTTCCTTCGAGCATTCATTTCTCAAACGTGTACACTCGCTCGACGCACGCATTCCGCTGGGTGTGCTGTATGTACCGATTCGCGCCATCGGCCGCAAGCCTTCAACACTCGCATGGCGTGTGGGTGCATCGGTGTTCATTTGCAGCAGCGCACAATTGCGCAAGCGTTTCGCGGCAGACGCGCATGCGCACAAGCTTCTGCTGGGATGTTATGGCGTGAACAATCGACGGCAGGTGGAGAAAGCATTGAGGTTCGGGGTGCATGCGCTCATCACGGACCATCCACGTGAGATCAGAACACACGTCGAGCAGTTCGTTGCACAACGTGCGTGAAGATCAAAATCACGCGGTCATCACGATCCGCATCGCCGCTCGAACACATCTCGAAACCATCGTGTGGGAGGTGTTCCAACACGTCATCAAGGAGCAAGACGTTCGAGAAGCCAACCGCCGTGTTCGTTTCTGCGATAGACCAACCGATCGTGAAGGCGGTTTTCGCGCCCTTGCCAGAACTCGATCGTGTGCGGCGCAACGCGATACCCTCCCCAGTGCTGGGGGCGAGGAACAACCGCATTCTTGTACTGCTCCCATAACTCCTTGAAGCGCTCATCTAAGAACGTGCGATGGGGAATGACGGAACTCTGCGCCGAAACGAGAGCACCGATCTGACTTGCAACAGGCCGACTATGAAAGTACTCATCGCTTTCCTGTTCGGTAAGCTTGCTGACCGTACCCTCGATGCGCACTTGTCGCTCGAGCGGCTGCCAGAAGAAGACAAGGGCAGCACGCGGGTTCTCCTCCAACTCCCTTCCTTTCCTACTTCGATAGTTGGTGTAGAAACAAAATCCGCGTTCATCGAAGCCCTTCAGGAAAACGACGCGCGCCGAAACATCACCCGATCGCGTCGACGTCGCTAACGTCATGGCGTGTGCATCGGGAACACCGGCAAGCCATGCTTCATCGAACCAGACTCGGAATTGCGCAATCGGGTCGGGGGCGACGTCCTGTTCCATCAAGGAGCGCTGGTGCTCCAGTTGTGAGCGTGTTGTCACCATCGGCAAGAGCGTCCGCCGTCAACCAAACTTTTTTACTTTTCTTGCATACATCATCAGTTGCTTATCGACACGCGCATGCACGTACGCTGCGGGCTTGCCGAACAAGATTTCGATGCCCTCATCGATCGTGCGAACGCTGTAGATGTGAAACTTCTTCTGCCGCACCGCTTCGACGATGTCGTGGCGCAACATCAAGTCCTCTTCATTTTGGTGGGGGATGAGAACGCCCTGTGTGCCTGTCAGGCCACGAGCGTTGCACACATCGAAGAAGCCCTCGAGTTTTTGATTCACCCCACCGATGGGCTGGATGTTGCCCGACTGATCCACGGAGCCGGTCACCGCAATGTCTTGTCGCAGAGGTAAGCCGGAAAGACTCGACAGCAGCGCATACACTTCCGTGGACGCCGCGCTGTCGCCGTCCACTTCGGCATAGGACTGTTCGAAGGCGATGCTCGCGCTCAGCACCAACGGTTTGTTCTTTGCATAGCGGTCACGCATGTATCCAGCGAGAATGAGCACGCCTTTGTTGTGCGATGGCCCGCTCAGTTCTGCCTCCCGTTCGATGTTGACGATCCCAGCGCGACCCATGGCGGTTTTGGCCGTGATGCGCGACGGCTTGCCGAACGCGTAGCCGCTCGTTTCGTACACCGAAAGGCCATTGACCTGACCGACGACCGCTCCTTTTGTATCGATGCGGATGGTGCCGTCGAGAATCATTTCCTGAATTTTCTCCTCGATGAGCCGAACACGCTCGATGCGTTCGTCGATGGCTTTACGCACATGCTCGGCGTTCACGGAGGAGGCGCCCGCCTTTCGTGCCCAGTAATCCGATTCACGAATGAGGTCGGCGATGATGGTAAAGCGCGTAGAGAGTTTCTTCTGCTGGCCCGCAAGCCGCGCGCCGTACTCGACCACTTCGCACATACCGCTCACCTCGAACGGAAGAAGCTGTTCTGACGTGCACAAGTGTTTGATGAACGAAACGTAGCTGGCAATCGATTTTGCCTCTTTCGGCATTTCCGTGTCGAAGTCCGCCCGCACCTTGAAGAGCTTTTTGAAATCGTCGTCCAACTCATACAGCAAGCCGTAGGTGTACGGATCGCCGATCATGACGACTTTGATGTTCACATCGATCGGTTCCGGCTTCAAGGCAAGGTAGGAGCCGAACATTCCGGTCTCCGGCGGCTGAATGTCGAGCTTGCCGTGACGCAGGACGCGCTTGAGCGACGTCCACACACCCGGTTCGACGAGCGCATCTTCCGCATTCAGCACCAAATACCCTCCATCGGCCTTGAGCAGCGAACCGGCTTTGATATGGGTAAAGTCTGCACGCCAAACACCATCGCGGTCAACGACCCGTTCGATCGTTCCGAAGAGGTTCTTGAAGCGCGGGTTCGTTTCGATGACGATCGGCCTGCCCTTCACGGTGCTGTTATCGACAAGCACGTTCACCTGAAATTCCAAGAAACGATCCTGCTCCTTTTGAACGGCAATGCCGAACACGTTCGGTTGCTCCTCTCGCTGATAGAAGCGGTGGAGATTGTTGAGGATGTGCTCTCGCATGTCGAGCAAGTATTCATGCACTTTCGGATCAGGATATGTTGCTTCGACGTCGGCAACAAGTTCATCCACGAGCGGCACAACGGTACGGTAGCTGAGTTGTTCGGCAGAAGCTTTTGCTTTCCGTTCGATGTTGCGCATCTCGCGCATCACATTGTCCAGCAGTCGCTCAAGCTCCGCTTGGTCAGCAACAAGTTGGTCGAAGCGTTCTTGCGACATCTCTCCCGCGATCACTTTTGCGTGCAGTTGGTCGAGACTGACGGGATTGCCGTCTTCCACAGGGGCAATCTCGGGCCGAGTCATAGTGCCGGTTTGGACTTGCACGACTTCGAAGCCCCGTTCTTTCACTTTACGTTCGAGATCTCGCAGTACGCTGCGTTGGCGCTCCTGAAAATGCTCGAGCGTCGCTTTGCGCTGTTCGTGATAGCGGCGGCTTTCGAACAAAGCAGGGATGCCTTTGAGCAACTCGTTCAGAAATCCCTCCATGTCCTTTCTGAACGCCGATCCTTTGCCCGCAGGCAGCTTGATCATGCGCGGAGCATCGGGATCGCGGAAATTATGCACGTAACATTTATCCGTCAACTGCGCCGACAACTGCTCGTACTCGTGCAGCAACCGTTTGATCGTTGTGGTTCGGCCCGTACCTGAAACGCCGGTGACGAACACGTTATATCCTTGACGCATCATTTCGAGACCGACGCGCAGCGCGCGCAGCGCGCGGTCTTGTCCGATAATTTCAGCAATCGGCTCGACTTCCTCGAGGCTCGCGGCGCCGAGAGCTTCAGGGGTGCAATGCCATCGCAATCGTTCGATGGGGACTTCGAAACGCTGAGGGAGGCGTTCACGGGGATGCGGGCGTTTGCGGAGAGACCGGGGATGTTTCATACTGTGCAGTGTGTTAGTACTCCTTTCGATGCGCGTACAAGTTCAACAGCACGCCTGCCATCAGCATGTTCGCCACCAGTGCCGAACCACCATAGCTGAGAAACGGCAACGGAATGCCGACCACAGGTGTAAGCCCCATCGCCATGCCGATGTTCATGAACATGTGTGTGGCAAAAATGCCCGTGAGTCCGATGGCGGTGAAACTGGCAAACGAGTTCTTAACGCTCGATGCAATCCGCACGCCACCGTAGAGCAGCAAGCTAAACAGGACAAGGATCACCACCGCAGCTATAAAACCGAACTCCTCTCCGGGTACGCAGAAGATGAAATCGGTCCACTGTGCGGGAATGAAATTCAGTTGCGTTTGCGTCCCTTGCAAGTAGCCCTTTCCAAAAAACCCTCCCGAACCGATAGCGATTTTTGATTGCAACACATTGTAGCCTGCACCGAGCGGATCGGCGCTCGGATCGAGAAACGTCTCGATGCGCTTTTGTTGATATGGGCGAAGTTTGCTATGAATAGATTGCACGGAGGTTCCCAACAACACCAACATCGAGAACACAACGGCGGCGGCAATCATGTTCCGTTTGGTCACCCACAACAGAATTCCCAGCACGAGGACGCTCACGAAAAACGGCGTCGCGCCTATCAGTGCGGTGATGGCAACGACGCCGGGACCCACAAGTGCAACGATCATGAACAGCGACGCTCCTCCCCAATACAACACCGGCAACAACATGCCGAAGAAGACGAGCGCCGTCCCCAGATCCGGCTGGCGGAGAATCAGCACGACGGGAACCAAGACAATCAACGACGTGATGAGAAGATGTTTCCGCAGTGAGAGATCGATATCGCCGCGCGAAAGGTACACCGCCAACGCAAGAACGGTGGCGATCTTGGCAAACTCCGCAGGCTGCAGACTGAACGGACCGATTTGAAACCAGCTTGTCGAACCCGAAACCTGCTTCCCGATCAACAACACAATCACGAGCATGAGCACGGCGAGAAAATACGTGGGGAGCGAGATGCGTTGCAGCGTCCGCAATGGCGTGACAGCGGCGGCGATCATCGCGACCGCTCCGATGCCGGCGGCGGCAAGCTGCTTGAAGAAGAGTTCCGACATTTTCGCGTCGAACGTTGCGCTGTAGATGGATACCAAGCCCAACGGCACCAAGCCGAGCACTGCCGCCAGTACTGGTATATCGACACGGTCGCGAAGAAGCGATGCCATCGTCAATGCACTCCTGGTGGCTCTGGGGGTAAGGCAGCCTGCGCAGGTTTGCGTCGTGCTGCGGTGGTGTCACGCGCCGGCACGCTGTGCTGAAGTCCATCGAACCGAATCACTCGACCGTAAAGATATTTCTCGATGCACAAGCCCGCGATCGGAGCCGCAGACCGCCCACCGAATCCGGCATTTTCCACCAGCACAGCAATAGCGATGCGCGGATGGTCGAAGGGCGCGAAGCCGATGTACCAGGCATGATCCTCACCGTGAGGATTCTGCGCAGTACCCGTTTTCCCTGCACTCACAACGCCCTTGACGCGCGCACTCGCAGCGGTTCCGCCGGGTTCTTCCACAACTCGCCTCATGCCTTCACGAACATACGTCCACGTTTCTTCGGATACGTGAATCTCGCGCTTCATGGCGTACGAGAGCACGGTGGTCGTGTCGTGCAAGCGATCCACCAGCTTCGCCACAGTGTGGGGTTGATAGAACTTCCCCTTGTTTGCCAGCAGCATGGCATAGCATGCCATCTGAACGGGCGTCACACCCAACTCTCCCTGTCCGATGCCGAGACTGACGAGAAATCCTTTCGTCCAACCCTTCTTCCCATATCGCCTGTTCATGAAGTCGGTCGTCGGAAGCAAACCCGGACTCTCCTCCGAAATATCGATGCCGGTTTGCTGTCCGAACCCGAACAGCGCGGCATACTCTGCCCACGGATCCAAGCCAACTTGCAAGATGAGTTTGTAGAAGAACACATTGCACGAATGATGAATCGCATCGATAACGTTGACCGAACCGTGCACGTGGAGGTCTTTGAAGACTTTGTTGCCGTACACGAACGCTCCCGTGCATTGCATTCGGGTGTTCACATCGATGATCCCTTTCTCCAATGCCGCGATCGCCAGCACCATTTTGAAGGTCGAGCCAGGTGGATACCGCGTAAGCGTCGCACGGTTGAACAACGGTTTGTCAGGATCGGTATTGATTGCTTGCCAGAACTCTTTGGTCGTAATCCCGCTGAGCCGGGCGAGATCGAAATCTGGCTTACTGACGAAAGCAAGAATGCCGCCATCGCTCGGGTCGATGGCAACGAGTGCACCACGTTTGTCGGTGAACAGCGATTCGGCAAACTCCTGCAGCGAGAAGTCCATCGTGAGATGCAGGTCGTTTCCATCCAACGCAGGACGATTGATTCTCCCCTCATCGAACCGCTTGACGATCTGTCCGAGAGCGTTCACTGTGCTGTATTCTGCTCCCTTCTTGCCGCGGATTGCCCATTCGTAGCGCGCCTCCAATCCTGTTGCCCCCGTGATGTCGCCCTGCGAGTATTCGAGAGGATCCAACAGTTTCAATCGCTCTTCGGAGACTTCACGCGTATAGCCGAGGATGTGGGAGGCTCGTGCTCTGGTTGGATAGGTGCGCATGGATTCGATCTGATAATCAACGCCCGGAAGAAAAGGACGATGTTCCTCGAGGGCTGCAATCGCTTTCACGTCCACATCACGTTTGATCCGCACCGGAACGAAGCGTGAAAACTGCGCGCCACGCTTGATGCGCTCGTCCACTTCCTCTTCGGACATCTTTAGCACACGAGCGAGGAACGGGATCGTGGTGCGGTCGAACTCGTACGGCATAACGGTAACCGTGAACGACGGACGATTGTCCACGATCAGCCTGCCATGTCGATCATAGACGTAACCGCGAATAGGTTCTTTGGGAATGATGCGTACGCTGTTCTCCTCGGCTTGCTGACCATACTGTTGCCCGTAAAGCCATTGGAGTTGCACGAGGCGAGCGAACAACACAACAAACAACAGCGAGAAGATGACGTAAAGAACACGTCGCTTCCGGTATACTTCGATGTCGTCGAGGAAGGGCATACGCTACTGATACTTGCGCCGAGAGATTGCCATAGGGATGACAGACAACACGGTGGTGTAGAGCGTGGACGGCACGCCGTGCTCGCTTACCGCACGCCACCAGATAACGTCGCTCCCGCGTAGAAAGATAAGGAAATAGACCGCATTATGCAGCAACGCAGCGCTGCCGACCACCACCACCAATCGCACGGAAGAAAGTGTGAGTTCGATACGGTTCTCGTGATAGAAATAGCCGGCAACGAAGCCCGCCAGCGATTTGCTCAGCGCCGATAACCCCAACATCCCGTCGCTTCCGCTGATGAGGTCAAGGAACACACCGATACCGAACCCATAGAGTGTTGCCACGACTTGCCCGCGCCGGATCGCGAGCACAACAATCCAAAGGATGAGGAGATCCGGCACGGCATAACCGAGCGTTAGGACGTTGACGATGGTTGTTTGGAGCAGAACAAGCAGGAGGGAAAGGACAACCGCAGAAAAGTTCCGCCGCATGGGGTTACTTCACACGCTGTTCGAGGACAATGCGTGACGAATCAGGAACATGTGTGATAACGAAGACCTCCTCCAACCTCGTCATGTCCGCTGATGGAGTGACTTCGATCGAGTGAAAGAGCGCCCCTTGTTCGATGATCACATTGGAGACAACACCGATGCGAATGCCCGAAGGGAAGATGCTGCTGTACGGCGAGGTAACGACGACATCCCCGATCTTGATGTTTGCCGAGCGCGGAACATTCTTCATGCGCAGCACCCGCTCATCGCCGTCCCAATACACAATGCCGTCCACGCGTTCCCGTTCGATTTGGGCGCTGACACGCACATCTTTGTGGAAGAGAATCTGCGCAACAGCATAGCCGCGCGCCGTCGCGACCACTTTCCCCACCAAGCCTTCATCCGTCACCACCGCCATGCTCGGTTTCACGCCGTCGCGATCGCCGACATCCAACGTGATTGTGGTACGCATCGGTTGCTGGTTCTTTCCGACAACATTCGCGGCAACAAAGGAGAACGCCGCTTTGTCTCGCAGTCCCAACAAGCGACGCAGACGGATGTTCTCCAGTTTCGCTTCACGCAAGAGATTCACTTCATTGGCAAGCGTAACGTTCCGCTCGCGCAGTACTCGCACCTCGCGCTGAAGGGTGAACACATTCGGCACAACGCCCACGGCGTCCTGTACACTCCCCATCACCACCACCGCCGCCGAGCGAATCTCGCGCATCTGCCGGGTGTCCTTCATCGACATCAATCCCAACGAGCCCACGATGCACAAGGCAAGGACGACGTACTCTTTGAAGACCGACAGTATGTTCAGCACCTGCCTCAATAGCGTCTGCTTTTGATCAGGACTTTTGCGTAACGACTGAGATTCTCCAGCACTTTGCCCGTACCGCGGACAACAGCGCTGAGCGGGTCTTCCGACACGTGGACCGGCAGGCTGGTCTCGAGGCGAAGTCGCTCCTCCAATCCTTTCAGCAACGCTCCGCCGCCACTGAGCATGATGCCGCGGTCGAGAATATCGGCAGCGAGTTCGGGCGGCGTGCGCTCCAGTGTTTGCTTGATGGCGTCCACCATGGCTTGCACCGGCTCGGCAAGTGCTTCGCGGATTTCGACTGAGCTGGCTTCAGTAATTTTCGGGATGCCGTTCACCAAATCTCTTCCTTTCACGCGAATGGTGATTTCTTCCTTCAACGGCATTGCCGAACCGACTTCCTTCTTGATCGCTTCGGCGGTTTGTTCGCCCACCAAGATGTTGTGATTTTTTTTGAAGAATTGGATGATCGCGTTGTTCATTTCGTCACCGGCAACACGAATTGATTCTTCGTTGACGATGCCCGAGAGCGCGATCACCGCGATCTCCGTCGTGCCGCCGCCGATGTCCACGATCATATTGCCCACCGGCGCTTCGACGTCAAGCCCGACACCGATGGCAGCAGCCATCGGTTCGGCGATGAGATGCACTTCTTTGGCACCGGCATGTTCGGCCGAATCGCGCACGGCGCGCTTCTCCACTTCCGTCACGCCGCTCGGTACGCAAATGACGATGCGGCGACTGGGCATCCAGTTCGCATTGATCTTCTTGATAAACTCGCGCAGCATACCTTCGGCAATTTCGAAATCGGCGATCACACCGTCCTTCATCGGGCGGATCGTACGAATATCGCGGTGCGTCCGACCGAGCATTTCTTGCGCGTCCTTTCCTGTCGCCACGATTTTTTTTGTATTGCGATCGAACGCCACGATCGATGGTTCGTTCAGAACAATCCCTTTTCCTTTTTGGTAGATCAGGGTGTTGGCTGTGCCGAGATCGATCGCAAGGTCGGCGGCAAACAGATGGAAAATGCCCATTGTAGTTCTCGGTTAGTAAATTGACACAAGCACTCAATGTCGAAAATGACGGATCCCGGTGAAGACCATCGCCACATCGTGCCGGTCTGCCGCTGCGATCACCTCCTCGTCGCGGACCGAACCGCCGGGCTGGATGACCGCGGTCGAACCTGCATGAATGGCTTCGAGCAAACCGTCGGCAAACGGAAAGAAGGCATCGGATGCGACGGCGGTCCCTTGCACGCTCAAACCCATTTCCGCTGCTTTCCAAGCAGCGATGCGCGCCGCATCGACACGCGACATCTGGCCGGCACCGATGCCGATAGTACGATCGGCTTGCGCATAGACGATGGCATTGGACTTCACGTGTTTCACGACGCGCCATGCAAAGAGCATCGCCTGCTGTTCATCGAGCGTCGGTTTTCGTTTGGTCACGATCTTCACGGTCTCAAAATCCAGACGCGCCTCGTCCGGTTCCTGGACGAGGATGCCGCCGGGGACGCTGCGGATATCGAGCCTGTGGAGCGTACCGGGATCGGTTCGCAGTCGGAGAATGCGACGATCCTTTTTCTTTTGTAAAAACTCCAGCACGCCGTCGGCGAAGTCGGGAGCGACAACCACTTCCGTAAAAATTTCGTTGATCATCTCCGCCACGTCGCGGTCGAGCGCAGCGTTCACTGCAACGATGCCGCCGAATGCGCTCTTGGTATCCGTTGCAAATGCCTTCGCATACGCCTCAGCAAGGGTCGAACCAGAACCGACGCCACACGGATTGTTGTGCTTAACGATGGCGACCGTCGGCTCCTCGAACTCTCCCACAAGACGAGCGGCCGCGGTGCAATCGAGGATGTTGTTGTACGAAAGCTCTTTCCCATGGAGCTTGTCGAAGAGGAGATGCAAATTTCCGTACAGCATCGCGCGTTGATGCGGGTTTTCGCCGTATCGGAGTTCGTGATCCTTCCGCAACGCAAGGTGGAAGACTTCAGGAAAGATCTCGCGGCTCGGCTTCACCGACTCGAAGTATTGAGAGATGGCTGCGTCGTACGCCATTGTGTGACGAAAGGCTTCGCGTGCAAGCTCCAAGCACGTCTCTTCCGAGACGGTACAGAAGTTCGCCTTCATCTCTTCGAGGATGGTATCGTACCGATCGGGATTGACGACGACGACTTTGTGCTTGAAATTCTTTGCCGCGGCACGCAGCATCGCCGGTCCGCCGATGTCGATTTGTTCGAGCGCTTCCTCCATCGTTACATCGTTATGCGCGACGGTTCGTTCGAACGGATACAAATTTACCACCACCATATCGATCGGTTCGATGCCGTACTCTTGGAGTTGCCGGAGGTGTTCATCCTTGTCTCCAACGGCGAGGAGTGCACCGTAGATCCGTGGATGGAGTGTCTTCACGCGTCCATCGAGAATTTCCGGGAAGCCGGTTACGTCGGCAACCTGTCGGGCGGGAATGCCCTCGGCAATCAGTGCTTGAAAGGTTCCCCCTGTCGAAATAAGTTCGACATCCAGGGCATGAAGCGCCTGTGCAAAAGCGATGAGACCGCGTTTATCGGAAACGCTGATGAGTGCGCGGTGAATCTGCGGCAAGGTTGTTCTTTCTCGTTATTCGTTGCTGCTATGAACGCCTGATGGAATTTTTCCTTCAGCAATCATGCGCAGCGCTTCGGGGTACAGTTCGTGCTCGATGCGGAGCACTTTCGCAGCAAGGGACTCGACCGTGTCGTGCGGCGCCACCGCCACCGTGCGCTGTAAAATCAGAGGGCCGCGATCGTACTCTTCGTCAACGAAGTGCACGCTTGCGCCGGTGATCCGTTCGTGCGCGGCAAGCACGGCTTCATGCACGCGCATGCCATACATCCCCTGCCCGCCGAACTTCGGCAGCAACGCAGGATGGATGTTGACAATGCTGTTGCGGAATTGGCTGATGATCTGCTGGGGCACCCGCTTCATATACCCCGCTAGCACGATGAAATTCACGCCGTACGCGTGCAGTGTGGCAAGCAGATGGTTGACGAAGTCGGTTGCATGCGTGAACTGCTTCTCGCTGATATGCTCGGCAGGAATGCCGTTCGCCCTCGCAATCTCCAGAATGCCCGCGCTCGAGTTGTTGCTGATAACCACACGAATCGCTGCGTTGGGGATTGCTCCCTGTTGAATCGCTGTCAGGATCGCTTGAAAATTCGAACCGCGACCCGAACCGAACACTGCAATGTCAAGTGAGCGACTCAACGTTCTCACGCTGAATTCCGCAAAAAGGTACGCGTATTTTGGTAGAGAATCAACGACGAGCAGGGCAACCTGCACGACGGAAAAAGAAAAAGTCCCACCACAGCCACGATGGGACTTCCCGAGCAACAGAGGAAATGCTTAACCAAATGGTTACTGATTGTTCTTGGTCGCGAGAATGGCATCCTTCGCCGCTTTCGCGACGCGAAACTTCACGACGGTCTTTGCTGGAATCTCAATCGGTTCCCCCGTCGCAGGATTTCGTCCCGTGCGCGCGGCGCGTTCGGTCATCACCAACTTGCCAATCCCGGGAATCGTGAACTGATTCTTTGCTTCGCGATAGGCAAGCTGAGCAAGCTCATCGAAAAATGCAGCGACGTCTTTGCGCTTCATATTGAACTTCTCCGCAAAGTGCGTGAGAATCGCCGATTTGGACATGGATTTTGCCATACGTCTCCTTGATGTTGTTGTATAGGAAATCTATGAGTCGTTTCCGAAACGGTCGAAAGATAGCCATTTCCTCTGAAGAATCAAATACCATTCAGTGCTTTCAGAGATCATCCGCAGCGATTGTCGTCGCTTCGCCGTCGGGTGCGAGAATTTCGACGGTACATGGAGGGAGCGACGACAAAAAGACTCTCCCGTAGTGTTTCTTGAGCAAACGCGAGTCCAGCACCGTGACCATCCCGTGATCGGACGCCGAGCGAATGAGCCGTCCGACCCCTTGTCGAAACTTCAGGACAGCCTCCGGGAGTGTATAGTCCAGAAACGAGTTGCCGCCGCGCTGCGCGATCGCCTCCATCTTTGCCTCGACCAGCGGATGATTCGGCACAGCAAAGGGAAGTCGAGTGATAATCACATGCTCGAGTGCCTCGCCCGGAACATCGACGCCTTGCCAAAAACTCTCCAGTCCAAACAACACCGAGTGCACATCGCGCTTGAACTCTTGCAACAAGTGATGACGCTGACGTTCAATCCCTTGGACGAGCAATTGCAAGCCTCGTTCAGCAAATGCGCTGCGCAGCGCTTCGGCGGTGCGATGCATCAACGCAGCACTGGTGAAGAGCACCAGCGCCTTGCCCTTCGAGCGATCCACGCTCATCATGATCCAGCGGGGCAATGCGGCGGCATAGGCATCCGTATCCGGTTCGGGAATGCTGCGCGCAACGGACAAACGCATCTGCGTGCGAAAGTCGAATGGCGAATCAAGAATGACTCCTTCCACCCCGACTCCCCCGATGCGCCGCTGAAAGTAATCGAGCGAGTTGTTGACCGCGAGCGTCGCGCTCGTCATGATCACCGACGTCCCCTCACGAAAGATGCGTGCACCAAGCTCGTCGGCAACATCGGAAGGTGCGGCGCACACGGTGATGTTCCCGCTGCGGCTTTGGCTTGCTTCGATCCAGTATGTGAGTTCGCCATCGGCTTGTTCGAGAAATGCACCGACCACCATGCGCGCCTCCCACACACTGCGCAACACCGCCGTCAGTTCGGCTTTCTCGGCATCGCTTTTTTCCGCGGCTTGCACCTTTTCCACTTCCCGCTCCATGCGCATCAGCGCTCCGCTGAGCGTGTCCTCGACGATGAACGGGCGGCGGACACGCACTTCCTTTCCTTGCGGTTGCTGTGCGAGCGCTGCCGCTCGAATGGTCTCGAAAAAATGCACGGCGGCTTCCTCGGCTTCCTCACAAACGGCAAGCACCGCTTTCTTCTGCCGCGCGAGCAAACCCTTCTTGGTACGCGGATGATACAACCGATGGATCGCCGAGAGCACCTGATGGCGCGAAATGTTTTTGCCGATGCCGAGACTTGCAACCGATTCGATGGTGTGCGCCTCGTCGAAGACGACAAAATCGTCTTTGAACACGTAGCCTTCGTCCGACTCCTGTAGCGCAAGCAGAGTGAAGAACAGCGCATGATTCATGATCACGAGCTGCGCTGCGCGTACACGTTCCTTCGTGCGTTGAAAGAAGCATTGCGCTCCACACACCGACGAGCTACACACTCCTTTCTCGGAACAGACCATCTCCCATACACTCTCGCTCGGCGTGAAGCCAAGATTCTCGAGATCACCGTCGGGCGATTGCTCAGCCCATGCATGGATGCGTTGCAGCTCGATCTGTTCGTCGGCGCTGAACAGGGAGCCGGTTGCCGCCATTGCGCGCTTCAGGCGCGTGGTGCACAAATAATTGCGGCGTCCTTTCAGCAGAACGGCATGAACCTCCTTCGCACCGAGCACCGAACGTACAATGGGAAGATCCTTGTGGAAGAGCTGCTCCTGTAAATTCTTCGTATGCGTCGAGACAATGGCTTTGCGTTTTTCAGCCCGGGCATACAACAAGGTCGGGATAAGGTAGGCAAGCGACTTGCCAACGCCGGTGGGAGCTTCGATAATGAGATGTCTGCGTGCAACAAGTGCCTCCGCAATAGCAACCGCCATGCGGCGCTGCTGCGGTCTATACTCGAACTGCGGAAGTTGCGAAAGCGCTCCCGCCTCGGAACATATCTCATCGACCGTCTCAACCAGCGAAGGCATGCTCACGCACGATCGTGATCGATCGCGAGGTATTTCTCCATCAACTCCGCCGGAGCGCGAGCGGGACGACCAGAGGCAAGGTGGATGAAGACGCCAAACTGCTCAGCTTGTGCCACAAGATGTTCGTCGCGCACCAACTCGTGCTGCACCGTCCAACGCACACCGAGAAGGTCGCTGACCCAAATCGTTCCCGTGAAGGTATCGAAGAGGCGGAGCGGCTTCTTGTACTCGATCGTCGTACGGACGATGATCGGCGAGATCCCTTCACGCACGAAGCGTTCGAGCGCATAATGCGGCGCCAACATCGCGATGCGCAAATCTTCTAACCAGCGCAAGTACACCATGTTGTGCGCGTAGCCGACGTAGTCTACGTCGTACGATGTGACTCGAAAGGACAAGCATGTCTCAAACGGGCGCGATGTGGGCATGGGGGAGTTCAGCATGCGAGTACGCTTCTTTTGTGCTTTCAGGTATGAAAAGGGGACGCTGAAAGCGCTCCCTTACAATCCTCCCACTGCTGCGCGCACCAGCGCCTCTTGTTCGGCGGTGTGAACACGCAACGAACCTGTTGCGGTTGCCGCACTTGCCGGCCTACCGATGTACGAGAGCTTCCGTCCGCTTTCCAACACCTCCAGCATCAGCGGCTGCAAGAACGACCACGCGCCCATGTTCTTCGGCTCTTCCTGACACCACACCACATCCTGTGCGCGTGCGTAGCGCCTCAGCATTGTCTGAACTTGATCGGCAGGGAACGGGTAGAATTGTTCGAGCCGCACGACAGCAACCGACGGCTTGGGATGGAGGGCAAGCTCGGCAAGGAGCTCATAATACACCTTGCCGCCACAGAAAATCAATCGAGTGATGTCTGTCGGATCGATACCACGCGGATCGTCCAACACTTCATGGAATCGTCCATGCACGAAATCGTTCTGCGACGAAACCGCTTTGGGATGTCGGAGCAAACTTTTGGGTGTCATGATGATGAGCGGCTTGCGGCGATTGTCGCGCATCTGGCGACGCAAGACATGGAAATACTGTGCAGGCGTTGTGCAGTTCACCACCTGCATATTCTCTTCGGCACAGAGTTGAAGAAAACGCTCCAAGCGCGCGCTCGAGTGCTCGGGACCCTGCCCTTCGTATCCGTGCGGTAACAACAACACCACATCGCACGGTTGCTGCCACTTCGCCTCCGAGCCTGCGAGAAATTGATCGATAATGACTTGTGCGCCGTTGGCGAAGTCACCGAATTGTGCCTCCCACAACACCAGCGCAAGCGGATCTGCCACGCTGTAGCCAAATTCGAAACCCAACACTGCTGCTTCCGAGAGCAGACTGTCGTACACGCTGAACGGCGCTTGTCCCTTACGAATGTGGTTGAGCGGAACGTATTCCGCGCCGCTCATCGCATCATAGAGCACGGCGTGCCGCTGGCTGAATGTTCCACGCCCGCTGTCCTGTCCGCTGAGTCGTACCGGCGTTCCCTCCGCCACGAGCGTACCGAACGCAAGCGCCTCGGCAAACGCCCAATCGATCTTCGTGTCGCCTTCCAACAGCAGTGCGCGCTCATCCAGAATGCGTTGAAGTTTGGGATTGAGTGTGAAGCCTTCGGGAAGCGTGGTGAGGGCGCGCGTGACTTCGTGGAGCAGCGCGAGGGGTACCGCTGTTTGGGGGACGGGCTGCACCTGAGCAAGCTCTTCTTTTCTGACGGCAAGAGGCACGTCGGGTTTGAAGTGCATTTCGCGCTTTTGCGCTGCTTCGAACGCGCGCTCGTACCGCTGCCGCGCTTTGGCGTTCATCGCTTCCAACTCTTCTTGCGTCACCACACCTTCACGCACCAAACGTTCGGCATACAGATGTCGCACGGACGGGTGTTGTTTGATCTTCTTGTAGAGCAACGGTTGCGTGTAGCTCGGTTCATCGCCTTCGTTATGGCCATGCCGGCGATAGCAGAACATATCGATCACCACATCCTTCCCGAACGTGCGGCGGTACTCCAACGCCAAGCGTGCAACGCGCACGCATGCATCGGGATCGTCGCCGTTAACGTGGAAGATGGGTGCTTGAACCATCTTCGCGACGTCGGTGCAGTACGGCGTCGAGCGCGCGTCTTCGGGCGTCGTGGTAAACCCGATTTGATTATTGATAATGATGTGAATCGTTCCGCCGGTGCGGTAACCGTGCAGTTGCGAAAGATTCAGCGTCTCGGCAACCAATCCCTGTCCGGCAAAAGCCGCATCGCCGTGAATCAGGATCGGGAGAACCTGTTGATGATCGCTGTCGCCAAGACGATCCTGTTTCGCTCGCACAATTCCTTCCACCACCGGATTCACAGCTTCGAGATGACTAGGATTGGGAGCGACGGACACTTCGATCTCCTTCCCGCTCGGACCGCGATGCACACCTTTTGCACCGAGGTGATACTTGACGTCGCCCGAGCCTTGCGCGCTGCTTGGATCGACGTAGCCTTCGAACTCGGAGAATAATTTCGCGAGCGACTTGCCGATGGTGTTTGCCAACACGTTCAATCGTCCGCGGTGTGCCATCCCGATAACCACTTCCCTGACGCCAGCGTCGGCGGCATCGTCCAACAAGGTATCGAGGATCGCCATCATCGTTTCACCGCCTTCGAGGGAGAAGCGCTTATGGCCGATGAATTTTGTGTGGAGGAATTTTTCGAACCCCTCCGCTGCGGTCAATTTCTTGAGCACCTGCTTCCGCCGCTCCGCTGTCAGCGAGTGGTGGTTACGGACCGGCTCCATCCGTTCTTGCAGCCACTGCTTTTGCGCGGTGTCCTGGATGTTCATGTATTCGACACCGATCGTTCCGCAGTACGTCTCGCGCAGAATGTCGAGTATCTCACGCAGGGTTGCACGCGGTTTGCCGCCAAGACCGCCCGTGATGAACTCGCGATCCAAATCCCAGATCGTCAGTCCGTAGAATGCCGGATCGAGTTCGGGATGATGCCCCGGCTTGTTGACGAGCGGATCGAGATGCGCAATCAAATGCCCGCGCACGCGGTATGCATTGATCAGTTGGAGAACGCGCGCTTGCTTTTCGATGGAAGCATCGAGATGGGCGCCGCCCACCAACGGATATCGATCTGTCTGCCAACGCACAGGCTCGTAAGGGATTTCGAGGTCGGCGAAGAGCGCGTCGTAGAATCCATCCTCGCCGAGGAGCAACGCATGGATGCGCGCCAGAAACTGACCCGACTCCGCACCTTGAATGACGCGGTGATCGTACGTGCAGGTCATCGTCATCACCTTGCTGATGCCGAGAGCCGACAACGTCTCGAGCGACATGCCGTGGTTCTCCGCCGGCAGAGCAATGGCGCCGGTCGCAATGATGGCACCTTGTCCGGGCATCAATCGCGGGATGGATGCGACAGTACCGACCGTTCCCGGATTGGTCAGCGTAATGGACGTACCTTGGAAATCCGCGGGGTCGAGCGCATGTGTGCGTGCTTTGGTGATGATCGCATCGTATGCCGCGACGAACTGCGCGAAGCTCATCGCCTCGGCGTGCTTTACATTCGGCACAACGAGCGATCGTGTCCCGCCTTTTCGGGTGAGATCGACGGCAAGCCCGATATTGACATGAGGACGTTCCGTGCGATGCGGAACGCCGCCGATACGTGTGAAGGCGGCATTGAGATTCGGATAGTCGCCAAGGGCTTTGACGATTGCCCAGGCAATGATGTGTGTGTAGGAAATCTTCGGTCCGCCACGAACCGCGAGATGCTGATTGAGCAATCGGCGATTCTCTTCCAACACCTTAACGGGAATAGTCCGTACGGACGTTGCCGTCGGCAGCGAAAGGCTCGCCTCCATGTTCTCGACAACCTTCGCTGCAACACCACGAAGAGCCGTTGATTGCTCGGGGGATTCGATTCCCGCAGAGCAAACGCTCGTCACGACAGGCTGCGTTGCGCTCGAGGAAGGTGTCGGTTGGCCAGGCGTCTCTGCGCCATTGCCGCCGGTGGTTCGAAGGATCTCGCCAAAATACTGTTGCCACGCCCTGCTGACGGCGGCGGGATTTTTCAAATACTCTTCGAACAGCTCCTCGACCATCCCGGCGTTGGGACCGAACGCCTCGAAGATTGCCTGCAATTGACTCACGTTGGCTTTCATGCTCTCTGTAACCCGAATGAACAGTGTCCTCTCCTCATCATGAAAACGGAGGTTTCATTGTGAAGATACAAAAAGCGCGCGTTGCATTCCATGCTCTCATCAGGGAGAGGCGAAGCGAAACATCGAAGGAACCATTGGCAGGCGTGCTCACCCACCACGTGCACTTGCCCCGTAGCGAAACGAACGAGTCGATCGGCTTCCATCGCTTACCGTCGCAACTCCATCACCATCGTCACCGTAGAGCCTTTCTTGCCCATCTCGAATTCGACTTTGTCCATTAATGTGCGCATGAGGAAGATCCCACGACCGCTGGTGCGAAGAAGATTTTCCTCGGCGAGAGGATTTTCGACATCTTCCAACTTGAAACCTTTCCCTTGATCGGTGACGGTGATGACAAGCTCGTTCGGCATGCAATGACAGACCACGACGACCTTCTTCTTCATGTTCGCCTTGTTGCCGTGCATGATGGCGTTGTTGACCGCCTCGGTGAGGGCAACCATCAGTTTGTTGGTTTGGATGTCGTCCAGATGCACGCGACGATTGATTTTGCGGAGGAAGCCTTCAACGCGACTGACGGCGTTCGGCCTGCTGGGCAATGTCATGCGTATTGTGGTCGGTTGCACGGGCTGTTGGTTAAATCGTGAGTGTAACGGTGAGTGTCATGTTTGCGAGCGAACGTACACCGCCGCCTTCGAGTCGTCGCTGTTCGTACCAACCGTTCATCATCACTTCCCCCTTTCGATGCGGCCGCCAGAGAATCATACACGTCGGTCCCACGCTGCGAAGGAACGAATCCAACTTGCGCGTGGTGCCGCTGTAGCTGTACCGCGTTTGGCTGAAGTAGCGAAGTCCTGCGGCAAACAGTACTTCCTCCTCCGGCGCAAAGCGGACCTGAACCGCGTAGGTCTTGTCAACGAACGAGTTCTCCCGCCGCTCTGAAAATTCCTGCCAGTTCAACTGTCCACGCTCATATAACTTCAAATACAAAAAAAAGTCAAGCTCAATACGGTCGGTCACCTCGAACGATGTCGAATCAATCCATCCGAACTGCCGGTACGAAAAACTTCGTACTTGTGCTGCTTGCTGCTCGAAGTCGTACACCGTGTAGTTTGCTAACACCTCGAACGTGTTCATCGACGAGAGGAACGAAGCGGGCTTGTAGAATGTGCGTGGAGCAAACCGCAGCACGCGGTTGATGTTGTTGTTTGCGCTGCGATCGCGCAATAAATACACGATGTGGCTCAACGTGCCGTCGAGCGTGAAGGAGAGCTCGAGGTACCGACTGAGCGTGTGCCGGGTGGAAAGTGAAAGCGCAAGCAGTTGTTCGTCGCGATCCTCCACGTTTGCAGCGCTGGGTGTATCATAGCGGAGGATGCTTGCCGCACCCGACAGTGTGAGCCGATCGGAGCGCGACAGGGCAACGTCCACGGTTCCGGCAAATGATGTGCGCCGTGTGAGATTGTCCTTGGTTCGCTCCTGTTCTTGTGCCGCGCGCTCTCCCAACAGTACTTCAGTCGAATCGCGGAAGAAACCGGTCGTCGGATTCTTGGCAAAATGCCGTTCGTTCCGCTCGCTGTAGCCCAGCCGTGCTGAAACAGCCACACCGCTTTGGTCGTCTCGGTAGAGCGCTTGGACGAACGTCTCGAGCCGGAACTCTTCGATCCCGGTATTGTACTGTGCCGGCGCAATCGCAAACGACTGCAATGCGCGGTAGTCTTTGTCCAACATGCGATTGGAGACCGCAAGGAAGAACGACGACAGAAACGTCGGATCGAACTCGTACTCCAACAAGTTGCCGAACGAGACGATGTTCTCGATGCGGCTCTCCAACGCACTCGCCTGCGATGTGTAGAACTCCCTGCGACTGTGTGCGAATCCTGCGTCGAGGCTATCCCGCGTTCTGCCGATAAACGATTTCTGGAAACCGAACCGTGCGAAGTGCTGCTCGAGCAATCGTGGGTCGAGGCGGTCCTGTTGGAACTGTGCACTGCCGACAATGTGGTAATCGTCGAAGGCAACCGGATTCGTTCGCGCAGCAAGGGTATAGCTCAACCCTCGGTCTCGTACATCGATCTGATTGTCCCATCGGTGACCGATCGAGGGAGCGATGGTGAACAACGGTATGGGTGTGTACTCGATACCGGCGAGCACGGAGTTAATCGAAGCAGAGCTGAGCCCGACGGCCTTCTTGTCCGAGTAGTTGAGCGATGCCCACTGTCCCGTGACGCTCACTTCGTTCGTGATGGGCGTACTCAGGTGCAGTCGCAGGCGATGTTGCGTGCTTTGCAGCCGCTGCTCCGTGGCTGTCGGCGTTGCCTCCAGCAAGATGATGTTGGAGAGGAGAAGGTCGTCCAACCGAAGACGCGTGCCCAACGCCGACGTATCGAGACGCACGCTGCCGATCCAGTTGAAGGTGTTGAGATTACGCTCGAAGAGCACACTCGCGGCATTGTGTCGCAGCACGGTATCGGCGGAAGAGGAGAACAGATCGAGCGAACGCGACGGCTCCTGTGCGTGCGTTGCCGCGGCGAGCATCACGCACAGCGTTGCTTGCAACAGGCTCGACCGCCGCACCATCTTCATCATCATGGTTATAACTCCACTCGATCGCCACGCGTGGGAATGACCACCCGACCGAACCCCGCCTCCTTCATGCCGGCAGTAAGCTTTTCGGCCTGATCGAGATCGCCGTGAACGAGAAACGATGAGCGAAGCCGCCGCTTATCGAACTGCTGGAGATAGGCGAGCAATTCATTGCGATCCGCGTGGCCCGAAAATGCGTTGAGCACCACCACCTCTGCCTTCACTTCATGCGGCTCTCCGAAAATGTTCACCACCGGTTCGCGCATCACCAGCTTCTTGCCGAGCGTGTGTTCCGCCTGATACCCCACAATCAACACCATGTTCCTCGGATCCCCGATGCCGTTGGCAAGATGATGCAAGACCCGCCCGGCTTCGCACATCCCTTGCGAGGAGATGACGATGAATGGACCAGGTCGATCGTTCAGCGCCTTCGATTGCTCTACGTCCCGAATGTACTGCAGTCGCTCGAATCCGAACGGATCGTTGTCGTGATCGGCATTGAGTATTTCCCACGTCTCGCTGTCGAAACACTCGGGATGGTTCCTGAACACTTCGGTGACGTTCACCGAAAGCGGGCTGTCAACGAAGACGGGAAGATGATCGATCTTTCCGGCAAGGCTGAGCTTGTGCAACACATACACAAGCTCCTGCGTGCGGCCGACACTGAACGCGGGGATAATCATCTTAGCTTTTCGCTCGATGCCGCGGCGAAGAGGATCCAAGAGTTGCTCTTCCATCGCACTCACCGGTGCATGGATCCTGCCGCCGTAGGTGCTCTCGCTGATAAGATAATCCGCATCGCCGAGAAAGACCGGATCGCGCAGGATCGGAAGGTTGGGCCGCCCAAGATCGCCCGTGAAGGCAAGCGTCACCGTTCGGCTTCCTTCACGCAGCGTCAGGGCAATACTTGCCGAGCCGAGAATATGTCCGGCATCTTCGAAGCGCGCCTCGATGCCATCGACAACCGGAAACGTTGCGCTGTAATCCATCCCGATGAGCAGCGGCACTGTGTTGTGGGCATCTGCCTGCGTGTAGAGCGGTTCGACGGGAGGAAGGTGCTTCTTCGCGTGCTTCTTGTTCACGTATTCCGCGTCCTTTTCCTGAATGTGTGCGCTGTCCTTCAACATCACGGCGCAGAGATCCGCCGTCGCTTTTGTACAGTAAATGGGACCATGGAAACCCTGCTTGACGAGTCCCGGCAGGTTCCCGCTATGGTCGATGTGTGCATGCGAGAGGACCACCGCGGCGATCTCCGCCGGGTCGAACGGAAATGACCGATTGCGCTCGCGTGCCTCATCCCTCTTGCCGTGAAAGATACCACAATCCAACACCACGGTCTTGCCGCCGACCGTGAGGATATGCATCGAGCCGGTAACGGTGCGTGCAGCACCGTGGAAGCGTATCTGCATAGGAATCGTACCGCGAATGAGTGCGATGTTCAGTGAATCTCGTCCAGCATCCGGCGTGCGCGCTCGATCTGTAACGAGACGAAGAGATACAAGACTTGATCAAGTTTCCTCTGGATCGGTGCGTTGCCTTTCCAGTGTTTCCGCAATGTGTGCAGCCGTAGCACAGACTGCAGATGCGTACCGTCGAGCGGAACGCCGGCGAACTGCTGAACCTTCTCCAACACCGAAAATCTAAACTTCCTCGTTGGTTCGATCATCGTCCCTTCGCCGAGTTCGTTCCATATGACGAGTCGAAGATACGGAATGCGGGTTTAAGCTGCTTTCGCCAGCGTCGCCGCAAATGTCGCTGCACCGTCGTGTGGAATCGGTTCATGCGTGCAACACCAAAAATCAGAACTGCAGATGCAACGACCATGCGACCTTTCATCGCACGCGCCCCATCATTCGAACGGCAGGCGTGCACGGAAAACAACCACGACGAGCAGAGAAGAAAAGGAAGCCCTCCATCGCACAGAGGCTCGACGGCAGACGCAGCGTGGAGGCAGAAGAAGAGTCCGCAGCGTATCGGAAGACCATCATGCTTCACCGTAAGAACAGGAGCGCGCCGCACTGAAGCGGCCTCCTGCCCGGCGTCGCACAGTGTCGTTCTGCGGGGACGGACGGTGGGTGTCAGGATTTTGCCGCAGCGCGCGCCTCGTGGATTTCGAACACGCGGTCGAGCATCGAAATCTTGATCAGGCTGTGCACGTTCTTGTGCACATTGCGCAACACCACTTTGCCGCCGTGCTCCTTCATTTTGCGGTCGGCGATCAGCAGGGCG
>PSMW01000005.1:96743-99382 GCA_040290295.1 Ignavibacteria bacterium
AAGCCGCTGCTGTCGCAAAACTCGACATCGTGCAAGTCCACGGTCAGGGTTTGCACGTTGGGCTTGCAGAGGATGAGAAACTCACCCTTCAACTCGGGAGAGACCGTCGAGTCGAGTTTGCGCTCCTTCAAACGTAGTGTGACCGCACTGCCGTTGCGTGCCACTTCGAAATTCATAACTCCACCTCTGTGCTGTTACCGTTTAGAACATATACAAACATTTTGCGACGCGATCGTACATCGTCTGTCGTGGTTGTCGAGGATCAGGTTGGATTTGGAAGTTGTAGAATCGATCTACGCTCGGTCCGGCAAACCCCATACGAACCTTCGCGTTGCTCTCTCTGCAAATATAGCCTGACGGGAGTACGAAATCAAGGTTGAGGTCGATTGCCAGATCGAACCGCCGATCTTTGATGAGAGTGAGAAATGCCGGACGAGGATGAAAGAACAGATCGACGTCCGTTTCGCGAATCTGGACGAAGTGACTCTTCGGCATCAAGCGAAGGGTTTCAAGCCCACGCTCGTCGCCGATGACCGTGATGCGCTCTTCATCGAATTTCCGCTTGAGCATGACAATGACATTGAATGCCGAAAGGAGTTCGCGCTGATTGAGGGGCATCACGACCAACACACGCTGTGCACCCGACACGGCGCGGGCGAACGAAATCACGTCATCGCGCCATCCACGAAAGTGGAACGCCGCAAGCGCCATCCCAATCCTTCGCCGCAGTGCCACCAGCATGTTCTTCCGTGCCGTCATCGCCGTATCATCTTCTTGAACGCTTCTTCGTCGATCGTCGGAATGCCCAACTGTTTCGCCTTCTCCAATTTCGAGCCTGCATCTTCGCCGACCAACACGTACTGGACATTCTTGCTGACACTCGACGCCACTTTTCCGCCCGCCTCTTCGATCATGCGCTTGGCTTGCTCGCGAGTGTACGTCGGCAGCGTTCCGGTCAGCACAAACGTCAATCCGCTGAGTGGTCCCTTTTTGCGCGGGGTCGCCGCGCTCATCGTCACGCCGGCTTCCTTCAGTCGGCGGATGATCTCGCGATGATGTTTCTCGCGAAAGAAGCGAGCGACGCTTTCGGCTATCTGCGGGCCGATGCCGCTGACCGCTTGCAGATCCTCCACGCTCGCACGCTGCAGCGCGTCGATCGACGGGAAGTGTTCGCTCAGCAGTTGTGCAACGCCCTGCCCCACGTGGCGAATCCCCAAGGCGTAGATGACGCGATGGAATGGTCGCTTCTTGCTCTCTTCGATCGCGTCGAGAAGATTTTGCGTGCTCTTCTCTCCCCACCGTTCAAGCTCCACCATCTCCTTGCGATGTTTGTGGAGAACAAACAGGTCGGCATAGTTCTTCACCCAACCCAACCCCACCAATTGCTCGATGACGGCTTCACCTAACCCTTCGATATCCATCGCCCCGCGCGAGGCAAAATGCTCGATGCGTCCCTTGACCTGCGCAGGACACTCGGCGTTGTCGCAGTAGTAGTTCACTTCACCTTCGGGCTTGAACAATGGCGAGCCGCACTCGGGACAGTGTTTCGGTATCGTGTAGGGCACAGCGTGTTTGGGACGCTTGGCAAGGACAACCTCCGTCACTTTCGGAATGACGTCGCCGCCTTTCTCGACAATCACCGTATCGCCGACGCGCAGGTCCAGCTCCTGGATGTAGTCCATGTTGTACAAACTCGCGCGACTCACCGTGGTACCGCCGACGAACACCGGTTGCAGCTCCGCAACAGGTGTGATCGTGCCGACCCGCCCTACCTGTAGGATGATGTCCTTGAGAATCGTTTCCGCCTTGCGCGAAGAGAATTTGAAAGCGATAGCCCAGCGCGGGCTTTTTGCAATGCTACCCAGACGCGCCTGTTGTTCCAACGAATCGACTTTGACGACGATGCCGTCGATATCGTACGGAAGATCGTCACGCTTCTGTTCCCATGTTCTCCAGAACGCAATCACCTCGTCGATGCTTGCACACAACGTGGTGTGTTCGTTCACGGGAAAACCGAGGGAGCGAAGGATCTGGAGATTGTTGTAGTGGCTCGTCAGTTTGGCTTCGGGTGCAAGCAGGAAGTATGCGAACATCTTGATGGGGCGCGAGGCAACGATCTTCGGATCTTGCAGCTTCAGTGTTCCCGCGGTCGAGTTGCGCGGATTCATAAAGAGCTTCTCGCCTGCCGCTTCGCGTTGCCGATTCATCTCCACGAAATCCGCTTTGTCCATGTACGCCTCGCCGCGTACTTCAATGTTGAGGAAGTGTTTGTCGGGATTGCGAAGCCGGAGCGGCAGGCTGTGAATCGTGCGCAGATTTGCGGTGATGTCATCGCCCTGTGTTCCGTCGCCTCGCGTTGCTCCTTGCACGAAAATGCCGTTGCGATACCGCAGGGCGATCGCGACGCCGTCGAACTTCAACTCGGCAACATAGCGCGGCTTGTCGTTGCCCAACAAGGTCCGCACGCGGCGATCGAAATCTCGAATTTCCTCTTCGGAATATGAGTTCGCCAAACTCAACATCGGCGGATCGTGCTGAACGGTCGGGAACTCTTTGGTCGGCTGTCCGCCGACACGCTGCGTCGGCGAATCGGGTGTTTGCAGTTCGGGATACCGTTGCTCCAACTCCTGCAGCTCACG